>JALHRJ010000004.1:0-6760 GCA_022841475.1 Cyclobacteriaceae bacterium | reverse complement strand
GGGGGGCGACCTTACAGGAAATTATCCAGACCCGGTTGTCGCTAATGATGCTATTACTACAACGAAGATTTCAGATGGTGCGGTTACTGATTTAAAACTTTCAAATACTGCCGTATTACCTGGTACCTATGGATCAGCGACAACATCACCTCAATTTGTTGTCGATGCAAAAGGGAGAATTACAAGTGCAACAAATGTTACTATTTCCGGTGGCGCACTCACAGGAATTGCGGGGGGGCGACCTTACAGGAAATTATCCAGACCCGGTTGTCGCTAATGATGCTATTACTACAACGAAGATTTCAGATGGTGCGGTTACTGATTTAAAACTTTCAAATACTGCCGTATTACCTGGTACCTATGGATCAGCGACAACATCACCTCAATTTGTTGTCGATGCTAAAGGGAGAATTACAAGCGCAACGAATGTCACTATTTCCGGTGGCGCACTCACAGGCGTTGCAGGGGGCGACCTTACAGGAAATTATCCAGACCCGGTAGTCGCTAATGACGCCATTACTACAACGAAGATTTCAGATGGTGCGGTTACTGATTTAAAACTTTCAAATACTGCCGTATTACCTGGTACCTATGGATCTCCGACTACATCACCTCAATTTGTTGTCGATGCCAAAGGTAGAATCACAAGTGCAACAAATGTTACTATTTCCGGTGGTGCACTCACAGGTATTGCAGGTGGCGACCTTACAGGGAATTATCCAGACCCGGTAGTCGCTAATGACGCCATTACTACAACGAAGATTTCAGATGGTGCGGTTACTGATTTAAAACTTTCAAACACTAGTGTAGCACCTGGCACGTATGGAACAGGTACACAAGTTTCACAAATTACCGTTGATGCCCAGGGTAGAATTACCAGCGCTTCCAATGTAGCCATAACGGGTAGTGGTGCGGCAGTAGCCTATTACACTGTAGATCCCGCACATTTTACAGTTTTAAAACCAGAAGGAAAAGCAGATAAACATGGCATGGTGATTTTTGAAACTAACGATTCCTTTGTCACTGCAGGGAGAGACGATGAAGGTGAAAGTGTTCTGGCCGGTTTAAATCTACCTCATGGAAGTACGCTGGAGCAAGTAGTCGTTTATTATTGGGATAGTGCCCCACAAAATTTAACTACAACATTCTTTAGAAAAAATTTAGCTTCAGGTGCTAACGAAGTTATCAATACATGGTCATCTACAGGTTCGAGTTCAACCATTCGTACAGAAACAATCAGCAGTTTCAATGGCCGGGAAATCATTTCTAACGAATTATTTTCATACAGAATCAGAGTTGATTTCAACATTAATACAAATGTGGATGAACCCTCACAGGCCCAGCAAAGAATCTATGGAATTCGCATTCGCTATCAGCAATAACTTATAAAGTAGCCATATCAATCACAAACCGATAACGCACATCCCCTTTCACCATACGCACATACGCCTGCTCAATGTCTTTGATATGGATTATCTCAATATCTGATACAATGTTATTAGCCGCACAATAATCTAGCATCTCCTGGGTTTCTCGAATACCGCCAATCATAGAGCCCGCCAGGGTCTTACGTTTTGGGATCAAACTGAATGCATGCACAGGTACGGCTTCCGGAGGAACACCTACCATCACCATAGTTCCCTGAGTTTTCAGCATGCCTAAATACATGTTTACATCATGCTGGGCCGAAACGGTATCCAGAATAAAATCAAAATGATTGCGAACTTTCGTTACAGCCTTTTCATCTTTTGTATTCACAAAATTGTTTGCACCAAGTCGTTTGGCATCAGCCTCTTTAGAAGCCGAGTGACTAAGGACTGTTACTTCAGCACCGAACGAAGCTGCAAACTTAACTCCCATGTGGCCGAGTCCACCGAGTCCGACAATGGCTACTTTCTGGCCTTTGCCTACCTTCCAATGGCGTAAGGGAGAGTAAGTAGTGATTCCTGCACAAAGTAAAGGTGCTACTGCCTTCAGGGGCAGCTTATCTGATACATGCAGCGTATAGTTCTCATCCACTACGATGGAATTTGAATAACCACCATAGGTAGGTGTCTTTTTATCCATTTCATAACCATTATAAGTGCCTGCCATTCCTACGTCACAATACTGTTCATTTCCAGCCTGGCAACTTGGGCAGGTGCGACAAGAGTCCACAAAGCAACCAATACCTGCGAGTTCACCTACTTTAAAGTTCTTTACGTTAGCTCCTACCTTGGTAATCCGGCCAACAATCTCATGGCCGGGCACCATCGGATAAATAGACCCACCCCATTCATCGCGCACCTGGTGTAGGTCTGAGTGGCAAACACCACAATAGTGAATTTCAATTTGAACATCATTCAAGCCAACTTCTCTACGATTGAAATTGAATGGAGCTAGTGGAGTTGTTGGATTTTGTGCTGCGTAACCTTTTACTGCGATCATATTGATATTTATCTTTAGAATGCTGTAAATTTCCTCTTAATATCTGGCAGTTCAAACTACTCTTGGTTAAAGTGGATGGTATTAGTAAAAAAATATTTAACGAATCTGAAACTTTAATCGTAATATTACGATTAACACACTATGGGACTTTCAAAGACCGAAGAATTTACCAAAACTCAGAATGAAATAGCCTTGATTGCCAAGGCATTGGGACATCCTGCCCGGATTGCCATTTTGCAATACTTGTCAGAACAGAAATCGTGCGTGTGTGGTGACATTGTGGAGGAACTTCCACTATCACAATCAACCGTCTCGCAACATCTTAAAGAATTAAAAAAAGCGGGTTTAATTAAAGGCGAAATTGAAGGACCCTCTGTTTGTTACTGCATTGACCCTAAAGCATTAATAAAAGCTAAGAAATTACTTGGTGATCTTCTGCATGAAGTTCACGAAGGCTGTTGTTAAAATTTTTTACTCAATTCAATCGCAATATTACGATAACAATAAAACTCAAAATATGATGACTACCTCTGAAGAACTTAAGCAAATCGTTAAAGACAAGTACAGCGAAATTGCCACGCAAAGTAAAGATAAAAACGAAACCAGTTGTTGCGGCAGTGGATGTGGTTGCGCTACGATTGACGAAGCTATTATGGCTGAAGATTATACAAAGCTTTCCGGGTATGTTGCCGATGCCGATTTAGGATTAGGCTGCGGCTTACCAACAGAGTTTGCTAAAATTAAAGAAGGCGATGTAGTGATAGACCTCGGTTCGGGTGCGGGCAACGATGCCTTTGTCGCAAGATCAGTGGCTGGTGCCTTTGGTAAAATTATTGGAGTTGACTTCACAGAGAAAATGATCGAGAAAGCCCGCAACAATGCTGAGAAATTGGGTTATCACAATGTTGAATTCCGCTATGGAGACATAGAAAAATTACCTGTCAGTGCTAATGTTGCTGATGTAGTGGTTAGTAACTGCGTGATGAATCTTGTGCCCGACAAAACCAAGGCGTTTTCAGAAACCTTTCGGGTATTGAAACCCGGTGGTCATTTTAGTATCTCTGATATTGTGTTAGTCGGTGAATTGCCAGATGGCTTACGCAAAAATGCAGAGATGTATGCTGGATGTATTTCTGGTGCAATCCAGAAAGAAGAGTATTTGAAAATCATTAAAGAAGCTGGCTTTACCAATCTTGATATTCAAAAAAATAAAAAAATCACAATCCCGCAAGAAATATTATCAGCTTATTTAACAGGTCAAGAATTGGAGCAAGTAAAGCAAGGGGATCTTGGAATCTTTAGCATTACAGTTTATGCTGAAAAACCAACGGGACCAACTCCCTCCAGTAAGGAAGCGAAAGCAGCTTGTTGTGGCGAAGGGTCAACGTGCTGTTAATCCCGGAATTGTCAATAGAAATTAGATGAGACTTCAATAGATGACGAATCCTGACAGCAAGCGTCAGGATGTCAGGATTAACTCTGACATTGAAAATGAAGGAAGACTTACTTTCAAAACAAAAGCTAAACTGCTTCATTTTCAATCGTCAGCACCTTGTGCAAAAAAGTCTAATGACTTTTTTGGGTTAATAAAATTTTAATCAGCCGGGCTTTAGATTTTGCCTGATGGTTATCACCTTTGTCCAATGAAAGAATTTATAGTAAAGCAGGAAGTTAAATCAAGTCGGGAACTAGAGTCATTACAAAATTTTCTTAAAAGCAATCAACTACCAGCAGACGATCTAACTTTGGATAAAGGTTCGTTTTTATTATACTATAATACGGATGAAAAATTAATCGGATCGGGTGGGCTTGAGTTTTACAACGACAAGGCCTTGCTCCGATCGCTTGCGGTAAGTCAGGAGTTACGAGGTCAGCAAGTAGGTAAGCAAATTGTAACTGATTTAATACAACTGGCTAGTGATAACAACATGAAGGAAGTGTACTTGCTAACCCAGTCAGCCTACTACTTTTTTCAGAAACTTAGCTTTAGTGAAATACCCAGAGATCAGGTACCTGATGAAATAAAATCCTCCACTGAATTTGCTCAGGTTTGCCCTTCCTCTGCTCAGGTGATGAAGTTAATACTTTGAACATATAGGTAAAGTGCCTAACGTATGTTCGAGAAGAATTTCATTGATACCGTGATCGTTATCTGTGCACTATGGACTTTTAGTTTTACTTTTGGGATTCTTGTAAAAACTCATGAAGCCCAACCGGTATTTCGTAATCGATTTCGATAGTACATTCACGAAAGTAGAAGCCTTTGATGTTCTGGCCGACATCTCATTAAAGGATCATCCAGACCTTGAACGGATGCGTCAGGAGATAGTGAACATCACCAACCAAGGCATGGATGGTTCGATTTCGTTTCGTGAGTCACTGGAGAAACGTATTGAATTATTATCTCCCAATAAAAGACATCTGGATCAATTGGTAGTTGTTCTAAGAGAATTGGTGTCAGAGTCTTTCAAACGAAACCGAGAGTTTTTCCAAACCTTTGCAGAAAACATCTACATCATCTCCAATGGATTTCATGCCTTCATTGATCCCATTGTTACTGAGTTTGGAATAAAACCCGAAAATATTCTTGCCAACCGTTTTCATTTCGATGCGCAAGGCAATGTAGTTGGGTTCGACAAAGAAAATCCACTTTCTCAGAATAATGGAAAAGTAGAGCAGTTGAAACGCCTGAACCTACCCGGGGATGTTTATGTTATTGGTGATGGTTACACCGATTATGAAATCAAGCATGCAGGGTTGGCCAATAAATTCTTTGCCTTTACAGAAAATGTGGAGCGCGAAAAAGTATTAAGCAAGGCGGATCACATCGCCCCTAGTCTGGATGAATTTTTATACCTGAACAAATTGAACACCGCTATCTCCTACCCTAAAAACAGAATCAACGTACTCCTGCTCGAGAATGTACATCCGTATGCTGTAGAAGCCTTTAGAGCGGAAGGATTCAATGTGGAAGTATATCCTGCCGGGTTAGATGAAGATGAACTGTGCGAAAAAATAAAGAATGTTTCGGTGTTGGGTATCCGATCCAAAACGATGGTGACAGCTAAAGTTCTGGATAATGCAAACCGGTTAATGACCATTGGCGCATTTTGCATCGGCACCAATCAAATCGATTTGAAAGATGCTACCAAACGAGGCATTGCAGTGTTCAATGCACCTTACAGTAATACACGTTCAGTGGTTGAACTCGTGATTGGGGAAATCATCATGCTTATTCGCAATATCTCCGATAAGTCTGCAAAGATGCATGCGGGCGAATGGGATAAATCTGCCAAAGGAAGTTTTGAAATTCGGGGCAAGAAATTGGGCATTGTAGGGTATGGAAATATTGGCTCACAACTTTCCGTGCTGGCCGAATCGTTGGGCATGAAGGTGTTTTATTATGATCGTGAGGAACGATTGGCGTTAGGCAACGCAACCAAATGCAAGTCAATGAAAGAGTTGCTGGAGCAAGCTGACATTATCTCGCTGCATGTTGATGGAAGGAAGGAAAACACCAATCTCTTCGGTAAGAAGGAGTTCGACCTGATGAAGAGGGGAGTTATTTTCCTCAATCTTAGTCGTGGTCATATTGTGGATATTAAAGCGTTGAAAGAAAATATTCAATCCGGAAAAGTTGCCGGATGCGCAGTCGATGTGTTTCCACACGAGCCTAAGAGCAACGATGAGGAGTTTGTTTCTGAGCTGCGTGGATTGCCCAACACCATCTTAACTCCGCATATTGGTGGTAGCACCCTGGAGGCGCAGGAAAATATTGCCCAGTTTGTATCCGGTAAGTTTTTGGATTACATCAACACCGGTGGCACGAGCAACAGTGTCAACTTCCCGAATTTATCGCTTCCGATTTTGGAAAATGCACATCGTTTAATTCATATTCATAGTAATGTGCCTGGCATTCTTGCTAAGATAAATCAGATACTCGCTGATAACGGAATTAATATTGCAGGCCAATACCTAAAAACTAATGAGAGTATCGGTTATGTTATTACGGACATTGACAAGAAGTACGACAAGGAGGTAATCAAAGAACTTCGCGCGATTGAACACACGATAAAGTTTAGGGTTCTTTATTAAATAATTCTACTAAATACCTTTATTATTTGTCAGCCTGAGGTTCGCCCTGTCTGCCGAATCCGCCAGTTGGCGGAGCAGGCAGGAAAGGCTATTTTAATTAAGAGCCGTCTGACCGCTATAAAAACAAAAACCCACCGGATTTGGAGAGGTGTTACTGAACCTCAGAAAGACAAGTTTTGAGCTGTTCGTTGGTCGCAACCTTCCACTGTTAACCTGCTTTTCGGGCGAGGTCCGCCAG
>JALHRJ010000003.1 GCA_022841475.1 Cyclobacteriaceae bacterium | reverse complement strand
GCAAACCGAACATCGCACCGCTACAACTGCCTACCCTTGCTACCTTCCGATCCTGGGGGAGTTCAGCAGGAGCTGGTCGTGCCGATTTGCCGGGGCAAAGGTAAGAAAATTGTTGATCCGCTAATAATCTACTGTTTACTATACTTCGTGCCTTGGTGTCCTCCTGGCAAAAAAGGAATCACATTGTATTAAAAATGTTTCGTGACTTGGTGTCTTCGTGGCAAAAAAATCCTGAGTAGGAGGGTTGGATAATCTATACCCTAAGGCTTATACGGTATTAAATATACTTCGTGCCTTAGTGTCTTTGTGGCAAAAAAAAATCACATTGTATTAAAAATGCTTCGTGCCTTGGTGTCTCTGTGGCCAAAAAAATCCTGAGCAAGAGGGTTAAATAATCTTTACCCTAAGGCTTATACGGTATTAAATATACTTCGTGCCTTCGTGGTAAAAACAAATCACAGTGTATTAAAAATGCTTCGTGCCTTGGTGCCTTCGTGGCAAAAAAAAATCCTGAGCAGGATGGCTAGATAGTCTTTGTCTTAAGGGCTTGCTGCATTAAATTTACTTAGTGTCTTCGTGTCTTTGTGGCATCCACCTAAGCCAATCCCGATAAATAAAGATTGAATTCCAGCGCATTCACCTCAATAAAACCATCCGCTTTCAGATCTTCAAATATTTCTGAATCAAAATCAAGATCGCGCGCATGAACGCCATCCGCATCCACAACTAGTTCTGTACCCTTTAAATGAATAGGATTTACCTTCACTAAAATTTTTGATCCTTCCAGTTCTTTTTTGAAATATTGATGAACGATATTGTTTTCTTTTCCCATAGATGGTATTTCCCGAAAAATTAGAAACCGAACGACTCCTCTTAACCCGATTTCGCTACGAAGATGCAGAAGAAATCTTTTATACCTATGCGAGCAAGCCGGAAAGTACGCGATATGTGACCTGGCCAACACATCAATCCATTCGGGATACGCGTGAATATTTATCAAGAACCATTGCGGGGTGGAAACGCGGCATTGACTTTTCCTATGCAATCCGCTTAAAGATGAGTGGACGATTAATAGGTGGGTGTGGTTTTTTGAATGACGAAGGAAAAATCCAGATCGGATACATTCTCGGCCCCTTGCACTGGCAGCAGGGTTACGCAACCGAGGCTGCAAGCAAACTCGTGGCCGCACTCAAAACGCATCCTGACATTTTTCGAATTGGTTCCTTTATAGATGCCGATAACCATGCCTCAGCAAGTGTGTTAAAGAAAGTAGGTCTTGTGGAGGAAGCTTACTTGAATAAGTGGTTTCGTTTCCCCAATCAGAACAATGAACCGAAAGACTGTATCCTTTATAAACTTCCCTGAAATTCTGGCACGGCCAGATCCTGAATCGAGATCATAGGAAGATAACTATCCTCCAGTGCCTGCGCCCACGTATTCATGTAGAGCACAACATCGGATTTTATATTGTGATGCAGGTTGCGTTTAGCAATCGGCAATTGGCGCAGTACAGCCGGGGCAGAAAGTTTTTCCAGGTGCGCTAACTCGGTACGGGTAAAACCAAATGCTATTAATTCTGAAATCAGGTCATCCATCGGAAAGCCACTGGTAGGGCAGTAGTCGTTAAGTTGTTCCGACCAATCGCCATGTCGTTGCATGGCTCTGCGATGAATTTCTTCTTTACTAAGGGATGTAATCTCCTGTGCCAGAAAGCCACAATTGCAAAGCCCCATGTGTCCCCATTGATAGGATGAGCTATTCTCTATTTTTCGGGCAGTTTTCCGAAGTACTTCAATCATCTCTGCAGCCATATCGTCCTATTTATCGGTTAATAAAAGTTCCATTAACACCTTTGCGCCTTAGCGCCTCTGCGGTTCTTTTTCAGATCCCTTTCACTGACTCATGTTTAACAGATCTACCTGAAATTTTGTTTTTCAAGCTAAGCCAAATAAATGGCGACTTAATATACCCTGATTCCATAAAAGAATGGACAACATTTGGTGGAAAGTAATCCCTTTGGTATACTTGCCCCATATTTTAATTATTCCATGGGAAGAGGTGATAAAAAAACGAAAAAAGGTAAGCGCACAATAGGCTCTTTTGGAGTTTCAAGAAACAGAACTAAAATCAAAGCCCGTCTGAAGCGTGTGGCTTCCAAAAAACCAAGCGTAGCAGCTTCAGCGGCTGAGCCAAAACCTAAAAAGGTAGCTGCCCGTAAAAAGGCAGAAGCATAATATGATGAGTTCAATACAGATGGCTTGGTGGTGGCACAAATCGAATCTCGATTGGTGAGCAGCCCAGCTATGTAAAATTTATATGCCGAAGGCCCGCTGTTCACAGTGGGCCTTCTTATTTGTAGGCTGTTTTGAATAACAGTGTGAGGCTGACCAAAAAGTCAATCTGTCATCGTCCAGCCTTAGGCTGGAAGCCGCGATCTCGTTGAGTGCGCACAATTCGGGATTCCGGGTCAAAGCCCGGAATGACAGATCAATTGATACTTGACTTTTGGTCAGCCACACCTCGAAAAATTAAAAAGAGTAAAAGTTAAAATGAACCTAAAATTAAAAACATACTCAAAGCGCCTGCTGGCCGACACGATAACCCCGGTTAACATTTACCTTAAGTTGCGTGATGTTTTTGCCGGAAGTATTCTGCTCGAAAGTTCGGACTATCATGGCAATGAAAACAGCTTGTCCTTTATCTGTTGTGACCCGGTGGCAACGTTTCGTGTTATTGCAGGTCAAGCCGAGATCCGCTACCCGCAGCGTCCAGTCGAAAAAATTGCGCTTACGGAATCGGGACAGGTCGCAAAACTCTTGGATCAATTCAAAAATTCATTTATACCAGATTCATCAGTAACCTCTAAATATCCGCATGATGGATTGTTTGGCTACATGGCTTACGATTCGGTGCGTTATTTCGAAGACGTAGAGATTCAAAAAGTGGATGATCTTCCGGATATGATCTATTCATTGTATCGCTATGTAATTGTGGTGGATCATTTCTTTAACGAGATGACCCTGTTCGAACATCAACTGGCGGATGCCGGAGTTGAGACCTCGTTAGCAAGAATTGAACAACTAATTTTTAATAACAGGATTACAACATTTCAATTTACCCAAACCGGGGCCGAGCAGTCGAACTACACGGATGCCCAGTTTTTAGAAATAATTGATAAGGGTAAGAAACATTGTTATCGGGGCGATGTGTTTCAAATCGTACTTTCAAGAAGATTCACCACCGGCTTCCGGGGCGATGAGTTCAATGTCTACAGAGCGTTGCGGTCCATCAACCCCTCTCCGTATCTTTTCTTTTTTGATTACGGAAACTTTAAACTGTTTGGTTCTTCTCCGGAAGCACAGATACAAATCAAAAATGGAAAAGCTCATATTTTTCCAATAGCTGGAACGTTTCGAAGGTCAGGCAACGATCAGGAAGATGCTTTGCTGGCTGAGAAACTTTCAGCTGATGAAAAAGAAAATGCGGAGCACATTATGCTGGTCGACCTGGCCCGCAATGATATGAGTCGTAACGCTGATCATGTGGTGGTGGAAGTATTCAAGGAAATTCAATACTACTCGCATGTTATCCATCTTGTATCGAAAGTGACGGGCACATTGAAGTCTAACGCCTCCGTGATTCAAATGGCTGCGGATACATTTCCGGCCGGCACGTTGTCCGGTGCACCCAAACACATGGCGATGAAACTGATTAATCAATATGAAAATGTGAACCGTGGATTTTATGGTGGCGCGATTGGTTTTCTGGGGTTTGATAATTCATTCAACCATGCCATCATGATCCGTACGTTTTTAAGCAAAGACAACAAACTCACCTATCAGGCTGGGGCAGGAGTTGTTTCGAAATCAAAATCAGAAAGTGAATTGCAGGAAGTAAATAATAAACTGGAAGCGTTACGAAAAGCAGTGGTGTTAGCTGAAAGAATATGATAAAAATTTTAGTATTAGATAATTACGATTCCTTTACCTACAATCTTGTCCATATCATTCGCGAGAATGGATTCGCATTGGATATTTATCGCAATGATAAAATTGAATTGGAGGCAGTGAAGCAGTACGACAAAATCCTGATTTCACCGGGCCCGGGCATTCCGGATGAGGCCGGCATCATGAAAGCTTTGGTTCGGGAATATGGTCCCACAAAAAGCATCCTCGGAATTTGTCTCGGTCATCAGGGAATTGCCGAGGTCTATGGCGCGCGATTGTTTAATATTCCCAACGTGCTGCATGGGGTTACCTCAACCGGTGAGGTAGTAGATCAGCAGGAATATTTGTTTCAGGGTATACCTCAAAAATTCCAGGCTACTCATTATCACTCATGGGCGGTGAAGCCAGAAAGTATATCCTCGGATTTAAAAGTGACGGCAGTAAATCAGGAGGGATTAATAATGGGATTGCGACACGTTCGTTATGATGTGCGGGGCCTGCAGTTTCATCCTGAATCAATCATGACGCCCGAAGGCCCCACCATGATTAAAAATTGGTTAAAGCATTAATATTATTAACCTATGATTTCTTACACAAGTCTTCTATCTCGAACCTCACATGAAACAAATCTTAACGGAATTAATTGAACATCGCTCGCTCACCAAAGAGACGGCCCGCCAGGTGTTGGTTGATCTGGCTTCGGCCAAATTTAATCTGAGCCAGACTGCTGCATTTATGACGGTATATATGATGCGTAGTATTACTGTAGATGAGTTGCAGGGTTTTCGCGATGCCATGCTGGAGTTATGTGTGCCGGCCCGGTTCGATCAACCTGTTATGGATGTATGCGGCACGGGCGGAGATGGAAAAAACACAATCAATCTTTCAACGTTATCTTCTTTTGTAGTAGCTGCTGCCGGACAACCCGTGGCCAAGCATGGTAATTATGGAGTTTCCTCTGCGTGTGGTTCATCAAACCTGCTGGAATATTTTGGATATGCATTCACGAATAACATGGATGAATTGAAACGGAGCCTCGATCGGGCCAACATTTGTTTTATGCATGCACCCTTGTTTCATCCAGCTATGAAAAATGTAGCACCCATCCGCAAAGAGTTAGGGGTGAAAACATTTTTCAATATGCTGGGGCCCATGGTAAATCCGGCTGTTCCCACCCGGCAGCTAGTAGGTGTCTTTAGTTTGGAGTTGGCGCGTCAGTATGCCTACCTCTATCAGAATACAGATAAAGATTTTTTGATTCTCCATTCCCTGGATGGGTATGATGAAGTGTCATTGACTAGTCCCTTTAAATTTTTCTCTAACGATGGCGAACGGTTAGCGGAACCTGCCGACCTAGGCTTGCCGTTGGTGAAGTATGATCAGATAAAAGGAGGCGCTACCGTAGAACAATCGGCCGCGCTTTTTGTCAACATTCTGGAAGGGAAGGGGACGGAGGCCCAAAACTCCGCAGTGATTGCGAATGCTGCGATGGCCTTGTATTGTGTGGATAGGGCTGCCGGACTTTCAGCAGCCGTCAATAAAGCAAGGGAAGCGCTCCAATCGGGAAAGGCCTTGCAGGCATTCAAAAAATTAATGGAAAAGTGAAATGAATATTCTGGACGAAATCATTGCATTTAAATACAAAGAGGTAGCGGAGCGCAAGGCGTTGTATCCAACAAAACTTTTGGAGCAAAGTATTTTTTTTCAATCTCCGGTGGTGTCATTAAAAAAATATGTTCAACGTCCAGATAAATCCGGGATTATTGCAGAGATAAAAAGGAAGTCGCCCTCGAAGGGAATAATCAATCCGCATGTCTCTGTAGAACGCACTTCGATTGGGTATATGCAGGCGGGTGCTTCTGCGTTATCAATTCTTACGGACGCTAAATTCTTTGGTGGCAGCAACGAAGATTTAATGATAGCCCGCAAGTTTAACTTTTGCCCGATCCTGCGAAAAGATTTTGTGGTAGATGAATATCAAATCATCGAAGCCAAATCGATAGGAGCCGATGCCATCCTGCTGATCGCAGCCGCATTGAAACCTGCCGAGATTAAAACATTGGCAGGGATAGCAAAATCCCTGAACCTGGAAATCTTATTGGAGGTACATAACGAAAAGGAACTTCAGGATAACCTGGGCGCAGCCGTTGATTTGATCGGTGTGAATAATCGCGACTTAAAAACATTTGTAACCACTCTTGAAGTTTCAAAAAACCTGGCGGATAAAATTCCCAGTGAAGTTGTAAAGGTTTCCGAAAGTGGTATTGAAAACGTAGCAACGATCATTGAGTTAAAGAAGTATGGGTTTGAAGGATTTTTAATGGGCCAGAATTTTATGCAACACAGTCGGCCAGAGAAGGCTTGTCGGGAGTTTGTTGCAGAATTAAGAAAAGCAGAAACATTAAAATAATACCGTGGGCGATATCAAGATAAAAGTTTGTGGGATGCGGGATAGCCTCAATGTGCAAGACGTGAGTGCCTTGTTGCCGGATTATATGGGTTTTATCTTCTATAAAAACTCACCCCGGTTCGTAGGAGAGGATTTTACTATCCCAAACGATTTCCCGGCAACGGTAAGTAGGGTGGGAGTATTCGTCAATGAATCCCTAACCGTTGTGATCGATAAAGTCAGACAATATGCGTTGGATCTTGTTCAGCTTCATGGAGATGAGTCAGTTGAATTTTGCAAAGAATTAAATCACGAGGGCATTTCCATAATTAAAGTATTCCGGGTAGATGATGAATTTGATTTTTCGATAACGAAGCAATTTGATGAGGTGGCGGAATATTTCCTGTTTGACACCAAAGGAAAAAACTTTGGCGGCAACGCGCAGCGATTTAATTGGAATCTATTGACGCACTATGATCAATCCATTCCATTTTTCTTAAGTGGCGGAATTGATCTATCCTCTATAGATGAGGTGCTGCAATTGAAGAATTTAAACATGCATGCAGTGGATGTCAATAGTGGCGTGGAGCAGGCGCCAGCAATGAAAGATGTGGAAAAAGTATCAGCAATTATAAACAAACTACGACTATGAAATTTGAGGTGGACGAAAGAGGTTATTACGGACAGTTTGGAGGGGCCTACATTCCGGAAATGTTATACCCAAACATTGAGCAACTCAGGGATAACTATTTAAAAATTATTTACGAGCCTGAGTTTCAAGCTGAATTTAATGACCTGCTTAAGAACTACGTGGGCCGGCCCACGCCTTTATACCTCGCGAAACGGTTGTCGGAAAAATATAGGGCAACCATTTATTTAAAACGTGAAGACTTATGTCATACCGGGGCTCACAAAATCAATAATACGATCGGTCAGATTCTAGTGGCCAAGCGATTAGGGAAGAAAAAAATTATTGCCGAAACCGGAGCCGGTCAGCATGGTGTAGCAACCGCCACCGTATGTGCGTTGATGGGTATGGAATGTATTGTGTACATGGGTAAGCTTGATATGGATCGGCAGCGTCCCAATGTAGAACGAATGCGCATTCTCGGAACGAAAGTAGTTCCGGCTTTATCGGGCAACATGACCTTAAAAGATGCTACCAATGAAGCGATGCGCCATTGGATAAATCATCCTACCGATACTCATTACATTATTGGGTCGGTGGTGGGGCCGCATCCCTATCCCGACATGGTGGCGCGGTTTCAATCGGTGATCAGTGAAGAAATCAAAAAACAATTGCAGGAAGAAATCGGAAATCCATATCCTGATTATGTGTTTGCATGTGTGGGTGGGGGCAGCAATGCTGCGGGTGCATTCTATCATTTCCTGAATGATGAACACGTGCAACTTATAGGGGTGGAAGCGGCCGGCAAAGGTGTGGATAGCGGAGAGTCCGCAGCGACTACAGCGTTGGGTAAACCAGGCGTTCTTCACGGCAGCAAAACACTTTTAATGCAAACGGAAGATGGACAGGTAGTAGAACCGTATTCTATTTCCGCAGGGTTGGATTATCCAGGCATTGGGCCACTGCATGCACATTTGTTTGATGTAGGCCGGGTTCAGTTTGTAAGTGCTACCGATGACGAAGCCATGAATGCAGGCATTGAGCTAAGTCGTCTCGAAGGAATCATTCCTGCCATAGAGACCGCACATGCCATTGCCGCATTGGATAAAATTGAATTGAGCGCAGAGGATGTAGTAGTGATTAATTTGTCCGGAAGAGGTGATAAAGATTTGGAAACCTATATCCGCTGGGGAAAATACTAATCTTTAATCTTATAATTAATTTTAACTCTTTGCGCCTTAGCGTCTCTGCGGTTCAAAAAAATGTATATGAAAAACAGAATTACTGAATTATTCGCTGCAAAAAAGAAGGATATTCTATCTGTATTCTATACAGCCGGGTTTCCCATTCAGAATGACACGGCCGCTATAGCTGTTCAATTGGAAGCAGCAGGGGTGGATATGATAGAAATTGGAATACCATTTTCAGATCCTATTGCCGATGGCCCCACGATTCAGGAGAGTAATAAAATCGCGCTGGATCAGGGTATGAACGTAGGACTCTTGTTAAATCAAATCCGGGAACTTCGTCCGCAGATAAAAATGCCTATTGTCTTGATGGGCTACCTGAACCCCGTCATGCAATATGGTATTGAAAAGTTTTGTAAGGAAGCTTCACAAGCGGGCGTAGATGGACTGATTCTTCCCGACCTGCCGTTGGATGAATATGTCAAGCATTATAAGGAACTGACCGATTCCTTAAACCTGAGCATTTCATTTCTGATTTCACCAACAACTTCCGAGGCCCGCATCCGACAGATAGATTCCTTAAGTACTGGTTTCATCTATGCCGTTTCTTCATCCAGTACAACCGGTGCCAAAAGTGAATTCAGTGCGGAGCAACAACTGTATTTTAAAAAGTTGCAGGCCATGCATCTCAAACATCCTTTTCTGATTGGCTTCGGTATCTCCAATCACACAACCTATGCACAGGCCTGTGAACAGGGGGCGGGTGCCATAGTCGGGAGTTCATTTATTACCTGCCTGAAAAATAGCAAAGATTTGAAAACAGACATTCATCAATTTGTGAAATCGCTAAAGGGTTAATCCCAAAGAAAATCCACATGATCATTCAATTACAACCCTCCATAAAATCAGAAGAAAAACAAGCCATCATAACCAAAGTGAATTCACTGGGTTATAAAACCACGGAGGTTATCACGCAGCGCGGTTCCTACCTGGTGGGTATTGGAAAGAAAGATTTCGATCTCCGTCAGGTTGGATACATGAAAGGAATCGCAGACATTCATCGGGTTTCGGATGATTACAAATTGGTCTCGCGCAAATGGAAAGTGGAACCAACGGCTATTGATCTGGGCGAGGGTGTATTCATCGGCAACGGAAATTTATCCATCATGGCCGGCCCGTGTTCTATAGAAAACGAGCAACAGGTAGATCTTACCATCAATCACTTGCAGGCTAATGGTGTGCGTATCATGCGCGGGGGTGTGTTTAAACCACGCAGTTCGCCTTATGCCTTTCGGGGGTTGGGCATTGATGGTTTGAAAATGTGGCATGCACGGGCAAGAGCTGCAGGTATAAAAATTATCAGCGAAGTAATGCAGGTGAGTCAGATTGAAGCGATGTATCCTTATGTAGATGTATTTCAGGTAGGTGCACGAAACACCCAGAATTTTAATTTGCTGGATGAGTTGGGTAAAGTAGATAAGCCGGTGATGATCAAACGCGGCATCTCTGGCACCATCGAAGAGTTGCTTTCCTCCGCGGAGTATGTATTCTCGGGGGGTAACGAAAAATTAATCCTTTGTGAGCGCGGTATTCGCACGTATGAGAAGGCAAGTAGAAACACGATGGATATCAACGCGATCCCCATCCTGAAGGAGAAATCGCATTTACCGGTAGTGGCCGATCCTTCTCATGGCATAGGCATCCGCGACTATGTGGAACCGATCGCCCTCGCAGCTTTGATGGCGGGAGCCGATGGTATTATTTATGAAACCCATCAACGACCGGAAGAGGCGTTCAGTGACGGCCAGCAAACATTAGACTTTGATGAATCCGCACAGTTGATTCGTAAACTGAAAAGTGCGTTTGAATTAATAGCAAGCTTTTAAAAAGGAAAGAGGCTTTCTCAAAAGTCAATTAAAATTGGAATGTCATTCCGGCCCTGCCTGCGCGGAGCCGCTTCGGCATAGGCAGGCCTTGAGCCGGAATCTCATTCTATATCTCAAATCAGGGATCGTCAGGCCTGAGGCTTGACGAAGACTGAATGACTTTTGAGAAGCCTCTTTCTGTTTCAACAACCTTCGATTAGTACACCCGTCACGCTGTAAACAGGCAGGTTCTTTAAGAGTCTCAAAGTTCGAGTGCTTCGTTGGTTGCTTTTTTGGTTGCCACTCTACTAATGAACTGCAATTTCCTTTCTGGGTGGCACCTTGGTAATCACTTTCTTACCAAGTTGTAACTTCAGAAGTCCATTTTCATAGTTAGCAACAATTTTCTCATCACTTACATTTTCAGGAAGTGTAAACGATCTTGTGAAAGTCTGATAGTTGAACTCTCTGCGAGTGAAATCTTTTTCTTTTTCTTCATGTTCAACTTTGTGTTCTGCCGAAATATTCAGCACTCCGTTCTCAACAGCAATCACAAAATCTTTTTTGTCCATTCCGGGAGCAGCCATTTCAACCACAAATTCTTTCTCAGCTTCAATAATGTTTACAGGTGGCAGCATGGGCACGGATGTTGGCTTCAACAAGTCACTGTCAAAGAAGAAACGATCCGTATCAAAGAAGTCGGTCATCCACCGTTCATTCAGCAACGATGGGAAATTAGATTTTTTCATCAGTTTCATATAACCCCCTTTTTTAATAGGTATGTAAATGTACTGTAATCATTTCCCCGAAATCCATGATCTTTACCCATCTGTCCGTATGATTTTTATCAATCTTGGAGTGTGAGTGTCATTGCGGCCGAGTACACGCGCCTAAAGATATTTTGAATCGGTAACGAGAGCCGCAATCCAGTCATAGTGAAGACCGCATTCCGAATTCTGACTGGTTGGAAGACAATGAGTAAAGGCTAGATTAAAACCTAAATTAATTTAGTTAGGCTTATCTATGTAAGAGAATTAAAAGTTTTCAATTTTCCTCGTCTTGGTTCGTTTCCCTACGAAATTTCAATGTTAGTTGGATTTTTACCCACCTGTCAGTATGATTTTTATCAATCTTGAAAAGAAAGTCTTACCACTCTGTGGAATGTCATTGCGGCCGAGTACACGCGCCTGAATATATTTTGAACCAGTAACGAGAGCCGCAATCCAGTTATAGCGAAGATTGCTTTCAAATTCAGTCAGGTCTTCCGCCTTCAAATGCTCTAATGAATATTTTTACTTTTGTATAAGTCGTTGTAATCACCGAACCACACTAATCTCCACTCCAAATCTAATACTTTCCGGTCTTCCCACCTGACCGATGAAGAGCTTAAAATATTTATCTTTGTTCCTGTTCAAAATGAATAAATAATGATAGGTGCGGGCGTGACAAAAAGAAAGACTGATGTTGTGGACTACAGTCTGCTGTTCAGAGCCTATGAGCTGATGTTAACGGCAAAGGCGATGGCTGATACCTATGAAGAGAATAAGGAAGTCTGCAGCAAATATGTTCACAGTACATCCCGCGGTCATGAAGCCATTCAACTGGCGGCCGGGTTGCAATTAAAAGAATATGACTATGCATCCCTTTACTACCGCGATGAATCCATGCTGCTTGGCATGGGCCTCGAACCCTATGAATTAATGCTTCAGTTGATGGCCAAACGCGATGATCCTTTTTCCGGTGGCCGCACCTACTACGGACATCCGGCCTTGAAGCGTAAAGGATTTCCTACCATACCCCATCAAAGTTCAGCTACCGGGATGCAAGCGATTCCTGCTACCGGCATGGCACATGGCATTGCCTACCTCGAATCACAACAGTTGAATAAGTCTAATCAAAAACCAATCGTATTGTGTTCTCTCGGTGACGGGTCTGTAACCGAAGGGGAAGTGGCCGAAGCTTTTCAAATGGCGGTATTGAAAAAACTTCCCATTCTGTATTTGGTGCAGGACAATGATTGGGGTATTTCTGCTTCCGGAGCTGAGATGCGCGCGATGGATGCCTATGAATATGCTGCGGGCTTTAAAGGCCTGGAGCGCAGGCGTGTGGATGGCTCCGATTTTATCAGGAGCTATGAAGCGCTTACAGAAGCAATTGATTTTGTGCGAACAAACAGAACCCCTATACTGGTGCATGCAACCTGTCCGTTACTGGGCCACCATACTTCCGGTGTACGAAGGGAGTGGTATCGGGGTGCGAATTTAAAGGAACATCAGAAACGTGATCCGCTGCTGGTGTTAGAGAAAGAATTGCGCAACCTGGGTACTACTGATAATGACCTGGAGAAAATCAAATCGCGGGCAGCGAAGAAAGTGAAAGCAGATTACGAGCGTGCATGGAATTCACCCGATCCGGATGTTCTTGATTTTGATACACACGAGTTTGCTCCAACTCCGATAACCGAAGAGAAAGGAGTTCGTTCACCAAAGAAAGGTGAAAAGGTGTTGATGGTAGATGCCGCACTCCATGCAGTGGATGAAATTTTAAAGCAGCATCCCGAGGCCCTGTTTTATGGTCAGGATGTAGGGGGTAGACTGGGCGGTGTTTTTCGCGAAGCGGCAACGCTGGCACAGAAGTATGGCGATCATCGCGTCTTCAATACACCCATTCAGGAAGCTTATATCGTGGGATCAACCGCGGGCATGTCGGCAGTAGGTGCGAAGCCTATTGTGGAAATTCAATTCGCAGATTATATCTGGCCTGCAATGAATCAACTCGTGGAAGAATTATCCAAGAGTTGTTATCTATCCAAAGGACAATTTCCAATTCAGTCTTTGATTCGCGTACCCATCGGAGCGTATGGTGGTGGCGGACCTTATCATTCGGGAAGTATTGAATCAACACTCCTCACCATTCGGGGAATTAAAGTTGTCTATCCTTCGAATGCAGCGGATATGAAAGGCTTGATGAAAGCTGCCTACTACGATCCCAATCCAGTAATCATGCTTGAACACAAGGGCTTATATTGGAGTAAAGTGCCCGGCACAAACGAGGCTAAGACCATTGAGCCGGATGCAGAGTATGTGCTTCCTTTCGGGAAGGCAAGGGTAGTAAAAGCAGCGCAGGAAGAAAAAATTGCTGCGGCAGAATCTGCTGTAATCATTACTTATGGTATGGGAGTGTATTGGGCACTCGAAGCATCAAAAAGTTTTAAAGGCCAACTAGAAATTGTAGATCTGCGCACCCTCAATCCAATTGACTGGACCATGATTGTTGAGGTTGTGAAAAAACATGGTCGCGCAATGGTGTTAACGGAAGAACCTTTACTGAATTCATTTGCCGAATCGTTGGCGGGAAGAATTTCACAATCATGTTTTCAATTCCTCGATGCTCCGGTGTGGACGGTAGGAGCTGCAAACCTGCCGGCTATTCCACTCAATGTTGATCTCGAAAAGATGGTGTTACCAGATCCCGAAAAGGTAAAAACTGAAATAGAAAAACTATTACGTTTTTAGAAGCCATCTCAAAAATACTTTGTCATCGCGGACCTGCCTGCGCGTAGCCGCTTCGGCATAGGCAGGCATTGATCCGCGATCTCGTAATCTGTGCGATAAAATTGAGATGCCGGAATAAATCCGACATGATACGCACCCTTAAAGGTATTTTGAGATGGCTTCTAATTAATCATAGAATCAATATTCTTTCTGGGTTTTCCTTTTTTAATTTCTGTCTTGGTGCTCTTTCCTTTTTTGGATTGATTTAATTCCCGGGTTAACGTGTAGTCGATCGACAATGAAATTATTTTTTCGTTGGCTCTAAGATTGTCCACAAAGCCCAACGTACGATTAAAGGCTCCATTTTGTGCTCCAAAATAAGTATGCCCGGACGTGAATCGTAACTCAATAACGAATTTCTGCATTGCGCGTGTAGGTGCATCTACCCCAACTCCAAAGTCAAGACCAAAAAGCCAGCGGTTTACATCGGCCATATACATTTTATCAAAATCCGGAGCCAGTGGCTCTTCAGGCGGGGTTTCAAATGCTAATTTGTAATTATAAGAACCGCCCGAGGTTACCGTTCCTTTTCCGTTTAGCCAATAACTAACGCGGGGTCCAACATTAAAAAACCATGTTCCTTGTATGTCTGATGCCCAGTTGAGTGGGTATGATTTTCGTAGCACCATGGAAAGGTCAATGTAATGATATGTCGCGCTATTGGACCAGGTTCTTTCGTTAAATTCTATTTTCCGGCCTCGTTGTGAAAATCCCATTTCAGCCTGATAGGAAAAATTTTTCTTCATGGGAAAATTGACAAGTGCCGCTCCGAAAAAGCCTGGCTTCCACAGGTTCGTAAATTGATCCTTATCGTCTTTGTCACCAAATGAATTTATCGAAAGCGAGGTTCCGGCTTTTACCCCCAGGGTAAACTTTTGGGTATAGCCCGAAGTGATACTGACCAGTATGAGTATTGTGCAAAAAGTGAAACGAATGTTTTGATAGTTATTCATTTACGCAATCGATGCTAGAAATTATTGAATTTAGTTAGCCATTTAGTTACGCAAGAGCTCATTTGACTTACCAGTAGGCAGGACATTCCAACCCCTGGTGAAACTTGGTGATTTTAATTCTATAGTTAAGCATGATTTCATGAGTTCCATTAGAATACTGTCGGATATCAGAAGAGGTTAAATCATAGGCATAGCCAACATGAAAATTATCATTGAGTTGTAACTCAAAAAGCCCGATAACAGAATCGTTCAGTCGGTAGGAGACTCCAATGCCAACAGCATCATAGAGAACAGTAATGAGTGTAAGATCAAAGCTAACAGGAGCTTTATCCTGAAACCTGATAAGGGTGGAGGGGACTAATTTTACACTATTGGAAAGTTTTTGTGTAAAGCCCCCGGAAAGATAATAATACCGGTACCTGCGCGCGGCACTTTGAAACGCACTATTCACAGTGAGCAGCTCGCTGTTTATCATATAAGGAACTGAAAATCCTGCGTAGTATTTTTTATTCTTAAAAAAGAGGCCGGCACCAAAGTTTGGGTTAAAGGTTCGTAAGACCCCAAACTTATCTTCTTCGCGCGAAATCGTTAATGTGTAGTCAGAACGTAAGGCATTGAATCCGCCCTGAACGCCAAAGGATAGAGAAGTAGATTTATCAAAACGCGATAAGGGTAGTTTGTAGGAATAAGCAAAATACAAAGATGACTCGTCATGAATTCCTATTTGATCTTTGGCAGCTATAATTCCTAACCCCACCCGGTTTTGTTTAAACCCAGAATGAGCCGAGAACGTAAGTGTTTTTGGTGCCCCCGGAAAATTGACCCATTGATTTCGATAGATAGAAGTGGCACTCAATTGAACTTGTGTACCCGCAAAGGCCGGATTGATTAATAGCGGATCGAACATATACAACGATTGAATAGGTCGTTGTTGGGCGACTCCCGATAAGGGAAATAAAAGAAATACACAAAGTGCAGATACAAGGAGCTTCATTACCTTACGAGTTCAAGATATCCAGTAACTGGTTTAGATCCATCACGTTTATCAATGATATAAAAATAGGTTCCATCCGGCAATTCATTGCCTAATGCATAGATCCCTTTTTCTCCGATGCCCCTGAAAACAACATCGGCATTATTATAACCATCGGCTTCATAAACCATCACGCCCGATCGATTGAAAACTTTCACGTTATTATCGGGGAAGTTTTGTAAACAATCTACAATCCAGAAATCATTCGCTCCATCACCATTAACCGAAACAAGATTATAGGAGAGAATCTCTGTTTTAATTTCCACGCTGCCAGTACCCTCACATCCTTCTGAAGAAATATACTCAGCAGAATAAAATCCGGGCGGCAAATTGTAGACATCTGGCCCTGAACCAACCAGGCCATTGGAAGAAGTTAACGTCCAGAAAGTTTCCGTAAGAATCACTTCCTGATTATTCAGTAATGTTAAATTAACAGACCCGGTAGGGGTAAGACAAAGTGCAGGCTTGGAAGTTAACTCAACTTCTGGAGTAACTCGCTTATCTAGTACGGTTACTGTTGACGGTAAGGAGATGCAACCTGTGGATAAATCCGTAGCGGTAACTGTATAAGGCCCAATATCGCGATCAAAATAGTCGGGTCCTGCGAAATCATTACTTGGTTTAGTAGTGCCACCATCATACCATTGGAACAGGTGATCTATCTTAACTCCATTAACATTGGCAGATACCCACCCATTTGGTTGTAAACAATTCGTGCGATCTCTTTCAACAAGTGCTGTTGGGGCCGGAGGGTTTATAGTTCCATCGGTAATAGTGCCGGTTTTATCCGCTACGCATCCCGTCAGTTGTCTTACAACCCGAACTATATAATCACCGGCAACCTGACCAATTAGTTTATCGCCCGTTTGAATGGGAGCGCCCGCGGGAGGAACAGCAACTCCGGTATACCAATCGAACGTGTATCCAGCAATTTGATTATTATCTGCTGTGGCAGAGAGTTGTCCGTTCGCTCTGAGCGGATCACAATTAATCATTGGATTGTCTGCGTTAATAACAACAACGGGTGGTTTCCTTCCATCTATAACTTCTTCAGAACCGACAACAACACAGCCGGTATTATTGTCAACAATCCGTACCGTGTAAAAACCTTCGGTAAGACTATTCGCTGAAAAGTTTTGTGGAAATCCAGGTTGAGCTGGAATATTGGCTTGATCAGGAGGAAGCGTAGGAAGGAGTGGGTCATTGACTCTATCTCCAACATAAAGATCAGCTGTATAACTTAATGGAAATGGATACGCAGGATTGATGTTCACGATTCCGGCAAAGATAGCTCCATCCTGACCAATGCAAAGTGTTCTCTCTTGCGCACTCATCGATAGTTGCGGGGCAAACTGCGGTGTATTATCCGGAACAATATAGATTGCCTCTTTACTACATCCTGTTGAAGTATTGGTGGCTTGTAACGAATAGTTCCCTGATCGTAGTCCGTTTAATGTACTCGTATTTGCTATCAAGGTACCTGACAAGTCGAGACTTGGAAACCAACTAAACGTATACGTTGGATTGGCATCTGTTTGTCCATCTGCGGTAGAAACAAGTACGCCCGTACCAATTAATGCATCGCAACTTATTTGAGGAGTTGTAAGTGTAATCTCGATAACCGGATAAACAATATTTTGATCCACTAACTCAACTTCGGTGGGTGCCGATTCACAATCGGTTTGCAAGTCTTTTACAATCACAAAATATTTACCGTTCTGAATGGGAGTTAATAAGGGATTGATATTCCCTAAAAGATTAGCCGGAGTAAAAGCTCCGTCATACCATTCATACTCAAAATTAGGAGGTGCAATGGCTGCACCACTTAATGCAGGACCACCTCCAATAGAAATGCTGGTAACTTCTGCACTTCCATCGCCAATACAGGTAGTGGGTTCTAATTTGTTTACCGTAATAATATTAGGCAAACTCAAACTTAAGTCAATGTTTACGGCAAGGTTGGAAGCAAAAGAACATCCGGTAAGGGTGTTAAACACAGTGAGGTTATAATTACCTTCTGGTGAATTGTTCAGCGTGCTGGTATTGGCAAGATCTGACTGGGCAGTGGCTACAGCGAGGGCACCACCATTATATTGCCAGGTAAATGTATACGCATCGATGGTGGCATCTCGTTCTGTGGCAGTGGCCAATACAATACCGTTGGGATTGGTAATGTTACAGCTTGAGTTTGGAGTAAAACTGAATTGGGTTTGTGGATCTTCATGCAAGTCGAGAATATCAACCCGAAAAGGTGGAGTAATACAGCCTGAGCCTGGGGTAAGACCGACATTCTTGGTGGCTCGCACAAAATAAGTTCCGGCTCCCATGGTAACATAGGTGGGTGCCGATAATGTGTTGGTAGTAATGATCGCATTGCCAGCATCAACTAAGGGCGCAGAAGCCACACTGTTTCTAAACCATTCATAGGTATAATCTCCAATAGCGCCAGAATTTAATGTCTGAACGACAATGCTTCCATCGGCAAAACAGATCTCCTGATCCTGTTTCGTGATCGTGAGTATATTCAACGGTTGTGGATTGGAAATCAGTGACACGGCAGCATCAGTGAAACATTGATTCGATGCATTGGTAATACGGAGTTGATAGGCCCCGGGCCCGATTCGCTCATTGACCGGCCCACCTAAAGCTTCAGACTGAAACACGCGTGGGCTTACTAAACCTATTGCATCTGTGATGGTGGTGAAAGCCGGGTTGGATGTCCAATCGAAGTTATACAAAGTAGCCGGACCAAAGCCAGTGGTGGTTGTGGTGACAGTTATTTGTCCATCGAAATTATTATCACACGAGGTGCTGGAGAGTGTTGTGAAGCCAACGACAGGATATCTTCGGGTATCATCCACGGTTACTTTGAAAGGTGGACTTACACAGCCAGAAGCCGGAGCAGTGATGGCAGTTTTAGTAGCGGTTACAAAGTAATCGCCATCAGAAAGATTATTGACAGACACTCCGGCATAAGGTCCTCCAGTACCCGTCCAGGCGAAAGAGAAATTACCAAGTGCGGTTGCTGCTCCATTTACTTCAACGGCTGCAGCAGTAACTGATCCATCGGGTAATGTGCAATGGGTGAGTGGTGAACTCGTGGCGTTCACTACTTCTACCGGGATAGTGTTTTGTAAAAGAGCAACCGTTCCATTGGTAGTGCAAGTATTCACCGTATTGGTAATCGTAATGTTATAATCCCCGGGGCCAATTCGTTCGTTGACCGGACCACCCAACGCTTCAGACTGAAACACGCGTGGACTTGCTAAACCTATTGCATCGGTAATGGTGGTGAAAGCCGGGTTGGCAGTCCAATCGAAGTTATACAAAGTAGCCGGACCAAAGCCGGTGGTGGTTGATGTGACAGTAATCTGTCCATCGAACTCGTTGTTACACGAAGTGCTGGAAAGTGTTGTGAATCCGGCAACAGGATATCTTCGGTTATCATCTACCACTACTTTGAAAGGCGGACTCGCACAGCCAGAAGCCGGAGCAGTGATGGCAGTTTTAGTAGCGGTTACAAAGTAATCGCCATCAGAAAGATTGTTGACAGACACTCCTGCATAAGGTCCTCCAGTACCCGTCCAGGCGAAAGAGAAATTACCAAGTGCGGTTGCTGCTCCATTTACTTCAACGGCTGCAGCAGTAACTGATCCATCGGGCACTGTGCAATGCGTAAGTGGTGTACTCGTGGCGTTCACTACTTCTACCGGGATAGTATTTTGTAAAATAGTAACCGTTCCAATGGTAGTACAAGTATTCACCGTATTGGTAATCGTAATGTTATAATCCCCAGGGCCAATTCGTTCATTGACCGGACCACCCAACGCTTCAGACTGAAACACGCGTGGACTTACTAAACCTATTGCATCGGTGATGGTGGTGAAAGCCGGGTTGGCAGTCCAATCGAAGTTATATAGAGTAGCGGGACCAAAGCCAGTGGTGGTTGACGTGACAGTAATTTGTCCATCGAAATTATTATCACACGAGGTACTCGAAAGTGTTGTGAATCCGGCAACAGGATATCTTCGGTTATCATCTACCACTACTTTGAAAGGCGGACTCGCGCATCCAGAAGCCGGAGCAGCGATGGCAGTTTTAGTAGCAGTTACAAAGTAATCGCCATCAGCAAGATTGTTGACAGACACTCCTGCATAAGGTCCTCCGGTACCCGTCCAGGCGAATGAGAAATTACCCATGGCAGTTGCTATACCATTTACAGTAACGGCTGCCGCGGTCACTGATCCATCAGGCACTGTACAATGGGTGAGTGGTGTACTCGTAGCGTTCACGACATCTACTGGAATTGTGTTTTGAAGCAGCGTCACCGTTCCATTGGTAGCGCAACTATTCACTGTGTTGGTAACGGTGATGTTATAATTCCCGGGGCCGATTCGTTCGTTGACCGGGCCACCCAAAGCTTCCGATTGGAACACGCGGGGACTTGCTAAACCTACTGCATCTGTGATGGTGGTGAAGGCCGGGTTGGCAGTCCAATCGAAGTTATACAAAGTAGCCGGACCAAAACCCGTGGTTGAAGATGTTACGGTGATCTGTCCATCGAAATTATTGTTACACGAAGTGCTGGAAAGTGTTGTGAAGCTGAGGGTAGGGAACACCCGATCATCCAGAATATCTTTCCGGATGGCAGTAGATTCACAACCAACACCCGCGCCACCCGCTTTACGGATTGCTTTTACAAAATAAGTATCGAGCGCTATAGCCGGAAAGGTGATAAGAGTTAATTGATCATCCACCGGATAGGTTGCATCATCCGAACCATCAATAACAGGCAACGTGGTTAAGTTGGTTTTATACCATGTGTAGTCGAAGTCAGTTTCTGTTCCGCCTAAACCGTCAATAAATACCTGAATATTGTCAACCCTTCCATCAAAAAGAATGGGATTGCAATTGGTTAAATTCGTTGCATCTGCACTCAATGTAAATACGGGTGGTGGATCTTTGACCAGCGTTGTCGATAAGGTGTTGAAACAACCTGTTAATTCATTGGTAGCAATTACAGTATAGCTACCCTCATTGATGCTTGGTATTAAATTATTGATTCCAGAATTGCCAGGCGCATCAGAAGGTTGACCTACTGCAGGTCCGCCATCTAAGTTCCAATCATAGTTATAGGTAGCTCCCACAACAGATCCAGGTCCGGAAGCAGTAGTAACATTCACCTCGATACTACCTTCAAAAAAAGTAGGATCACAAGACGTGTCGCCCGTTGGGGTTAATCTTATCTGCGGGGTAATCTTATTGCTTTGAATATTTATTGTGTAAGGTGCGCTCGTACAACCGATTCCTCCGGTCGCGGACACATCAAATCTTTTTGTAGCTATCACCGTATAGGTGCCGGCTGTAACCGTTCCGGGTGCTACGGTTCCATCAACAGCAGCAGGTACCTGGTTAATAAATTCATCACCACCAGAAATATTATTAGGTGCATCTCCCAGCGCGTTATGTACAGTGGAGTTTAATGCATCCCTCCACGTGAATTCATAATCTGCCAGCGTTTCCGGGCCTCCACCTATTATACCTAATTGATTAACGACAACTTTTGCTGATCGTTCAAGGGTGGTAGTACAATACTCTGCATCAGTGATAACAAGGTTTCCGGCAACGAACTGAGAAACAACAGGATTGTTAAGCACCGTAAATGTCTTGGACGAACTACAACCTGTACCATTATCAGTTGCCGTAAATGTATAGTTGCCAGGACCAAGGTCATTGGCTGAGTAATTTCCCGCGGGTTGATTATTGAGAGGAAATCCACTGGTTGCAATGGCCGGTGCCATGATAACATCGTAATCAGTAAACGGTGTTACATCATCTGGATCCTTATCAACATTTAAATCAATGCGGCCATCAAACTGAGTTACATCACATGCTGTATTGGGAATAATGGATCCGGATAAAGTAATTATTGGATCGCGCGCATCTGCTCCGATTGTAACATCCTGGGTAAGGACGCAGTTCGTACCAAAGTCTTGTTCTACTTCAACAATAAAGGTTCCAGCGGAAAGCGTATTGGAAACCAATACATCGGTAAGCTGTACTACATTATTAAACGGTCCAGCTATGGTTGAAGCTCCTTGTCTTAAAATAATGTTATAATCGGCTCCCGGAGGTGGTGCCGGAGGATCTTCTATTCGGATCGTTATGGATCCATTATCAGGTAAGGGTGGACATACCGTAGTGTTAGTCTTACTGATTCTGATTACGGCATGAGAACCAATAAAAGGTAATGTGTGTGTAACATAAGCCCTGCAACCTGTTGCGTTATCAGTAACCTCCAACGAATATAGTCCTGTGGGAATAGACGTATAGGTTAAACTTGGGTTTGCTGCATTAGGTACAAGCGCTGCGAAATCAGGGGGATTAGTAAAATAATCTATAGGCAATACGGGATTGGTTCCGGTTGGTGCGCTTTCAAACCAATTGAAGGTATAGCCTGCCGTTAAACCATAGTTACCAATAAAGCCATCACCATTCACCGTAAGGTCTATGAGTGCACCCCCTAATGTTGCCTTTAATGTTAAGGTGGTTGCTGTTGGCACACTCTCTACAAAATAGATTTGAGATTCTGACAAGGGCACGGGCAACGCATTTGCGCCATTTCGTGTTAAGATTACCTGTGCATTTACCGCAAGGCCATGGGGTGCCGTAGTTGTTAGTTCATCAGTACCCGCGAGGGCCGTAAAGGCCGAGTTAAACGTTTGTACACTACCTTCCAAAGCGCCATCGTTGGTGGCGCAGGATGTTGGAATGATAATGTTGGCTACTACGGGTACGATTGCGGGTGAAGCATCGGAAACTAATTCAATGACTTGTTGCGAAATACAGGTTGTTACGGTATTCTGAGCAACCACAGTATATTCGCCAGGTGTTAATCCTGAATAAACAGCGCCACCCGTAAAATCGGCACCCGCTATAACAGCATTGGCATCAACAGCATCGTTACCATCATACCAGAAAAAATTATAAGGCCCTACAGCGGGCGCCACGGTGGCAGATAAAGAACCATTGGCAGGAGCACAGGTGGTTAAATCAGTAACATTAACTGTTACTACGGGTATAGTGATGGTTTCGTTGAGGTATATGGCCTGTGTAGAAAGGCACCCCGTTGAAATTCTTGTTGCCGTTATTGTATACGTTTGGTCGCCTTTCAAATTTGAAATAAAATTAGAAGGAGTGGAGGTTGCTGTTACGTTATCTACCCAGTTGAAAGTATAGCCCGCAGTAACACCAGTTCCAGAACCTATTAAAGTCTCATCGATTGTTGCTGTTAACGATCCGTTGGGGGTAAGTGGATTACACGATGTTTGGTCCACATCCACAACTTCTATCGGTGGTAAGAACAAATCATCGTCAATAGTTACCTGAACGGGGTTTGAGGTACACTGGTCATCGGTGTTGGTTACTGTGAGAGTATAGGTTCCCGCAGCCAAATCGGTATAAGAGTCTCCTGGTGCCGGACCAACAGTACCACCGGCTGCCCAAGCGAATGTAAAGCCGGTGTAGGGAGAAGCAATCGGATTACCTCGGTAACTTACACTGTTCACGGCCACTGATCCGTTTTTAGCAGGTGAACAATTTGTATTATCAATAGGAGGGGTTAAAGTAACCACAGGAAGTTGACTATCATTATTAACACCAATGGTTGCAGTATTTACGCAGCCAGTTTGAAGAATGGTAACTTCTACGGTGTATTGAAACAAAGACACACCATTAATGCCACCCTGTACATTACTATAATCATTAGCAGTAAGTGTTGTGTTCAACGTAGAGGGACCAGGTGTGCCCGATATAGAATTACCATCAAACCACTTGTAGTCGTAATTTTTTCCATTAGGAAGTACGCTAAGTACATGAGCTATTCCATCGGCTGCAGCTGCACCACCTGCGCAATTCTGAGCGGGGGTTTGATCCATCGTAATGGTTGGCAATGCCTTGGCGCTCGTTACCTGTGCGCTGTAAACATTCGATAAACAACCTGTGGTAGTATGTAAAACAGTAACGGAATATGTCCCAACATCTAGCCCCGGAAGATTATTGACACCATTGCCATCAGTTCCCACGTTCCAATCGAAGAAGTAATCGTTGATGGTGTTGCCGGCAGGGATATTGGTAACACTAGCACCAACCTGGCCATCAAAGGCACCGCCACCTAATGTCGCTTTCGCAGGATCGCAAATTGTGTTGGGTTGAGGTATTAAAGTTAAAGAAGGTAATTGACTTACATCAGGAACATTGATGGTTGCAATGTTTTTACAGCCTGAACTGATGTTGGTAACTTCTACCGTATAGTTGTTGGTTGCGATAGTGGCCGGACCGCCTTGAAGGTTGGAAGCTGTGAACGTATTTGAAATAGATATCCCGGCAACGGAGTTACCAGTAAACCAGGAATAGGTATAAGAAGCATTAGGGGCTAATCCGTCTACTGTTACAATAGTGGTGCTACCATTTTTTAACAATGGATCGCAATTGGTTGATCCCTGAGCTGCTGTTACAATGGCAGGGAATGCCTGATTGTTTATTATTTCAACCGTAACCGGTGCAGACTCACAGTTCAACCTGTTATTGATTACCGAGGCCGTATAGAAACCGCCATCACGGCCCGTGAGGCTTGATGCAGTTTGTCCACCAATAGGACTTGTTAAATCATTCCCTGTACCCCAGGTGAATGTGTAGGTGTCACCTGCAAGTGAGTTGATATCAACCAATGAATTCTGAGCGATCGATCCATTAAAACCAAGTGTGGCATCACAAATGGAGTTAGGGGCAGGGGTTAATGTTAATACAGGATCTGCTTTATTATCCGCTAACGAAATAGTTTCTGTGTTTTCACATCCACTTGTAGTATTGCGCACGTTAACGGTGTAATTCAATCCACCTGGCAGGCTATTGGTGGTAAAAGTATTTCCACCATTACCTATAGGCACGGCCGGGTCCGTGATTACATTCCCCGCAAACCAATTGAAAGTAAATCCTGCAGTCACTCCCCCAACATTGGCGGTCGTGGATCCATTCGGAGTGCCGCCTACACAATGCGTGGAAGGCACCATGCCAGTTGTTATTACCGGGAACACCTGGTTGTTAATAATTTCAACAGTCACCGGTGCCGAAATACAATTAAGTCTTGTATTGGTGGCAGTTGCAGTATAAAATCCACCATTTCTGCCACTCAGTGTAGAAGCCGATTGGCCACCAAGAATGTTGGTCATGTCGTTTCCGGAACTCCAGGCAAAGGTATAGGTGTCGCCTCCTAAAGCATTTGCATCAATAAGGGTATTCTGTGCGATGGATCCATTAAAGCCCAGAGCCGGATCACAAATAGAATTGGGTGCAGGCGTTAGCGTTAATACGGGAGGTTGTTTGTTGTCAGGCAACAAAATGGTTTCGGTGTTTTCGCAACCACTGGTGTTATCGCGGACGTTAACTGTAAAGTTTGCTCCGCCCTGAAGATTATTGGTAGAGAATGTATCGCCACCATTACCCACAGGCACAGCAGGATCAGTAATTAAATTACCAGCAAACCAAGTGAAGGTAAATCCTGCGGTGGCACCACCCACATTGGCAGCAGTAGATCCATTGGGAGTTCCGCCTACGCAATTCGTGGAAGGCACGGTATTGGTGGTTATAACGGGAAAGACCTGGTTGTTAATAACCTCCACAGTTACCGGATCGGCAGTACAGTTTAGCCGGGTATTGGTAACTGTTGCAGTATAAAATCCTCCGTTGCGATTGGGTAATGTAGAACTTGTTTGCCCGGCAATAAGAGTAGTCATATCACTTCCTGTACTCCAGGTATAGACATACACATCGCCAACAAGTGAGTTAGCATCTGTCAATGAATTTTGTGAGATAGATCCATTAAATCCCAGGGCCGGATCGCAAATACTGTTGGGTGATGGAGTTAAAGATAAAACAGGATTTGATTTATTATCTGCCAGGGTAGTTGTCACCGAGTTCTTACATCCCGAAGAATTGACAACCACTTCCACCGTGAAATTTTGTAAACCTTGCAAACCCGAAATGGTAGCATTGTTCAAAGGAGTCAATTCAGACCCTGGGTTTACCGAGTTTCCGGCATACCACCTAAACGTATAGGGTCCGGCAGGTACAACATTTGTCACGGTTACCTCCCCGTTCGGGCTACCACCAACACAATTTGTGGAAGGCGTGGTGCCCGGAGTAATAGTAGGAAGCACCTGAGAATTTCCGATAACCGTAGTAACCGGGAGTGAAGTACAGAATAAATCTAATCGTTGAACCACTACGGTATAGTTTCCATCCTCGCGTTGCGATAATGATGGGAGTTTGTCATTGGCGACAACAATAACCGGATCTGTTGTTAGACTTCCATCATGCCATGTAAATTGATAGTTACTGAAATCAGTGACCGCGACTCCATCAAAGGTTACACTGGCAGCCACGCTACCATTAAAGCTAACCCCTGCAAATGTGGGATCACAGATGGAATTGTCGGTGGGAGTAAGTGTTACTACGGGCACATTGACGTCCTCCGTGATAATAAGTTTTTCTGTATCAGAACAGGTATTCGTGGTAGTCACTTTTACTGTATAAAAAACTCCGCCTCCTGCTACGTTCTGGGCAACTCGTCCATTCACACCGGAAACAGTGGTATGAAGATTAGCCGGTAATGTGTTGTCGCCTTTAAACCATTCAAAAGTAAAATTGGCAGGGTCTTGCAAAACTCCTCCAATACGAACATCTGCGGTAAGAACCCCATTAGGGTTGTTCGGGTCGCATGAAGTTTGGGGAGATGTTTCCGTGATTACCGCTTCCGGTAAAATGGTGCTATCCGTGATTTCTACAATCGGAGTTTGTGTTGCTACGCACTGCGTAGAAATGCGCGTGACCACCAATTGATAAAATCCTACAGCTAATCCAGTGCGGGTAGGACCAGTTCCGTTAGCTGGTGGCAATATACTTCCTCGGGTTCCGGTTACATTATTATAAAAATACCAGTCAAAAGTATATTCAGCAGGATTTTGTAGTACGCCTGTTAACAGTGCTTCACCCATGACGGAGCCACTATTCGCATTTGTACAATTAACAACATTTTGCAAAACGGTCGCTTGCGCATCTGGCTCGATGGCAAAATCAGCAACGGTACTGTTGGCGGTGGTTGTACAACCATTGCGGGAAACAACCACGGTATAATTATCTCCCTTCAGTCCATTGGCTAAGGGTGTCGAAATTCCTAAGGGAATCGCATTACTAAACCATTCAAACGTGTAGCCCGTATTGCCCCCGGCTACCTGGGCCTGTAAACTTCCATTGGGCGGACTACATTGTGTTTGATCAGAGAGTAATGTTATACTCACCTGTGGAATGACAATGCTCAAATCAATGGTTGCGCTTACGGGATCTGCAACGCACCCTTTTTGCGTGTTGGTAACAACCAGCGTATAATCACCTTCTACAAGCCCGGTGATCACAGAATTCTGACCACCCTGTCCAGCCGGGATAGGATTGGTGGTGCCTAACCCCGAGTACCATTGAAAAGAGTATTGACTGAAATCAAAATCTTCTACCCCACCCTTAAACATACGCGCGCGGAGTTCACCTGTATTGGGATCTGCAGCTACACACTTTTCATTGTCTTTGAATTTATTGATCAAGGCAGTGAAGGGTGATGGACTAACGGTGACTCTATAAATATTATTAGCGATCTGACATTCTGTTAGGGAAGCTCCCGTTAGTGTGAGTGGCAGTACAGAACCATCGTTGTATAATACAATGTAGAGATCGAATAGGGTACCCGGGCCATTGAATAAAACCGGGGCTGTTGTAATTGTATCTCCAAGTTGGAGATTATTAATACTCAATGTGGTATTAAACAAGCGGGTAGCACCCGGCAATTGGGGATCACCATTGAAGAAACTGACCGGTATGTTATCGGATATGGGCAAGTCGCCCGTGTTACCAATATTAAAAACTACGCCAATATCAAGATTACCGCAAATGGGTGGAGTGACTATAACGGCAGGAAAATAATCCGGTGCATTGGGGTCAGCCGTGGCAGGATCCTGACCTATAAAAGTTAAATCGGGTGCAGGAAAAACCGGACACCCATTCGCATTCATAAACGGCACTTGATTTAGAAAAACATTAAGCGGACGCTGCGGACCAGGAACACCATTAGGACAAGGAGCATTTGAGAAAATCAGATTCTGATCTAGTTGTGGAAAGGGAAGTGTGAGATCATCATTAATATTGACTACAAAATATCCGGGTTGATTCCATACTTTACGAGTGGGCAACCATGAGTTTGTATTGGAGAAATAAAGTCGCACCTGACCCAGGGCTTGTTGTTGAATACCACTATTGATATCAAAGGCATTGTTGGTATTGCAGGTAACGCAGATGTCCGTGGCACCATCACCGTTTACATCGGCAATCACAGGACCTTCTGTATACGTATGCGATTGACAAGCAACAGACCAGGGTGTGGCCATATTTTGCCCCGTAGATGCATCAATCACGTTTAACGATTGTGAGTCGCGATAAACCATCTCTGGTTTCCCGTCATTGTTAAAGTCATAGATCGTAACGGTAAGTACCCCCGATCGGGAGTCTTCAATAGTGCGTGGCGATGCCCACAGAGGAACCATGTTTAATCCCGTGCCATCGGTAGTCAAGCAAAATATTTGGTTGCCGGCTACAAACGAAAAGTCGGCTCTGCCGTCACCGTTGGCATCTCCTATATTAACACGACCTGTTCCCCAGATCCAGCCTGTGGAGTAACTCGTAAACTTTGGATCGGCTGGTGCTAATCCTAGTTCTGTACTATTTGGGGTTAGAAAATAGGAGAGATTATTTTTTGCAATGTTCCAATAGAAAACGGCTGTGCGACCTGCGCTTGAGTTAAGTGCACCCGAAATAACGACATCAATAAATCCATCCCCATCAATATCGGCAGCGCTGGTTGAACTGTGGGTATCTACTCCATATTCATCCGGATCGTTCATCAGTTTTACAAAACATTTTGTTGCCGGAAAATCAACATTCATATCCCTTACTAAAGTCAAGGCGGCAGGGCTCGCAGGATTTCGTGCGGTAAGTGTAGGAATTGAATACACTTTTGTTCCGCAGACTAACTCCATTTTATTGTCGCCTTGCACATTAACTGCCACTGGGGCTGAGGTTACATCAACGTCCCACAAGGCGGTATTCAAATGGGTTTTACTTCCTTCACTGGCTAATAACTTTCCGGTTTCCGCTGCATAGATCCGGTCACGCAAATAGATCTCTGCTTTGCCATCCCCATCCATGTCAGCTATACCAAAAATACCGGGTCGGTCAGTTCCTAATGGTATGGGGGGATACATTGGTTCTAGTCCCCCAGGTCCGGATTGTTTATAGCGAAGTGCTAATAGAAAAAAACAAGTGGGTGGTGATGCAGGATTTCCCCCACGATTACTCACAATGGTAAATATTTCAGCTCTTCCGTTTGGAGCTTTGTCGACATCGGCAATTAAAACCTCGTGCTCAAATAATAATCGGTTAGGGCTGCAGCCAGCAAAACTAGGGAAGTCACCTTTCTTACCACTCAAGTTGTAGTCTGCTTTTACCTTACCTTCATCGGTTCCATCAGGTTGACCGTTCGTGGTGGCTACTACCCGAACTTCACCATTCCATTTGGATGTGATTACCGCATCGGGAATGCCATCATTATCCACATCGCCCACGGCAACTTTTGACTGCGTATCGGCTGTGTTTTGTTGTGAACCGACCGGGGCACCAATACCTGCAAATGGATTTCCACCAGGAGGAATGATGCTACAGTTAGACGAACCAGAACCAACAAACACTAATCCAAAAAAGGAACCACATTCGCCATCAGCTGCATCAGTTTTCCCATCTCCGTCATTATCTATGTTGTCAAAGCAGTTACATCCTTTTTCAACGGTAACCGCAAAATTACAATCGGTGGGACAAACCCCGCCATTGGCAACACTTCGTGGATCGCAAGGGTAATCAGTAACTGGTGTTTGTGCAAAGACTCGTTGCGAACCAGCCGAAATAATAAACAATAATAGAAGCAATGAATACCTGACCTTCATAGTTTAGCGATAACCCAAGAATATTTTAATCTGCCTACTTAACGAACAATCAACACGGATCCAGAAGAAGGAGTACCTGTTGGGCAACCAAATACAAAATAATAAGTGCCTTCTGGTACTTCTTTTCCGTCAAAGGTGCCATCCCATCCTTCAACGGGATAACCGGTTACTTGAAAAATTCTTCTTCCCCGGCCATCAAAAATATTCATGGTGCACTCATTGTAATTTTCAATTCCAGGAATAACCCATCGATCATTTTGAACATCTCCGTTAGGAGTAAATACTAAGGGAAATTCAAGATCTGCACTGCCTGTGGGGCAATCCGATTTAGCAAAAAGAATAATACTGGAGTTACCAACACATCCATTTTCATCCGTGGTAGTGACTGAATAATCTCCCGGAGCTGAAACCTCAATGGAGGCAGTCGTTGCATTGTTAGTCCATTGGTAGGTGGTAAAATTGCCGGCCACGGAAAGGGTGGAGGTTTCTGTCGGGCATAATTCCGGAAGACTCGCTGTAATGGTGGGAGTTTGAGCGGCAACAATGCTGATGTTTTTTGTAGCGTTGTTTGAACATCCTGTAACCCCCGTATAGCTAACAGTTAGTTGCGGATTAAATGTCTGCGCAGTGGCGTACGTATGAGTTGGATTTTGCGCAGTGCTGGTATTGGTGTCTCCAAATTGCCACGCAAATGCAGTTGTTGCACGAATGTCAGTGGTGGAAGTATTAGTAAAGACAAGGGGAGAGTTGATGCATCCCATTGCAGGTGACTGAAAGGAAGCAACTGGTGTCGTATAAACAATAACGGCAACGGCCGCAGTTTCTTGCGAACAACTTAACGCAATATTGGTTACTCGCACTTTATAAGATCCTTCCTGGGTAACATTAAGTGTGGTTCCGGTTTGACTTGCTAAATCAACGCCATCTTTTATCCATTGAAATGAATAGCCCGTTTGTGAATTGATAGACAAGGTAACAGATTGTCCCTGGCAGATAATATTGGTTGCGTTATTACTGGATACCGAAAAACTTCCAAACGTTGCCACATCAACTCGTTGGGTAACCATATTGCTGGCGCAATCACCTACTTTAACAAGTAACGAATAGATTCCAGCATGAGAAATTGATGCGTTTGGGATACTGATATTTTGTGTGTTGGAAACAAAGTTATTGGGCCCGGTCCAACTATAGGTAGCGCCCGCAACAGCGGCAGTGGAAAGCGATATCGTTTGACCACTGCATACAGGAGAGTTCGAAGTTATGGTTGGATCAGCTGGAAGCGTGCCCGCTCCTGAAATTACAGTAACAGAACTGGAAAGTATTGCACAAGCACCAGATTCACTGATGGCTGTTACTGTATAGTTTCCAGCGTCTGTAATATCTACAAAAGGATCAGCATTATTCTTAATAGAAATCCCATCCTTTCTCCAATCAAAAGTTAATCCGGGCAGCGGAATAGTTAGCAGACGAATGGTTTGCGTTGGGCAAATAGCTAAGGGAAGTGAGTTAAGAATGCGTGGGGTATGACAATTGGTGTTGCGCAAGATATCAACCGAAAAAGTAGAAGGGTTGGTAAATGTAGTGATTGCAAAATCGGGTTTTGCATCTCCATCCAGGTCACCAACGCGAGTAAACCAATTGTTCTTTGTGGTTGTAAGAGTAGATTTTGTAAATGTTACAGTCGATAAATTTCCATTATGCAGAAAAACATGGATGGTGTTTGTTCCCCGGTTCGGGACAATAAGATCTGCAAAGCCATCTCCATTGATATCATTTACATCAACCCCAAACGGACCTGTATCTGTGGTCAGAGTAATGGGTGCTTGAAATGAAACTGTTGAAGATGTACTTTGATTGATCAGCACATGAGCTTGCGCACCGAAAACACTGGTTACCACCAGATCCAGTTTTCCATCCCGATTAAAATCCGCGCTTGATAGATCGTTTAAGGTGCCGATAAGATTAATTTTTGTTACCGAAAAAGTAAAAGCAGATCCTGCACTGGTATTTTTTAAGATGAAAAGGTCGTTGCTTTGATTCTGAGTGGCAACAATATCTTTCTTTCCATCTCCATCAATATCCTGGATTTCCAGAGCCAAGGTGTTGGTTGCACCTGTAACACTGATTTTTACAGGTGTACTGTTCATGGTAAGGGTACCGCCTGAACTTTCATTTCTAAAAATATATAAATCGTTGGATGTTGAGTTTGCTACAATTACTTCTGGCTTGCCATCCCCATCCAAATCCTGAATGGCCACCTGCCGCGCAAAATGGGTAACGTCTAACGAAAGAACAATCGGTGCCGCAAAACCCGGACTACCTATCGTACTGGTGTTTCTAAGTATGAATACACTGTTAGCTGTGGTACCACTTCGCGATGCCACTAGATCAAGCTTTCCATCTCCATTCAAATCACCCAAGGTAAGATGTCCGGTGGGCGCGTTTATATTTAACGATGCGAGATTTGTATTCGTGAATGCAGCATTCCCTACTGTACTCTGATTCATTAACAGAAATAAATTAGTAGCGGTATTTTCAAACTTACTTCCAATCAAATCGGGTTTATTATCGCCATCAATGTCACCAGCGATAATATCAAATACAGCATTCGCGCTAGTGAAAGTAAGAGGTATTGTTACTTTAAGAGGATCAAAAGAGCCATTAAACACCGGCATAAATTTCAAGGGTGATTGGGCGGAGAGTCTACTGGCAAGATTTACCACGGTAAGATTGCCAAGTCGGGCCTGAGCAGGAACCTCAACTTCAATTGAAAAATCGGTAGAGCTTGTTATTACCCCCTGAACCTGATCAAACCAAACTTGCAATTGAGTAGGATTGCCACTGAAACCACTTCCCGAAATAACAATCTTGTCATTGGGAAATGTTGAGCCACGTTCTATATTCTGAATGTTGGGTGTCTGACCAATAAGTATAGAAACCGGCATCGAGCAAATAAGCAACAAGTAAATTAGCTTAGTCATAAGCTCAATTGGTAACGGTTAATAGCCAGGCATTTTGTAGAATCTTAAACTTTCTAAATTCATCTCGCGCAGCTCTGGTAGTATTTATATCAGCATTATTAAAAACGTAAACATACCATTGATTTTTTTCGGTTAAATGACCATATCCAGCGCTAAACCCAAGTTTTACAAGACTTTCTGCGTATTTCTTTGCATTCGCACCTGAACCAAAAACCCCTGCGATCACATAATTATTAACATTCAACTCATTCACATGACTGCCTTTGTTAACAGTTTCATGTCTTTCATTCACCGGATGAGCTAAAGAATCTTCATGCATGGTGGTTTGATGTTCTTCCAGTTGTTTTGTGGCAATACTGTCTTCTTTAGCATGCTGCAAGGCTAATTCTTCCGCTTTTCTTCTTTCTGCTGCTGCTAGCTGAGCTTGTTTTTCTTCCTCAGCCTTGGCAAGTCTTATTTCCTCCTCCTTCTTTCTTGCTAATTCCTCCTGCCGTTTCTTTTCAGCAGCTAATTGAGCCTGGGTTACTACTGGTTTTTTTGCTTTTTTCTTCTCCGTATCTGTAAATGAATATAACGGAAGGTCGGGTTGTTTGCCTTTGGGCTTAATTTTATTTTTGGATGCTCCCAATAAATAACTTAGCTGAATTTCGAAGGAAGGGTAGTTGAGTTCATTATCTCCTGTATTCTTTAGCGTATAAGATCCTCCTACAGCAAGCGATTTATTTATTTTAGCACCTCCAAAACCTGAAATCCCAAATTCCTGTTTTAGTGAGCCACCTACCCAAAGCAGGTGATTGATGTGTAAAACTCCGGCTATTTCGTATTGAGAGGGTAAACCATTATTGATGCGATAAACAACGTACGGTTCGAATACGTAATTGTCCTGAGAGAAATAGAATCGGTTACTTGCATGTATAATCCATGCCTGGAATGGTTTAACTTCTGTAAGCGTAAAAGCATCTTCACTTACATACGAGGGCGAAAATAAGTTGGGCATTGCTACACCAATATGAAAGGACTTCAGATGGGCTGAGATCCCAAAATTGCCAATGATAGAAGCGTTCTGATTAATTAAGTTAGCAAGGGCCGGGTCGGTGCCTAAATTCTGAATTTTTTGAAGATCAACAGTATTCCAGGATCCACCAGCCGATAATCCAAAACGAATGTATTTTGATTCATCCAGTGCAATGGAATAGGCGGCTGTAAATAAGAGTCCGGAATTTGACAACAAACCTCGTTGATCATTCGCTATATTCATTCCCCAACTAAGGCCTGATTTGATTGGGGCGTGGTAAGATAGATTTGCTATTGTGGGACCACCTTCAATTCCTGACCATTGTTTTCGGTAAGCAAGAAAAACGGCACTTCTTCCTTCAGTACCGGCAAAAGATGGATTGATAGTATAGGGATTAAAAAAGAACTGGGTAAAATTACTTACATCCTGAGCCTGAAGAAGATTTGATGAGAGGAGTATAAGAACAATGCATTTGGCTTTTTGCATAAGGGTGCAGTAGATCAAAGTTAATAAAAAAATGCTTTAAATAGTGGCTCTTTAGTCGCCAAATGGACTTAAAAAAGGAAATTTGAACATTAGAATTCGTTGAGAACATCAGAACGGATATCCAATCCCAACATTAAAAATTACGGGCTCTTTGTCCGTACCAAAGGGTTTAAAGAATTTAGTTTTACCTAACACAAACCGATTACCTTCTTCACGACCCGGATCGTAAACTTTCATCCCCACATCAAATCGTAACACGAGAAATGAAAAATCAAAGCGAAGGCCGAAACCTGTTCCTATACCTAATTGCCGATAGAAATCTTTGCTGAAGGTAGAAGTGCCTGTCCACGGTGCCTGAGTAGGACCTTCCTGAGAAATCTGAATAGGACGAAAGGACCAAACGTTTCCGGCATCCACAAATACGGCACCATTCACAAATCCAAACAATTTTTTTCGAAGCTCTATACTGCCTTCCAATAAAATTTCTCCCGGCTTTTCAAAACTATAATCAAATAATCCATCCTTGTTGGGATCTTCTGCAAGATTAGGTGGTAAGGTTCCAATGCCAAGTCTTCGCGGCAGCCACGCACGCACACTATTACTACCACCAGCAAAAAAATACTTTTCGTAGGGCAACACTTCGTTGGAACTATAAGCATATCCCAACCCGGTATTGATCCGATAAGCGAGTATGGTATTCTTGCTCAATACTTTACTTCTGCGGGCATCCAAACTGAATCGCACATATTGATAAAGCTCCAATCCGCGGGCGGTTATGTAGCCGGGTTCAGCAAAATTGAAGAGGGTACCACCTGACTCCGCCTGCATGCGCAAAAAATAGGAGCTCTTTTCTGTATTGCCATAGTTGTTAGGATTCCAGGTTACCGAGAAAATCATGCTGCTGACAAACGATGGATTAAAAGAATTTTTGAGGTTGTTACCCTGATTCTGCTGCAGCTCGGTGAGCAACACATTAAAGGCACTGTCAAGGGTTGATTGAATAACGTTTAAGTTAATCAGAGTGAAAGAGTATTGAGTAGTTTGTTTGTTTTGCCACGTATAGGTGTCTGACAAGTTTACAAGACTCCGGGTGTATTCGGGTCGGTTGGTGTAGGTAAGACCTGCCAGTAACCGTGTACGTGGATTAAAATGAGCCAGTTTAAAAGCTGTCTTTTCATTAAAAGGAAAAAGAAACTGTGGAAACGTGATACTTCCACTCAAGCTGGCTTCTGTACTTTTGTAAAAATTAGTTTGGTCCGTGGCCGAGGCTACGCCTTCAAAGCCAAACCGACCGCTGATTTCGGCAATCTCCAGCCCGCCAAAAAGATTTCTTTTCTTCAGGTTGGTGCTAATGTAAGGGCCCGGAAAACCTTGTGTCATGGTGAGTCCGGCTTCATTCGACCAGGAGTAACGATCCAGCGGACTGCAGAAGATGTTGCCAATAAATTTTCCGCCAGAGGAATCATAGTTAACATTAATGAACTTGAAGATATCGAGATTGGCTAATTGGCGTTGACTGTCAAAGGTGTCGCTACGACTGTATAGGCTGTCTCGATGAATAAAAACACGTTGGGCCAGAATTTTTTTACTGTATTCACTTTTGAAATAATTGAAGGTGATGCCGTATTTTTCTACCGACTGGCGTTTCAATGTATCGTTCGTGTTGATAGCAGCGTCCGTGCGGAAGGTGATAGAATCTACATGGAAAATTTTATGTGTGTCTCGTTGAGAAGGATTTTTAATTTCAAGTTGCAAAGCCACCTGATAGGGATCCCGGTAAGCGGTATCAATAGCAAAACTCACATATTGACGCGTGAAATCGTAGTAGCCCAGATCTTTTAATTGCAGATCAATGCGCTCGCGTTCTTTATTTAAAATATTCTGATCATACCGATTGTTTTTCTGGATCAGACTTTTTTGTTGCGTAGACTGAATGATAGAATCAAGTTTTGGATCTTGAATTTGATAAAAAATGGTATCGTATAAGTAGGGGCGGCCGGGTTCAATCAGATACGTGGCGCTCACCCTTTTCTTGTATTCCTGGGTTCGGTAGCTCACAGTGTTCCTAAAATATCCCCGGTTAAAAAGGAAGTCGCTTATTTTTGCTTGTGTGGCCACTAAACTAGCGGTATCAAAAACAGCAGCGGGTTCACCCCATTGCATAAATAGATTACCATTTTCAATTTTACCGTTCAAAGATTCTACTTTGCGTTGCTTACGATACTGGTAAGAAGTGATTTTCTTTTGACTTTTAGTAGCAGCAATTTTTTTATCGAACTTGGCCTCTACCGTTACTTTCTTATCAATAAACTTTTGCTGATCGTATCGGATTTCTCCCTCATGATGCATCCACACGAGCGAGTTGATGGGTAACCCTAATAACCTTCGATTTACTTTTTTAACATATAAGTCAGAAATTCCCTCTTTATTAAATCCTTTTGGAGCTTCTATCGTTTGGCGATACAATAACTTTTGATTTTCTTGGAGATAGCGGGTACCGAGACAACCACTCAGTAGCCAGGGAAGAAAAATATATACAAGTCGTTTTAGTCTAGTCACTATGATCTCTAAAGCCAAAATTAAGCAAATCAAAGCCTTGCAAGTAAAAAAATACCGAAAACAGGAGCAATGCTTTGTGATAGAAGGTACTAAAAGTGTACAGGAGTTACTCGGATCAGATTTTGATGTGCTATGGTTGGCTGGTACAGATCGCTTTCTTGAACAGAATGAAAGTAGTTTGAATAATCGTACAATGGAAATAGTGTCAGCCACGGAGGAGGAACTGAGTGCTGCCGGTAGTTTTCAAACGAACGATGGTGCCCTGGCCTTGGCCCGCATGAAGCCCAATATAACTTTTTCATTAACCGAAGAGGAATACGCACTGGTGTTGGATGATATCCGTGATCCGGGCAACCTGGGTACCATTATTCGTACGGCTGATTGGTATGGAATTGAGCACATTATAGCTTCTGAACAGACTGCGGATTGTTATAATCCTAAAGTGCTAAGCGCAACCATGGGTTCGTTTTGTAGGGTAACGATTTATTATACAGACCTCGAACCCTATCTGGCAGCAGCTCGTAAGCCAATTTATGGAACATTTCTGGAAGGCACAGATATTCATCAATTGAAATTCAATGGGGGTGGCTTGATTGTCATAGGCAATGAGGCCAACGGAATCTCTCACACCATCGAAAAAATGGTAACGCAAAAAATTACTATACCCCGATATGGCAAGGCAGAATCATTGAATGCAGCTATTGCAACAGGAATTATTCTGGATGCCGTGAGATCACAGAAATGACTGACTTCCGGCTGCCGCTTCAGCGGAAATTTTCTCTGCATTTTCCTTGCCTAAATACCGGTCGATGAGATAATGGCCGAGGTAAATGAGGGGAGTAAGCAAAATGGCAACAGAAAATTTATAGATGTAATTAGTTAAACCAATCGCAATTATCTGTTGATTCGAAAAGACCCCATAGAAAGCAATAAACAGGACCACAAAGCTATCCAGCAATTGCGATACGAGTGTGGAGCCAGTAGCCCTCAGCCATAACATTTTTTGTCCTGTAAGTTTTCGGAGTTTTTGAAATACAAACACATCTACCAACTGGCCTAAAAGAAAAGCTGCTAGTGAGCCAATGATAATGCGTTGGCCTTGCCCCAGAATTTTGTTGAAGGCAAAATCCATATTGAAGTAATTGCCCGCGCCATCCTGACTGTTGGCATCTAACCACCATTGAGCAGGAGGTAATTTGATAGTCATGAAAATAACAATGAACGAATAGGCAATAAAGAAGGCTGCGAGGTAACTGATTCGTTTCACTCCGGGCTTTCCAAAGTATTCATTGATCAAATCGGAGGTGATGAAAACAATAGGCCAGATGATAGCACCTGCCGTCAGGTTAAAATCCATCACAAACCCCATAATATTTATTCCAGCCGGTTGAAAACCGAGCGTAGATTCTCCGGAAAAAATTTTTACGCCTATTATTTCAGCAAGGATGGCATTGGTTAAAAATATACCCGCCAGCACAATGAATAATCGGGTTTTCTTTTGTTCAAGAAGTTGACTCATAGGGAAATTCAAAGGTGGTGCCTTCAATGGCTAGTTGGGTATTTGGAAAAATCTCTTTGGCTTCGTTAAGCAGTGGCTCCAGTTCCTTATAGCGAGCTGAAAAATGGCCGATCAGTAGTTGATGGGCCTCACAACGTTGGGCTATCGAGGCAGCTTCCCGGGCTGTACTGTGTTTGGTTTCATGAGCCTTATCTATCTCTTCTTCCATAAAGGTAGCTTCATGGTATAAAAGGTTTATCCCACGAATTTGTTCAACCATTGTTTCGTTCCACGCAGTATCAGAACAAAAAGCGTAGGAATAGGATGGGGGCGGAGGCAAGGTATAATCAAGATTTTTATACAGCAACTCACCGGCTTCATTGTAAACATCGGCACCGGTTTTTAAGGTGGCGATATGCTGTAACAGCAGGCCCGGAAAAAGTTTTTCTTTGTTGAGTTTTACGGGTTTAATCTTTTCTCTGAATAAAAACCCGGCACAGGGTATTTTATGTATGAGCGGAATAGTTTTAACCGTAAGCACCGCGTCTTCATGAAGTTGAATGACTTCACCCGGATGATACGGATGAAAGTGAATTTCATAATGCAGCACGGATTTGGAGTATTTCAGGTGCAATAAAATTATTTCATCCAATCCCTTAGGACTATAAATATGAAGGTCGCTTACCCTGCGTTGCAGGTGCATGGAAAACAAGAGCCCCATCAAGCCCAGGTAATGATCGCCATGCAAATGACTGATGAAGATATGATCAATTTTATGGAATGGAATCTGGTAACGCATCAATTGCATTTGCACGCCCTCACCACAGTCAATAAGAAAGTGTCGGTTTTGAATAACCAGGTACTGCGAGGTAGGAAACCGACCATAGGCTGGCAAAGCACCACTCGATCCTAATATGGTTAGTTTGATACTCAACGTTGGTTTTTATTTATATGTTTATTCGACCCGTTAGCTCTTGGACGAATGAACAAGTAACGAAGAATTATTTTTACCCTGAAACAAAACCAGCCTTGAAATCAGGCTGGAAGTGAGGCTGTCTCAAAAGTCGTTCGGTCATCGTCAAGCCTCAGGCATGACGATCCCAGATTTTAGAGATAGATTGGGATTCCGGCTCAAAAGGCCGGAATGAAATTTTAATTTTAATTGACTTTTGAGACAGCCTCATCTAGCTCGCCTGCAGAACGAAAGTTCTTTCGGTAGACAGGGGTGAGGTGGGAAGATTAATCTTCGTCTTTCATGTCTTTTTCAATCTCATGCATAAATACAGCATCGATGCCTTCTTCTACCGTTGGTAGAATATGTAAAACACTATCCAGTTGCGAGATTTTTATAAGTTTCAACGTATGATCAGACAAACGGGTAAGAATAAAAATCCCATTGTCTTCCTGCAGAATCCGGTTTCCAACAAGGAGAGCGCTTAAGCCGGAGGAGTCGGTATATTTTACTTCCGAGAGATCGAGAATTACATTGCGAATGCCTTCCGCATGCAAAGTGACCATTTCTGATTTTAACTGCGGGGCAATGTTGGAGTCAAGTTTCTCTTCGTTGAGGCGTAACAGGGTGTATTTCTCTTGTTTGTCGATCGAATACTTCATAAAGGTTCTTTAGCGGCCTAAAATTAAGTTAATTTATGTAATTAACGATACTCTTCTCAATTCGTTCAGCCAGGGTTTCATAATTAACAGGCGCCAGGGTTTCTCCCGTCATTTGCTGATATAACTCCTGGTAACGTTCGGAAATAGAGCGCACGATTTCATCTTTCATTTCCGGAACCTTTTGTCCGTCTTTTCCCTGAAATCCATTTTCGATTAACCACTGCCTTACAAATTCTTTTGAGAGTTGTTTTTGTGGTTCTCCCTTTTTTTGCCGGTCTTCATATCCCTCCTTGTAAAAGTAGCGGGAAGAGTCTGGGGTATGGACTTCATCAATCAGGTAAATGGTGCCATTGTGTTTTCCAAATTCATATTTGGTGTCCACCAGGATCAACCCGCGGGCCGCTGCCATTTCAGTACCCTTCTTGTATAGTTTGTAAGTATAATCTTCTAATTGTTTGTAATCCTGTTCGCTTACAATCCCACGACTCAGAATTTCTTCCCTTGAAATATCTTCGTCATGACCTACCGTAGCTTTGGTCGTTGGGGTGATAATAGGAGCGGGGAGTTTGTCATTTTCTTTCAAGCCTTCTGGAAGTGATACCCCACAGAGGGTTCTTTTTCCGGCTTTGTATTCACGGGCCGCATGACCCGCCAGGTAGCCACGTACTACCATCTCTACAGCAAAGGGTTCGCACTTAAAACCAATCGTTACATTCGGATCGGGTGTTTGAATAACCCAGTTCGGAACCAGAGTTTTTGTTGCTTCGAGGTTGCGGGCCGCAATTTGGTTTAACACTCTTCCTTTATCAGGAATAGCTTTGGGCAACACCACATCAAAGGCGGAAATGCGATCGGTGGCAACCATCGCCATGGTATCACCAAAATAATAAACATCGCGAACTTTGCCCCGGTAAAATCCGGTCTGTGATTTAAATTGAAAGTGGGTTTCTTTGATGGCTTGCATGAAAACGGGAAAATGTTTGTTATGGATCCTTGGGTTAATCATCTTTAGGTTAATGACATTCCCAAAGTTCTGTCCATTGCTGGTGAGAAATTAAGTTTGAGAATTATCGTAAGCTGTTTAATTGAGTATCAATCTCAGCGAGGGATTGTTTTTTCATCTGGCCTTTATACAAAGTACTCCAATTTACATCGCCTGTTGATTCAACCTTTTCTTTTCTAACGCGAATAAGTTTTAATGACTCAAGTTCCTGTAAAAGCTTAATTGCTCTTTCGTTAATAATATCAATCGTTAAGGTTTTCATTGCACAACCGAATGGAGTTGAAAGTTACGAAAATGGCTTAAAGTGCACATCAAATTTCACAGCTATTATTTCTCCTCTATCAAAATACCGGCCCTGAACACCAGCGTTTTGGTTACGTTGCCCAGCTCATCAAACTCTTTCCATTCCTTGTGTTTTTTATTGGCCACGTATTCACCTTGCTCTTTTACTTTTCCGGAGGGGTAGTATTGGGTATACAAACCATGCTGACGACTGGCACGATAGGCGCATTCGGAAAGTAGTTTTCCGTCCTCATAAAAATTCTTCACCGTACCAGTGATCAGATTAAACTTCCAGGTTTCCTCTGTAGATTTTTCGCCATTGGGGTGGTAAGTTGTTCGAAGGCCATGCAGTTGACCGGCTTCGTAGGTCTCCTTTAAACTTAACGTCTTGCCATCCGCACCATAAAAAAGCCAGGTGCCGTGGGGCTTGCCTTCTCTGAATGATTTTTCAAACACAACCTTTTCTTCAAGGGAGTATTCCGTTAGTTTACTGTCTTTGCCATTAAACGCGAACTGTTCTTTGGCTCTGATTTTTCCATTCGGATAATAATCCAGATTGGTACCGAACTTACCACCTTCTTTAAATTGATATTTGTGACGTAATGTGCCATCCGGATAATAGCCAATGTTATCACCATGCAACCGGGCATTCATAAAGTGACCCTCCAAAAGTTTATGACCTTCCTGATCGTAATGTAAAAAGTCGCCTACTTTTTCTCCCTCTTTTATTGTATACACCAATTCGAGTTGCGAGTTTGGATAATAGAGTTTGTAAAATCCGGAAATAAATCCATCGCGATAGTTGGCTTCACTTTCCAGTACACCACTTTCATAAAATGTTTTTGTGATTCCGTTGGGCCGTTGATTTTTATACGTAATTTCTTTTTGAAGTTTACCGGAAGGATAATATTCTTTCACCAATCCATCGGGCTTTCCTTTTACAAAATTTCCTTCTTGTTTGATAATGCCGGTAGGGTAGAAGGATTTAATACTATCCACCAGTTTGTTATTCTGATAAAATGCCTGTTGAATCGATCGGCCTTGTTCATCATACACCTCTACCGAACCATGGCGCAACCCATCTTCATAATCAATCTTCCGGATCAGGGTTCCGTTGGGATGATATTCATAAAAGGTGCCCCACCGAACTCCGTTTTTAAAATTTCCCTCAATTGCAATCTTGCCGGTTGAAAAATACCTGCGATATTTTCCTTCCATGGTTTGTCCATCGGCCGAAGCCACAGTGTACTCTTCTTCCACCTGCATCTGCATGGGATCGTACCAGGTCTTAACAACTTTTTGGGCCCCAACCTCCAGGCTGGTTAAAAGACAAATCAAAAGTGCAACTCGATTCATGCTGAAGTTGTTTTTATACTAAGCGGTCCAACCGCTGACAAGGCTCGCGGCATGCGATGCGACTGCTCTGTTATGGGCACCCGGTACGCAATCCACAATAATAAAAATAGTGCGGCTCAAGGATTTTGTCAATAGGAAGATGACCACGAAGTTATTCTGATAGAAATTTAGAACGATCAACTTTAAGGTATGTTGTGTTATAACTTTTCGATAACAATAGCTGAAGCGCCACCACCGCCATTACAAATTCCCGCAACACCAATAGAAGCATTGTTTTGCCTGAGTATGTTGGCAAGCGTTATCGTAATTCGCGCACCCGAAGCTCCCAGCGGATGACCCAGCGCCACCGCACCTCCGTTTACATTCACTTTCGCGGGATCGAGTTCCAGTTTAATATTGTTAGCTAGTGCAACGGCTGAGAACGCTTCATTGATTTCATAAAATCCAACATCTTTTTTGTCGACACCGGCTAGTTTCATAGCCTTGGGAATGGCCAGCGAAGGTGTTGTTGTAAACCACATTGGATCTTGAGCGGCATCCGCAAAGCCCCTGATTTTTGCAAGGGGAGTTATCCCTAATTCTTTTGCTTTTTCTTTGCTCATCAGGATAACAGCCGCAGCTCCATCGTTGATGGTAGATGAGTTGGCGGCTGTAGCGGTTCCTTCTTTTGTGAACACTGGTTTTAATCCAGGAATCTTATCAAAGTTTACATTCTTATATTCTTCGTCTTCCGCAAAGTGTGTAACCTCACCTTTACGACCAGTAATCTCAACTGGAATTACTTCATCCTTAAATTTTCCGGCTGCCCAAGCGGCCGCTGCGCGCTTATACGAACTGATGGCATAGGCATCCTGATCCTGCCTGCTGATATTCATTTCTTTGGCAGTGTTATCGGCACACACACCCATAGCACATTTATTATAAACATCGGTGAGACCATCGTAGGTGAGGCCATCCAATAATTCTCCGTTACCATATTTATACCCATAGCGGGCTTTCATAAGGTAGTAGGGGATATTACTCATGCTCTCGGCACCGGCTGCAACCACAACATCACTATGACCCAGCATAATAGATTGCGCTCCCACCATGATTGCCTTCATACCTGAGGCACAAACTTTGTTAACCAGCGTACACGGGATGTTGTAGCCCAGCCCGGCACCAATCGCCACTTGTGTGGCAGGTGCTTGCCCCAGGCCTGAAGAAATTACATTTCCAAAAAATACCTCCTGAACTTGTTTTGGATCCAGGCCGATTTTACTGATGGCACCTTTTACAGCAAGGGCACCAAGATGGGTGGCCGATAAACCAGCCAGGGCTCCACCAAAACTTCCAATCGGAGTGCGAACGGCAGAAACAATATATACTTCTTTCATAACTTTTTTATTTATCAGTCGACAGACCACAGTCAACTGTTAACCGTGGACTGTCAACTGTGGTCCGTAGACTGTCGACTATTTACCAATCCGGTTTCCCTTTATCCTTAGGCTTCGTAGCCTTGCGTTTATTTTGTTGCAGATACTGAATCTCCTGGTTCTTCATCGCCTCCAAAATCATCTGAGCTTTTTCTTCGCTCATTTCCATTTGCTTCAGTTTTTCAGATACAGAAGGTGGAAGACCTTTTTTCTCTTTGCTGTCTTTCTGCTCTTGCTCTTTTTGATCCTTCTGCTGCTGTTCTTTCTTTTCTTTTTCCTCTTTCTCTTGCTGCTCTTTTTGTTCTTTATTCTGTTCGTCTTGCTTTTCTTTATCTTGCTGATCCTGCTTTTCTTTCTGATCTTGTTTTTGATCCTTGTTCTGTTCTTTATTTTGATCTTTCTGATCTTTGTTTTTTTCTTCCTGATTAGGATCGTTCTTCTTTTGTTCTTCCTCTTTTTTCTTCTGCTCGGCTAATTTCTTTTTTACCATTTCATAATTGTAACGGGCATCCTCATTGTTGGGATCTGCTTTCAACGCTTGCTTAAAGTTAGCGAGTGCTTCTTCGTATTTGTTATCCCGGTTCGAAAGTACGCCCAATTGCTGATGGGCTACCGAGCGAATTCTTGGATTGGTGCTTTGTGTTAATGGTTGATAGCTGTTGGCGGTATAAGTGGTGTCGTTCGCCTCAAAATAGGCATTGGCCAGGTTTAGCTTTACCTCATCCTCATTCACATTCAGCGAATCAACCAGATACTTGTATTTGGAAATAGCTGTCTTGAAGTCACCTTTCTTATAGGCATCTTTAGCTTCTGACTTCAGCGAATTAATCTTTCCGATATCCCCAGGATCAATTAACAACACCATTAAAATCAAAATCACAACTTTCATTTTCTTTTTAGGCTAAATCCTGTTTCTGGTTACTGATTTATTCTGACTAATCTACTCAAACTGATTTACTGATTACTGATTTACTGAATATTGAATACTGATTACTGACCACTGATTACTGAATACTGATTACTGATTACTGAATACTGAATACTGATTACTGAATACTGACCACCTAATACCCAATTCCCAATGCCTAAAATTAAATCCGTACCGTCCTCACACTTACCAACACATCCAGCACCAACAAAACCAAAGCGGCCATCAAAAAGTAAAAATAGCGATTCGCGGAGACATCTACCAGACGCGCATCGCGTACCTGCCCCTCGATCTTATTGATGGCGTTAATGAGTTTATTAACATCATTGCGCGATTCATTGATTTCAAAATACTGGCCATCGGTTTTGCTCGCCAGATTTTTTAAGGCAGCTGGATTCAGCTTCGTGACAACGATATTACCTTGCTGGTCCGACTTAAATCCTCCGCGAGGAGTGGTTATCTGACTGCCTGCTTCCGTGCCTACACCCAACGTAAACAATCGGATGTCCTGATCCTCAACTTCTTTGGCAATCTTATCAGTTTCTTCACCAAAATCTTCTCCATCACTGATCAGCACAATCACTTTCGATTTTTGCTGATTGCTGGGGGTCTCTTCATCCTCCATTTTGGATAACGCCATTTTAATGGGTGGACCAAAATCGGTACCACTCGCTGGCACCAGATTCGTATTCATTGTTTCAATAAATAAATTCAAGGCATTTTGATCGTAAGTAAGCGGACATTGCATAAACGACTCAGATGAAAAGATGATCACGCCCAGACGGTCTGAATTAAATGCAGCCACTATCTTCTTCATTTCAAATTTAATCTTCTCCAGGCGTGTGGGTTGCACATCAAAGGCATCCATCGACTTGGAAAGATCCACGCAAAACATAATGTCCTTACCCACCGATTTAATTTCCCGTTTCGAGTCCCCAAAGGTGGGACCGAGAATAGAAACAATAAGCAGACCCAGCATGATGCTCCTCAGTGCCAGCTTAATGAATACAGTGGAGTAAGGTGTGTGCAAGGACCGACTGATTCGGATAATACGAATCAGGTATAAACCATAGGCAACGAGGAACAGTACAATAAATAAACCCTCAACCCATCCAAAATCCCGAAACATCGTCATAGAAAAAGTAGCGCAAAGTTATAAAACGATTTATAATTCAAGGTGTTGCCCATACCTTGCGAAAGGTAATGATAACGGGTATGAACGCAATCGGAATTGATTTGGGTGGCACGAATGTGAAAGTTGTGAAAGTCACAACGGAGGGCACATTGCTGGTAAGTAAAGCAAATCAGATAATAGATGGGGACTGGAAGCAAGCCGTTTGGAATTCAGTAACAGCAGTTAACCGACTCGACAAAGCGACAATATCATGTATGGGGTTGGCAGCTCCCGGTTTGCCGGATGGTAACAACCGCCAGATCAACTACATGCCCGGCCGGTTGCCCGGATTGGAGCGGTTTAATTGGAGCGATTTTTTGAGTGAACCAGTACATGTACTCAACGATGCCCATGCAGCCCTCCTCGCTGAAGTAAATTTTGGAGTGGCTAAAGGACATAAAAATGTATTCATGTTAACCCTTGGCACGGGAGTAGGGGGTGCGATTCTGATAGATGGAAAACTGTATCAGGGCCGATTGCAACGGGCTGGCAGCATGGGTGATATCTCGTTGAATTCTGATAGCGAGGAGATTGGGTTTTTGCAGGTGCCCGGTACGCTCGAAGATGCTATGGGAAATGAAACGGTGCCGCGAAGAAGTAATAATAGGTTTCAATCTACGCGCGAATTGGTGACAGCCTACGAATCGGGAGATCCTTTTGCGAAAGAAGTGTGGATACGTTCAGTTAAAAAATTAGCGGTTGGGTTATGCTCTTTAATCAATGTATTGGCCCCTGAAAAAATTGTGTTGGGTGGTGGCATCGCCCAGGCTGGAGATTCACTGTTTAAACCGCTATCAATATTTATGGATCAATATGAATGGCGGCCGGACGGCAACGCAACCCCCATCGTAAAAGCTCACTTCAATGAATATGCCGGAGCCATTGGAGCTGCCTGTTTTGCCTTCGGTCGGTCACAAGCAACTACGCGATTATATTCTTCTTAATTCTTAATTCCTTAATCTCAATTCCTAATTTCCATTTTGCCAACTGCCTACTTTTATTCTCAACTCCATATACCCAATACCCAATACCCAATTCCTAATTGCATTTTGCCTACTGCCTACTTCCTACTTTTATTCCCAACTCCTAATTCCCAATTCCCAATACCTAATACCCAATTCCTAATTCCCAATATTCACATCTTTATAAGCCGTGCTGCCTCTACATCTAGCATAATAAAGCCCTGTGGAATTAAGTGGACAACACTCAACGGAATTTCTTCAGTAGATTTTCCTTGAAGGCCCTTCGCCATGATAGCGGCTTTCTTCTCACCACTCGCCATCACAATGGGCAACTTGCTTTCACGCAGATGCTTAAGTCCCAGGGTAATTCCTTGCGATAGGGAAGTGGCTTGTTGAAAATATTTTTGTCCCACGGTCTTTGTTTCTTCTGCCAGTTCACTTACATGGGCATAGGAGTCAAACGAAGTGCCGGGTTCATTCATGCCGATATGGCCATTGGTGCCAACACCTACTAACATGATGTCCAACCCGCCACGTGATTCAATCAGGGTATTAATGCGATTACATTCCTGCTGCATATCCTTGGCCAATACATTAAAGAATTCAATCTGATGATCGCGGATGCCGAGGGGAACAAAACAATCTTTTTGCAACATAGAAAGACATGAGCCCGGATCGGTGGGTTCAATGTGGAGCCACTCATCCAGACTTAAAAACGTACAGGCACTTAAATCAACTTTCTTTGATTCTAAGGCTTTGGTTAGTTCTTTAAATACTCCAATAGGAGTGTGGCCGGAGGCGAGGCAGATGAATGCTGAGGGCTTTCTTTTAATATAATCAATGATAAGATTTGCGGTAGCTTTGCTTAATGCCGAATAGTCTGCATGAATTTCGAGTGTCATGATCGATAGATTGAAAAGGCAAAAAAAAGGTAAAAGGAGGCGGATTACTATCTTTCTGCCATTATATTTGCAATCCTTTTTTAGGGAATAATCTTTCCTTTCAAAACAGGAGATAGGATACCAGGAGAGGTGGGTGAGAGGCTTAAACCAGCAGTTTGCTAAACTGTCGTACGGGTTAAACCGTACCGGGGGTTCGAATCCCCCCCCCTCCGCTCTTTTAAGTTTCCGGTCTCATAGCTCAATTGGATAGAGCAGCTGCCTTCTAAGCAGCAGGTTGCTGGTTCGACTCCAGCTGGGATCACAAAAGTTGGTTGTTGAAGATGTTTTTATATCTTCGCGCCTCCTTAAGTAGTTCGGGGCGTAGCGTAGCCCGGTATCGCGCTTGGTTTGGGACCAAGAGATCGTCAGTTCGAATCTGGCCGCCCCGACTTGACAGGACAAGTTTGAATTTTTCAGATTTGTCCTGTTTTTATTTTGGCCTAACTCACTGTCAATCATATAAATAAATCGTACCGCCTCGTTGACGCGGGTAGTTCGAAGTAACGTTCCGTCAAAAGTCAACTTTTCTGGATACATCGAACTAATCACTTCGCGCTTCTTTTCGATACCTCCGTCATTGTAGATCGTGTCCAATACCAAAAGATTCTTCACGCCTTTGTCGAGCAGGCCATCAATGCTTACGTTATCATTCTCAGTTGCACTCAGCTTTGCCTCTAGCTTCTCCAATTTGGTTGTATACTCGGTCTTCATTTCCCGGAAGTCTTCAGGGGGAAGCTGCCTTGATGAAAGTAAATCACGGATGTAAGAAAGTTTGTCTTCCAGTTCTCTGATCTGCGATAACAGTTGCTTGTGACCATTTCGCAAATGACTTGTCTGGGTGTTCCATGACTCAATGAGTGTGATCTTGTAGACATCCGCAACCTCAGAACGTGGAATGTATTTGCTTAGCTCCTTGACAAAAACGTCATTCACCTTGTCCGCACGGAAGCGGCAGGTGCATCCATCAAAGCAATGGTAATAGGAATAATATTTTGTGTTGCCTTTGGATTTGCTACCTGTAAGAAGCTTGCCGCACTGGGGACAAATCAAAAATCCTCGTAGCGGCATGGTTTCATTGGATGCCACCTTAAGTCGGTATTTTCCCCTTTTCCGACCATCCAAAACATCTTGCACTTGGTAGTATAGCGCGTCCGATATAAGGGGTTCATGTTGTCCTTTGATCAGACGCTCCTCTTCTTCTTTGTATTTGGGGAGTTCTATTTTGCCACAATACACCGGATTGCGGATAGCAGTCCAAAACAAGCTTTTTGCACCTTTAAAACCTTTATCCTTTGCCATCTTGTAGACTTGTTCAGTATTGAATACACCTTCAGCAATCTTCTCAAATGACCAGCGGATTACGCCCGCCATTGGCTCTATTGGTTCAATCAATTTTCTACCCGATTCATCCGTCCTGTTGGCATACCCTACCGGGGCATGTCCCATGTAACGACCTTCTTTTTTGGCCCGGCGCATACCATGAATTACATTCAATGCACGCCTGTCATTTTCCACCTCGGGCGTTGCCAGGTAAAATGCCAGCATCAGTTTATTTTCAGGGATGGACAAGTCAAGGGGCTGTTCAATGGCCTGCGGTTCCACGCCAAGCTTGCGCAGGATATTTATCATCTGGTAGGCATCACCGGCATTCCGGCTGAACCGATCCCATTTCAAGAAGAGCACAAGGTCACTCTGTCCTCTATGTTTACGAAGGTTGCTCAGGTATTTTTGCCATTCAGGACGATCAAACGTTTTGGCTGAATGATCCTCATAGATCACCTTTCGTACCGTCAGTTTGTTGATGTCGCAATACCTGCGAAGCAGCTCCTCCTGACCCCGCTGGGAGTACCCTTTGTCGGCCTGTTCATCGGTACTTACTCTTATGTAAAGATCGGCTGTTTTCATAGGAGACGAATTAAGTTGCCAGTTTGATTTATGCTTATTGTTTTCCACCTTTTAGATATTGAGCAACCACAATATTTGCAAGTTTTCGGAGAAATTTGAGAATCGAAGCTGCCTGCTCAACCGACACTTCAACACCTTTTTCCTTGAGCATGGCCATTACTTTTTCCGGACTCAATTTCTCCATCTGGTACCTCCTGGTTCTATCCCGTCACCGGTAAGCGCGGCAAGGGGTACCTTATTAAACGCTAATATAAAAATATTTGTTTTGATAACATAATATATGTCTAAACTTTGTATAATTTAGTGCAATGATGGGCATTCACATCCATTTAGTATGAACGGAATGCTTTGATTTGATACCAATTGAATTCCTTCAAGGACGGAGCAAAACCAAAGAGAGCTAAATGAGCAGAACTTATAAGGTGACCTACAAAACGTACTTCAACGAGCGGCTCAAGGAAGTTTCTTTTCATGGCAAACTGACGCACCCCCTATACATACAAGTGACCTTTGACCGGAAGACAACCTTCTACAAAAGTTATTATTTTGAGTTATTCTCCAAGCCTAAATATCACCTATTGGCTGCCGGAAAAAAAGGAGGTCCAACACTTGAACAGGTCATTGCCAAGGAAAATGAACTGATTGACTTTGTGATCGATAAAACGGTAGATGACTTCTCCCTCAAACGATTCAGAGAACAATACCTCTATTATTGTCGCGACCTCTGTGACGTGACCGAAGACGGCTTCCGCGAATACCTATTAACATTCTTCCACGACAAGGGGATGCCCGTTCTTGCCGAAACGTTAAGCGAAGGAAGCAGAATTAAAATCCTTTACGATGTTGTACGGGATTTAAAGACGGCCTTAAAACCGGCCCTGCATGATGAACTTATCGAAAACTCTTTCCATTATGCCCCCCCGTATCTTCCGTTGTTCGGGTTTATGATGCGGTTTAAAAAATGGCCGCTATTGAGTTTGTCCGTTATGGAATTGAATCTTCCTGACGTGATAACTAATTTTGAAGAGTTTGTTGATAAGTTTTATTCAGATCGTGATATCTTGAAATCTGTTAATAAAGCTCTTTAAGTAAATTAAGTTGCTATGTGCGTTTTAGATGCTTATTTGTTTGATAATATCGATGAACTGCGAATGGAAACTGAAAAGTGGCTGGAGGATTATAATAACTACAGGCTCCATGAAAGTCTTAACGGAAAAACCCCGGCCATGTTGAAATATGGACAACTCCCCAACCCAAAAATCCATTCAAGTTGACCACATTTCAACATTGATAACTATTGCAATAATGAAAATGAATTCTACTTTTGAATTGTATAAACGGGGATGCTTACAAAACCTGCCACAGATAGCTGCACTCGAACGATCCTCATTGTTGAGCGTATTAGTGTCAATAACGAACTGCCCACCGGTAATTACGTCCTTAGAAATATTCAGGCCCGGATTTGATCGCTACTAAACAGTTATGTGAACTCGCTGGGTAGCGTTCCAATTTCGGAATGGCGGTGATTTGTATATCAGCCCGATATGTGGTTCGTTTGTATTACTCGAGGGAAATAACATCATTCCGACTTTACCAAAAACCGTTCCCATAGAATCCGTTCAATTCAAGACCTTTGACAGATGCTCTATTGATCCAGAAACGCCAGTCGGGTTCTTCTACTGGGGACTACTGATAAGGTTCACCATACTGGCAAATCGCTCCACCATCATAGAGCGGTGATGAAGATATTTTTATTACCTCATCCTATTTAAGATCAAGGATTGTCGTTTGGAAACAGTCCTAATCCATCGGAAAATCTGGCATGCAATTAAAATCCTTCTTTCAAATCTGCGAATACCTGCCATTCAATCCCTGGATGAGAATCGAGGGATTGGCTGAGGGACTGAGTTTGAGTGCCAGTGCTCATGAGAACAACATGCCTATATCACAGGCGTTTCATGTTTCCTTTCTCTTCCAAATTCTTCTCCTTCAATCAGATTAATGAATGTTGGAATGACTGCTCTGTTTCATTAAGTGCTTTAGCTAAACCTGACAAACCAAATGTTCCTGCACCAAGTGTTACCATACCTAATAGCTTTATAAAAGATGGACGGTTCATTTATCCCTAATCTTATCCAGCAATTCGTTCAATAGTTTTACTTCTTTTTTATTCAGGTTGGATAGAATAGCATCTTCCTGTTTTTCACAAACTGCCATTTTCTCAAGTAGTTCTAGACCCATTTTTGTAATCAACACATTTTTCTGCCTTCGGTCAGATTTACCTTCTTTTCGTTCAACAAGTTTCTTTTTAAACAATCGATCTACAATGCGGCTTACATCCGAATTCCTATCCAGCATTCGCTCCTTAATCAACCCTATTGAAGCTGCATTGGGATGTTGCCCTCTTAGTATTCTAAGCACATTGAATTGAGGAACTGCCAACCCATACGCCTTTAGCATTTTAAAGAACTGCTCACCAATTACATTGTTGGTGTAATACAGGTTTACCACAGCCTTGTGGTATTCATTTCTGAATTTGCTTTTTATTTCATTTTCAATGCCCATTTATCAATCGTTGGAAATGCTAGGCGTTGTCTTGTAATATTTTACATTATCAAGTATATCCAACATAAATATAGCCACATCCATTCTACTAATTGACATTTTTAGCTTAGTAGATCCATTTTGACTAACTCTTGTCGGGCAATGCTTAGTGTTATTGGTCAGCCCGACAGGGCGCACGGCTGTCCAATCGAGGTTGCTTTCTTTCAACACTTTCTCCTGTTGCTCATGCCCCGCATAGGCCGTCCCAACATTGGTTTTGTTGATAAGGAATCGGAATATTCCATTGGCTTCAGCGTAGCTATCGCCCACTCCCCACGCAGAAACCGTGATGATCCGCTTAGCTCCTGTCTCACCCATAGCCTTCACGATGTTAGTCATGCTTACCTCAAGCAAATCCGGGGGAGATACGAGTTTAGCCCATGGCCAATCACTCTTCCGGGCCACATTCAGTGCGACTAGCACCGCATCACAATCGGTCAAGGCGCGCTTCACGTCATCATATACCAATGGAGAGCCCTCCACGAGAACTGCTGACTTATGCACCGGCTTCTCTTTTGACTCTTTTCTGACCAAGCAAACAGGGGTCATGCCTCGTTCTGCCACCACATTGACAAGATGTTTGCCAGTCCGGCCTGTGGCTCCAAAAATGCAGATTCTCCTCATCGCTAACTATTTGAATTTGGCCAGCAGTTCGGGATTGCGAACAAATGCTACGGCCCATACCAAAATGAGTAGTATAGATTGCACCATAAATGATTCGTAATGACTCATGTGCACGACAATAGCTCCCCCCATATGAGCGCTAAGTAAGAATGAACCAAAAACATTGGTCTTTGGAAAAAGGAAAAGCAGTGCGGAGATAATCTCTCCAATTGCCACGATTGTTATCCAGTCTCCCAATCCCCACTTAGCAAAGTTTTCTACCATTTCTGGCGTAGTAAACTTGCCCATGGCACTAAACAGCAACATTGCAGTGACTAATCCAGCGATCACCCATCCGGTGATTTTTCTTCCTTTACTCATTTCTTTTGTTTCCATAGTTTTATCCTTGATTTTTAGTTATTGTCCATTGATTTTAAAATACTTAGCGCCTCCTCAATATGCCCTTCAAAATTCAATTGTGAGTTGAAAATATGACAAACTACTCCTTGCTTGTCAATTATGTAAGTAACTCTACCTGGTAAAATCCCCAATGTTTTAGGTACACCATAGAGTTTTCTCACAGTACCGCCCTTATCACTCAACAGCGTATAAGGCAGATTATGCTTATCTGCAAAATGTTGGTGTGAATCTTCACTATCAGAGCTTATCCCTACTACCTCCGCTCCGACTTCTTTAAAAACTTCGTAACTATCTCGGAAAGCACAGGCCTCCCGAGTACAGCCCGGGCTGTCATCTTTAGGATAAAAGAACAGAACAACGTTCCTGCTCATTATTAAGTCACTCAATCTAATTTTTGAACCAAGTTGATTTGTAAGTTCAAAATCAGGAGCCTTATCACCAATTCGCATGCACAAAACATTTATTTTACATAGATGAATAATAAAACCGCTCATTAATAATTTGTCCGTCAGCCCATCGTTGCACGGCTACCTGAGCCATTTTTGCCCTAGGGGCACCCTTGTAAGTAACATCCATTTCCCATTCTACCATGGATAGGTCATCACCAACTGCCACACCTTTGACTTCTGCTCCGTGTAACTCCTCAATCATTCCCATCGATTTGATTTCCCTCTCTCTATTCGCATCTTTCCCGACAGTGGGTGGTGCATTGTTCTCTTGCATTGACACTTCTTTGTGATAATACTTTTCAAAAGCCTCCATCGTTTGTCCGCTTAGGATCATGTTATTCATGTCTTCGACTTTTTCTTTGAGATTCATAACTTTGGTTTGTTTAAGTGCATAAAATTTTTAAATGGTTATTATAAAGGACGGGCGAACCCAACCTTTCTAATCTGACACAAGATATATATTATATGTTTAAACATAAAGCGGTTAAACAAATTAATTATAATGCTCCATTTTTTGCTCTGCCCGCCAAACAATAAACCATTATGTGCTTGAATCTTTTCCTTTATCATCAGTGTAAAAAATAAACCGTTACCCCTACAAGCAATCTTATTGCTAACGCATAACCAAGTAACTGCCATCCCTTTGCCCTGTCCTTCTTTTCTGTATTCAGCTTGTTCCAGACTGGCCGTTTTCCCCACCTTTGAAATTGAAAATTTAGGCAAATCCAAATAGACGCAAAATTTGCTCTACGCCTTAGTTTTGAGTCATGAAGCAAAATATATGGTGTCTCGAAGCGCTTAAATGTTTATGAACGATTGTGAAGTATTATGAAGGAATTTGAAGGAATATGTTCAATTCTGCATGACACTGTCGGACGACAGAAAACTGTTGTAAATGGGTTGAACAAAAGTTGAAAATAGTTTGTAGGGAGTTAATAGGCTTTTTAGTCAATTGTCTGAAATTGTTACAGCGTTTGTTAGCTAAGGAATGCTCGCGACATCAAATGGGCGATTCAACCAGCAAAATATCAGGTATATTCCCCAGAAAATGAGCAGTTGCTAAAATATAGAATCTTGCTTTATTGCTGTCGGAGTGAGATTGAAACATAACCTACTTACTAAAAAAGCCACAAATAACGCCCCCGATCATTCCAAGCCCCAAAATTGGTGTATACTGTTTAGTCACCAAGGCATCAGGCAAACTAAGGACTAGCCCGATTAGACCACCTTTTATCCAGCCTGGCATTGGAAGTTCCATATTAAAAGTTATAAATCCTATGGCGAACCGGCTGATAAAGGACGCTGTCATGGCCAATGCCTTATTCTCAAAAGTCATTGAAACCATTGGAATAATGGAGACTACGCCAAAAACTGTTCCGGCAATTAACCCTTTTACAATGTTTGTCATGGTTTGATATTTAGGTTTTCTTCCAGAATTTTTTGAACATTAATTTATGTAATTATTTTATCCTTTAAGTTGGTTGAGATTTTTTAATTTTTGCTCTCCCCACATTCTTTGTGCATAGTCTGTGAAATACCTATGAGAATTGAAAAAAGAAATATTCGTGTGGTTCCATTCTTTATCAGAAAGTTCCTGGTTATTTTTTAGTTGAAACTCTTCTTTGAGGAGCATCGACCATTTGAAATAATCTTCTGCCCCAAGATGCTGAGTATCAGCATCGCAAATAATTTGTTCCGCAAGAGTTGATGGTTCTTCTAATCTTTTTGTAGCGAAAATCAAATTTTTTACTGAGGGCATGTACTTTTCAGACACGTTGTGTGAATCAAGAAATTTCGATACAATGGTAACGCTTTCATTTTCATGATTGTCAATATCCAAACAATATCCGGTGTCGTGGAACCAGGCGGCCACCAGAAGCTTTTCCATATCAGTTCTTGTCAACCGATAATGTTCGCCAAGCTCATGGCAAAATTGAACTACATGAAGGGTATGTTGAATAGTGTGAAACTTGCAGATTACAGGAAGGTAGTTGTTGAACAACCCAGTTACATAAAATCTGGATTCAAAAATTAGCGGATTACTATCAAATTCAAATATTGGCATAAGTATTTCTTTGACAATTAGCTGACAAAGTAGCAAATGAATACGAATCTTAAAATAATACGTTTGACCAATGAAAGTTCATCCTGTGAGCGCGGGCAGTAAAGCATAATAAAGTTTAACAGAACCTCTTTTAGAAAAGCCAACGGATGGAATTCACCCCATCCTTTTAAAACAATTTCCTTAGCGTCTTTCATCGGAAGAAACAAATGTAAACTACAATCAGGGTACGGATGAATATGCCCAAATTCCCGTTCCACTAATGCATGAGGATTCATTAGTTTAACCATTTCGGAAATAAACGACCCATGCGCTGGGGACTTTAATATTATTGATAGCTTTATCTCGCGGTGGTTAGTGGGGCACAATCCTTACGATTCGAAAGTTCGAATTTTTTATTGATTTTTTAGCAATTGGATCAATAAATTGCTGATTTTTTCAGGATATCCTGTCATTAGCTCATCATACTCTTTCGGAGAAATTCGCAGCCTATACAAGAAAATAATTCTATTCATCAAACGTAAAGGAGCAAAGTGAATGAATTATTATATATATAATACTTGGAATCCATATCAGAACGAATCAGTCGCTCCACTACTTGAATACCTGTCAAAGCTTTGAATTCTTGAGAGTTACAAAAATAGCTTTATGAAACAAGTAATTCGTATTGGGTCAGCCAATTTTTAAATACCCTGATCCGCTCGGTAAGGATGTTGAAAAAATAGATTCCAACTAAAGCGCATATAATCCCAGCCAGTACATCTAATACGTAGTGATGACTGGAGTAAACAGCTGCAAACCAAATCCCGAGAGTTACGATGCCAAAGAAAATATTTACTCTGCCTAATTTATATTTTAGTCCATAAAAAATAACAATAAGAGGATACGCAGAATGCAACGAAGGCATAGCGGCAAATACATTTGAGCTTTTCGAATAAAGTGAAGTAAAAATGTCTATACCAAAAAAATTATCAAAAGCAATCAACCCAGCTGTATTGCCATTGGTATTTGCAATAAAATCAAATCCATAGTATTCCACATACCAGGGAGGGGCAGCAGGATATAAGTAATAAATTACAAAGCCCAGCAAGTTCACCAGCAGAAAAGTAAGCGAGAACTGGAGAAATACCTTTCGGTACTTAAAAAATAAATAAGCTGCAAAACCCATCGGAACGGGCATCCAGCACAAATAAAACAATCCTGACATTACATCCAGAAAAGTATGGCTGTGTTCTTTAAAAAACTCGTTGGGTGTAACTAATACACCATTGGAATCAATACCAAATAATGTCTTTTCTGCATAATATAAGCTTTCAATATGTACAGAATTAAAAGTGTAGTTGGGGAAAGCCTTCATAAAATCGAAAAGGATCCAAAACACGATAAAAACAGAAAAACCAACGATAAACTTTCTCGTCCCAGGGGTGGCGAAATAAAATGCATTAAACAACCCTACTAAAAAAAGTTGATCGGTTTTAAATCCAATCAGCAAGTAGGCCAACAAAAGATAACCCGATGACAGCGAGCCGGCTGTAAGAAGGCTTTTAGCGTTGATCGTTGAGCGCAAAGTAGCTGGCAAAGTTTGGCCCACCTAGAAAATTAAAAATTAGAGCGAAATATAGTATCCCAAAGTGATGAGCTAACCCCATAACCCCTATCAGGATTTGAATAATGGTGCTGCATGTGGCAGTGTTTCAAACGCTTCCAGAACGCACCTTTTAAAGAGGCATGATGCAAAGCATAATGGGTGATGTCGTAAAACAAATAACCAAACATAAAGACAGCAAAAAATGCGTAAAGAAAACGAATAGGTAAGATTACTGAAAAAAGGAAGTAAAATACAACTGCCAATGGTATACTTACTGAAGGTGGCATGACCAATCTACGGGCGTCATTTGGATAATCGTGGTGAACGCCATGAAAAATAAAGTGAATGCGTTTTCCAAATTTGGATTTTGGCTCAAAATGAAAAACAAACCGGTGCAAAATATATTCTGTTAATGTCCAAAAGAACAGCCCACTCACGAGGCTAATTGAAATTTCCAAGGCTGAAGATCCTATCCAGCCTTTCCAACCATAATATGAAATGACAGGAACGTAAATAATAATAGGAATTGAAAAGTGTACTTTTGACAACTTTTCAAGGAAGTCATTTTTAAACATTCTTTGGGATTCAACCGCATTAGATACGAAATTCTTCTTCATCTTCATTGCCCAATTCCGTCTACCTTTAGTATAAAACATTCAACAAAAAAAAACTTAAAGAAATTCAATGTACGGTTAAAGTATTTTAAGGCTTAAACCGGGTAAATATTTCCTTACCAGTGGTCAAATCCATCCCTCGAAACTCAACGTATACCACGTGAGGAAACCAAAAAGTGCCCCCCTCGATTTTGAGAAAAATGCGATTCAGCACATTCAGTTTTCCATTGATTTCAGTATAAACTTTAAATTTTCTGTCCTTTGTATCCCGGATCAGATAGAATGTATACTTTTTGTAAGACACAAAGCGTATTTCATATTTGTCTTCATTAATCCTGTCATATTTTAACCCATAGGCATAATTCCTTTGAATGAAGGACAATTCCTGCCTAGAGCTATCCTCCGCATACCGAATCCAAAATACCTTTATCGGAAATTCTTCATTCATTTTTCCTTTCTCATCGAGATTCAAGGCATATATAATGGTATTAATATTAGGTGTGCGCTGAATGTAGAACAGTTGATGGTCAATTCCTGAGGGAATGGGAAAGGAATCCGTTTCTTCTGGTGCATGTGAGGGTACTGACCAAACATTCCAAGATGATGCAGTGGTTACCAGACAAATTATAAAAGCAGTTAACACAAAAGTTTTTTTCATGTTCACTACTTCATTAACTCCAATGCTTTTTTTGAATCCCTCATCCGGTTAATAGCCGTAATATTGGTCAGCACGGCAAGAATAGTAATGGGGATGGTAAAAATGGAAATAGATTCAAATACTTGAAAAGGGATTCCGGGGATATAAAGTTTATAGTCACCTCCTATGTAGTTCCCTATCACTCCACAAAGCAATGCAGACACGCCAAGCAAAACCACACGCTCAGGTCGTTGCATCAACCCTCCCTTGCATTCGATACCCAATCCCTCCGCCCTGGCTCGCACATAACTCACCATCATGGAACCAATCAATCCGATAAAAGCAAAAAGAGAACTTAAAAAATAGTGATGACCGATCAAGTAATAGCAAATTCCTAAAAACATCACCAGTTCGCTGTAACGATCCAGAACAGAATCGAAAAGGGCACCGTATTTTGAGCTCATGTTTCCTAACCGTGCTACTTGTCCATCAAGCATATCAAAAATGCCGGCAAATAAAATCATCGCCCCTGCCCAACCTACATAAGACAAGTCACCTCTATTTCCATCCTCTGCTCCCAGTATAAATATTATGGCTACTACAATATTTAGCAGAAAGCCAATTGTCGTTACCATGTTGGGTGTGAGCCCGAGTTTGATAAATACCTTTACAACGGGATTGATGATTTTGTATATCACCAACTGAAGTGTAGCCCTTAGTGAAGCTTTTCTATTGGCCATAAACAATTAATTAAAAATCAAATTTAAATCTTCCCCTTATTCCCCATTCAGACACCGATGGATTGTCCAGATAATTCAATCGTTTAACCACATCAATCCTGAAAAACTTAAAAATGTTTGCAATGCCAACACTGGCTTCCACATATGGTTCACGCTCAAGGGAGTAAGTAACTGGAAGTCCATCAGGAGTATTAGGGAATACTATTAGTCCATTTGTATTGGTAGGTAAATTCTCATCACGGATTCCTCCATACAATACTTTAACTGTGGCCACCTCTCTTAATTTTAGTTTCTTTAACAATGGAATTTTATTAAAGAAAAAGCCATTGAAGTAATGATCAAAATGAATGCTCACGTATTCATCACTAACAAATTCCAGGAAGTTCATCAGATTATAAGCCTGTAACTGGTAAGAGTAAGTTTGATTTGCCCGGTGTATGGCCAGCAGCGGATAGGGGACCTTTCCAAAAATATAACCACCCTCCGCTACAATGTCTGTATATCCCAACTGCGAAAGATAAAATCTTTTGTAAAAATTGAGCGTCACATTTTGATAATTATATTGACCATCAAATAAATCTTTCACTCCGGTGATTAAACGAGCCGTGACAATGGGATATTTGTTAGGGATAGGTATACGATAAAGCTTTCCCTGATAAAACTGTTCGTTGGGTGCCCAGCGCAACTCCAACGACAATTCAGAGGTGGTCAAATCTTTCAGAGGTTTCTGACCATCCGGTTCATCAATCACATAGCTTAAACCTCCTGCTGGCTCCTGGATCCAGTTCTTGACACCAACCCGATACGAAAAATGGTTCTTGAATTCATGTAAATAGCTTACCGTTGAAATTTTGTTGTATAGCCATTTGTCATTTACTCCTCTCTTAAAGGATAGCAGGAAATTATCTTCCTGAACAAACTGTAATTCCTGACCCGGTATTTTTGTTTCTCGCTGGTAACTTAAACTGAATGATCGAACAGGAAACTCGAGTGGTGACTTTCCGGTAAATGAGTAAGTTCCGCCAAAATAGTACTTCCAGTGTTCATCCTTGAAACCATAAGCCACATACGATTCCAGGTACATGTGTTCGTTAAACTTGGGCGTGGTACGCCCGCCAGCTCGCAAGCGAAACCCCTCTACGGGGTTGAAACTGTAAAAGGTATTCACTGGCCCCAGTTCCCAGGGGCCAAAACCTTTGTAACCTGCCAATAGTAGGGTGGCGATATCCATTGTTCGTCTAAAGGAAGGTATCTTCTGCAAACTGTCGATGTTGGCATAAACTTTCGACTCGGCTTTGGTGAGGGAATCATGTCTGTTCTCCGCCCAGTATTGCTCATCTTTCTTATTTTCAATATCTTCAGGGAGAACTACCGAGACATTATTATATAAACTGTCTGGTTGCGGCTTGTCCAAAATAAAATCTTTAACTGAAACTGTGCGTTCCCCGAATATTCCTCCACCTTCTTTGGTAAAGGAAAAATCTGCCATCATTGTGCTTTTCACCAGGTGATAACGCTCATCGCTACTTCTTTCAAAATTCTGCTGGATATGAAGGTCGCGAACCCAGTTGAGGTTAATGTTTTTGTTTACACCCATGTCCAGGCCTTGCACTGCGTAGCGATCGTCCATGGTAATGTACATCATTCCTTGAAACAGGAAATCCGTGTCATTGCGAGGCACAAACATTAGTTCGTACAACATCACATTATCAACAATGAGGGTATCGTTGAGATAAAATTTATAGAATAAAGGTGCTACTTCAGAAATGGGGCTAAGGAACTGATTGGTTAATACAGTAATATTATTGTCATAAATATCAATGTTCTGGTACAAGTGATTGAGATAGGTACTAAGTCCCTGGTTATCGATGTAGTCATCAAAACTTACTTTCTTGTGCGCCTTAATGATTTCCCGTTTGCCTTCTGGGTTCTTGCGGTAGTAATTTTGTGAGATGGTTTCCTGCAAGTAAATCGGCAGTAGTGATTTACCTTCCAGTTTGGTGGTGTCAATGTTATCAAAGAAGAACTTGTACTTTTTGTATAACTTCTTATTCTTCAGTTTTTCCACCAGGCTACTCAGCGAAAATTCCAATTTTTCATACTGCTCAAATTCAACGAAGTCATGACTTTCAATCTGATTTTTAGATTTGTTGTCAATTACCTTTCGAATTAAATTTACTGCTGGATTGTTTTTGTTTCGGTATCGTTCTTTTCTACTGCTACGAACCACTACTTCTTCAAGTATCATTGCCTCAGACTCTAAATTCACGTTGATTACCTGTCGTTCCCCCCTTCGCAGTGCCTTTATTTCTGTCTTGTAACCTACAAATGAGAATTGAAGTTGGGTGTAAGGCTTATCTGTTTCTATGGTGAAACGTCCATAGATATCCGAAGTGACACCCACTGTAGTTCCTACAAAGAAAATATTAACAAAGGGTAACGTCTCCTTATTTTCGCTGTCCCTGACAACTCCCGTAATCACTGTGTGTTGGGCTAACGCAGGTGCAATCGCCAACCAACTTACAATTAAAAAATAAATACCCTCTTTCAACGATTTCACACTAATTATTTAAAAACAAAATTCCGCTGCATAATGTAGCTGTAGGTCAAACCCATCAACACCGAAACGATGATCTTTGAGAGTGCATAATTAACGAGCGCATAACTTGTAAGTAAGTATATTCCTAAAGTCGTTAACAAAACGTGTCCATTCCAAAGGACCAAATACTTCAATGCCTGCATTGGTATTTTCTTTCCTGCTCCATCAAATACCCATCCCCGGCCAAGCGTAAAATGGGTAATCGCACCGGCCACACTACCCACCATGCTTGCCGCCAAATACCAAACTTGAAATAATTCAGTAAAGGCGATGGTCACTACAAAATCTACCCCAAAGGCAATGACAGATGAGAACTGTGCTTTGATATAGGTACGCATACTCACTAAAACAGTTTAAAGAAAACTATACCTTGCATCATTAAGTTCGCATAAATACCTGCCTGCACATCGTCAAGCATTACGCCCCATCCACCTGGCAGTTGCTCCGCCTTTTTGATATAGAGTGGTTTTACAATATCAAAAAAGCGAAACAGCACAAAGGCAGCGATGATGTAGCTGATGGCAAACGGTATAAAAAGTAAACTTAACATCATACCGGCTATCTCGTCTATAACTACTTTGCTGCTGTCTATTCCCCATTCTTGTTCAACTACATTGGCCGACCAAATACCTACCACCAACACTAGCATTGTAGCCAGCAGGGTCGAAGTGGCATATCCATCAATCCTTAGCAAATACCAAATCACACAACAAACCAGCGCGGCAATGGTTCCACCCCCTTTGCTGACATACCCTATGCCAAACACCGTGCTTATAAGTTTATGAATACGCATTTACATCGATTCAACTACTTCCTGATAATAGTCAAGGCCAAGGTGAGTAATTAAATCCTCACCCATCAAGTGACGTAATGTGTTTTGCAGTTTCATCAACTGCTTAAAGATGTCGTGAACAGGGGCTAAACCCGGTAGGGTTTGAGGCGACTTGAAATAGAATGACAACCATTCCTGAATACCGCTCATCCTGGCTCTTTTCGCCAGATCCATGAACAAAGCAAGGTCAAGAACAATTGGTGCAGCCAAAATAGAATCCCTACACAAAAAATTAATTTTAATTTGCATATGGTATCCCATCCAACCAAAAATATCAATGTTGTCCCAACTCTCTTTATTATCTCCGTGTGGAGGATAGTAATTGATCCTTACCTTGTGGTATAAATCTCCGTACAATTCAGGGTTATGCTCTGGTTGTAAAATTTGCTCCAATACACTCAGCTTGGAAATTTCTTTTGTTTTAAAGTTTTCAGGATCATCCAATACCAACCCATCGCGATTACCAAGGATGTTCGTAGAGAACCAACCATTTACACCCAAAGCGCGAGCCTGCAAGCCAGGTGCAACGATGGTTTTCATTAAAGTCTGTCCTGTTTTAAAATCTTTACCTGCAATCGGAGTCTCTGTTTCTTTTGCCAGTTCCATCAACGCTGGTATGTCGCACGTAAGATTAGGCGCACCATTGGCATAGGGAATGCCCATTTTAATAGCAGCATAAGCATAAATCATACTCGGTGAAATGGCAGGATTATTGTCCTTCATCCCCTCTTCAAAAGACCGAACGGTTGCATGAACCGCTGACTTTTCGATGTACTTTTCTGTTGATCCACACCAAACCATCACCAAACGGTTACAGTTATTGGTCTTCTGAAACGTCTTAATGTCTTCCACCACAGCCAAAGCCAATTCATACTTTGTCTTTTCTGTTTTAACGTTCTCTCCATCAAGGTTCTTCACGTATGATTTGTCAAATACCGCCTTCATAGGTATCAGTTTTTCCAATTCCGGCTTAATGGACAGCAGCATGCTCGTATCTATCACTTTTGCTTTCATGGCTGCTTCAAACACGTTGTCTTCATAAACATCCCAGCCACCAAAAACAATATTGTTTAAGTCGGCCAACGGAACAAAATCTTTTATTTTCGGATATCGGTTTTCGGTCCTTTTACCAAGTCGGATATTTCCCATTTGAGTCAACGACCCAATAGGTTGTGCCAATCCCTTCTTTACAGCCTCTACTCCCGCTATCAATGTGGTGGCTACCGCGCCCAGTCCTGGTATGAGTATCCCTAACTTTCCTTCGGCATTGCGTATTTGTTCTTTCATATTAGTCTATTTATAAAATTTAGCACTTGTTTATATCCATTTGTGTTTTTGATACCATTGCAATGTTTGCTTCAATCCCCGATGAAGGTCATAAGTGGGGCTGAAATCAATATCCCTCTTGATATCTTCTGTATTATAAAGCCAGCTTGCTGCAGTTAACTCCTTCAGTTTTTCCTTATTAACGGTAGGAATTTTACCGTTAATACCGTAAACCATTTCTAACATGCCGGCTGTCAGCTTCATTAAGCTTAACGGGACATGAAGTTTTAGCGTTTTTTTTCCCAGCACCTCTTTTGTGATATTCCCCAATGCATAACGATCATAGGCATTTCCGTCCGTGAGATTATATGTTTTTTTAACATGCAGTGATTTCAGCAAGTCAATAGTTACATTGGCCAAATCAGTTACATGAATAAAGCTTAACTGTTGATCTTTTCGGCCAATATAAAATTCCAGCCCTTGACTAATCAACTTAAACATGAGCAGAATATCACGCTCGCGCGGTCCATACACAGCCGTTGGTCTCAGTATCAAGGAAGGAAGATCAAAATCAGCAAGGTAACTTTCAGCCAACAATTTGCTTTTGCCATAAGAACTTATTGGGTTGGGTAATTGTTCTTCTTCAAGTGTTCCTAACGCAGGGCCTATTGCCGCAAGGCTACTGATGAACAAAAACTTTTGAAGTCGAATACCTGAGTTTACTACTGCCAGCGCCAGATTTCGGGTATAGCCTGCATTGACCACGTCATAATCTTCCTTTCTATTCGCTTTGGTGGTACCCGCAGCATGAATAATATAATCGTATTGTTTCTCTTTGAAATCATTTTCCAACTCAATAGGGTTTCCCAGATTTGGAAATGTAAAAATCACCGGAAGCGATTTTAAGTGATCAATTTTACTGCCAGTCCTCACAGCGGCATAAACTTCCAAGTCACGCTCAAGGGCCACCTGAATGAGGTGATAGCCAACAAAGCCACTCGCTCCCGTTATTAGAACTTTTTTCTTCATATGGCTTTTTCAAATATCCGGTAGCGCTTATAAGGAACGCCATTGATTTGTAACAATGCTTTGTTCATCAGGTAATTGTCCTCCAGTATCCACGAAGCCTCCGCCTTTTTAAAACCTTTTGCCCTATAGGACTTAATTATACAACCATAGAAACAAGCTTCTATTCCCAGTTTTCTGTATTCCGATGTCACGCCAAGCGCTATAATTCGCAATCCATTAATCTTCTTTTTATTGAAGAGCAATTTGAATATCCCCAACGGCAACAGCCTGCCCTTTCTGATGTTAATAAGAATCTGGTTGATGTCTGGTACGGCCAATGCAAATCCAATGATCTTCTCCTCCTTCTCGGCCACAAGACAAAAATCAGGATCCAACAACATTTTCATATCCTTTGCCAGGTAATCAAATTCATTGTTGGTCATGGGCACGAAGCCTAAATTTTTATCCCATGCAGAATTGTACACCTCACGAATATTTTTTGCCTCTTCACTGAAGTTTTTCAAACTCACTTTACGGATCGAAATATTTCTTTGTTTCAATCGCTCCATCAGCATATCCATCAATCTAAAGGGTTTGTCATCATAACCTTGTTCGCCAAAAGCGTAAGCAATCAGATCCGTTTTCTTTTGAAAACCATAACCTTCTATCAATTTAAGATAGTAGGAAGGATTGTAGGTCATCATAATCACCGGGGCACTATCATGACCTTCAACTAATAAACCGCATGTTTCATTGGTGGAAAAATTTACTGGTCCGATAAGGGTGTTGGCACCTTGCTCCTTCAAACATTTTTTTACTTCATCAAAAAGTAGTTTAGCCACCACCTCATCTTCTTCGCAGTCAAAAAAACCAAAGAAGCCGTCCGATTTTTTATTAAAACTGTTGTGGTTGTTATTTAATATGGCTGCTATCCGACCGACCATTTTACCATTTCGATGAGCAAAAAATAGTTGTATTTTGGAATGCTCGTGAAAGGGATGCTTACCGGGCGTCAATAAGTCGCGCTGTGCAATAAAAAGTTCCGGCACATAGTTTATATCATTCTTAAATAAAGCATGGGGAAAATCAATAAATGATTGCATCTCCTTTTTGGAGCAAACCTTGGACACCAGCGCACTGTTCATTGCCATGCCTTAACAAACGTATACAACGAAACCTGATTAAAGGCCTTGCTAATTTTCTCAACGGCCTCATCAATTTGACCGAAAGTGTGAGTAGCCATTAATGAAAACCGTATTAATGATGAATCAGAAGGAACTGCAGGCGACACTACAGGATTCACAAATACTCCTTCATCATGCAATATTCTGGTCATAAGGAATGTACGGTCACTATCACGAACATAAATAGGGATAATAGGACTTTCCGACTCACCTATATCAAACCCCGCTTGCTTCAACAATCGCTTGGCATAGTAGGTATTGGCCCACAATTTTTCCATATGTTCCGGTTCGGATTCGATGATGTCCAAAGCAGCAATCACACTGGCTGTTGAAGCTGGTGTCATACTAGCGCTAAAAATCAGTGAGCGTGCATGGTGTTTCAGGTACTCAATGGTCTCGGTTTCCCCAGCTACAAAGCCACCCAGCGAAGCCAATGATTTACTAAAAGTGCCGGTAATCAAGTCCACCTCATTAGTAATATTGAAATGGGAGGCTGTTCCTGCCCCGTGATGTCCAATAACGCCTAAGCTGTGCGCATCATCAACAACCACCGATCCATGATAATCTTTCGCAAGTGCTGCTATCTCGGGTAACTTTGCTATGTCACCTTCCATACTGAATATACCGTCAATCGCAATTAGTTTTATGGACCGCTCTGGAAGTTTGCTTAGCTTTTGCTCAAGGTCCTGCATATCATTATGAGCATATTTGATTACCCTAGAAAAAGATAATCGGGAGCCATCAATTATGGATGCATGATCATATTCATCCAGTAGCAAATAGTCATTTCTTCCCGTGAGGCAAGACAAAACACCAAGGTTTACCTGGAATCCAGTGCTGAAGATGACCACTGCTTCTTTTCCTAAAAAAGAGGCGAGTCTTTCTTCGAGTTCAATATGAATATCAAGGGTACCGTTGAGGAACCGAGAACCTGCACAACCACTTCCATATTTATCGACAGCTTTTTTTGCTGCCTCTTTTATCTTTGGATGATTGGTAAGGCCCAGGTAAGAGTTGGAACCAAACATCAGCACTCTCTTACTATCGATGTATACCTCAGTATCTTGTGCTGATTCAATAGGCCTGAAATAGGGGTAAATCCCTTTTTTTTTGGCAATTGCAGCGGTTTTAAAAGCTGCAATTCTTTGGTGTAAATATTTACTCATATGCAGTGAGTTGGATAAAATGGTGCATAAACGATCAAACTAAAATTAATTTCATTTGGTTCCTCGGGATGTTCCCAACTAATGCAACCAAGAGTTTATTTCTAGCCCGTGGAACTCCTCAATCATTCCCATTGATTCGATTTCCCTCTCTCTATACGCATCTTTCCCGACAGTGGGTGGCGCAATATCCTCATGAATTGACAGTTCTTTGTGATTATACTTTTTAAATGCCTTCATCATTTGTCCGCTTAGTATCATGTTATTCATGTCTTCTATCTTTTCTTTGAGTGTCATAATTTTGGATTGTTTAAGTGCCTTAAATTTTTGAATGGCTACAATAAATGACTGGCGAACCTAACCTTCTAATCTCATACAAGATACATATTATATGTCCAAACATAATACGGTTAAACAAATTAATATGGTAAAACTCCACTTTTTGCTTTGCCCGCCAACCAATAAACCATTGCGTTCCTTAAACCTTTTTCCTTTTTCATCAGGGTAAAGAATGAATTAAGTTTTTGTAAACCGGTAATGCTCGCCAAGCTAAAGGCAAAATTGAACACATTAAGGGTATCATGAATATTTTGAAACTTGCAGATTAAAGGAAGGTAATTGTTGAACAACCCTGTGACGTAAAATCTGGATTCAAAAATTAGTGGATTACTATCAAATTCAAATATTGACATGAGTATTTCTTTGACCATTAGCTGACGTAGTAGCAAATGAATACGATCGTAAAATAATGCGTTTGACCAATGACAGTTCATCCTGAGAGCGCGGGCTGTAAAGCATAATAAAGTTTGACGGAACCTCTTTTAGAAAAGCCAACGGATGGAATTCTCCCCATCCTTTCACAACAATTTCCTTCGCGTCTTTCATCGGAAGAAACAAATGTAAGCTACCATCGGGGTAGGGATGAATATGACCAAATTCCCGTTCCACTAACGCATGTGGATTCATAAGTTTAACCATTTCGGAAAGAAACAACCCATGTGCCGGGGACTTTGATATTATTGAGGGCTTTATCTCTACAAAGCTTATGGTATACGTCCAAAGCACAAGTTGGCGATGAATATGAAGGGCTCCGTTTTGAGACAATTGCTTGTGAGGGCTGGTCGCGGTGGTTAGTGGGGCACAGTCCTCACGATCCGAAAGTTCGAACTCTTTCATTGATTTTTCAGTTTTTTTGATACTTCAGCAATTGGATCAATAAATCGCTGATTATTTCCGGGTATCCTGCCATTAGCTCATCATACTCTTTCGAAGAAATTCGCAGGCTATACGAAAAAACAATTCCATTCATCAATGGGAAGGAGCAAAGTGAATGAATTATTACATAGATATACCTGGAATCCACATCAGAACGAATCAGTCGCTCCTGTTTCAATCTATCGAAGTAGAGCACAAATTTGTTGAGTTTCTTTCTATGCTTTTCAGTTTTTGATGCCAGTAATTCAGGCTTGCGAATGATTTCCCGCAGCAGGAATAGCATCGAATTCGTTTTGAGAAAAGTAATGAACTTGATGATAAATCTTTTCAATTTCAATTCCCAACTTTCTTCCAGATCCTGATCCCATGTAGATAAAAGGGGCATGAAGCGCTCTAGCGCTTCATCGAAAATCCGCTCAAACATTTTCTCCTTTGTCCTAAAATAATAATGAAGCAATGCCCGGTTGATTCCAGCACGATCCGATATCTCCTGCATTCTTGCCCCATCAAATCCTTTCGACTCAAACACCTTTCTTGCTGCCGCCAAAATCGCCTCTTCCGTGGAAAGGCTTGTTTCTAGGTTCATTTTCAATGTTTTTTGATTTAACTTAGTATTTTAACAATTCTGTTAAAAGTAAAGTTATTCTATTAACTTTACAGCGTCAAGATATTAGACAACAAGTTTTGTGTTCGAGGTGAAAATCATGATTGCAAGTGATTTGAGTGAAGATTCTTTGCTTATCATAGAGCAAGGGATCAAGCTTGTGCGACAACTCCATGGAGTTGTCTGTATTATCCATGTTGTGGACAATACATTACAGTATTCCAATTATGTTCCCACGCTGCCTAAAGTTTGGAACTGGGAAGAAGTTGAACAGTACGCTATCGAATTTCTCACCAAGGGAACGCAAAAGTATTCGGACGTTGACAAAGAGATTGTGATCAGAATCGGAGATCCAAAAAAGGAAATAATCGCGCAGGCAGCAAAGCTTGACATTTCTTATCTGGTCATTGGAACAAATGGTAAGACAGGTCTATCCCATTGGGTTATGGGGAGTAATGCAGAGTATTTGATAAGGCACGCTACTGTGCCGGTTATCGTTATACCTTATAGAAGAGAAGCTCACTAAAATAAAATATAAAAGAATTATGGAGGTAACGCCAAAGAATGCCGGAACACGTAAACTATTTGACAGCGTAGTGCTTGAACGATTAACACGAACGCATATTGCTGTCCCAACTTCAATACTTGTTTTGTATTCGGCAGCCCTATTTTATTGGAGTTTGACAAACACTGTAACGACAAGGGGCATGGCGACCGTTCTTTTCTTTGCAGGATGGTTTGTATATACATGGGTTGAATACAATACACACAGATATATTTTTCACATGGCCACGTACTCGAAGCTGAAATCAAAGATTCAATACGCAATACATGGTATCCATCATGAGTATCCAAGAGACAAAGAAAGGCTGGCCATGCCTCCAATACTAAGCGTAACCATTTCCACAATTTTGCTATTGGTTTTAAGATTAGTGATGGGTGACTATGTTTTTGCATTTTTACCCGGATTTTTAGTGGGGTACTCAATTTATCTTGGCATCCATTATATCCTTCACGCCTTTCCACCGCCTCGAAACTTTTTTAAAGTACTTTGGGTAAACCATAGCATTCACCATTACAGGGACAGTGAATCAGTCTTTGGCGTTTCTTCTCCTTTGTGGGATTACATTTACGGAACAATGCCTCGTAATACCAGAAATGGTTGACGTTCGGTTTAAATAGACAAAATTGTTTTGAAGGCATTACTTCTGTACTCAAATAGCAATGTACAATTCTGAAAACAGGGAGAAAATACTTACGTGTGCCGAGAATCTATTTAGAAAATACGGCACCAGGAGCATTTCTATGGATGACATTGCTCATCACCTGAACATGTCAAAGAAAACCATTTATGAGTCATTTGCAAACAAAAATGAAATCGTTTATCAGATCATGACCGTCCTTCGAAAAAGACTGGAAGGATTAGTTGATGCCATTTTTGACAAACCCGCCAACCCTGTTGAACGGTTGATAAAAATTTTCATCTTCATCACATCCATGATGAGAGAAATCAGCCCTTCATTGATTTACGATTTACAAAAGTATCACGAGAATGGCTGGAAAATTCTACTGGAGTTCAGAGACGATTTTTTGGCCAGCAAGATTAAAGACGTTGTAATTGCTGGAATCAGGAAACACTACTTAAACTCAACACTCGATGTAAATTTCTATGTCATTTTTTTTCTTGAAGTGGCTCGGTTGTCCGCCAATGAAAAACTTTTACCACGGGCAAAATATTCAGAACAGGCATTAACAATCTATTTAATTGATTGCCTGATCAGCGGGATTGCTACAGAAAAAGGGAGGCGTGTTTGCAAGAATCTGAAATTAAACAATCTTCAAAATCTCGATTAAACCATATATAATAATAATCAGCTAATGAGTATCAAAAATCTAAAGTCAGTACTTATCCTTTTTAATCTCTTCCCAGCAATACTCTTTGCACAAGAGGTTCAACACTATTCTCTCAGGCAGTGTATTCAACAGGCCATGACCGAGAATGTTTCCATTCTCAAAGCTCAAATGGATGAGGAGGAAGGAAGGCAAAAAACAAAGGAAGTGAAAGCAACAGCCTTTCCTCAGATTAATGCAACTGGGGAACTGATTGATAATGTGCTGCGGCAAGCGTTCGTTTTTCCGGCAGCATTGGGCGATCCGAATGCCGGTCCAGATGATTACATTGTGCTACGTGGTGGGCTACAATATTCAACATCAATTAATGTGCAGGCAAATCAGCAGCTCTATAACCAAAGCCTGTTTACAGGTATCAAGGCTGCAAAAGTAGGCGAAGATTATTACAAGTTTAACCGTGAACGAATTGAAGAAGAAACGATCTACCAAGTTGCATCCTTGTTTTACCGCGTGGCCACTTTGAAGACGCAACAAATTGTTTTGGAGACTAATCAAGAAGAATTGCAAAAGAGCCTTGCCATCTCCAAGGATCGGTTTAACAATGGCTTAGCCCGCAAGCTTGATGTCGACAGGTTACAGATAGGCGTCACCAATATCGAAACTCAATTGGCCAGCATACGGGACAGTTATAGTGTGTTGATAAGCCATTTAAAATTACTAATTGGCCTTAACCAGGATTCTGCTTTCGACATTGATTTCCAGTTGCTTGCTGATTTGGACTCTGCGTTCTTAAATTATACACCGAGCTCATTACCAACAGAATTCGTATGGGAAGGCAAGATTGAGTACAAGCAATTAACCACCCAGCTCTCCTTGTATAAACTGGAGAGAAAAAATTATTCAGCAGGTTATTACCCGACTTTATCTGCATTTGCGAATTACACTTACCAGGGGCAATCTAATTCGTTTTTGTTGGCGAGTGATGCGAATCCACTTTGGTTTGATGTCGCATCAATTGGCTTACGCTTAAATATCCCCATCTTTGATGGTTTTCGAAGGCATGCACAAATGCAGCAATCCCGAATCCGGCAATTGAAAACAGAGAAAGATTTGACTTTCGTTAAGCAACAGTCCTCAACCGCTAGTGAAAATGCTGCCAGGTCACTTGAAGTGAATTACAAAAATTTCCAGGCTCAACAACAAAATGTTCTGCTAGCCAACAGTGTTTATGATGCAACCGAGCAGAATTATAACGAAGGGATCAGCCCTCTGACTGACTTATTGCAAGCAGAGACTGCCAGAATCCAGGCACAAAGCCAGCTGATCGAGGCGTTGTTAAAAGTAAAACAATCGGAAATAGACTTGCTTAGGGCCAACGGTAACATCAAATCTTTATTAAACTAAATTCTAATTAATCTAATTCAGGAATTATAATATGAAAAAAACCATAATCGCCATAATTATCATCATTGCCCTTGTATTGATTAGTGCTTATGTGCTCAAGAACAACAAGGAAAGGATGAAGGAAAAAACAGAGCTTGCAAAGGTTGTTAATGCAACAATTCCCGTACAGGTAGCCGTAACAATGCGGGAAGCGTTGGGTGGTAGTTTTACAGCTACCGGCAGTTTTTCCCCATCCAGACAAGTCATTGTTTCCACGGAAGCGGCTGGCAAGATTGTAAACATATCCGTTGACGAAGGACGATTCGTTCAGCTGGGACAATTACTGGCAAGAATGGAATATGAGACGCTTGAGGCGGATGTCAAGTCAGCAACTGCTAACCTAAAGAAGCTGGAAACCGATAAAGAGCGCTATGAGAATCTGGTCAAAACAGGGGGAGTTACGCAGGCTCAGCTTGATGAGATCAACCTGAACTACATTAATGCGGAAGCAAGGTTAATAAATGCGAGGGAACGATTGAAAGACTCTTACCTGACCGCGCCCTTTGCCGGTTATGTGAATAAGCGCTTTATAGAAAATGGCCAGTACATCGCATCCGGCAAAGAGGCTTTTGAAATTGTCGACATGACGAAGATGAAAATGGCGGTAAACGTAACAGAGGATCAGGTGTTGAAAGTAAATCAAGCCCGGCAAATTAAGGTGTCCGCAGATGTTTATCCTGATGTTGATTACAAGGCCCGTCTAAAGTTTGTGGGTGGGACTGCCGATGTCAACCTGAACTTTCCGGTAGAACTCGAGATCACCAATGTAAAAGACAAACCGCTTCGGGGTGGAATGTATGGTCGCGCTACATTTGAATTGCCTGTGGCTGAAACTTCCCTGGTGATTCCACGGGCTACACTCCTGGGGAGCATTGAAAATGCTCAGGTGTATGTCGTTTCAGGAGACTCTGTTATGTTAAGGCCGATCATCATCGGGAGGCTTTTCTCCAATAATGTCGAAGTACTTGATGGTATAAAGGAAGGTGAGAAGGTAGTTACGAGCGGTCAAATCAACCTGAGTGATGGTGCCAAAGTAACAATCCTGAATGAAAATTAATTGATGTCCTTAGCACAACACTGATATGAAAATAACTGAAGTTTCGATAAAAAGGCCATCGCTTATATTGGTTCTTTTTATAACACTGACATTTCTTGGCCTTAACAGCTATCAAAAACTAGGGTATGAATTGATGCCCAAATTCAGTGCACCTATCATAACAATTTCCGCAATCTACCCGGGAGCTTCACCCAATGAAGTGGAAAACTCCGTAACAAAGGAAATTGAAAATGCCATATCCTCCATGGAAAATGTGGATAAAATCACCGCCAGTTCTTATGAGGGCCTATCGGTTATTGTTATCGAACTCCGCACGGAGGCAAATGTTGATTTGGCGTTGCAAGATGCTCAGCGAAAAGTGAACGCTATTTTATCCGAGCTTCCGGACGATGTAAAGACACCTTCATTAGGTAAGTTCTCATTCGATGATCTGCCTATAATTAATCTTGGCATTTCCGCTAAAATGAACGCGACTGATTTGTATGATTTAGTCACGCAACGTCTTCAGCCAAACCTGGCAAAAATTCCGGGTGTTGCGCATACAAACATAATCGGTGGCGAAGAACGTGAGATTCGCATAAACGTCAATAAAGATAAACTGCAGGCTTATAGACTCTCCCTTCCCCAACTCGTTCAATTGATTCAAACTTCCAATATTGATTTTCCTACGGGAAAAATAATATCCGAGGAGGAACAAATCCTGGTAAGATTGGCCGGTAAATACAAAACGTTGGAAGAAATAAAAAACCTGGTGGTTGCTTCAACACCTCAGGGAGGACCTGTTTATTTAAAAGATGTTGCAGAAGTTCAGGATACCAAGAAGGAGGTCAAACTCATTAACCGCATTGATTTATTGAATTCCATCGGGCTGAGCATTCAAAAGCAAACTGACGCCAATGCCGTAGCGGTGAGTGAATTGGTACACAAGGAATTAGCCAAACTTGAGAACTTGTATTCTAATATTGATCTTAAGTTTACCATTGCCAGGGACTCTACCGAATACACCCTGGAGGCAGCCGATGCCGTAATACATGATCTTATTCTCGCTATCATCCTTGTAGCAGCTATTATGTTAATATTCCTGCATTCCATAAGGAATTCAATTATTGTCATGGTAGCCATACCCCTCTCTCTGGTAGCTACTTTTATCGGTATGTCTCTGTTCGGATTTACACTGAACCTGATGTCGCTCCTTGGTCTTTCGTTGGTAGTGGGCATATTAGTGGATGATGCCATTGTGGTAATTGAAAATATTTATCGCCATATGGAGATGGGTAAAGATAAAATTCAGGCTGCCTATGATGGCGTGAAAGAAATCGGATTCACGGTTACCTCGATCACCATGGTAATCGTTGTTGTGTTCTTGCCCATTGCCCTGACAACCGGTATTATTTCTAATATCATGCGCCAGTTTTCTATCGTGATTGTGATCGCAACCTTGTTGTCATTACTGGTGTCATTCACGATGGTTCCTTTTCTATATTCAAGATTTGGAAAATTGGAGCGCTTAACCAATAAAACATTCTTTGGAAGATTTGTTTTGCGATTTGAGGAAACATTAGACAGATTTATTCATTGGGTTCAGAACATATTGAGATGGTCATTGAAACACCGGTTTATCACCCTTAGCATTGCTGCCCTGCTCTTTTTTGGATCGGTTAGCTTAATTGTAGCAGGCTTTATTGGATCAGAATTTATTGCCCAGGGAGATCGTGGCGAATTCGTCCTGGTTCTTGAGTATCCAAAGAGAACTTCAGTTGCCCAGAATAATATTCAGTCGCGAAAAATTGAGGAGTTTGTTTCATCCAAAAAAGAGGTTGTATCAACCATCACTACCATCGGACAAACCAGTGAAGGTGGCTTCTTTGGATCCGCTACCGGAACACCCTACAAATCCGAGATTACAGTTAAACTTGTTTCGGAAGATCAGCGCGAAAAGAGTTCAGATATCTATGGTGTTCTTTTAAAGAATGAGATCATGGATAAATTTCCTGGTGTAAAAGTAAAATCGACACCCATATCAATACTGGGTACTGCCGAGCAGGCACCGATTCAACTTATCGTTACCGGCCCGTCTTTTGACACGGTAATGGTAGCGGCCAATAAACTCATGCAGAAGGTAAAGAAAGTGGAGGGAACACAGGAGGTAAAGCTTACGGTAGAGGCGGGAAGTCCCGAGGTTGTTGTGACTACAGACAGACAAAAGATGGCCGAGTTGGGCCTGGATCTCCAAACTGTAGGAGCCACTATGCAATATGCTTTCAACGGCAATAATGATGCGAGTTTCAGACAAGGCGAGTATGAGTATGATATAAATATACTATTTGATGAGTTTAACCGTAAAAGCATTGAGGATGTGCGTGCGCTGACCTTTCTAAGTAAATACGGAAAGCTGGTTAGGCTTGACCAATTTGCCGAAGTAAAGGAAAGTTTTGGGCCATCTAAACTTGAACGGTTTAATCGGATAACTTCCGTCAATATTAATTCTCAATTACTTGGACGTCCATCGGGATCGGTTGCTGCAGAAATAAAGGGAATTATTGATGGCATGACTTTACCCGCTGGAGTAAGTGTGATTTTTGGTGGAAACCAGGAGAGACAAGAGGAATCTTTTGGGCAGTTAGGATTTGCCTTTATTACATCTATTATATTAGTATATCTTATCATGGTTGCACTCTATGACAACTTTGTTTACCCTTTTGTTGTATTGTTTTCGATACCACTGGCAATCATTGGAGCCCTGGTTGCATTGGCTCTTTCCGCCCAAACCCTGAGCTTGTTTACGCTCCTTGGTATTATTATGCTTATCGGACTGGTTGCAAAAAATGCCATATTGGTTGTTGATTTTACAAATCACCTCAAAGAGGGAGGGATGACTACAGAAGAGGCATTGTTGGAAGCAACTAAGGAACGCCTTCGCCCGATCCTGATGACAACAATTGCCATGGTGGCGGGGATGATGCCAGTGGCGTTGGCCACTGGACCGGGAGCGGACTGGAAAAATGGCCTTGCCTGGTCAATAATTGGTGGCTTGACCAGTTCCATGTTTTTAACGTTAGTGGTTGTTCCTGTAGTTTATCAGCTTGTTGACAGAGCTTTGATAAAAACCGGGCTGTTAAATGAAGCAAGAAAAGCCAGGTACAAAGAGTTTGAGACTTAAGATTTTGCGAAGACGATCTTCAGAAGACTTGGTGAGCTTATTCAAAAATGGAAAAGCAGTGATCTAAGCCAAAAGGAATTTTGCGCTCAATAATACATCGCCTATGTAGGGGGTTTCATTATTGGGGCTAAAAAGTTCAGGGAAGAAAAGGCATTATCAAATTCCGATTCCGGGTTTATTGCGGTTTAGGTTACATCTTCGGTTTCAAAAAGGTAGTGAGTAGTGCATAGAGGCATTCATAAACTGCATAAAAAATAGTTTAACCTTATTGGCGTAATTAGTAACGCATGAAAAAGAAGATTGAATTTGGCATTTCCACATTTGCCGATGTTATGCCCGACCCACATACGGGCGTAACTATTTCACAAGCAGAACGCATTCGGCAAGTAGTTGATGATATTGTGTTAGCTGACGAGTTGGGAGTTGATTTTTATGGCGTGGGCGAACATCACCGACCTGATTTTGCGGCTTCATCGCCAGCGATAGTGTTGGCTGGGGCTGCGGGAAACACCAACCACATTACATTGGGTAGTACCGTCACAGTTTTATCGACTAGCGACCCTATTCGTGTTTATCAAAACTTTGCTACTATTGATGCAATCAGTAATGGACGCGCAGAGTTGTTGGTTGGGCGTGGAGCGTTTACAGAATCATTTCCTTTGTTTGGTTTCGACCTTAATCAATACGATTTACTGTTTGATGAACGACTTGAATTGTTACTTAAAGCAAGAGACAACGAGTTTGTTACGTGGAGCGGAAAGACAAGAAGCCCAATTGATAACTTAGGTATTTATCCACGCACCGAAAAACCATTGAACATATCTATGGCGTTGGGCGGTTCGCGGACTACAGTTATTAAAGCAGCAAAACTTGGACTTCCCGTAGTTTTGGCTATGTTGGGTGGCAACATTGTTGATTTCAGTAATTACGAAAAATTGTATCGCGCAGTAGCACAAGAAAGCGGACACGATTCGGATAAATTAAAATTTAGTGTTCATGCACATGGTTTTGTGCTTAGCGACAACAAAGAAACTGCCGACACATTTTTTCCATACTTACAGTATTACAGAAATCACTTATTAGGAGAACGTGGTTTTCCGCCTTACACCAGAAGCGACTTTGATTACGCTCGTTCCTCAGGACAAGGATTATTTGTTGGTGGACCCGAAGAAGTAGCTAATAAAATTTTATTGCTGCGCAAACATTTGAACATTGATAGATTTATCATTCAAATGCCATTGGCGACTATGCCACACGATATTGTTAAAGAAGCAATCAGCGTTTATGCGACAAAAGTAATTCCGCTTGTCAGAGAGAAAATTGAAGCGAAAGACTAATTTAAAACGACAGACAACGTACAACAAGAACCACAGCCGCTACAACCGATTAAATGAAAAGAAGTGAATTTATAAAAAACAACAACTATTCCGGCTTTTAGTGAACATAGTTTTATTTGCTAGTCCGTAAAGATACCCAAACTTGACATAGGTTGTCTTAGTGGATTAAGACCTTGGTTTAAAAATCAAGGGATATGAATTTACTCAGTTTTATAAAGCAATTTCCTTCCGAGGATTCGTGCAGGAATCATTTTAGAGATCATCGCTTTTCAAAGGGGGTTGTTTGTAAGAAATGCCAAGGTATTGAGCACTATTAGCTTTCTGGCAAGGAGCAATTTCAGTGTAAGACATGTGGTTTTCGTACAACACTTCGCAGCGGTACTATCTTAGAGAGTAGTAAATTAAGCTATCGTTATTGGTACATTACCCTACATTTAATGAGTTCAACCAAAAAGGGTTTTTCGGCTCATGAAGTTAGAAGACAACGGTTCGTATAAGAATAGTAGCCGATTGCGGCATTTACCTGTCAAGTTACAAGAAAGTTGAAGCGGGCTACAACCCTTGTATTTACTACCGTTTCGGCTATTATTTTTATACATTGTTATGTGCTGGCATTATTTATTAGTTACAGTTTTTTGTTCACTATTTTTTTAATAATACTTCTGTTTTGAAAATTTGAAATACTTCTGGAACATCGGACAATATGATTTGAGGAAACAAAATACCTCCATTGGTATTTTGCTCATCATAATCGCTTTCTCCCGCATTCGCTCCCTCATTCTTGTCGGATTTTATATGGTTATAGATTTTTAGTTTTCCATTTTCTCTTTTCAGCCCACCATTTGGCAGGTTTTCAAATTTGAAAATATATGTGCCGAAACTTTCTTCGCCATTTTTAGGTGCTGCAAACAGATACAAATATTCGCTTGCTCGAACAATGCTTGAATGATCAAAACTATCGAAACCTAGCATATTGGCATCACCAGCACTGATAAGGGTTTCGACATAATTCCATGTTTCTCCGTGGTCTTCTGAAGCGAGAAGAATGACATCCTTTAGTACACTTCCGAATACGTTAAGGCTAACATAAATACTACCATTCTGTGCATACGCTCCGGACTCTGTAACTATTATTGCATCCGCAGTCTCAGAGCAAGATTATCAATATGGATATCGACCAAGTCAGGAACTTCACTTTTTGATGTTCCAAATAAGAATCTTTCTTCGGACCAAGGCCCAGTTGGTTCGGGGGCAGTCATATATGAAATAAAAGAATAAAATGGCAAATTACCAGCTCCGGGTTCATCTCCTTCATTTGGACTGAAAATACGATGTGCAAAGAGTTTCCATCTTTTCTGTCCGTCTGGGTCTTCATTGTCGTAAAGCAATGATGAGGTTTCTTTGTTCCAATGTCCTTCAGTTTCCTCACCATGTATTGTGAATGTTTCGTAGTCTGCTTCGTTGACCGTTTGAACTTTTGTCCATGTCGTCCCTCTGTTAGCGCTCTTTGCCAGTTCGGTCTGAACAACCCATTTATGATCCATGGTCGGACTACTCACCGATGAATAAGTCATCCATCCAATGCCATTGTCATCATATTCGAGGCTTGGATCAAAGATACCGAAAGGAGCGTCTTCCCCATTAATAGTGAGTTTTTTGTACGGGGGTTCAATAACATCATAAGTGTCCGAAGTTTCAACCATTTCGCCATCCTTGGAACATGCTGTAAATAGCATAATAAGTGTAAAAAATATAATTGAATTCATTCTATTCATGGTTTTTAAAATTTTAATTTGAGTGCTGTTGGGTTTATTCATTAGTTCAACTCCTATGACCTTTTGTTCATAATATGGCTTAATCTTGCTTTTATACTACACATAAAGTTCATATTACCCTTATCTTATTTTCTTGGGCTTGCACATAACTTGGGCATAAGCGCTATGAACCTATTTGGGCCATGATGAAAAAAATTCGTGCTGCTATGGGCAAAGCCGATGATGATCAGGTGCTTACAGGTATGATTGAGTGGGATGACGCTTATTTTTCTACCAGCACACCTAAGCGATTACGAAAGAAACTTAAGCGAGGTAAAGGCAGTCAGAAAAAGTCGAAAGTGACTGTAATGGTAGAATCATTTCCATTAGAGATTGACGGGATAGCTCAAAGATATTGTGGGCAGCTTAAAATGAAAGTGGGCCAATCTGAGCAGAAAACATTTACTCAACAGTTGGTTAAATCTTCGATCGATAAGGACAGCGTTGTGTTTACCGATCAATCGTCAAGCTATGTCGATTTAAAAAATCTTGTGAACCTACATGTCAGCTTTAAGTCGACTAGGGAAAGTGTAGATGAACTTAAATGTGTACATATTGCCATTGCCAACGCTAAGAGAAATCTGCTAGGGATTTACCACGTAATCAAGGAAAAATACCTTCAACACTACCTGGATGAGTTCTGCTTTAAACTCAACAGGCGATACAACACAAATCTGTTTGATAATCTTATCGTTAGCTTAATTTAGTGGTATGATTACGGACTAGCAGATAATTTTATGATGCTCAGTTTATCGCCCAAACCGTCCAACCACTTTTGTTTTTCACAACCATAAACATTGTATTCATAAAGAATCGTTTTCACTGCTGTTGGTTGAGTTAATAGCTAATTCCTTTAATATCCATTATCTTTAAAAAAATAATTGCAATGGATTTGCTCAAAATATCAAAAGCACTGGCTGATGCCACGCGGTTCAAAATTATGAAGACACTCATGGCAAAAGGAGAAATCAGTTGCAGTGAACTGGAAGGCCACTTTACACTTTCTCAACCTACCATATCACACCACTCTAAAATACTGTATGATTGCGGACTTATCCATGCAAAAAAGAATGGACAACATTCTCTTCTTTCGGTAAATAAGAAACTACTTGAAAAGTATCTTGAATCCCTTAAAGGAGAATTGGTGAAGTAATTTTTTTCACTCTAATATATAGATGTATTTCAATATATCTTTCTATCTTGCATGTAGTTAAACCTAAAGCTATTTATCATGAATATCAAAGAAAAAATCGAAGACCTAATCAAGCTAATGCTGTCAGGTAAACAAATGGATGCTTTTGAAAAGTATTATCATGAAGATGTGGTAATGTAGGAAAACTCCAAACCCCCAATGGTTGGTAAATCAGCAAACAGGGAGAGAGAAATTCAAGGGATGCAGATGATTGAAACCTTTCATGGCGCTCAAGTCCATGCAGTAACCGTTGGAGACAATGTTACCATGGTTGAATGGGAATTTGACGTTACCTACAAAGGCGCACCCCGCATGAAAATGTGCCAGGTAGCCGTTCAAAGATGGGCTGATGGACAAATTATTAATGAGCGGTTTTATTATTCAACTAACTAAAATCAAAATGAAAACAAGCACGATTTCACTTAATCATCCCATCGTTCTTATGTCCGGGTTTAATAGAAATAATGACAGCAACTCTTCGAATGAAAAATATATTCCCGGAACCTGCAATATGGGGAGAGAGGAAATCAAAAGGCGGAAAGCAAGTGGATGGACAGGGTTGGTACTTACCGTAATTGCCATTACACTCTTACTATGGTTTAACGCCCCCCATTGGATGCGACTGGCTGTTTTCATTCCGGCAGTAATGGGAGCAACTGGGTTCATCCAGGCGTACAATAAGTTCTGCGTGTACTTCGGATTTGGGCACATGTTCAATTTAGGAGAGGTGGGAAAAACCGACACCATCGATCAAAAAGAATTCCGGGCGAAAGACAGAGCAAGAGCCTGGCAATTGCTTGCCTATGCTTTTGGTATCGGATTAATTATAACTGTAATCGTTTATCTCCTGCCCTGATTTTGATCGGATATAACCAGGTAAGTGAACTACTTGGCAGTTCTTGCGTGAGCATCATACTTAGTAGTGCATTTATGGACAAAAAGAAAAATCATTAAACAACAAAAACATGGAAAAACAATCAAAGGGTAAAATAAGAAAGATTGCAGCATGGGTATTAATTGGATTGGTGGGTGCGTTGGTTATTATGAGCGCCACCATGAAACTGATGCACGCTGAAGAATTGGTAACCAATTTCGCTAAATGGGGATTGGAAGATAACCTTACCTTTATAGGAGCTGGCGAATTGATTTTCATCATTCTATTTATTATTCCAAGAACATCCTCTCTTGGTTTTCTTTTGTTAACCGCCCACTTTGGTGGAGCCATCGCAACTCATCTACAACATCAGGAATCGTTTGTAATGCCTGCCATTATTTTGACTGTAATCTGGATTGGTAATTACCTGCGCAATCCCGAAATGCTTGCAAGTTTTACAAAAAAATAAGTGAGCATGAAAACAATAGCTGTATTAGGCGCCAATGGCAGAACAGGAATTGAAATTGTAAAACAAGCCCTGGAAAAGGGTTGGGTTGTAAAAGCACTGGTTCGGGACAAACAAAAAATTAAACTGGCAAATCCCAATCTGCATGTCGTTGAAGGAAATCCAATGCGTATTGATGAGGTGACAAAGGTGGTTGAAGAAACAGATGCTGTTTATGTTGCACTGAACATTGGAAGAAAAACTGATATGCCCTGGTCTAAGGTGGTTTCACCGCTGGATTTATTACGTGTGAGTATTGATAATACGATAAATGCCATGCAAGAAAATGGTGTAAAGCGTGTGATAACTGTTTCAGCCTGGGGAACAGGTGATAGTTACAAAGAAACAAATTGGATATTTAAATTTCTCATCAAAAAAACCAACGTTGGTGTAGCCTATGCAGGTCACGAAGATCAGGAGAGACTGCTCCGAAAAAGCGGACTGGATTGGACATCTGTTCGACCGGTTGGGCTTAGCAACAGTGAAAAGCAGAAGTCAGTTCGGGTAAGCATTAAAGGCGATAAAAAACTAAACATGACCATCAGCCGAAAAGATGTTGCCCGCTTTATGCTGGACATTGTTGATGATGAAAAGTATTACCAGCAAGAACCTTCTATTTCATCGGAATGATTTTATCCGGTAGCTGAGTAATGTGCGTCCGATTTAAATTCATTTTTGAATTGCAAAATGAACCGATCAGACTTTATAAAGATAATGGGAGCAGCAACAATAGGTTTTGGAACTTCAGGTGTAAAAAGCTGGGCCAATGCGATAACGGACTTACCCGAACAGGAAGTAACCCTTCCAGTTATTTTTACTTCGCACGGAAACCCAATGGACATTCCCCTTCCTCATAAAGCGAATCCTTTTTTAACTTATGTTTTTGATTTAGGTGTTGACTTGCGGAAAAAATATCCAAAAGAAATTAAAGCCATATTGGTAGTATCAGCACATTGGTGTACCAAAGGCACGTACGTGAATGTTTCTCCGTGGCCTGAAACGATTTACGATTTTTATGGTTTCCCACCTGAATATTACACTATTAAATATCCTGCACCAGGTGCGCCAGAATTTGCCAAAGAGGTAGCGCATTCCATTCCTACTATTAAAACTACCACCGACTGGGGTTTCGATCACGGCAACTGGCCCATGCTTCGCCATCTTTTTCCGGATGCCAACACTCCGGTTTTTCAGATGAGCATTGATTATTATCAATCTCCTCAATACCACTATGAGTTAGCAGTTCAACTGAAGAAATTAAGAACGAAGGGTGTTTTGATTATCGGCAGCGGTTCCGTTGTTCATAATCTTCAATTGGCAAGTTCCAGACTTTTCAAAGGCGATAAAACCTTGTATGGATGGGATAAGGAATTTGATGAATGGATAAAACAGAGAGTGGTGGACCGTGACATAAAAAGTTTGATGAATTATGAAAAAACAAAATTTGGAAAAATGGCTGCCCCGACTCCTGATCATTATGTGCCACTAATTTATTCTATGGCTATGCTGAATACCAACGATACAATAAAGCACACCTATGAAAATCTTTTACCTGCATTTAGCGACCGCAGTTTTATTATGGAGCCAACCCATTAAACAATATCAGAACATGGCATTGCAATTTGATTTTGAGATTCCAAAAAGAACAGGGAACAAACCAACTACTACACCGAGCAATCCGCACATGCAACTGGACCAGCAACCATCTGACAGAAAGCTGGTGGATGAACTTATGGGTTGGGCATTCTCGCTTCCTGATATTTCAAAGGAGCATAGCAAAATATCTGTACATGGAGCACAGGCCATGTGTATGTCAGAAGAAAAAATGTGTACACATTGTAATGCTTTTATGGTTGAGACGGAATTTGCACATTTTCATCCTGCTCCGGATGGCAGTATGCACTTAGGCCTCCCGCAACGTGATGTTAAGAAAGTAATTGAGCTGGGTTGGGGCGAATTTCATCCTGTAGTACATAAAGGATGGTTGCCGCCAAACTTCATAATGGTTTATGCCCCCAGAAATGATGAGGAGGCTGAAGTAATTAAAAAAATTGTTTTTCGTTCCTATCAATTTGCAATGGGTGAAATAAGAGATAAGTGAGACGAAGTTGGAGTGAGCAAAAATAAATTTTAACAAAAAAGATTAGCCATGCACGAAAATAATTTTCAACTATTGAAGCACGCCATCGAAAACATGATGCCTGCTAACAAAATACTCTGTTTAAAAATAGTTGAGATTACAGCAGGCTCGGTTCATATTCTTGTTCCATTCAAAGAAGAGTTTATTGGTGATTTTATACAAGGCCGCTGGCATGGAGGTATTCTTGCCGCCATTGCCGATACGGCCGGAGGGGTGGCCGGGGCAACAGCTTTACATTCACCCAATGACAGGCTGAACACCATTGATATGCGCATAGATTATTTACATGCAGCCGTTAAGGCGGATGTGCAAGCAAAAGCACGAATAATTAAACAAGGGAAGACAATCATTAAGGTGGATGTAGAATTGTTTCAACCGGGCAATGAAGAGCCGGTTGCTCTGGCAAGATGTGTGTATAGTGTGTTAAGATTTGAATCTTAACTTGAGCCGGTCAAATTTGCGCAAAAATCAGCTTGCTTGAGCTAAACTCCCCAACCGAAAGAATTCTTAAAGAGTAAGTAGGTTGTAAAAAAACTATACCTTTGCGTTCGACCGAAAAACCAATTTGGTCGATTATTAGTTTAATAAGAAGCAATGGAAACAACCATCGACATTAAAGACGATGTAAGTGAAATCATCCTGAATTCTGCTAAAACCATCTTTGCCAGGTATGGTTTTAAGAAAACCACAATGGATGAAATAGCTCAGGCTGCAAGAAAAGGCAAAAGTTCCATCTATCATTACTTCAAAAGCAAGGAGGATATTTTCAAGGCAATTGTTGAGAAGGAAGCGGATGAACTAAGTGCTGCCATAGCAAAAGCAATCAATGCTGAAACTACATCTGAAAAAAAAATACGTGCTTATGTGTTAGCAAGAATGAAAGGCATTAACAATCTAACCAATCTGTATAGCGCCCTAAAAGATGAATATCTGGAGCACTATAGTTTTATTGAAAATGTCAGAGTGAAGTATGACACCGAAGAGGTTAACACCATCAAAGGAATATTGAAGACGGGTGTTGAAGATGGGGAATTTAAAATAGAAGACATCAACCTCACCGCCTTCGCCCTGGTAACAGCACTAAAGGGTTTAGAATATCCTTTATTCATTAAAAACAATAACGCAAAAACAGAAAAGCGGTTTGAAGGATTGCTAAATGTGCTTTTTTATGGAATCATAGCGAGGTAATTTTTTTAACCCATTATCGACCAAAAAACTAAAATAGTCTAATTGTAATTATAGAAATAACAATGAATATGAAAGTCAATAAACTGTACATCGCTCTTTTGTTTTCCGTCATCCTGACTGGATGCTCGTCAGGAGAGAATACATCATTGGAAAGTGAGAAGCGCACTTCCCTCAATGTTAAAACAGAAGAAGTAATTCAATATAAAGGAAGCCATACAGTTGGGTATTCCGGGGTCGTGGTGCCAAAGAAAAATACACCACTCAGTTTCTCGGTGCCAGGAACCGTTTCGAAAATAGCAGTAGAAGAAGGACAGCAGGTAAACAAAGGACAGTTGTTGGCACAACTAAATCCATCGACTATGGAGAATACCTACCAGATGGCATTTCAAAAATTACAACAGGCCCAGGATGCGTATGACCGCTTAAAGCCGATGCATGAAAATGGTACCCTGCCTGAAATAAAATGGGTGGAGGTAGAAACCGGATTAAGTCAGGCAAAATCGGCTACAGCCATTGCAAAAAAAGGACTTGACGATACAAAACTATATGCTGTTACAGCGGGTGTGATAGGCAAAAAATCTATTCAGGAGGGAGAAAATGTATTTCCAAATATTACAGTTTTTGAATTATTTGACATCAGTAAAGTGCATGTAAAAATTCCCGTACCCGAAGATGAAATCAGTTCGTTCAAAAAGGGAGATCAGGCCACCATTACGGTTGGAGCTATCTCAAAAACAATCAACGGTATTGTAAGAGAAATTGGTGTTTCGGCTGATATATTTTCACACTCCTATCCGGTAAGACTTGAAGTTGACAATTCTGATTTAGCCATTAAGCCAGGCATGGTTTGTACGGTCAAGTTTACAACCCAAAACAAGACGACCGGTGTTCTTATCTCTAACAAAGCAATGCAGCAGGATTTACAAGGGTCGCAGTTTGTATATGTGATAGAAAATAACACGGCTCAAAAGCGAGCGGTGAAAACCATTGCTTTAATTGACCAAAAAATTCTGGTCAGCGGAAGTTTGAAAGAAGGAGATAAAATCATTGTGGCAGGGCAAGACAAACTTCGTCAGGGTTCACAGGTAAACATTATAAAATAGCATCATGACGACACATAAGTTTAATGTCATAGAATTGGCTATGAAGTATAAGCAAATAGCCATTACCATAACAGGTCTGTTGGTGTTGTTTGGTGTATTTTCTCTTTGGGTAATGCCCCGGAATGAATTTCCTGAATTCATCATTCGACAGGGATTGATCATTGGTGTATTTCCGGGGGCTACTTCCGAACAGGTGGAAGACCAATTAGCCACCAAAGTGGAAAGTTTTCTTTACGGTTTTAAAGAAGTAAACCGGGAGAAAACCTATTCCATATCCAGGGAAGGAATGTTGGTTGTGTTTGTGGAGGTAAACAACAACGTAAAAGACCCTGATGGTTTTTGGGATAAAATAAAATTCGGCCTCAGTGAATTAAAATTACAGTTGCCACCGCAGGTACTTGCGCTGATTGCCAACAATGATTTTGGCGATACAGCCGCTTTGCTACTTACCATACAATCAGAAAGCAAAACCTATAAAGAGCTGGAGAAAGAATTGAAAATTATCGAAACGGAATTTCGAAAAATAAAGGCTGTTTCTAAAGTAAAACACTACGGACTTCAACAGGAACAGATAGCCATTTATCTCGATAATGCAAAACTGGCTTATTACGGTGTGCGTCCTATTACGGTGCTTGCCGCCATGCAATTAGAGGGTGCTGTGTATTACGGTGGCGAACTCAATAATTCAGAACTGATTACACCGATACATATTCCTGCAAATTTCAAATCGGAAGAAGACATTAAAAACCAAATTGTGTATGCCGATCCTACGGGCAATATCATCCGTGTGAAGGATATAGCTACGGTAGTTAGAAAATATAAGGAACCCGACTCCTTCATAAAAAACAATGGGGCAAAAAGTCTGCTGGTATCACTGGAAATGCAACCTGGCAACAACATTGTCGATTTTGGAAAACAGGTGGATCAATCACTCGTTTCTATCCGGAAAAAAATTTCTTCTGATGTAAACATGGATAAGATTGCTGATATGCCTACAGCCGTAGATCGTTCCATTATTCATTTCCTGCAAGAATTTTTCATTGCTATTATTGCTGTGATCATCGTTACGATGTTCTTACTGCCTTTACGGGTAGCTGCGGTTGCCGGAGTAACGATACCCATTACCATTTTTATAACCGTAGGCATTTTATATTTATTAGGTGTTGAACTACACACCGTTTCCCTGGCAGGATTGATAGTAGTGTTAGGCATGGTGGTGGATAATGCCATTGTTGTTATTGACAGTCACGTAGAAAAATTAGATCATGGTGCTACACCCTGGGATGCTGCCTGGAAAAGTGCCTCAGAACTTTTCGTTCCTGTATTTTCTGCTACCCTCGCCATTATCGCCACCTATATTCCATTAGTGTTTTTTCTATCGGGAATGACTGGTGATTTTGTTGGTTCTTTGCCTGTTACCATTGGTGTGGCCTTGTTTACATCTATGCTGGTGGCTTACTTTCTTGTCCCTTACATGAGCTATGTATTTATCAAAAAAGGAGTCAGGAAAGGAGAATCGGAAGAAGCAAAAGCCAGCAAAAAATCACTACTCGACTGGGTGCAACAGTTTTATAACAGTACACTCGAAAGTGCCTTCAGAAACCCAAAGCTGACCATGCTGGTTGGCTTGATTTCCATTGTGTTAGGCGGAGCAATCATGGCGCTGCTGCCACGACAGTTATTTCCAAAAGTGGAGAGGAATCAGTTTGCCGTAGAAATTTATCTACCGGAAGGATACACCCTTGCCCAAACAGTTGCTGTTGCCGATAGTATGGAGGTATTGCTCATGAGCGATAGTCGGGTGATTAATGTGGCCTCCTTCATGGGTACCAGTTCACCACGTTTCCACACCACCTACGCACCTAATTTTCCATCAAAAAATTACGCACAACTTGTTGTGAATACTAAAACAGCCGAGGATGCCTTGGCCTTACTCAGTGAGTATGAGAAAACCAAGCGCAATGCTTTTCCAAATGCCTATGTACGTATGAAACAATTGGATATGCTTAGTACGACCGCTCCGATTGAAGTACGGATTTCCGGTAACAACATTGATTCCATAAAAGCCATAGCTGAAAATGTAAAAAGTATAATGCAACAAAACGATGCTGTAATATGGGCACGTACGGATTATCTTAATAAAAGACAGGGTGTGCGTGTAGATGTGAATGATGAACTCGCCAACCGCTTAGGGTTAACCCGAGGGGTAATCGCATCATCCATCGCTTCCGGTTTCTCTGGAATTCCAATCGGCACTGTTTGGGAAGGCGATTATCCGGTGGATGTGAAAGTCATTAATCCAACCGATAAAAGAGACGGCTTTGATGATATTGAAAACCAAAATGTAACATCGCTGTTTTTGAACACTACTGTTCCTGTGCGACAGGTAACTACCACCACCAATGACTGGAGCGAGGGACAAATCATTCGTAGGAATGGTGTACGCACCATTACCGTGCGGGCAGATGTAAAAAGAGAGATGCTACCGTATAAAATATTAGCTGAACTAAAACCGGAAATCAATAAAATAAAAACAGGGTCCGCTGTTCAACTCACGTATGGCGGTGAGGAGGAAAGTGAATTGGAAAATTATACACCGTTGAGCAAAGCCATGCTGGCGGGTGTTATACTGATTTATTTTATTCTGTTGTTTCAGTTTAAGCGATCGAGGTTGGTTTTTTTAGTGATGCTGACCATGCCTTTAAGTTTTCTGGGTGCGGCTATGGGTTTAGTACTTACTGGTTATCCTTTTGGGCTTACCTCCTTCCTGGGAATAATGAGCCTCATGGGTATCGTGGTGCGCAATGGCATTATCCTGATTGATTATGCTGAAGAGTTACGCAACAAGAACAGTATGCCGTTAGCGGAAGCAGCCCTGGCTGCCGGTAAGCGTAGAATGCGCCCGATTTTTCTCACTTCATTTGCGGCTGCCGTTGGCGTGGTGCCGATGATTGTGAGTGGCTCTTCGCTTTGGGGGCCTTTAGGTGCTGTAGTTTGCTTTGGCCTGCTGATATCCATGATACTTACCTTGTATGTACTGCCTGCGCTGTATCATCTATCACTTAAGAAATCAACTGTTTAAAATTCTTTAGAATGAAAAAGACAATCATCATAGCTGCCGCTTTATTTCTCATAACAGAAGGATACAGTCAGACAACGCTGAGCTTACAAGAAAGTAAAGAGTTGGCGATTAAAAATAATGTGCACATTAAAAACAGCGCATTGGAAATGGAGGCGGCACTGGAGGTAAAGAAAAATGCCTTTACCAACTACTTTCCTAAAGTAAGTGCAACAGCGTTTGGTATGCGTGCAATGGACCCCATCATTAAATTCAATATGCCGGGAGGAAATTTGCCAGTATATGATGGTAATCCGGCTAACCTCGCAACGGCTACGGAGTTTGCTTATTTTCCGGGTTTAAACCTACAGCTTTTAGATAGGGCAACGGTTGGATTACTCAATATAACCCAACCCATTTTTGTTGGCGGAAAAATCATCAACGGAAATAAACTCGCCCAATTGGGAGTTGACGTAAAAGAGAAGCAACAACAATTAAGTCAACAGGAAACCCTTTTAAAAACGGAACAACAATACTGGCAGATTGTAGTGCTTCAGGAAAAAGAAAAGACCATCGCACAATATGAAGCGTTGTTAAATGATATTAGCAAGCAAGTAAATGATGCTTACAAATCAGGGTTAATTATTAAAAACGATGCGTTGAAAGTACAGATAAAGCAAAGTGAACTTCGAACCAATAAAAGTAAACTGCAAAGCGGCAAACAGTTAGCGATCAGGCAGTTCTGTCAAACCATCGGTATAGTGTATGACTCAGCCCTGGTAGTGCTGGAAGATTTGCAAAACATACAATTGCCAAGCACTTTTTATACCGATATCGAAACTGCATTACCAAACCGGACAGAATATCAGTTGTTGCAGCAATCGGTAAAAGCAGAGCAGTTACAAACTAAAATGAAAAGAGGTGATTATATGCCACAGGTAGCTGTAGGCGCTGCTGGTTATTCCTTCAATAGCTATTACGAAGGAACCAATACTACTACCAATGGTTTGATTTATGGCACGGTATCTATACCTATTTCCGATTGGTGGGGAGGCTCGCACGCCATCAAAGAAGGTAAAATCAAGGAACAAATAGCCGAGAACACTTTCAATGACACCAAAGGTTTATTAAAGCTTCAGATGGAAAAAGCCTGGACAGATGTAAACGAATCGTATCGTCAAATTATAATGATGGAAGAAACTGTACAGCAAACTGATGAGAATCTGAAAGTAATGCAAACCAGTTATAACAGTGGTATTGTAACCCTTTCCGACTTACTGGAAGCACAAGCACTAAAAACAGAAACTGCTGATAAATTGATTGAAGCAAAAACTCAATATCAACTGGCAATATCAACCTATTTACAAGTTACCGGTATCAGTAGAGAGGATAAGAACATGCGTTAAAGCAATGCTATTTTTACTCAAAAGTAGAATTGACTAAACATCTGGATTAATTATAGAATAGAAATTAAATAATGAATTTTAAAAGATGAAAAGGAAAGTATCATTAGTATTATCAAGTGGCGGCTCAAGAGGGCTGGCTCATATTGGTGCTATTAATGAATTGGAGAAACAAGGGTTTGAAATATATTCTATTTCGGGATCTTCTATAGGTGCTGTTGTTGGCGGACTTCACGCGATGGGTAAATTGCCCGAATACACCTATTGGGTAAAAACAATAAACCGACCGGTAATCTGGGGACTTTTGGATTTTGCTTTCTCAACCTCCGGGTTACTGAAAGGGGATAAAGTATTTGACAAGATGAAAACATTTATCCCCGACATGAACATTGAGGAGATGAGTATTCCTTTTGCGGCTGTCGCTACTGATCTGCTGAACGAACGCGAAATGATTTTTAAATCGGGTAGTTTTTATGAGGCTATTCGGGCATCGGTAGCAATTCCAACCGTTTTTACACCTGTTATGTATAAGAACTTATTGCTGGTAGATGGGGGGTATTAAATCCGGTTCCCATTGAGTATGTAGAACGTAAACAGGATGATATTCTTGTTGTGGTAAATCTATATGGAGATAAAACAATTGAATTAAACAAAAATGTTTTGCCAAATAACAATTCGAACGATAACCAGCTTAATGGCCTCATGAAAAATATGGCCAAACTGGTTTCATCAGGAGATAAAGGAAGTTTAGGTTATTATTCTATGTTAACCGCAACCACTTCTGCTATGATACATAAAATTGCCAGACAGCAGATTGAAAGATACCAACCAGATATCTTAATTAATATCCCTAATGATTCGGCCATTACCTTCGACTTTCATAAAGCAGATGAACTGATAAAAATAGGGGAAATGGTTGCCAGTGAACAAATAACAAAGTATTTGAAATTATAATGAAGCGATGGAACGCTATTCTAAACTCCGTAAAATCATAGGTGTTTTTCACCTCTATAAGATCACTTTATTGGGGCGAAGAAAATATGATAACTTCTACAAAGACCTAAAAGTGGATCAGGTATTTGTATTGGGGCTAATCTTCGATTTGGAACTTGTTACCAAAAATCAACTTAATGATGAAGATGCATATTCAGCCCAGGTTCCAGCTTATATCATAGAAAAATTGATTAAATAATTAAAACGCATTGACATGAGTACACAAAAGAAATACAAAATGTATGAAAACCCGATAATGGGATTTCTATTGATCAGCCGTCCAAAAATGATGATAACTTATCATCTAATTATTATCTCGGCTCTTTTAATAATTGGTATTCGAACGTTGTACCGGTCAAAAATGACGAAGGAATGGAAGGGGGAAACCGTTTATGCCGGCAAGCTTTTGGGCTCACTCCTTTAGTGTGCCACCCTAAGCATCTTTGCGAGAGAATTAATTTTGGGATTGTGAAAAATTTGATCAAGATATTTCAGAAGTGAAATCTAGCGTCTCAAACCTCTCCTGCCCTTTTTCTTTTTTCTCAGTTTCAAAGCCCTTTCAATATTAATTTCCGGTTGGGAATCTGCACGGATAAGATCTTCAAGGTAGTGGCCATCTGATAGAGATGTCGGAATGAGGTTCTTTGACGATTCCGGAGTCTTGCACAACCGTCTGTCGTCTTGTTGAGCGGATAGCCCTTTGCCAAATTTTGATTTAGCATTTATTTGCTGAATCACTTCCCGATCTCTTTCCTGATCATAGTTGATTTTATTCTTGATTGAACCCCACTTAAAATCATCTCCAAGCTTGGCTCCCTTAATAATCACTCCCTTGTATTGATACGATATGCCACTAACATAGCCGGTCGATGCCTGGTTGAACAGAACATCGACCATATTGCGATGAAGTGCTTTGATAAATTCCTCCGTGGTTAGCCTCGGTTTGTCCTGAAGAATTTTCCGAACAATGCCTTGAAGTTTCACCTTATGCGAGGGAGTATTAGTGCGCTTAATCATTTCCAGTTCATCCTTCGTGATGGCTCGCATCTTTGCCTCTTTACTTGATGGGACTTGGGTAAGATTATATTTGCTCTCCAATTCACGAAGTATTTTTTCGCTACGAGCGAAATCATTGCTATCACTTACCACTGATCCATCATAGCCAATCCGGTTAACAAGGATGTGAAGATGTGGATGATCCGCATCATAGTGCCGGAACATGATGAATTGATGCTGCGTAAATCCATTTGCTTCAAGATAGTCGAGTCCGATTTGTTTCATCTTATCGTTTGGTAAATCCTCTCCGGGCGGGAAGTTGATCGATGTATGATAGAAATACTTTTGAAGGTTCGGGCGTAGCACTTTCACCATCTGTATTTCCTTCATGATTGTTCTTTCAAACGTGGAAGCAAAGGAATGGTCGAGAATTTCAGCTACGTCTTTATTGACTTTCTCCAAGTTATATCTTAGCGCCCCGCGAAATCCCTTACCCTTGATCTGGTTGCCGGTCATGAGTCAATAGGTTAATGATATTCCTTAGCAGTTCAGCTAACTCAAGTTGTCGCACTAGGTATTCCTTTGGAAACTCTCCAGCATTGATTTTGTGGGTTACCTGGTTCAAGTTAACACCAATCTTTTTGAGCTCCAGGTATAAAGAAGTATCTAACGGAGACATCTTTACGACAGGGAATTTTCCTGTAAAGATTTTAGCACGTATCCAGTTGGCTGAGCTTAATCCGCAGGCTGATGCAAACTCATTCACTTTGTTATTTTCATCAGTTGTCAGCCGGATATTCACCTGTACCTGTCTTTTTTCACGATCGTTTATTCTCGGTCTTCCCATAACTTTTCAAAATCGAACGCAGTGGATCAAGGAGCAAGCCGTTTTCGCGTAGCGAAAACATGGCTTGCTCCGAGCTTACTAAGCATTTCTGTCCATTGATCTTTTCTGCATTTCATTGTATTTGTCATGAATAATCTTGAATACTATTGAACATTATTTGATGATGCTCAATCATCCTTGCTTTATTTTGAATCTCCCTGGACTTGATTGAACATCATCTGTTTCGTGTGCATCCTTAAACTGAATTTGCTTTCGAGTGGCCGCCTGTGGGTTCTTCTTTTTGAATCTTGCAACAGCCCTGGCCATGCTGAAATAGTTGAGTTTAATTCGCTCTCCAGTATCTTTCTGCAAGTCCTCCTGAATGATTTCTATCGCCATCACAATGGGCATTGAAGCAATCAGTTCCTGATATGCTTGCACGAGGACACTGTAAGACCCTTTCTTACTTTGCTTCAAAAACCTAATTAGATGCCTCTTTTCCATTTTTATATTCCTCTTTGGATTCTCTTCCTACGTAAACGCGAACTGCTTTTCGGTCCAGCTTTTCATACTCGACAAAGTGTCTGACCGAATCTCCCGTGCTGGCTGTGAAATCGATAAAGTAGATTCCATCATCACTTTTCTGCACTCGATGGAATAGCTTATCAATGTTCCCTGAACGTTCGATTATTGCCCTCGCTGCCTCTACGTCATTTACCCGAGACCAATGCCATGCACCAAACAACAACAGAGCAAGAACAGCCAAACCGCTGAGCAACCATTTGAAAAGACCTGCCATTCGAAATTTCCAAGCCTCTCCGGGATAGTGGAAATGGAATTCTTTTGGCTTGGTCTTCGACATTGATTCTTTGATCTGTGAAGCAAGTGCCTCGTTACTTTCGTTATTGGATTTCATGTGCATGTAAATGATGTACAAAGCCGGTATGACCGGATCATCCGGTGGAAAATGAAACCCATACTTATTTAATAGCAAAGCACAGTATGATCGAAGATCCTTCTGTTCCTGGGTAGTCATGGTCGCGGGGTTAGAGACTTAATTGTTCAATTGGCTTTTTGAAATAGATTGAACTGAACGGGCTTAAACCGGAAATTCCTCTTCCAGCCTTCAATACATTCTCCACGGTTCGCATGGCAGTTTCGCCTTTGTCCTTCACCAAGTCGAAATGAATCACCTGCAGATTGTTCTGACCAGCGTAACGCTGTAATGTATTTTGTTGTTCATCCGAACAGGGATAGAATCCATTGTGTGCAATTACGATTTCAAGGGCTCCACTGGTGGCAGCCACAAGCTCAACAAGATATTCCATCGTTGCCTTGAATATATTTCCACCGCCAATCACGCAGATAATCTGTAATTGGATCTCACTTGCATTAAGGAGATCGGTAATTACTTCGATCCCATTCATCGACAGATATTTTGGCAATTGTTCTGCAACGCTGGCCCCCAGGTCAGCAATGAACAAATCCTCTTTAGCGTCAATTACGCTTTCGAAAAGGCCGTTGAAAGCGCCCCGGTCTATGCGCTTAGTCTCGCGATCAAGAAATGAAACTTTAATAGGATCACGATAGGCCAATTGTTTCATGGTCGTTGTGGTTGCATCATCAAGATCAAGAAGCATCGCGTTCTTGTACTTCTCTGCGAGCATGAACGTCAGCACTGATTTTCCAGAGCCTCCTTTGGCCTGTGTGATAAAATGGATTTTCTTTTTCATGGTCTATATTGTTTTAGTGATTTGAAATTCTTGACTCTACATTCTCATTCCTCTTGATTTTCTATGTGGTCGAAGTGTTTGTTCTTCATCCTTGGATTGTCCGAGTCTTTTGGTAGATACCAGGTGCTCGTTCAAATCCTTGGAGTTGTCATATAGAGGCGAAGCGTCCCGATACAGGATGCCGTTTGCCTTCAAAGTGTCCTTGACGTGATTGGCAGCAAGGTCATTATCCAGGAATAGGTTAACCCGACCGTAAGGATGGATGATTGGCAATGCCCGGTTTACCATCCTCAACGAGTTAAGGACAAGGAAATCGGAATGATGGGTTAGCTGGCGTATTGTCCTGTTTTCAATCTGCAAGGCCGATAAAAAATCAATGAACCCTTCCAGTACACTAACTTTGTCCTGGCCGGTGGATATTAGAGAAATGTCCTTCGGTGAGGATGAGCCTTTGAACCAGCTGTTACGGAGTTCATAACCACCGGAGCGGTTGACAAATCCAACGGCTATGTAGCTGCGGCTTCCAATCCGGAATTCAACTTCATGACAGTATCGTTTGGCCAGCTCTGGGTTGATAGCCCTTTCCTTTAAATACCGGACTAGCTCAGAGTTGGACAGTTCGCAGACCCTTATGATCTCTAGCTTGTTTGCTTCCGGCCGATCCGCTGATGGTTTTGGCGTGGCTTTAGGCAGGTCTGGGAAATTACCCTTTGTTAACTTTTCAATGAACTCATGGTAAGTGCACTGAAATAGCTTTGCTCCAAAGTCAATGATTGTCCCGCCTTCACCCGATCCGTGATCAAACCATACATTTTGATTCCGATTGATCTTAAATGATGGTGTTTTCTCCTGGCGGAAAGGCGAGAGATACCAATAGTCGTTGTTTCGTATTTTTTGAGGTCGAATCCCTAGCGTGTCCAAATAGTCCACCAGATCGATCCTCTTAACCTCATCCCAAATTGATTTCCTTGTGCCCTCCATAAATTTTCAGCAGATAAAAGCCAAAAAGGCCAGCAAACGGGCGGTTTTTAAGCCGCTAGGTTTGCCAGCCTTTTCAGGTCATCTAAAAATAAGTTCGAGAATTGTACAGGGAGGGCGACAAAAATGCCCCGAACTTTCGGGGCATTTTTCGTAATGAACATAATTTAAATCTGTATAGCATTCCTTTAAGATTCTACGGTCGAACAACTAGTAACAAGCCACCAGCAACCAGCTTCGTTACCTCGACTTCATCAACGCCCCGGTCAGTGAAGCAAATCCACCAACAAGTCCACCCACAATCAATGTGGCTACAAAAGCATTGAGGGGAAGTAACCGATTGATTTTCTCAGTAAGTATTGAGTGGGTAAGTGCATCAATATAAAATGCCATCCCTAACCACAAAATCGCTACGGCAACGAAGCCGGCAACAAAAGCGGGAAATCCTTTATTGCCAACCAGGTAGGCAACTGTAAAGGCGCCTACGGCCATCGTCCACCACGGTAAAAAAGATTGCAGAATAAAACAAACCACAATCGTTATTAGAAGTTGTATGATAAATTTCATTTGGTGCTAGGTTTTAAGGTGATGGAAGAAAACACTGTTTTCATTTTATTAGCTTCGGGTTCAAATTGAAATTGATAATGTTCTCCGGTTGCCCAGGTATTTAGCATACTGTTATAGAACGGACTTCCCGGATTTCCGGATTGTCCACCGGGATAAACTCCCCACGCCCGCACTTTTGTTTTCTCTAAACTCACAACCATGCGCCAGCTGGGGCCACTTCTTCCGTTGGATGCATTAATGATATCATGATTACCGCCATGCTCAACATGATAGCTGAAAGCGGGCAAGCCTTGTAAAAGATGGGCGATAAAAGTGTCTTTATAATCTGCCCAATGGGGTTCTTTCTTTTTTTCTACCTTCCAGGTTTCAACTTTTTCTACGCCTTTAATAAAGGCCTGATGAACAATGTCGCGCGCAGTTTCTATTTCAGGAGTTTCCACAACATCAAAGAAAGAAAGATCGGGTTTTTCTTTTAGCAGTTTAATGGTCTGGTACGCAGTAGGGTAGTCCAGTGCTACTTTTGAATTTTTAATTTCATCCCACACGATTGGGAACAACGAATCCCACCAGGCTTCATAGTAGGAGGCAGCTTCAGATTCTATAGAATTTTCATAATCCCAGGCACTCAGTATCCGGTATACATTGCGCTGCGGCTGAGAAAACGTAGTAGTATCCACATAACTTAAAAACGCGGGCAGACTTTCAGCTGCTTTCAGATTGTAATTATCCAATTGCATCTCCATCATATCGCGGGGCGTGATGTCACTCATCTCGGTTAAGAGTTTGTTGATTCTCCGGTTGCGATACGCTTCATAACTGGTGGCGGTTATGTAATAGGGGTAGGTGGCATCGGCTGGATATTGATTGGCCGAACTCACAAAACCGCGCACCGGATTTTTATACATCACGTTCTGATCATTCGGGATAAACGCCTGCCATTCGGTGGATGTCTTTGTGCCGTCCAACACATACTTACCTTCATCTTTTCTGCGCACCGGAAATTTACCCTGGATGCGCATGGCGATGTCGCCACGCGTGCTCGCAAACACAAAGTTTTGAGCCGGGGATGCATAATGATTCAACGCCTCCATGTAATCAGCATGATTTTTTCCGCGATTCAGTTTATAGAACGTAAGAATTTCTTCCGAAGGATCATGAGCAATCCATCGGAACGCATACGAATTCAACTCATTGTCACCATGAAAACTTTCATCGAACGTCACCGGACCATGATGTGTATAGGTGATCGTATCATAAAAAGGATCACCTCCTTTTATGGAAAATTTCTCAATCACTTTGCGTGCTGCTTTCCATTGGCCATCACTCATGTATTCACTTTTGCTCTTGTCTTTGAATTCAATCCTAAACCAATCCACCAGATCGCGTTGCGCATTGGTTACGCCCCATGCAATCGAATCGTTAAAGCCACTGATCACAGCGGGGGATCCTGGCAAAGAAGCACCCATCACATTTACACCGGGTGCCTGCAAATGAATAACATACCAGATGGAAGGCAAGGTGAGGTTGAGATGTGGATCGTTACAAAGAATAGGGGAGCCAGTATTGGTTTTACTACCACTCACCGCCCAGTTATTACTGCCCACATCCTTGGATGGTTTTTCCAGCGGTGTAATAGTGATCAATTCATCCGGTAAGGCAAGCGGCACACTATCTAACCTAACGGGTTCAAACTTCCAGTTGCCGGCATTATCAACAATGGGGTCACCCATCATTTCATCATCGGGCCACAACAGTTCAACTACATCTTTACCAAAGAGTTTCAACGCATTGGTCATCTCAATGTCTTTGTCGCCAATGTTGAGGGTGAGTGCCATGTTCTTTAACAAGAGTCCGCACTTCAGGTTGGTCCAGGGTTCCGGACTATAATTAAGAAGCTTGTATTCAAGTGGCAGGTCTTTATAACGCAACGATTCGATGTAGAGATTGATGCCCCGCGTATAACTATCCACCATCGCTTTGGCAATGGGATCACCCTCCATAGATTTCAACGCATTTTCGGCAGCAAACACCATCCCGCATCTGCGCTGGGTGCGGTCATAATCCAATGCGGCAGCACCAATGATTTCAGAGATGCGTCCTGCCGCAGCGTGAGTTTGAAACTCCATTTGCCACAGTCTGTTTTGAGCCGTTATAAAGCCTTGCGCCAGGTAAAGGTCTTCTTCGTTGTTGGCGAACACATGCGGAATCAAAAGACTATCATAGTGGATAATCACTTCATCGGTAAGTCCTTCCAGCAAAAGCGTTTCATTTTCTCTTTCCTTCACTTCTGCATTCTGCCAGAACCCACCAAAGGGATCCAGGAATTTCCCCAGAGGCGGAATAGGTGTTCCAAAATTCCAGCTCCGGTTCAAAAAATAAATCAACGCCACTGTTATCACCAGCGACAAACCAACCTTAACAACCTTCATACTTTTAACTTTAACTTTAGACTTTCTACTTTAAGCTATCTAGCTTTTAGCTTTTCGCTTTATACTTTCTACTTTAAGTTTATCCACCAATTCATCTGCCGGAGCTTTTGCGTAGGCAGAAGCTTCAGCGTAGGCGGACTTTCCTCTTTTACCCAATTGTCAATTGACCGGTTTTCAATTGTCAATTGTTGATTATTTTTCCCTAATTTTAACCTTTTATTGAGAATTTTCGCAGCAAATGCCCGTAAAAGAAGTCCTCGCAAAATACACCAAAGACCAAATTAAGAAAGCGGCCCAGATCAAGGCCATTTTTTTTGATGTAGATGGCGTACTCACAAATGGAGGTATTATCTATGACGATACTGGCCGCGAGATCAAACAATTCAATGTGAAGGATGGGTATATCATCAGTCATTTAAAAAAGGCCGGTATTATTGTCGGCATCATCACCGGCCGCGAATCAAAGATTGTGAGCAACCGTGCAGCGGAACTGAAACTCGACTTTTGTCACCAGGGCATCATGGATAAATATGCCGTCTTCGAAAAACTGATTCAGTTTCACAAACTCAAGAAGAAGCAGGTGGCCTATATTGGCGATGATATTAATGACTTGAAAGTATTACAAAACTGTGGCCTTTCTGCCTGCCCGGCTGATGCGATGGACTATATAAAAACGAAAGTGGATGTAATCACAAAATCAAAAGGAGGTGAAGGTGTGGCCCGAGAAGTCAGTGATTTGATTTTGGCTTCCCAGGGGTTCTTGGATAAGATTATAAAAGGGTAGGTTTATGTATTCGGATACTGAAATTCTAAAATATTTAGATAAGCTTACGTGGGATACTACCAAGACTGCTGAAGACTTACTTAATATTCTAAAATCTCCCGAAAACAATTGGGAAAAAAAGGGGCTGTATATTAAGATGTTGAATTTTTTTTATTGGCATAAAGTAAGACATCTTGTTCAACCGGATAAAATTTCAGAATTGCTCTCCGATGATGTTATAAACGGTTTATTTCCTCGACCACTCCGGGATAAGTATAGATATGTCCGATCATTACTATAGGAATAAATTATACCCTTTACAGGATAGGGTGCTGGATTTGATCGGCCAAACACAGTCTGATTTTTATTTAACGGGCGGCACATTACTCAGCAGGTTTGTATTGCATCATCGTTATTCAGACGATCTGGATTTTTTTGTAAATGCAGATCCGGACTTTGTGGAAAAAGTAACCTTAGCCATGGCCCCGGTTTTAAAAAAGTTTTCACACGTAGAACTAAGCTCGCAACAAGCAGCCTATGTTCGGTATTTTGTTAATGAGGAGGATTTGAAATTGAAAATTGAGTTTATCAATGATGTTAAATATCGTTCTGGCCAACCACTACGCTCGAACGAAGGTTTTTATGCTGATACTTGGGAGAATGTGCTTTCAAATAAGGTAACCGCACTAAGTAGAAATGCCGCGAAGGATTTTATAGATATTCTTTTTCTTAGTTTTAAATACTCTTTTAATTGGGAAGTAATTATGGACGAGGCGAAACAAAAGGACGCCTGGATAAATGAAATTGAAGTAAGCGAGCGGTTGATCGGCTTTGATCTATCCCAGCTTAAGGATGTTTCGTTTCCCGACAACTTTGATAAGAGTAAAATAACAGCGGATTACTTTAAAATCCTCGCCCGCGAATCCCTTCATGGTTTTGATAATTCCCTGTATGGTCGCACTTTGCACTAAATTTACCGACTACCGAATACAGATTACTGATTACTGATTACTGATTACTGATTACCGATTACTGAATACCCAATGCCCAATACCCAATACCTCAAACTTACTGCCTACTGCCCACTGCCTATTGCCTACTTTTTACAGCCCTACTGAACAAAATGGAAATCTTTAAAGACAAAGTTTCAATCACAGACCAAATCACCCTCGGTGGCAACCGCATGGTTCTATTCGCAGGCCCTTGTGCGGCTGAGAGTTACGACATCTGTATGGAAACCGGTTCTACGGTGAAGAAAATTTGTGAAGAGTTAGGTATTGATTATGTCTTCAAGGCTTCCTTCGATAAAGCAAATCGTACTTCATCAGGTTCATATCGCGGCCCGTCCATCGATATGGGTCTTGAAATTCTTTCCATGGTACGCGGTGATTTAAAAGTACCGGTTGTGACAGACGTGCATGAATCGTCTCAATGTGCTGAAGTAGCAACTGTGGTAGATGTACTTCAGATTCCGGCCTTCTTATGTCGGCAAACAGATTTATTGATTGCAGCTGCTAAAACCGGCAAGCCTATAAAAGTGAAAAAGGGTCAGTTCATGGCACCCGAAGACATGCAGTACGCCCTGGACAAAGTACGGGGCGAAGGCAACAAAAATGTATTCCTAACCGAGCGTGGTTCAAGCTTTGGTTATCATAACCTTGTGGTGGACATGCGGTCACTTCCCATCATGCGCCAATATGCACCCGTGGTGTTTGATGTAACACATAGTATCCAACGTCCGGGTGGGTTGGGGGGCAAGAGTGGGGGCGACCGCCAGTTTGCACCTTACCTCGCAAAAGCAGCCGCAGCCGTGGGTGTTGATGGATTTTTTATTGAAACGCATCCACACCCTGAAAAAGCCTTGAGCGATGGACCGAACATGGTGCCGCTGGGGGAGATGAAACAGTTTTTGACTACTATTAAAAAGTTCTGGGATCTGAGCAAAGACTCCCTTGCACCAACGCACTGATTACCGATCACCGACTACCGCTTACTGCCAACTACCCACTACCTTTGCGCCTCAGCGCCTCCGCGGTTCAATCCTTGCATCTTCAAATTCGTTCATTCTAAAATTTTCAAATCCTTGACCTGCTCCCAATTCCCAATCTCCCCTTTACACTTAGCGCGGAAAAGGTCTTACCGCAAAGTCGCAGAGACGCAAAGTTTTAATCATCAAATCCTTGCCCTGACGCATACTGCCTACTTGCTTACTGATTACCGCTTACTGATTACCTCTTACTGATTACCGCTTACTGATTACCTCTTACCGCTTACCGATTACCGCCCACTGCCTACTTCTCAAATACCAACATTCCCAATTCCCAATTCCCAATACCCAATACCCAATACCCAATGCCCAACACCGATCCAACCTTTGCGCCTCAGCGCCTTAGCGGTAAAAGTTTTTTAATCTTCAATCATTAACCTAAACCCCAATTCCCAATTCTTTATCTTTGTCTACCACCACAATAGTTCACGTTGACATGAAGCCCATCACCGACATAGGCCAATTGGATTTAACAAAAAGTTATACCTATGCCGATTACCTCACCTGGCAGTTTACCGATCGGGTAGAACTGATCATGGGCAAAATTTTTAGGATGTCACCCGCTCCAACCAGCAGTCATCAGCATGCGGTATCCGTCATTCATGGAACTATTTTTCAGTTTTTAAAAGGTAAGCCGTGCAAAGTATTTCCGGCACCCTTCGATGTGTCTTTGCCGGATGCTTCGGGTATAAGTCAAACAGTAGTTCAACCTGATATCACAGTTATTTGTGATCCCTCCAGGATTACAGAGCAAGGTTGCAACGGAGCACCCGATATGGTAGTAGAGGTGATCTCCAAATCCTCTGTGAAGAAAGATCTGCATGAGAAGTACAGTATTTACGAGCAAGCTGGCGTAAAGGAATATTGGATTGTTCATCCTCAGGATCGTTCACTTATTATTTTTACCCTCACAGCAGCAGGCCAATACCAACCCTCAAAGCCGCTCACCAAAGGGGATCTAGCAACCAGCCAGGTCTTGCCGGGATTAGCGATTGACCTCGATGAACTTTTTATCGATGTAGTGGAAGAGCCACAAGCATTGTATCCGCTGGACGTGAAAAGAGTTTAATTCATACTCAACCCTTTGCGCCTCAGAGGTAAAAAAAAGCTCTCACCGCAAAGCCGCAGAGACGCAAAGTCTCCATCTTCAACCCCTGGCATTTGCCTACTGCCTACTGCTTACCGCTTACTGCTTTCCGCCCACTGCCTACTTCTCAAATACCAACATTCCCAATACCCAATCCCCAATACCCAATACCCAATTCCTAACTCCTAATTCCCAATTCCCAATACCCAACACCTACGCAGCCTTGCGCCTTTGCGACTCCGCGGTTAATGCCTTTTTATCTTCAAATCCTTGCCTACTGCTTATTGCCTATTGCCTATTGCTTACCACTCACTTCCCATTCCCAATACCCAATACCCAATTCCCAATACCCAACACCTACGCAGCTTTGCGCCTCCGCGGTTAATGCCTTTTCATCTTCAAATCCTTGCCTACTGCCTACTGCCCAATACCTAATTTCCCAATGCCCAATACCCAATTCCCACTATCTACCGCATATTCCTATATTTGTGCCTGATTTTTAGCAACGACACCCATGATTAGATCCATCCTACTGATAGTAGGTTCTATTGTTTTCTTAAGTTCCTGCGTTACGAACAAGAAGTTCACATTGCTCCAGAAGAATGATGTGAATGTCAAGGATTTACCCAAAGACTCCATCGTTAGAACCTACGATCTTAAGGATTATGAATACCGCATTCAGCCTGAGGATAATATCTCTGTGCGCTTTGAAAGCCTGACTTCCCAGGAATATGATATCTTCAATCGCAACATGATGATGCAGATGAATCAAAATCTGAATCAGGGAAACGCAATACTAATTGGCGAACTGGTGGATCCGAATGGTGAAATTGTATATCCTGTTATTGGCAAAGTAAAAGTGGCCGGCCTCACTGTGTATGAGGCACAGGATAAACTACAAAAAATTGCCGATGAATACCTGGAATCACCGGTGGTGAAAGTAAGATTGATTAATTTTAGGTTTACCATTTTAGGGGAAGCCCGAAGGGAAGGGACCGTTATTATGGGTAATAATCGGGTGAATTATATCGAGGCCATTGGGCTGGCAGGTGGTTTAACAGATTTTGCAGATAAACGGAATCTTAAACTGATTCGCCAGATAGATGGTAAAGCTGAAGTTCGGTATCTGAATTTGTTGGATGAAAATTTTATTAATACACCGGAGTACTTTGTGCACCAAAATGATATTATTATAGTGCCTGCTTTACGCCAACGTCCTTACCAGACTTATTTCGGAAAGAATTTATCTCTTGTCATTTCATCTCTATCACTCCTCCTGATTACCATTACACTTATTAATTCGACTTCGAACTAACATGGCGGATAATTTTATTGATCTGGAAGAAAAAGCCCAACCGGCCGGATTTTCGTTGGATTTCAAACGGGTCTTATCCCGTGCCATCCGCTTTTGGTATGTTATAATAATATCATTAGCGATTGCTCTAAGTATCGCATTTTATAAGACCCGCTATACCCAAAAAGTGTATCCGGTATCAGCCTCCATCATTATTAAGGAAATGCAGGAAATGGGGGGTGCAGAATTACTCTATAACAATGCGTTGATCGATCCCTATAGAAACTATTTAAACGAACCTTATATTCTGCGGTCGTATCCATTGATTGAAGAAGTGGTGAAGAATCTGAATTTTCATGTTTCGTTCTATCGAGAAGGTTATTTCATGACCACCGAAGCCTATGATTATGTGCCGGTTACCGCTACCTTGTGTAACCCCGATCTTATTAAAACCGGGCAATTCATTTTCACCTTGACAGATGAACATCATTACACCTTGACTAACTTTAGTGATCAGGAAGGGGTGGCGAACCGGGTCGTCTACTCATTGAATGACACCATTCAATTCGATGGCCATAGTTTGTGTATCCGATCTATTCCGGAACGTAGCAAACAAAATTTTATAGGCATACCTTTTCTGCTTTCTATCCAGAACCCTATCTCATTGGCGGTTTCCTATAGCGCGCGCCTGCGGGTGGAATGGGCCGAGGTAGGTGCTGGAATTATGAATTTAAGTATTACGGGCACCAATTTTAAAAAGGAAATAGACTTTCTGAATGGCCTCATTTCCGAGTACCGGGAACGGGACCTCGAAAACAAAAATGAAACAGCCCAGCGCACGATCTCTTTTATACGAAAGCAGCTAATTGAAATTAAGGATTCCCTGCGCATTGTTGAGTATCAGTTGGAGCGATTCGGTAACAGCAGCCGCATCAAAGACATGAGTGCAGATGCCCAGCGTTTCCTCGCCAAGACCGAGAATATTGAACTGCAACGTGCTGAGTTGCTGATCCGGCAAAATTACTTCCAGTACCTCAATGAGTATTTGAATGAAAATACAGAGAATCTCGATCAGATCATTTTGCCTTCCTCGGTGGGCCTGGCCGACCCTGTGCTCAGTGCCCTGCTCTCAAAAATGGTTGATCTGCAACTGGAGATAAAACAATATCTGGGAACCGAAGGAAAAAATCCATTGGTCAATAGTAAAGCCGAGCGCATAAAAGAAATCAAGCAGAATGTGCTCGAATCGGTGCGAACCTTGCAATCGACTGACAAAATAAAAATGGACTTCCTGAATAAACAATTGCGAGAAACTGAAAAGCAGCTTTCTGTGCTGCCGGTTTCCGAACGGCAATTGATTTCTGTTCAGCGCAATTATTCGCTGATGGAAAACTTATATGTCTACCTGATGCAGAAATTATCGGAAGCACAAATCTCGATGGCCTCCAACACATCCGATGTGATGTTGGTCAATGCCCCGATGCGGGGGGGCGCTATTTCACCTAACCCCACTCAGAATTATACCATGGCCCTCATACTCGGTTTGGCTATACCCCTTGTTATTTTTGTGATCTTTGAATTGCTCAATAACAAAGTACAATCCAAGGAAGACATTGATAAGATGAGTGTCATACCCTTTCTTGGAGGCGTAGGCCACAATTCATCAGGCAACAACTTAACCGTAAAGGCGAGACCCAAATCCGGAGTATCAGAATCCTTCCGCGCCATGCGTTCGAACTTGAATTATTTTACGGGGAATAAGACAAAGCAGGTCTTTATGGTGAGCAGCTCCATCAGTGGCGAGGGGAAAACCTTTACGACCATTAACCTGGCTACGGTGTTTGCACTTTCAGGAAAAAAAACACTCATTGTGGGAGCCGACATGCGCAGGCCTAAAATTTTCGAAGATTTCAGCCGCAGCAATGAGGTTGGTCTCAGTACTTTTTTATCGGGTATCACAGAATTTAAACAGGTAATTCAGGATACGGAAATTGAAAATCTCTTTTTAATTAGCGGAGGTCCCGTGCCACCTAACCCCTCTGAGTTATTATTAACCGATCGCTTTGAAACATTTATCAAAACTGCACTGGAGCAATTTGATTTTGTAATTATTGACACACCTCCGTTGGCGCTGGTTACCGATGCGTTTGTGATTTCAAAATTTGTAAACCACACTGTATTTGTGTTGCGACAGAATTATTCCCCCAAAGCTTTTGTGCGGAGCATTAACGAATATTACCAGTCAGGTAAGTTAAAGAATATGAGTATTCTACTCAATGACATTTATAAGTCCGGATTAGGATATGGGTATGGACAGGGCTATGCCTACCATTATGGCTACTCGTATGGCTATGGGTATGGAAGTAAAAAGAAGAATGGGCAGGGATATTATGATGAGTAGTCAATGCAAGCGCATGTAACGATCATTAGGGCAACAAGAGGGTGGCGGGGGGTCAATATTAAAGAACTCATTCACTATAAAGACCTGTTGTGGTTTTTAACGGTGCGGGGCATCAAAGCCAAGTATGCCCAATCGGTGTTGGGTGTAAGTTGGGCCGTGATCCAACCACTCTTTTCCACACTTGTGTTCACGATCATTTTTGGAAACCTGGCCAGGATTGACTCCAACGGGGTTCCTTATTTTCTTTTTAGTCTTGTTGGATTAGTGCCCTGGACATTTTTTGCCAATACGCTTACGGATTCAGCCAACAGCCTGATTGCTAATTCAGCTATGATTAATAAAGTATATTTTCCGCGGTTGGTGTTGCCTCTTTCTTCTATACTTTCCAAAGGGGTTGATTTCCTCATTGGTTTTTTGCTGCTGGTAGGTTTCCTTATTTGGTATCAAATATTGCCTTCCTGGGAGATTGTATTATTGCCGTGGTTAATTGGGGTCCTGCTAATGACTTCCCTGGGCATTGGTATGATTTTATCCGCCATGGCCGTGCAATACCGCGATGTAAAACATGCCATGTCGTTTGCGGTTCAATTATTAATGTATGCAGCACCGGTAGTATACCCCACCACAAACGTTCCGTTACCGTACCAGTTTGCGTATTCCCTCAATCCTATGGTGGGTGTTATTGAGGGCTTTCGGTCAGTATTTCTGCATACCATCCCGTTTCCGTATGTATGGATGCTCACGGGCACAGGAGTTTCTTTGTTACTGTTTGTTTTTAGTTTGTTTTACTTTCGAAGAATGGAACGCGTTTTTGCAGACGTGGCGTAACCTATGGCAGAACCTGTAATACGTGTTGAGCAGCTAGGTAAAAAATACCGCATCGGCAAAGCAGAAAAGAAAGCTGATACCATTGCCGGGGCAATTCTGAATGGATTAAAAAGCCCGTGGACTAACCTGAAACAGATCCAGAATTTATCAAAGCTTGATGAAGACGATGATTCCATCTTTTGGGCCTTGCGCGATGTATCGTTTGAGGTACAGGAAGGTGAAGTGCTTGGCATTATTGGCCATAACGGAGCTGGGAAAAGCACATTACTCAAAATTTTATCACAAATTACGGAGCCTAGTTTGGGTGAAGTAAGGATACACGGAAGAGTGGCCGCACTGCTGGAAGTGGGTACAGGATTTCACCCGGAACTTACAGGACGCGAAAATATCTACATGAATGGTACTATCCTCGGGATGACCAAAAAAGAGATCAATCGAAAGCTTGATGAGATTGTGGATTTTAGCGGTGTTGAAAAATACTTAGATACACCGGTGAAATTTTATTCGTCTGGTATGCGCGTTCGTTTAGGTTTTGCCGTTGCAGCCCATTTAGAGCCGGAGATTCTTATCATAGACGAAGTGCTTTCAGTAGGGGATGCCGAATTTCAGAAGAAGTGTTTGGGTAAGATGGAGGATGTTTCTAAAAATGGCAGAACTGTTTTGTTTGTAAGCCATAACATGACGGCTGTTCAAAATCTTTGTCATAAAGGCGTTGTACTGAAAAATGGAATTGTAAAATATAATGGCCCCATTGAAGAGGCGGTTCATGCTTACCTGGGCGAGTATTCCAATCAAAAAAAAGAGTTATTGGCTAACGGTCAGCAAGAATTTGAGAACGACCACATTCGGTTTATATCAGCCCGTATTTTGAATCAAAAAACAATAGAGACAACAGATGATATTAATTTGAAATTTTCTTTTGAATATAAAGGGACAGATACTCCGCTATTGGATGTTACCTATCACTTGGTGGATGAGATGAATACTTTGGTATTTGTGGGTACATCGGGCTATGAGTTAAATGTGCGCCCAATACAAAAGCAACTTACGTTTCAGTGTATTATACCCGGCAATTTGTTATACGAAGGAAACTATAAATTAGCCCGTTTACTTTTTGTGCGTGATAAGGGATTTATGCTTTTGAATATAAACGATGCACTTTCTTTCGATGTAATTCCTTCCGGTACTGGAAATTTTGGGTGGATGGGTAAAAGGCAAGGTGTTGTTAAACCAAAACTTAAGTGGACAAGTCACACATGATCTACGTAACCAAGCCATTCTTGCCTCCCAAAGAAGAATACCTGAAATATATAGATGGCATTTGGAATCGAAATTGGTTAACCAACAATGGCCCTTTGGTAAATGAGCTTGAGCTAAAGCTGAAAGACTATTTGGGCGTCCCTCATTTACTTTTTTTGAACAACGGAACTATCGCACTTCAAATTGCTATCAAGGCTCTTGGATTGCGGGGTACTTTAATTACCACTCCCTTTACTTATATAGCGACAACCAGTAGTATAGTTTGGGAAGGATGTAAACCTCAGTTCGTAGATATTGACTCACTGAGTCTAAATATTGATCCGTTAAAAATTGAAGCTGCTATCACTGGAGAAACATGTGCTATTATGGCAACGCACGTGTATGGTAATCCGTGTGATATTGAGGCTATCGAAACGATTGCCAATAGACATAAGATTCCGGTCATCTATGATGCAGCACATTGCTTTGGTACAAAGTACAATGGGAAATCAGTTTTTAATTATGGAACAATAAGTACTACCAGCTTTCATTCAACTAAGCTATTCCACACTGTTGAAGGTGGTGCTGTGTTTACTAAAGACTCAGAGCTTTCAACAAGAATGGAGTTTATGCGAAACTTCGGACACAACGGCCCCGTAGATTTTGCTGAAGTGGGTATTAATGGAAAGAATTCGGAATTTCACGCTGCCATGGGATTGGCAAATTTCAAATACATTTCTTCTTTATTGGCCTCCAGAAAGGAACAAAGTGCCCGATATGATAAATGGCTGAACTCTGTTCATACCCAACGATTAAAAATTAGTGAAAAGACGGAATTCAACTATGCCTATTATCCGTTGATTTTGGAGAATGAAACAATGACCTTAAAAGTTATAAAAGGGCTCGAAAGTAGTAACATTTCTCCGAGAAGATATTTTAATCCAAGTCTGAATACAGTTGCCCTATATAAATCAGCGGCATTGCCAGTGAGTGAATCTGTAAGTAAGCGAATTATTTGCCTTCCTCTCTACTACTCTCTTTCATTGGAGGAAATTGATTTAATATCACGAGTCATTTTACGCGCTATAACCTCCTGATCATGAAGTTGGCGATCATGCAGCCGTATTTCTTTCCTTACATCGGGTATTTTCAGCTTATGAATGCGGTTGATGAGTTCATCGTCTATGATAATATTGAATTTTCGAGGAAGGGCTGGATAAATAGAAATAGAATTCTGGTAAATGATGCTGATGCCTACATTACCCTACCCTTGAAGAATGATTCTGACTATTTACATATTGTTGAGCGATCATTGACTGATTCTTGGTCAATAGAGAGGAAAAAGATGCTGAATCGGATAAAAGAGTCTTATCGGACTGCTCCTCAATTTAAAGTTGTTTTCCCAATCGTTGAGGAATCGTTACTATTTGAAGAGACCAACCTCTTTAGATTTCTTTTTAATACTTTGCAATGCACCAAGGCGTATTTAGGTATTACAACGCCACTTGTGATTTCATCAACGCTCGCTATTGATCACAAGCTCAAGTCAGAGGATAAGGTTCTCGCCATGATTCAGTCGAGAAAAGCTGATGAGTACATCAATCCAATAGGGGGCGTTGAGCTTTATAGCAAACAACGGTTCAAGGATTCGGGGATTGATTTATTTTTTTTGAAAGCTGAGAGTATTACTTACGAACAGAATGGAAATTTATTTGTTCCGTTTTTATCCATACTAGATGTTATGATGTTTAACACACAACAAAAGATTCAAGAACATTTGTTACAGTATACATTAGTTTAGAAAATTTTATCTCAAATGTTCAAGTGGCAAAAAATAGGTAGAATTTTTAATCCCCTGGAAATAACAGGAGTAGATTGGTTAGCTGAATTTGCGCAAGCTCCTTCTGTGCTGATTTTTCCTGACTTTGTCAGGGTATACTTTTCATGTAGACCCCCGGCAGATTCCAATGGCCAATATGTGAGCTACTCTGCTTTTGTGGATTTGAACCGAAAGAATCTGAATCAAATTGTAAATCTGGCATCGAAGCCAATTTTAAGTCTGGGTTCATTAGGTACTTTTGATGAGTTCGGTACTTATCCAGTTTCAGTTATTCGTGATCAGGATAAAGTCGTAGCCTACTACGGTGGCTGGACTCGGTGTGAGTCAGTTCCTTTTAATGTCGCTATTGGCTGTGCTGTCAGTCTTGACAACGGTGTGACTTTTCAGAAAAAAGGTGATGGTCCTGTGTTGTCGTATTCAGCAAATGAGCCTTTCATTCTTAGTGGGCCCAAGATTAGACGTTTTAATAATCAATGGGTTCTTTTCTATATAGCCGGAAAGAAATGGTTGCCCAATAACGGTAAGCCTGAGCCAGTATACAGGATTCGAAGGGCCACATCAGACGATGGTTTGAATTGGACAAAGTTCGACCATGATATTATTTCAGTCAGGCTGGAAGAAGATGAGTGCCAGGCGAGTCCTGATGTATTCTATTTTAACGGAATGTATCACATGTTCTTTTGTTATCGCTACAGTCTTAATTACCGTGGTAAGGAAGGGGGATATAGAATTGGCTATGCATCTTCGAAAGATGGCTTGAGTTGGACGCGGGATGATAGTAAAGCAGGTATTGATATTTCGGATGAAGGTTGGGATTCAGAAATGGTAAGTTATCCTCATGTGTTTGAATTGGATGGTTCCATTTACATGCTATATCTTGGCAATCAAGTTGGAAGGCATGGATTTGGATTGGCTAAACTGGAAGGGGAGTTTAAAACCGGATGACTATGAAATGGAAGAAGCTTGGAAAAATTTTTGACCCGACAACACATTCGGCCTTTAAAGATTTTGTTGGATTTGCCCAGTCACCCCAGGTACTAGCAATTAAAGATGGTGTGCGAGTTTACTTTTCTATTCGAAAAAAAGATAGGAATGGCAAATTTCTCAGTCATATTTCATTTGTTGATTTCAAAACTGACTTCACATCAATCATTAACGTTGCTGATCAGCCCGTAATTGAATTGGGGGCGTTAGGTACTTTTGATGAACATGGTATTTTTCCAATAAGCCCGGTAGAGTACAAGAATGAGATTTATGCATACACCTGTGGATGGAGCAGGCGTGTATCCGTTTCTGTTGAGACATCGACAGGTTTGGCTATCAGCAAAGATGGAGGGCTCAGTTTTCAAAAGGTTGGTGATGGCCCAATTTTTAGTTCAGCGCTTCACGAACCCTTTTTGGTAGGAGACTCATTTGTAAGGGTGTACAATGATGTATTTCATATGTGGTACATCTATGGGACTAAATGGTCCAAGTTTCCCAATGAGAGTTCTCCGGATAGAGTCTATAAAATTGCATATGCCAGATCGCAGGATGGGATAACCTGGGAGAGAGTCGGCAAGCAGATTGTGACGGATAAGTTAAATGAAGACGAGTGTCAGGCACTTCCAACTGTAACCTATTTTGATGGTAGATACCATATGTATTTTTGTTACCGGCATGCTACTGGCTTTCGGAAAAATATGGAGCGGGGTTATCGCATTGGATATGCTTTTTCCGATGACCTCCTAAACTGGAAGAGAAACGATGACTTAGTGGGGATTGATGTGACACCAGGTGATTGGGATTCGGAGATGCTTTGTTATCCTCACGTTTTTCAATGCGAAAATAAAGTATACTTGCTTTACAATGGAAATGAGTTTGGTAAGTATGGTTTTGGTCTTGCAATACTGGAAAGATAATGGACTTTACATTGGTCTATAAGAAAAATACAGCTAACGAAGCGGAACTTTATGAGCACTTGCTTTTATGTGATAAATACTTTTTTCCAGAACTTTCAAGCAGAGTTGATCTCCATGGCTACAGCCGAAAGTTGGTGAGTAAAGCCGTCAAATTTGAGGCATGGCAGGATCATCAACTTGTCGGTCTTGTGGCAGCCTACGTGAATGCCCCAGATAAGCATACGGCCTTTGTTACTAATGTGAGTGTACTTCCTACCTTTGTTGGGAGAGGCATTGCCAAGGAGTTGATTCAACAATGTATTGATTATGTGCAAGCACAACAATATAAAAAGCTAGTACTGGAAGTGTCCGATGGCAATCAACCAGCGATTCGACTATATCGAAAAGTTGGATTTAGTGATATGAGCGAGATGGATGGACACATCACCATGCATTTGAGTTTAGTTTAATTTCTGCGTCAACTGTGTTGGCAATTTTGTTAATTAAAGATTAAAAATATTTTATGAGTACTCAGCGTGATTACAATAAAGAGATGAGGGATACCCCCGACCACAAGTATGCATACAATTTCGATTTTGATGTGATGCATCCGTTTATGGTTAAATCCTTTGAGCCTTTTTTTAAGACCGGGAGCATGCTGGAATTGGGAAGTTTTAAGGGTGACTTCACCAAAAGGCTTTTGCCTTATTTTGAAGATATTACTTGTGTAGAAGCTTCCGCGGAAGCTATAGATCAGGCGAAGTCCCTTTTTGGAAGTAAAGTGAAATTTATTCACTCACTTTTTGAGGACGCTGCATTGCCAAGGAAGTACGATAACATTGTCTTAACACATGTATTGGAACATTTGGATGATCCTATTGCTGTGATGAAGCGGATTAATGAAGAGTGGCTTTCTGATCAGGGCCGGTTCTTTTTGGTATGTCCCAACGCGAATGCTCCATCTCGCCAGATTGCTGTCAAGATGGGACTTATAAGTCATAACAACGCTATTACACCAGCCGAGAAGGAGCATGGACACAGGATCACTTATACCCTGGATACACTTGAAAGGGATGCTAAGGCAGCTGGCCTAAATGTATTGCACCGATCTGGTATATTCTTTAAAGCCCTCGCTAACTTCCAGTGGGATAGGTTATTGCAAACCGATATTATATCAAAAGAGTATCTTAATGGGTGTTATGAATTAGGACACATCTATCCTGATCTTTCTTCAAGTATTTTCCTAATGTGTGAGAAAGGTCGTAAGTAATGAAGAAGGTGGTTATACTTGGAAATTCAAGAAATGGAATATTCCATCAAATGGTACAACACTTTTTAGCTGAAGAAACAGAGGTTTATCTTATTGATGTTAGCACAAATTATACCCACGCGAGACTAAAAGTAGTTTCGTCTAGAGATTTTATTGGAAAAATTGGTAGACTGTTAATTGATTTTGCTTCAAGGGTAATAAATTTATCTGATCTTTTTTTCTCGTCTATTCATTTCTTGTTTCTGTTTAAATTTAAGGAGTTAAAGCTGTTTTATCAGCTTCCAAATTTAAGCCGACCTGTTGCGAACATGATATTCTTTTCGAGAATATTGAATCGTTTAAATGTTGACTATGTAATTTGCTTGAATGTGTACTTCTACGGCTTTTGTTCAATCTTATCAACAAAGAAAAATATAGTTGCCCAGCCGTGGGGTAGCGATGTTAATGTATACGGTGTTTCTAGCCCCATAAGGTTTTACCTTATGAAGAAGTGCCTGACTAACTCCAGGTATGTTGCACCTGCTGGACGCAGTGTAATCCGCTTCATGAAAGAAGAATATAAAATTCCTATTGCAAAATTAGTTTTTCTTCACCCTCAGGTTGACAGCACTTTTTTTTACACTATTTCAAAATTGGATAAGGAAAGAATCCGTACTGGGTTTGGCATACCTTCTGAAGCTATTGTTTTTTTCTCATGCCGAAGGTTTGCTGAAGGCTGGGGCCCATCAATAATCAAACAGTTGTTTAAAAAGTTAGCAATTCAAATACCCAATAGTTTTTTTGTAATACTAAATGGTTATGACAGTAATCAGTTATTGAATGATTTCCGGAATGAGCTCCCCCAATCTATTCGTCACCAGTTTCACTTTATTGATCGGATAATTACATTAGAGGAATTTGGTAAATACGCTCAGCTTAGTGATTTTACAGTGTCAGCAATGACAAACAGAGATATGCAATCCAGTAGTATTATGCAATCAACTGCTTGCGGGGCATATCCAATCTTGCTAGAGCAAGAAGAGTATAGACTTATGGAGGCTGATGGTTTTAATGCATTGTTATTTAAATCGATAGATGAAGCCCTAATCAATAGAATTGATGAACTTGTAAGGAATTCAGAAAGCCTGTTAAAACTTGTGAATAGTAATTTAGAATACCTTGGTAAGGTTGAATCTCAGCAAAGTTATGTGGCTAAGCTTAATAGTTTAAACTATCTCTAAAGGAATAATTGAAATTATCAATGGGGGATAGCAAAAATGAAATTTTATTCATTGGCGTTGGAAAGCCTGTTCCAACCTTCATTCGAAGAAGGTTAATTGGTTTAAACACTAACGGAGTTGGCACAGTTATAGTTGAACGCGGGGTAAGTTTACAAAATCAATTTTCTTCGGGTCGGCACGTTCACTACCATAGACTAAAGGGAAATATATTTGAAAGGCTTAAAGTGATTCTTAAATTCTTATCCCAATGGCGCTTCCTTTCCGGTCTTTTAATATCAGGCAAAGCGGATTTTGGCACTATAGGTTGGCGTACAATTATTGAAGAGTCTCAACTAGTAGGACAAACGGCTATCGCGGTTATCCATTCACAGTGGTTAATGCCTGCCTATCGCTTTAATTTATTCAGAAGGTATTATTCACAAGTACCCATAATCGTTAGTGTCCGGGGCAGTCAATTAACAGTTCATTCATCAAAAAAGGAATCCGCGGAACTAATAATGCAAAACTTTGAGAAGGCCGATTATATTCATTGTGTATCGGAAGATATGCGTAAGCGGTGTATAAGCCTGGGAGCTAAACCAGAAAAGTTATTTGTTAACTACAATGGAATTGACGTTTTGCGTTTTACTCCCGCACCCAATAGGAAGGAGCATTCGAATATGATTCACTTAATATCGGTAGGTGCCTTAATATGGCGAAAGGGATATATTTTTCAACTGCAAGTTATTAAAGCCTTGGTTGATCAAGGTCACTCAGTTAAACTAACGATTATTGGCACGGGTGCTGACGAGACTGCCTTGCGATATTGGGCGTATCGGCTTGGCATAGAGCAGCATATTATTTTTGAAGGACAAAAGCCTGAAGATGCCGTAATTTCCAGTCTTCAATCCGCTGATATTTATGTATCCACAAGTGCGGCAGAAGGACTGCCAAATAGCCTGGTAGAAGCGGCTGCAGGTGGTTTGCCCATTGTGGCGTTTGAGTGCGAAGGGGCAGGTGAAATTATTGAAAATGAAGTGAGCGGCTTCATTGTTCCGTTTGGATCCTTACATGGAATGGTTGATAAGATATTAACTTTGAAAGACCCGAATATTCGAATGAAAATGGGTAATTATGCGCGTCAGAAAATGATCAGGGAATTTGACGAAGGGAAATGGATAGGCGAAATGATTGAACGATATAAGTCCATTGCAAGCATATAATTTATGAACCATCGCATTCTTATAGCGGGCCATGAAATAGGAGGGCAAATGCAATTATTGGCGGAAGCCTTTCGGAGGCGTTGGTTGCAGGCTTCAGCAGCCGCCTTTAACGATGACTTCAGAGGGTACCAAAATGACATCATGCTGGCCGGTAAAGGATGGAAGGCAAATCTCGACCGGTTTTTATTTTTCCTATGGGCGCTAAAACATTACGATGTTTTTCATTTTTTTTGGGGCGTAAGTTTGTGGAGTTGGTGGCGTTTTCATTTACTGGATCTGCCGCTTCTGAAATTGTTGGGAAAAAAAATTGTCGTGCATTTTCGGGGCCTGGATGTGGTTGACATCAGCCATTTTGATTACCTGCGTGAAAGGAACCGAGGCGTGACCTTGGCGAAACCACCCCTGAGCAGACCTGACCAGCAGAAAAAACTGCGGAAATGGTTAAAGTACGCGGATGTGGTACTCGTCTCTGAACCCGATCTTTTTGAAGTTGTTCCGGCTGCCATCCTGTCCCCACAAGTCATTGACATGCAATACTGGTCATCTACCCGCAGACCTCTGTCGGAGCAAGATGGGATCATCCGTATTGTTCATGCCCCATCCAGCAGGCGGAAGAAGGGAACAGATTTTATTGAGGAGGCCGTAGCCCGGTTGAAAGCAAGAGGATTGCCGGTGGAGTTGATCATGGCGGAGAACTTACCACACCATAAAATAAAAGAACTGTACGAACTAAGCGATATCGGCATTGACCAGGTGTTGTATGGGTGGCACGGAAAAGTGTCGGTTGAATTAATGGCGCTGGGTAAACCCGTGGTATGCAACATTTCAGAAGAGCTAAGAAGGCATCGTCCCGATTTACCTATTCTCCACGGATCACCCGAAAATCTTGACTTGGTATTGGAGGAATTGATTATGAATCCCGATATGAGAATGAGAATTGGAAAACAATCAATGGAATATGCTTCACGTTACCATAACGTTGAAGTAATTGTTGATGAATTGCTCACTCTTTATGGCATCAGCGAAAAATCGCGTGTGCGGGAAAAGATTGAAGATGCAAAAACGTGGTAAGGGTTGAGTTTATTTATTTTTGTAGTCAGATATAGAAAAGTGAATGGAAGAAATAGCTTGTTCATTATGTAAGTGTGCTAATTTAGTATCCTTTCGGGAAGCAACCCAACATCTTAATTTATTAACTCCTTTCGAAATTAAACGATGTAAGAAGTGTGACTTTATTTTCATGAGTCCTCGGCCGGATGCTTCTGAAAGAAGTGCCTTGTTTAGTGGTTCGGTACCTGAAGCCTTAAAGCCATATAGCTACGAAGAGGCTAATTATGGGGCGGTAACAAAAGGCCGGCTTGATTTTTTTCGCAAGCGCGCCAGATATTTGGCTTCCCATTTGGGAGGTGAATCTACTCACTTAAGATTCTTGGATATTGGCGCCTCTTCAGGTTATATGGTGCAAGCAGCATTGGAGTTGGGTATGAAAGCGGAAGGGGTAGAGCCAGGTATGTCTGGAATTTCTGCTGCGCAGGAACGGGGTATTACGTTAATTCAGGGTACGGCTGAGCTGCTTCCCTTTGCAGATAATTACTTTGACATAGTTCATTCCCATCATGTTTTCGAGCATGTGGCAGATCCCATGGTATCGGCCAAAGAGGCTTTCAGGGTGTTGAAACCAGGTGGCGTAATTCTGATTGAAGTACCTAACCAGTTCGATAATATCAGGTTTTGGCGGGATAAAATTTTTAATCGCATTCATCAGCGCAAGCGAGATATTCGGTCCATTCATCACTTGTCTTTTTTCTCAAGAAAAGCGATGCGTGATTTGATGAGAAAAGCAGGATTTAAAGAGATTGTTGTTACAACAAAGTATACAATAAAGCCTACGGGATTGCGTGCGCTGGCGGGATACCTGACGATGATAGCCGGAACACTATATTTAGGGGGTGAAAGGGTAATAGTTAATGCAAAGAAATGAAAATCAAGAAACAACTGGCAAACATCAAGAAGTATCTCGTTACGCTGGGGGGGATCCAGAATAAATTTACCTTAGAAATTTTGGACCATAAATTATTGGTGGATTATAACCTTAGATCAGTAGAAGCAGACAGGGACTACAAAATTTTGTTAGCCTTGGCTAAAGACAAACAATGTGTTTATGATGTGGGTGCAAACCACGGAATGATTTCTTTATTGTTGGCCTCTGGCGCACCAGGTATCTCCATCCACGCATTTGAAGCTTCTGAGGCAGCAGTTAACATTATCAATCATAATGTACTTTTAAATGGCTTTGGTAAATCTATTCGTGTGATTAATACTCTTGTTGCGGATCGAGCCGGATACACTATCCCCTTTTATTGGGAAGGGAGTTCTGGTGGAGCATCAATAGTTAAAGGTAGGTTGGGTCATGTTGTTGAAATACATAAATCTACCATTTCACTGGACGATTATGCCAAGGCTTCCGGAGCTTATCCTGACTTCATAAAAATGGATATTGAGGGCGCTGAAAATATTGCTGTAGCTGGTATGTCAGAAATTCTTCAGAATTATCGACCTGATGTATTTATTGAACTGCATGATTTTGGCCCAAAGAAATTATTTGAGAATGCTAATGATATATTGAAGGTTATAAAACCTTTAAAATACCAAATGATTTATTTAAGGACCGGTCTTCCAATCGAAACTACAGATGTTTTGAAAGAACGTGGTCGCTGTCATGTTTTGCTGCAACCTCAAGAAAAATATTCTCCCACAAATTTTGATTCTTTGGATCTTCATGGCCTTTGATTCTCGCATTGTTTATTTGACAGGTTCATTGGAGGCGGGCGGCCTGGAGAGATTTGTAAGTAAGGTTTCCATTACGGGCAAGAAGGAGCATAGATTTGAGCCTGTTATTATTTGTCTCAGTAAACGTAGCGGGATTTTTTTACAGGAGGTGACCCAGGAAGATATCCTGGTATTGGCGGCACCAACAGGTTGGCAAAGAAACCTTGGGGCATTATTGCAGTTGGGTAAATTAATCCGTAAGCAAAACCCAATAGTTGTTCATTCCCAGGTAAATTTTTCCATTTTTCAACAGTGGTTGGCTACACTTTTTTTTTCGAAAGCCCGGTTTATGGTTACGGAGCGGAACTGTTATCCCTTAACCGGATGGGATTTGCTAAGAAGGAGATTGCAATTTCATTTCTTGAGAATAATAGGTGTCCACTACAGCGGTAATTCCGTAGAGGTGGTCAGGTATCTTGCCCACATGATGAGGTATCCTGAAAGAAAAATTCCGGTGATTCCCAATGGCATTGAAATTCCACTGATTGATCCATTGGTTCGTAGCCGCACCCGGGAAAAACACGTTTGGAAAGCGGAAGATTTTGTGATTGGGTATATTAGTCGATTTGCTGAACACAAAGGACAGAAATACTTTATGCAGGTAATGGAAGAGTTACATCATCATCTTGGTAAGCAGTTAAAAGTTTGTTTTATTGGTGATGGACCCTTATACGTTAAAATGGAAAAGTACGCGCGGTCTTCGAAAATGGCAGATCAGATTATCTTTCTGGGCATATTGAACAATGTAAATGATTATTACCAGGCTTTTGATTGCACCGCCCTGCTGAGTGACTATGAGGGAATGCCTAATGTCGTGTTGGAAGCAATGGCCTATGGGTTGCCTGTAATAGCTAACCCCGTAGGCAATGTGGTTGAATTATTTGAACAGGGTGGCGGCATGGTTAATTATTCACACGATCCAGTGCAAACTGCCGGCCTTTTTTTGGAATTGGCAAAAAATTCGCCAAAGCGTGAATCAATAGGTACCTTGGCAAAGGAAAAAATAAGGTCATCTTTTTCCATGCAGCACACGCTTAATCTTCTTGTAAGGTTTTATGGCACTCGGTAGTAAACAAGTAAGTCTAGCTCAATATGTAGGGTATAAATACCTGAAGAGCAATCGTGTAATCTCAGTACTACCGTTGGCAATCTTAATGATTTCTTTCTTCTATTGTTTACCCCTTGGTCGCTTTTCGTTGGGGGGGTTTGATTCTGATTTTCGCGTCTTTGACTTTGCAATATTTTTTGTGTTTCTATACTACTTAAGCAATCAAAATGTCACCCGCGAGATTAATCATTTGCTTGCTTCAAGGCCTTGGTTTCTTAGATGGCTCAAAATACTCTCCATCCTGATATTGATTAGTATTTTGATTTCTCTTTTGTACAGTGGCACATCTTTTATTTTACCGAGGCTAATCAGGGCCTATCGGTTCATAGCTTACCTGTTGGTTCCTTTTTTGACTTTTGCAGTAGTGCGCAGGAAATCTGACTACTTGGTACTTTATAACCTACTTTTTTGGCTCATGGCTGGTGTAGGAGGGATTGCATTTCTTCAAGGGCTTGGGTTTCTTCCTAATTTCTGGCCGGAATACTGGCGTGTCATGTATAGTGAAAATGATGCGCCAGTAGCTACTTTATCGCCCCATCACAAGCACATGGGCGTGATTATGCTTGTGGGCGTATGCATTGGAATCGGATATTTGCTTCGTGTTCGATCCCTTTGGCTTAAGGTAATGATTGCTGTTGCCTGTCTTGTCATGTTTACGGTTCCTTTATTTGCAGGCACTCGTACCTACCTGTTAGGTTTTGTGGGCGTTCTTCCAGCAATTTTATTGATTGGTAGGGGGCAGGCCATCGTTCCGATTGCCTTGATGGTTTTGGGCTCGATAGTCTTTCTTAGTTACTCTGGAGATTCCGTTTCGTCCCGGGTGGAAAAAAAGTTTGATGAGCGCGTAACAGCCCGTTATGAGAAATTAGGGTACGAGGGTCTTTATCGGGAGCGGACAGTTATTTACATGGATATTTTTCAAGCCATTACCAAAAGCCCGTATATATTAATCACGGGTACAGGCTACCAAAATATTTTTAAATTTATTGGGGCCAATGGTGCTCACAATAATTATTTGCAGGCCTTAATGGAGTTGGGCTTGTTGGGTTTTTTTGTTTTTATTTCCTTTCTGGTTATCCTCTGGAAGAACCTACATAAAACATTTACAGTTAAAGACCGCGACATCTCCCTGAATGCACAATACACGTGGGTGGCCTTGTGTGGGATTTTGCTAACCATGTTTGTGGGCGAAACATTCTGGGGCCAGGCTGCTATGTTTACCCTTGCAGGGCAATTATCATTTCTGTTTAGTCTTGCGGTATCTCCCTTATATTGGTTAAAGAGGTATGAAAACCAATACATGAAATTGAGTTCGAAAAACTCGCTAGTAGAAGAAAATACTAAGAACATTCTTTAATGACCAGGGGCGATTCCATAGTTTTTATTGATTCAGATTTGATATACGCATCGGCTGATCTGAATGAAATAATACGTTCTCACCCGGATCGTCTTCTTTGTATAACCACCACCGAAATTTTTAATAAGATCGACCCGAATACCTTGCGCAAGGAATTAAGTGAGTCTGATATTATTCATGGTGGCCTGAAGTTTGAAGGGGCTATTGCCTTTACAGATCTTCAAATATTAACCTTTAATTGGAATTTCCTGATACCAGATAGGGGCAGAGATTCTTACACCTGGAGGGCTACTTCAGACTTGATTTGTTTTGATACTAAACTGGTTGAAAAAATGAATGGGTTTGTTTCAGGTTTGTCTGTGAACGCCTCCATCATGGAATTTTGTTACCGGGCATTAATGGCAGGTGCCAGCGTGAAATATAGTTCTAATTTGGTAGAACAAAATCTGTCAGCAAAAAGGTCAATTTCAAAAAGTGATAATTTGTATTTTGCACGGCATCATCTAGGAGAAAAACACTATTTGTTCCTCCGTATTTACTATTTGCTTTTCGGCCTAAGCTTGCTGAAGATTCGTGTAAATAGTGCTCCCCCAAAACTTGATGAAAAAAATTCATATCAATTTAAGATTAAGGCTGCTGAAAAAGTCAGATCAGTAGGTACGTATACAGCCATAATTCCTACGATTGATCGTTATGATTATATTGATAAGAGCATTCAATCGTTGTTAAAATATCCGTTTCCACCTGATGAGATTATAGTAGTTGATCAATCACCCAAAGCGGAACGGCAACATGCCATCTATGAACCTTACATAGCACAAGGTTTGTTGAAGGTATTTTATTTAGATATTCCGGGTCAATGCACATCCAGAAATCTGGCCATCGAAGCAGCCAGGAACGAATGGCTTCTTTTTTTTGAAGACGACACCGAAGCATGGCCTGAAATGATGAAAGAGCACATTGAATTAATGGAGTATTCACAAGCAGATGTGAGTACCGGTGTTTCGTTAGCACCCTGGAAGGATGTGAGCTATATTTCGGATAGGCTTAAGAAGTATCATATAGCTGATGTTTTGGCAACGGGGAATTGCTTTATGTTAAAACAAACAGCATTATCTGTTGGAGGGTTGCATCCGGCTTTTAATCGTGGATCAGGTGCAGATGATGATTTTGGTAAACGACTTTTTCTGGCAGGGAAGTCAATTGTGTTTAACTATAAGGCTATCCAGACACATCATAAAGCTGCCAAGGGTGGAATGCGTGTTCATGGAGCATGGTGGCGTAATTCGTCTAAACTTTTCCAGGCATATCCTCCTCCAACGCAGATGTACATGATCAAAAAATATTATTCAAAAAAAATCTGGCCAGTTCAAATTGTACTATTTTATATTCAGTCAAGAAAAGGGCAAAGCGTTTTTAAATTTCTTTTTATTCTTCTACTTGCCCCATTAAAAATCTTTCGCTCACTGATCGCTGCTAAAAAGTTGACAGCTAACTTATGAGATCTGGCAATTCAAATAAAGTAATTGCTATTTGTTCGTCTGAATTTCCTCCGGGTCCTGGTGGTATTGGCGCTCATGCCTTTCAATTAGCTTCTTTTTTAACCGACCGAGGATTTTCAATCAGTGTCTATACTGCAGCGCGTGAGGCGCATAGCTCCAATCAGTTTGATTTGGAATCTTCTTTTGAAATCAAACGATATCAGGCCAACCGGAATTTTTTGTATAAGCTTTTTAGAAGTATTAGTTTTCTCTATGACATAAGAAAACGGGTCGATTGGGTTATTTTATCAGGCTCGAGTCAATTAATTTTATCATTATTTGTTCGTGTTTTAAGTAAAGCCAAAACGCTATCTGTCATACATGGTCATGAGGTACTCATGGCCAGAGGCATTGAAAGGAGAATCCTTCATATGGCTTTAAAATCTGTCAATGTAATTGTGGCGGTATCTGAATTTTCAAAAAAGATATTGCTGTCATCGTCATTAGACAAATCTATAATTGTGTTTCCGAATGGCATACCTTATAAAAATAAAACGATTGTAGCGCATCGCGCACGCCCGAGATCACAAGATCACTTAATTTTGGTGACAGTGGGCTCAATTACAAGAAGAAAAGGACAGCACAATGTTGTACAAGCTATTCCTCATTTGCTATTAGTTTTTAAAAGAGTAGATTATCATATCATTGGGATGCCATCAGAAAAGCTGGAATTGGACCGGTTAGCAAAAGAATTGAAGGTTTTTGAATATTTGCATTATCATGGTGTAATTGATGATGTGGAAAAGGTGCGAATAGTATCAGAATCCGATATTTTTATAATGCTTAGTGAGAATCAACCTAATGGCGATGTTGAGGGTTTTGGGATTGCAGTGTTAGAGGCAAATCAATTGGGTATACCGGCCATCGGGGCAAGGAATACCGGGGTTGAACAAGCGATTGATAATGGCGTTTCAGGTGTCCTTGTAGGAGCAAAAAATACTCGGGAAATAGTTCAGGCTGTAGTTGAAATTACAAACAGTTACAAGAAATATGTTGAGGGTTCAATTCATTGGGCCAAAAAACATGATTGGCAGGTTATTGGTGAGAAGTACATTCAAGTATTAAATTCATGAATTCCAAGGTTCATTCATTTTTTAACGAAACGGAGAATTATTTACATCGTTCTTTTGGTGTTCGTCTACGAGCAGAAATAGTTCGTGACTTTGTTGGTAACCTAAATAATTTGCAGATACTTGATGCAGGCTGTGGAGATGGTGGTGTGAGTTTACAATTTCTGAAAGATAATCAAATAACTTTTTGCGATTTGTCTGAGAATATGCTTCAACGGGTTGCAGTCCAAATACCGACTGAGCTGATGTCTCATTCCAAATTTGTTAATTGCCCCATTGCCGATTTTAATTCTGACAATAAATTTGATTACATCTTCTGCATTGGAGTCTTGGCTCACGTTCCCTCTGTTTCGCTATGTATTGCCCACCTTGCCAAGCAACTTAATCCCAATGGATCGCTAATTGTTCAATTTTCAGATTACAGACATTGGTTAACAAAGCTCTCGGTGTCTCTTGCTGGTTACGACTATTCAGTAAATAAAATTCGCTATAAGGAATTAGAACAGATAATTTATCAATTGAATTTTAATATAGTCCAACGGGTTCAGTATAATTTTATGTTGCCTGGAATGGGTAAACTTCCTGATTCTTTACTTTATAATCTGCAGCGGGCTACTTTGAAATTTAAATTTTTACGATTAATTGGAACGGAGCATGTTTGGATGCTAAAGAAAAACCCAGAATGAAGTCGATATTAATCGTTTCAGACACACCGATGTATAAGACGAACAACGGATTTCTTGTCTTTGAACCAACGTTGCGTGAGGTGGAAGAGGTTTCAGATTTATTTTCGAGGATTAAATGGATATCTTACCAAAGGCAAGGAAGTGGTCATAAAAATGCGTTGATTCCTTCAATACCCAATCTGCAACTATACCCACTTGGCAATATGCGTGGGGGTCAGTCCTTTAGCAAAAAATTGCAGGTATTATTTACAATCCCTTGGCAGGCATTTTTATTTTATAGGGAGATACCTTCATTTGATGTAATCCATACACGAGCCCCCTCCGTACCAGCACTAATGGTTATCTTATATTCTTTTTTTGATTCAAAAAGAATTTATTGGCATAAGTATGCTGGTAATTGGGGTGATCCGCATCCACCCTTGGCTTTTAGATTACAGAATTGGTTATTACGGAAACTGGATAAACCAAATATCCGAATTACAATCAATGGAAGATGGCCTGGGCTCCATCAGGGCTTTTTATTTATGGAGAACCCGTGCCTAAAAAGCACCTATCTTGAATCTCTGCAGGTTGAACCTAATATCAGAAACTATCGAGGTAAGTTGAAGATCTGTTTTGTGGGCAATCTCGATCCCTTTAAAGGTGCTCTTAGACTAATAAAAGCTTTGCTTTTGCCGAAGGTTGTTTCCTCAATTGATTCAATTTGGATTGTCGGTGATGGTTTTGAGAAAAAAGAGATTGAATGCATAGCAACAAATTCCGTTGTCCCCCTTCACGTATGCGGTTATCTTTCACGTGAAAAAATATTCGAATCTATTTATTCAACGAGTCATATCATGGTCTTGCCCAGTGAAACAGAGGGATTTCCGAAAGTGGTTTCTGAGGCAGCTGCGCATCGATGCATACCGGTGGTAACATCAGTTTCTTCGATTGATCAATATATCAAGGATGGAATCAATGGATTTTTATTAAAAGATTCATCGGTTGCTTCTATCGAATCTACTTTTGTGAATAAAATAATTGGTCATAAAAATTTAGCAGAGGTCGCCAATCAGGCCCTTTTGTTAGCAAGCCGTTTTACTTATGAACGTTTTCGAGAGCGAATCAAACATGAAGTTTTAGCAGAATAAAGGATGATGAAGATTCTCATGCTGGCTGAAGCAGGTACTGCGAATACCCAAAATTGGGTGGATAGCTTAATGCGGTTTGGTCCTGCAAAGGTGGAGGTATGGTCATTCCCAAAATACCCTTCTTGGCTAAGGCTTTTATATATACCAGTTGCTGTTATTGCAGTACGGAACGCGATCAAACGATCTAAGCCTGATATTGTTATTGGGTATCGCACTACGAGTTATGGATTCATTGGGGCGTTAGCAAATTTTCAACCGCTGGTGCTTGCAGCTCAGGGAGAATCAGATGTGTGGCCACCGGGCCATTGGTCCAACCAAATCAGTGGCCGCATGGCTCGCTATGCAATTAATAAAGCCAGGCTGATACATGCATGGGGTAAAAATATGGTTCCGGCTTTGGTGGCCTTAGGCGCGAACCAACATAAAATTCTGGTAATGTCCCGGGGAATAGATTTAACAAAGTTTTTGTATCAAGCTCCTTGCACGAAAGAAGCTCAAGTTACGCTCATTACCAGTCGCTCGCTTTATCCGGAATACCATCATGACATTATATTAAAGGCCTTTGCCCAGGTTGTAAGAAAACAACCTCAAATAGTTTGGAAGCTCATTATTGCGGGCGAGGGGCCTTTACAGCGATCACTTTCAAACCTTTGTTCGAAACTTGAGATTAGTAATCAAGTGTTCTTTGCAGGGAGATTGGATGCACTGACACTAAGTAAATATCTATCTGAATCTGACATTTATATTTCACTACCCGACACAGAAGGTATTTCCTCCTCACTTTTGGAAGCTATGGCTTGTGGTTGTTATCCAATTGTCACAGATTTACCAGCCAACCGTGAGTTTATTGAATCAGGCAAAAATGGAATCCTTGTTTCGATTAACACGATGGAGATCGTTGATGAAATTTTGAAATTGGTCGGGAAGAAAGAAGAAATAAAGAAGGCAACTATAGAAAATCGATCTTTGGTTGAATCACGAGCTGATACCCGTTTAAACTCTTTTAGATTTGTGTCGCGGTATAAGCAATTAGTAAGAAATTAATTATGTGTGGTATTGCCGGGATTTTACATTTTGATAAAGACAAACGCGTTGATCAGGATCTTTTGATTTCCATGCGAGATAGTCTTATTCATAGAGGACCAGATGGAGCAGGTATTCATATTGATAAGGAGGTAGGATTGGCCCATAGGAGACTTTCTATTATTGATCTTTCCGAACGTGGCAATCAGCCATTTTTTAGCCCTGATAAAAGGTATGCCATTATCTTCAATGGTGAGATTTTCAATTTTAAGGAATTGAGAAGAGATTTTGAGATCGAAGGAGTACAATTTGTATCAGAAAGTGATACCGAAGTTCTGTTGTATCTTTATATAAAGCATGGTAAGGATTGCCTGGATAAACTTAATGGCATGTTTGCCTTTGCCGTGTGGGACTCGGTCGAGCGTTCTCTTTTTATTGCACGCGATCGGGTAGGGGTTAAGCCGCTTTACTATTCTCTTTTTCATAACACTTTTTATTTTGCCTCCGAGCCTAAAGCCTTATTTAAAGCGGGTGTTGAACCGGCAATTAATACAGAGGCCATGTCTGAACTGTTGCTATTCAAGTATGTGGCTGGCGAATCAACGGTATTTCGACATGTAAAAAGACTCTTACCTGGTCATTGCATGACAATAAAGAATGGCGATATACGAATCGTGCGTTGGTGGAATCTGCCCGAAAAAATAAAAGCCAATCGGGAGAGGTTGCCGACTAATCCTTATGAGTGGTTTGAAGAAATATTTTATTCTTCTGTTAAGTATCGAACTATTAGCGATGTTCCGATAGGTGTAATGTTAAGTGGGGGATTGGATTCAAGCAGTGTTGCAGCGGCACTGTATAAAAATGGTGAAAGTAATCTATCAGCTTTCACGTTCGTATTTGATGATCCGCAGTATAACGAGGGGCCGTTGGCTACGTTAGTAGCCAATCGCTTTGGTTTGAATTTACATACCGTTGAGCTTAAACAAGATACTTTAATGACTGCGCTTCAGGAGTCTGCCTGGTTGTACGATGAACCGCTGGTACATCAAAATGACGCACAAATGTTGGCACTTTCAAAAGTAGCAAAGAAATTGGTGTCTGTATTGTTGTCGGGAGAAGGTGCTGATGAATTTATGGGTGGTTATGTACGCTATAAGCCATTGAATCACTACCGACTATTGAAACTTGCCGGCTGGTCATCAAAATTATTGCGCTATAACTCTTCTGGGATAGTAAATCGTTTTGAGAAACTTGATCGCTATCTTAAAGATGATCGATTGAAAAGTTTGCTTCTCTTGAATGCATCCAACGTTTATCCCTTTGATCTTAAAAAGTATGGAGTACATATTGATATAAACTCATTCGCGTACCGAAATTCTGTTGTAGAGGAGGCTCAGGATTTATATCCCCATGAGCCAGCTCGGCAGGCAATGTATGCCGACCTTTTCATTCATATGGCTTCGGTGTTGGATAGGAATGATCGAATGACCATGGGCGCAAGCATGGAGTGCCGCGTTCCGTTTATGGATTACCGTTTGATGGAAATGATACCGGCTCTGCCAACTGATATTCTTTTAAAAGGTAAGAAGGGAAAGCACCTGTTATTCAATAGTATGGCTACGCAACTTCCTAAAGAGGTGTTGTCCTTTAAAAAATTGGGGTTTAGTGTTCCATGGGAACAGTATATGGAGAAAGAAGATATATTCCGCCAAAGTTTAAATCAAATAGAAGGTGGTTCACTTGAGGAATTTTTCCCCGAATTAAAAATTAAGCAGTTGGTAAAGGATTATAAAAGTAAGGATAGCTTTTCTTCTGCCATGATCCGACAACTTATTATGACGAATAGTTGGAAAGAGAATTATCTTAAACACATTTAATGGCTGGAATTTTAAATAATATATATAAAAACCTTCCTGTCCCAATTCAGAATCTAGCTATTTCTGCATATGGCTACGGTTGGAAGAAAAGAAGATTCGGGGGAATTTTTGAAGAAGAATTAAAGGGTTTTAAACTTAGGGAAGAATGGGATTTTAATCAATGGAGAGACTATCAAACTATTCAATTGAGAAATCTTCTATTACATGCATTCGAGACAGTGCCTTACTACAATGCCGCTTTTAGAGACGTGCACCTCACAAAGAGTACAATAGAATCGTTTGAGTTAGAAGACCTAGGTAAGGTTCCAATTTTAGAAAAGGATGCGTTACGTAAATTAGGAACCACCGATTTGCTTTCCGTAAAACGCGAAGAACATGGAAAATATTTTACAAGCAGCGGAAGCACGGGCACGCCTGTAAAAATATTATTTTCAGAGTCGATGCATCAAAAGTGGCGGGCTGCATTTGAGGCAAGAATTTATAATTGGGCTGGCATAACGCATAACGATAGCAGGGGCATGATTGGCGGTAGACTAGTTGTTCCAGGAGGAAGTAAAGCGAAGCCTCCATTTTACCGTTACAATTATTTTGAGAAACAAATTTATTTTTCAATCTATCACATCCGAAAACAAAATGCCTGGAACTATCTGGAGGCTATTAAAAAGTATAAGCCAAATTTTATGACAGGTTATGCCGCCAGTAATTTTTTATTAGCTTCTTATTTTGAGGAATTAGGATTTGATGTTCAACCGCTAAAAGCTGTCATTACTTCGAGTGAAAAGTTAACAGGATCGATGAGAAGTACGCTCTCGAGAGTTTATCAATGCAACGTTTATGATTCGTGGAGCGGGATAGAGGCCTGTGGTATGATTTCGGAAAATTCAAACGGCCTCTTATATTCCAGTCCGGATATTGGATTGATTGAGGTCTTGGATGATGATTTCAATCCTGTTAAAGAAGGCGAAATTGGAAGTGTGTATTGTACAGGATTTCTTAACTATGATCAGCCCCTCATTCGATATAAAATTGGTGACTTAGCAAGGATGGGAAATGCGGTTTCCATGGCCGGGCCACAGATGCCAGTGATTACTGAGATTGTTGGTCGGATAGATGATGTTGTTACGCTAATCGATGGCCGCCAATTTAGTAGTTTTAATCGGTTTTTTGCTGATATCGAAGAAATCAAAGAAGTTCAGGTAGAACAATTGAGTTTTCATGAGCTCGTGTTGCATATGGTAGTAACAGACTCTTATAATTCAGAAGTGGAGCAATCTATTTTGAAATCAATCCGCGATCGAATTGGTGAAATCAAAGTTGTGTTTAACGTTGTTGAAAATATTCCCAGGAATGCAAATGGGAAATTTAAAGCAGTCGTCTCACATGTTAAGTGAGACGTAAAAGAAAACACATGAATAGGATCATAATTCTTACTCAATACTATCCGCCTGAAACAGGCGCTCCACAAAACCGGCTGCATAGCCTGGCTAAATATTTTAGGAAAACCGGCCACCATGTAACGATAGTTACGGCTCTGCCGAATTACCCTAAAAATGAAATCTTCCAAGACTACAAAGGTCGTTTTTCTAAACTCGAAACAATTGACTCCATTCCCGTTTATCGCACCTGGATTTTTGTGAGCGCATCACGCGGAGTTTTGTCGCGTTTGCTGAATTACTTTTCATTTGTCATCTCTTCGTTCTTTAAATTGCTGCGGCTTCCGAAAGCCGAGTTTATTATATGCGAATCGCCACCATTATTTTTAGGAATTACGGCAGTAATCATTGCTAAATTGAAAGGAAGTAAACTGGTCTTTAATGTTTCAGATTTGTGGCCGGAGTCGGCCGAGAAGTTAAATATTATTAATAATCGATTTATAATAGGGCTGGCCTATCGTTTGGAAGCGTGGATTTATAAGAATTCATTTTTGATCTCAGGCCAAACGAAGGGTATTGTCCGAAATATCCAGCAGCGTTTTCCAACCAAGAAAACAGTTTGGTTTCCCAACGGGGTGGACATTGAATTTTTTGAAGCCGAACATGAGTTGATTGATTGGCGAACAAACCTTCAAATCCTGAAAGATAATCTATTTGTTTTATATGCCGGAATCATTGGTCATGCGCAAGGTCTTGAGGTAATTATTTTGGCTGCCGAAACGGTAAAAACATCTCCTATCAGTTTTGTTATTGTGGGTGATGGACCGGAGAAGAATAAACTTCTTGGTATGGCCAATGAGAAGGGATTAGACAATGTTCATTTTCTCCCTAATCTGGAAAAAGCCAAAATCCCATCGTTGATCAAGGCGTGTGACGCTTACATCGTTCCGCTCTTGAAGCTTGATTTGTTTAAAGGTGCAATACCTTCAAAACTTTTTGAACCTTTGTCTATGGGGAAACCAATTCTTCTGGGTGTAGATGGCGAAGCAAGGGAACTTTTTATTGAGGAAGGCAAGGGCGGGTTATTTTTCGAACCTGAAAATTCGGATGCGTTAGCGCAAGGCGTTCTTACGTTGTTGCAGGATAAATCACTTCGGTTAGCCTTGGGAAAGAATGGTAAGCAATATGTAAAGACTAACTTTGACCGGCAAAATATTCACCATCGGCTACTGGCTGATTTGGAAATCAATGTTTGAGAATAGAATGAAGATCAGACAAGCAAAAATTGAAGATTTGAAGTTCATTGCGAAGTGCCATCAAAAGGCTTTTCCAAATTCGCTTTCATCCGCAATGGGAAGTGCCTACCTAATGAAAATGTTGGAGTGGTATTTAATTGATAGCCGTGCTTTTCTGTTTTACATTCTTGAGGATAATAAATGTGTAGGGTATTGTGGCGGGTTAAAACACGATGGTAAAACTCAGTTTGGATCCGCCAGCAGTATGATTCAGCACAGTTTCCATGCGGCTGTTAAATCGATTTTACTGCGCCCATGGCTCTTCATACATCCGGAATTTATAGCTAAATATAAATTGATACTGAAGAATATCAGGAAGAGAGTTACCGGCAATCATAAGCCTTCATCATCAACTACACAAGTGGCAATTTCAATTGAGCCCCATACCGGGCTTATTGTTATTGGCGTTGACCCGGCCTACCAAGGAAAAGGTTACGGATCAAAATTGTTGTGGGAGTTTGAGGTTGTATCGAAGGAGATGGGCTTTAACAAATTAATGCTGACGGTAAAATCTGAAAATGCGCAAGCCATCAAATCGTATCAGCGCAACGGATGGATCATTTTAAGTGATGATGGCAAATCAGTAACAATGACTAAAGAGATTTAGTAAGTTTTCTGTTTATTGCATTTTGTTTAAAGAAGTTCATGAGAGTTTGGTATGATTAAAGTTTTAACGGTATTGGGTGCTCGCCCTCAGTTTATAAAAGCAGCAGCGCTGTCACGCATCTTCCAGTCCAACCCTAATTTCGAGGAGGTAATTGTTCATACCGGCCAGCACTTCGATGCTAATATGTCGGAGATTTTTTTTGATGAATTGAATATCCCGAAACCAGCCTATAACCTGAATGTAAATGGATTAGGCCATGGTGCCATGACAGGTCAAATGCTGGCGGGTGTGGAAGAGATTATCATAAAAGAAAAACCAGATTATGTATTGGTGTATGGTGACACAAATTCTACTATCGCTGGGGCCTTGGCCGCGAAGAAGTTGCAGGTTAAGGTTGTTCATGTGGAAGCCGGACTTCGCAGTTTTAACATAGCCATGCCGGAGGAAATTAACAGAATACTTACCGATAGAATCAGCGATGTGTTATGTTGCCCGACAGATGCCGCAATTCGGAATTTAGCAACTGAAGGCTTTGAAAACTTTCCTTCAACCATCGTAAAAACAGGAGATGTAATGCAGGATGCGGCACGATATTATGCAGAACGTGTTGATGTAAATAATGAACTTCGAAAACTAAACCTGTTACCCGGCAAATTCATCTTGTGTACCCTTCATCGTGCTGAGACTACGGATAACCCGGAAATATTATTCAGCGTTTTAGGGGCCTTAAAGGAAATAGCGGATCAGCATATTGATGTAGTGATTCCGCTTCATCCCCGAACAAAAGCAAAGCTTCGAGATGCCGATCTAGGAAAAATAAAGATCATAGATCCAATTGGTTATCTCAGCATGATTGCATTATTAAAATCCTGTAAGCTGGTGATGACCGACAGCGGTGGTTTGCAAAAGGAAGCCTATTTCTTTGATAAGTATTGCATCACCCTTCGGAATGAAACCGAATGGATTGAATTAATAGAAAACGGGTATAATTATATTGCCGGTTATAACCGAAAATTAATACTGGATTTATTTGCCACGTTAATCAATAAGTCTTGGAAGTCAGGAGTTGAATTATACGGTGGTGGGTTGGCATCCATTAAAATAACGGAGGCAATTGAAGCACACTATAATCGTTGAAAATCCCTTCTCTCCACCCTTCATAAATTCATTCTCACCGGGGTATTTTAGTATGGTTTGATTAACGACTGAATTTCATCATTGTCAATGGCCTACTAGTCTACCACTGCCTACTGCTTAAACTTTCCACTTTCGGCTCTCTGATCTTAGTTCTGATATCATTGCAATTTGTCAATTGTCAATTACACTGACCACTGCCTTAACTTTCCGCTGTAAGCTTTTAAGTTTATCCTCCGAAGCTTTTGCGCAGGAGGACTTTCCGCTTTCAACTTTAAGCTTTCGATTTATCTGGAGTTTTAACGTAGGCAGACTTTAAACTTTAAACTTTCCGCTCTCACATCTCCCATCTCAATTCTCCGATCTCAATGCTCCCATCTTATATTTTCCATTAATCATTGTCAATTGTCAATTGCCTTTTGGCTATTGTACCATTGCATACTGCCCTAAACTTGCGCTTTTAAGTTTATCCTCCGAAGCTTTTGCGCAGGAGGACTTTCAACTTTAAACTCTCCCATCTCACATCTTAATTCTCACATCTCGATTTTCCATTAATTATTGTCAATTGCCTTTTGCCTATTGTACCATTGCCTACTGCCTTAACTTTCCACTCTCATATCTTACTTCTGACATACATTGTCTATTTTGAATTGTCAAACTCCCCTCTCCCTGGGGAGAGGGGCAGGGGGTGAGGGTACTAGTTTACCAAAGTAATTTTTTCCGCTTAATACAAGATTATCCAACTTCTTCCGTTTCTTCCCACAAGGGCAAAGAACAGATTTCGTTCTGCTGGAAAAGAGGGTGGGCTATGGATCGTATGACAATATACCCCAAAGACATTCAGCGGATCACAGGAAGAAGTGATCGCTATGGACGTACATTGATAAGAAAAATAAAAACCCATTTCAATAAACAGGATCACCAGTTCGTCACCATCGAAGAATTCTGTTCCTACACCGGCCTCAAAGAAGACATCGTAAACCAACGCCTCGGCCGTTGAACTTTTTACTTTAAGCTTTTAAGCTTTCCGCTTTCAACTTTCAACTTTCAACTTTTTACTTTCCGCTTTCAACTCTCAATTCTCACATCTCTATTTCCATGAATCATTGTCACTTGCCTACTGCCTATTGCCAACTATGATACCCAACACCTACCCAACCTTTGCGCCTTAGCGCCTTCGCTGTGACAAGCAAAGAACTTGCCTTTCAATCTTCAAATCCTTTCATTCTCAAATTTTCAAATCCTTGACCAATTCCCAATTCCCAATTCCCAATTCTTCATTGTCAATTGTCCACTGTCAATTAAAAACGGCCCCCCACCATACCCCGCCCTCATCATAGTGCTTCAGATATCCTCTGTGTAGATTGGCTGTACGGGAAGGAGGCCCATTTTTTTACATCACACGTGCTTTCACTTGCTAAACTTTTTCACCACCCAACGCAACCCTACCGAGACAACAAAGCTTACTACTGCGCCTAGTAGCGAAAGCAATGCTGTCTTCATCAGGTCTTCCGAGTGGATGTTCGCGAATAGCGTAAGCAACGTGCCACTGGCTGTACCGGCTACGGTACCTCCGTGATTAGCCTGCGCTGCCATCGTTTTCCGGAATTTCATCATCCGGATCTTGCACGGCCGTCTGACTAACCGCTGACATCACAGTACCCGCAACCGTGAGGTAACCAGCCAACGTGATCACCGCGGCTGGCAACGCAACCGGTGCCGTTAACAAGACTCCACTCGCTGCCACCAACGACAAGCCAATGGTTCGCAGCACTCTGAAAAACTTCGGGGTCGGTGCCTTAACCCGCTCAACTAAATTCATACGCTTTACTTTTTTAGTGTTTACATTTCAAACTTGAGTCTTAGTCCCGGGCCTTAGTCATCCGGACTTGCAACATTCCCAATTCCCAATGCCCAATACCCCAGTCCCAATTTTAATCTACTCCCACAATCGCCAGCGCATTAAACGCCCCATTGCGCAAAGCATATCGGTTCCCGTTTACCTCCTGGTAAAACTCAATCCCGAAGGCAAGAAAAAGTGGGTGCGTGCTTTCCGGAGTAACCGTCTGCGTTAACACGATTTCAGGAACGGCAACGATAGAAAGAACCTGTTCACCGCTGTCAGCATGACTGTTAACAAACGATCCTTTCTCAAAGTCCACAACGGCAGCCCCGCTCACCAATTTGAAGTGCGTGGCTCCGGGTGGCGCTGTGATCAGGTTCATCGGCACAAACGGTGGTATGGTAATGCTAAGTGCCCCGCTCGTGCGATCGATTTGAAAAGAGTACGGTGCAAAAAAGGTTTTATTCAATTGGCCGTTTTGATTGAATTCAAAACCAGTGAGCAACGTAGCTTCTCCATCAATCACATTCCGTGCGCCTCGCGAATTGGTGGCATCGGCTTGAATCACCTTCACCATCAACTGCGTCAATCGGTTTGCCATACGATTGTCCGACACATTCGCAATCAACATGCGGAAAGCAGAGCGCAGCAACTTGCTGGCCGAACCCGCTCGCCCAAATTCAATTCCGTTTTCACGCGTTCGCGCAAAAGCCGGATCGTTCTTGATCCTGGCCCCATCGATGCCGCCTTTCTGCCGCACGAGGTGCCCGTCCTTGGACTTATAGAAGGAAATATCCCCCATCTGTCCGGTCAACTTAATGACCCCATCTTGTCTAGCCATAATTTTAAATTGTTTAAATGTTCCCCCTGTTACAGGCCAGGTGAGTTAGCCTTGCTGCAGCAGGGGGACAACGACACAGAGTGTACAGCCTGATATTCATCATTCCGCTTTGAAATGAAAGCGGCACATTGTTCCGTGCTTGCCGAAATGAAAAATGAAGTGTAGGGTGGTTCCGCTTTATTCCGGTTTTTCCAATGGAGATGAAGTAAGGATAAAGCAGGGATCAAGCACACATAAAGCACCCATAGAGTATAGTTACTCCTGACTCAACCACGAAACTTCCCCTCTCCTTCGGAGAGGGGATGGGGTGAGGTTTACCCTTCTCCCTGGGGTGATGGATTAATCATTGCCTATCCATTTGCTTGATGCTGTAAAACAAAAAGGAGATCTCCACCAAATAATTTTTATGACACCTACATTCATTAAAATAAACCTTCCCCTCTCTTTATGGAGAGGGATGCCTGCCTGCCGCAACTTAGTGAAGGCAGGGGGTGAGGTTTAACTCCCCCTCTCCCTGGGGAGAGAGGGTGAGGGGTGAGGGATTGCCTTACGGTTGAACCTGTCTAACGAACCTTTTTTACCTGCCATTCCTGCTTATTGCCTACTACTTAAGCTCTCAATGGATCAGTGTCAATTGCCCATTGTCAATTAACTGTTGCATTTGCCTACTGCCTACTTAGTGAAGAGGTAGAGAGCTGAAATTGGCGGGATCAACCCAGAGGTTCCAAAAAGGATTTTGTCGATGTTTACTTATTACAAAAACATTATTCTATTATTGAACTTTAAATTTTTATAGAGAAAAACACAAGGATGTTTCGGTTTTTATGGTGTTAATGAGCCTTAGGTGCTTTGATGTTGCAGAAGAGGATGCTGAACTCCAACAACCGCGTTGTTGAATTAATATTACTTTAACGTCCGTTATTTAAAAAAAGCAAGTTGAATTGATAAGATGAAAATCCCCTTCTCTCCACCCTACATAGATGATGACGTAAAACGCGAAGTGCTGGATACGCTGGATAGCGGCTGGATTACATCGGGCCCCAAAGTGTTGGCCTTAGAAAAACTGGTGGCTGAACAAACGGGCGTGCCACACGTGGCCTGCTGCAATTCGGCTACCTCCGGATTGATGTTGCTCTTGCATTGGTATGGAGTAACCCGTGGCGATGAAGTGATTATCCCGGCCTATACCTATGCAGCCACGGCACTGGTAGTAATGCACCTCGGTGCAAAACCCGTGCTGTTAGATTGCGGCCCCGACTTCAACATGGACGCGGCTCAGCTTCGGAAGAAGATTACAGCCAACACAAAGGTCATCATGCCAGTCGATATTGCCGGCTGGCCGTGTGATTACAATCAAATTAATGAAATCATCAATGAGCCTGAGGTAAAGAGCCGATTCAAACCAGCAACTAGCAACCAGCAACAACTAGGCCGCATTATGATTCTTGCTGATGCCGCCCATTCCATTGGTGCGATTTATGATGGAAATCAAATGGGCCACGGGGCCGACTTCACTGTCTTTTCTTTCCATGCAGTAAAAAATGTAACCACAGCTGAAGGCGGAGCGATGTGCATGAATCTTCCCCATGGGTTTGATAATGCAACGATATATAAAACATTGAAACTTTGGTCGCTCAACGGCCAGACAAAAGATGCACTGGCCAAAACCCAGGGGGCAGGATGGAAGTATGATATTGTCTATCCAGGCTTTAAGATGAACATGCCCGATGTATGTGCTGCGATTGGGCTGGCACAGTTGAGAAAGTATCAAACAGTCATTCTACCGGAACGCAGACGGGTATTTAATGAATACGTTGCTTTGTTTTCCAAATATGAGTGGGCTCATCTCCCGCCCCAAGACACAGACGACAAGAAATCATCTTACCATTTGTTTGCGCTGCGCATCAATGGCATCACTGAATCCCAACGGGATCAAATGATCGACCACATCACAGCTACCGGTGTCTCGGTCAACGTTCATTTTCAACCGTTACCTCTACTCACTATCTTTCGCGACCGGGGCTACCTCATGTCCGACTACCCCATAGCCTATGATTCCTATGCCCGAGAAATCTCCCTTCCCATTTATCCCGAACTGGACTCTACCAAAATTGATTTTATTGTCAAGGCTGTAGTCAGCGCTTATCACCTCATTCATTAAAACTTCCAGTGATGGATGAAGGACCTTCGTACTTTCGCAGGTGGTGCGGATGGATGAGGGTGCGGAAGGACGGCAGTCCGAAATCCATCACGCGGCCATGCGCCTGCCTACCGAAATGAATATGAAGGTAGGGCCGTGGAGCAATAAGTAGTAAGATTTGCAAATTCGCTTCCTAATCTTTCGCGACCGCGGCTATATGATGACTGACTACCCATAGCCTAAATTCCTATTCCCACGAAATCTCCCTTCCCATTTATCCCGAACTGGACTCTGCCAAATCAATTACATTGTGATAGCAGTAATGGACACTTACAATTATCATCAATATTTTCAAACAGGAAATAAGAAAAGATAACTCAATCCTGAGCTTGGTAGGATTGCGCGAAGAGCGAAGGATCCCCCCGTGGTGGAACCTTTATTACTAATACGTTTGATAATACCTTTCTCAATTTTTCTCATAGTATTAAAGCTGAGTCGCATCTCTTCCAATGAAGAAGGCCGCATGTCTGCCGGAACTACAGTGAAGGCAGGGGTGAGGTGTCTTCGATTCCTATGCCCGCGAAAATTTCCCTTCCCATCTATCCCGAACTGGACTCTGCCAAAATTGGATACATTGTAAACGCAGTGGTATCAGCTTATCATTGGATTGATAGATAGCTCAAAACTATTTCAAAAATCATTTATTATCTTCCTCTCCCTGGGGAGAGGATAAGAGGTGAGGGTATCACTCCCTCAAATAGTTATGATTACATTCTATTTTCCCTGCCCGACCGGTCAGGCGGGTTTTGCTACTTTTCTTTTGTGCAGGCAAAAGAAAAGTTAGAGTAAAAAAATTTGTTTTAATTTGACTTTTCCCACTTTATTGAGACTTCTGAAAATCTTCCTCTTCTGACTTGTCCATCCAAGTTGTGTAGGGTAGAGATCCTAAGCTGTGGGAGTTACTCGCATTCTGATTACATTTGAGGCACACATTTTTGTGAAAAATGTCCAAACGACTTTTTGACCTCTTCATCTCTGCCCTCGGCCTCTTCTTCCTCTTCCCTTTTTTTATTTTGATTGCCATCATCATCAAACTCGATTCCATTGGCCCAGTATTCTATTTACAGGAACGGGTAGGTCTGGGTGGAAAACCGTTTAAGCTTTTCAAGTTCCGAACTATGCGAACCGGAGCCGATAAATCGACCGCAATTACTGTCGGTAACCGCGATCCGCGAATCACGCGTGTGGGATATTACCTGCGTAAGTTCAAGTTGGATGAATTACCGCAATTGATCAATGTATCCCTGGGCACCATGAGCCTGGTCGGTCCCCGACCCGAACTAAAAAAATTTGTCGATCTCTATTCTGCAGAGCAGCGAAGGGTTATAGAAGTTAAGCCCGGTATCACCGATTATGCTTCCATAGAATTCAGAAATGAAAATGAATTACTGGAGGGCAAGCCCGACCCGATTAATTTCTATATTCGTGAAATAATGCCTGTAAAATTAAATCTCAATCTGAAATATATAGAAACCCGGTCCTTCTGGATCGACCTGAAAATCATTACACAAACAATTTGGCTGATTGTTGCAAATAGAAAATAAATCAACATCAAATAATTCTAAATTAACCTCATGCATTAAAATCAATCTTCCCCTCTCCCTGGGGAGAGGGGGTAGGGGGTGAGGGGCAGGGGTGAGGTCCTCTATAATTCTTTAAGTTTGCACTTAAATCAGCTACTCAGATTGTCCTATCAAACCTACATCAAGCCCGCACTCGACTACCTTTTAACATTGGTCATCCTGATCCCCGTTGGGTTAATGATGATACTGATTGTATTGGGCTATATTATAACGGGCCATTTCCCCATCTTTTTCAAACACCAACGTATTGGTAAAAATGGTCGGCACTTTATGCTTTGGAAATTCCGAACACTGTCTAACGACACAAGCAAAACATTGCAACAACGAAAATTTTTTTGGGGAAATATCCTCCGTGCCTCCAACCTCGATGAACTTCCCCAACTCTGGAATGTCTTGCGGGGAGAAATGTCCTTGGTAGGTCCGAGACCTTTGCCAGTAGAATATGCCAACTTGTTTTCTGCCGAACAAAATAAACGGCATCAGGTGCATCCCGGCATTACTGGTTTGGCGCAGGTAAGCGGCAAGAATAACCTTTCATGGCCTGAGAAATTCAAATTCGATGTCGAGTACATCAACCGCTGCTCCTTTTGGCTTGATCTAACGATCTTATTCAAAACATTTCTATTGGCGCTATCCTTCAAACAAGATACTTCCTTGAACGAAGAAAAATTTACCGGTTAAGCCAGCATCCTGCAACCAGTGACTAGTAACCAGTAACTAGCGACCAGTAACCAGCTTTTAACTTTCAACTTTAAACCTCTAACTTTCCACTTTTCTATATGAGTGCAAAAGACATTGCTATTGTAGGCGCTGGTGGGCTGGGTAAGGAGATTGCCGTGCTCATTCATCAGATCAACCAAAAGGAATTAACCTGGAACGTGGTCGGCTTTTATGATGATGCGCAAACTGTCGGACAAAAAATAGCAAGTCATCTGGTGTTGGGTAAAGTTTCAGAATTAAATAAGATAAATTATCCTCTAAATGTCGTGATTGCCATCGGGGATCCTTCAATTAAATCTGGTGTAGTCAGCAAAATCAAAAACCATCATATCAGCTATCCGGTATTGATTCATCCGGCTGCAACCCTAGGAATGGAAATACAGTTAGGAGCCGGCACGATGATTACGGCCGGGTGCCATTTAACGATCCATATTCAGGTTGGAGAACATGTGTTGATTAACTTAAACTCCACCATCGGCCATGATGTAAAGATTGGAAGTTATTCATCCATAATGCCCGGTGTACATATCTCCGGCTTTGTACAAATAGAAAAGTCTGTGCTGATTGGCACCGGGGCCTCTGTATTGCAACACATTCACATTGGGGAAGGGGCACGAATCGGAGCTGGAGCTATCGTAACAAAGAATGTGTCTTCACAAACTACGGTCATGGGTGTGCCTGCCCGTATAAAGAATTTGGGATGAAAGAATTTATACCTGCTTTTCGGTTTCTCGGTGTCTTCCTCGGACTTTACATTGGGCTGAATGTTATTTACGGAGTTTGGATTTCCACTTATGGTAAGGAAGCTGATTCGGCAACGGTATTGATAACGAAGCAAACGTCATACATCCTTAATCTATTCGGAGAACAAACGCAAACATTACCCAAAGCAGGCACTCCTACAGTTTCAATCATCAAAGATGGGCGAAGTGCATTAGGTGTTTTCGAAGGCTGCAACAGCATCAACGTGATGATTGTATTTATTGCTTTTTTGTTTGCCTTTAAAGGGAGTTGGAAAAAGTTAGCCTGGTTTCTTCCGTTGGGCCTCGTGTTAATTTATATCGCTAATCTGGCACGTGTTGTCTTGCTTTATTATGTAGCCGAGTACTGGCGGCAATATTTTTATTACATCCATAAGTATTTATTCACGGCTGCCATTTATCTGATTGTGTTTATCCTCTGGTGGTGTTGGATTGAAAAGGTAAGTGGGGTTTCACTGAAAGGAATAATTAAATCGCGGCAGTCATGAAGCGGTATTCGGGTATAATAATTGCCATGTTGATCTTGCTGTTGGTTTATGTATTTCAGCAGATAAGTTACGTGGGGATATTGAATGCCCTACTCTCTGAGAATCTGTCAATCAGTCATTCTTACACGGTTTTTATCATCAACCGCACAATCCGGCTAATCATCAACGATGGCGCATGCATGCTGTTGATTTGGAGTTTGTTTGGGGAAATGAAATACCTCGCTGCAGCATTTGTTGTATTCCTGGTAGAGTTGTTTTTTATTCTTCCCATCTATTTTGTTGTCAAGTTAAACCTCGAGGGAGCATCAGAAATTTCTTCTCCACTTTTATCGCAAATTCATCGCATGATTGTAAATCCACTACTGATGATTATCTTGATCATTGGATTTTATTATCAGAAAGTAACTACCGGCAAGCGTGTATAAACATCCATTATCCTATAATCAAATTGATGCACACGGCCTGCACGCGGTGTTGCTGAAATACCAGCACCGCAACCACGAAGACCTCGTAGTTGATTTTGAAAAGCTGGCTTCGTCACAACTTCTTAATAGACCAGTGGTAGCAGTATCATCCGGTACAGCTGCACTGCACCTTGCCTTGGCTGCACTCGGCATTGGCCCCGGTGATATGGTGGTTGTTCCTACTTTCTCCTATGTAGCTTCCGTTAATCCAGTCCTGTATCTTGGAGCAAAGCCGGTGTGGATTGACAGTGAGGAAACCACCTGGAATCTTTGTCCTGAATTACTCGAACAAGCTTTGAGAAAATTTAACGCCCGGTCACAGCGTATCAAAGCCATCATCGTGGTTCACAATTATGGGGTGCCGGCAGATATGGCGAACATCATGACGCTGGCAAAAAAATACAAGGTGCCGGTGATCGAAGATGCAGCAGAAGCCTGGGGGGCTTCGATACAAGGAAGACCGTGCGGTACTGTCGGAGATATGGGTATTTTTTCCTTCAATAGTAACAAAACCGTTACCGCGTTTGGTGGTGGCTTACTTACTACGTCAAATACAAAATGGGAAAAGCGGGCCCGGCTGCTGGCTTCACAGGCCCGGTTGCCTAAACCTTACTATCTCTTTAACGAGGTGGGATTCAACTATCGCATGAGTCCACTAACAGCAGCTTATGGCTTGTTGCAACTTCCAAAAGCAGACCGGCTGGTCGCTAGCCGTCAGGAAATCTTCACAGCATATTGCAAGGCTTTCAAAGACCACCCCGCAATTACTTGGACCCAGCCTCTTTCGGGTGATGTGGCCAGTCGCTGGCTGTCTTCATTTCGCTATAAGGATAAAAAAGGGCGAAGGGACTGGTTAAAAGTGCTTGTAAATCAAGGCATTGAAACCCGGCCTGGTTGGAATCCACTACACAAAATGGCCCATTTATCGAGATTTCCAGTGTTTTCAATCGGAATAGCGGAGCAATTATTTGATGAGATAATATGCTTGCCAAGTGCTTTTTTTAACGAAAAGGCAGTCAATTCAATCGTCACGATTGACGCATAGATTAACAATACGTGTGAGCTAAGATGAAAAGAATGATGAACTCCGGTTACATGCCTTCAGTTAGCTGGTATTTAACTTGAGTTTTCTATTTAAATTGATCATTTTTGGATAGCTTTGCCAATTAGTATAAGTTAAAACCTATGATGAGAACATTACTGTCGGTTGCTATTTCTTTTCTTCTGGTAAGTGGTGCATGGGCTCAAACAATTACATCTTCAGGAGCTGGCAGCGGGGCATGGAATGATCCGTTATCATGGTCTCCGAATACAGTTCCAACAGTAGCCAATTCATCCTCAGTTCTTATTGCTAATGGTCACATCATCAATATTACAGCTAATCTTACCATCGATCAGGTAACAATTCAAAGTGGCGGCACACTCATAGTAGATCCCTCCATTATACTCACATTGGCGAATGGGGCTGGCAATGAAATAACAGTGGATGCGGGCGGTGACTTAACGAATAATGGCACCATAGCATTTGGGGGAATTCCCAATAGAAATGTTGTGGTGAATGGTGCCCTCAATAACAATGGTACATTTACGGGGTTAACTTCTGCCAAACTAACATTCAATGCTGGATCAAATTATTTTCATCAGTTTGTGGATGGTGGCACTATTCCCGCAGCGGGATGGAATGCAAATTCAACGGTAAACATAGTTGGTTATACTACTGGAAATTCAACCCCTCCACTAGGCTTAAGTCAAACGTTCGGTAATTTTGTTTGGAATGCTCCTGGTCAGGACCAAACAATTTCATTGGGAGGGTTACCCTCAACCTTAAATGGAGATTTCAGAGTAGTTGATACCGGAATTGACGCGATCTTTTATTCATCGGGCGGGGCAGGTACTACGCTCAATATTGGAGGCAGTCTTGAAGTCACGGGGGGTGTTATTGGGTTTGCCTCAGGTGATGCTGGCCCGAGTACCTGGAATATCTCTGGGAATTTTGAAGTCTCGGGTGGATATGTTCAAATGGCCGATGATCAGGATCTGACAGTAAATATAACCGGTGAATTTATACTTTCTGGCTCCGGCCAGATCGATTTGTCAGCAACTTCCGGAACTGCAAACCTAAATATTCAGGGAAATTATACCCATTCGGGTGGTGATTTGTTTGTGAATGGCGGTATCGGAAATGTCAACTTTATAGGTGCTTCCACCAAGGTATTTACTTCCACGATAGTGCCAGCAGGTAATGTAAATTATTCTGTGGCATCGCTTTCTACACTAACGCTTTCAGGTTCAAATTTTATTGGCGGTGGTGGTACCTTTACCTTAAATGGAACTATGCAAGTAGGCTCCACAGCTGCGGGAGGCGCTCTTCAAACTGGAACCGCAGACGGAAATCTCAGAATAAGCGGCACCCGCAGCTTCGCAAGTAATTCTACTATCATCTATAATGGTTCGGGTGCGCAATTTATTGGAAATGGTTTTCCTTCCGGGAGCGATGTCAATTTAACGATCAACAATACCAGTGGCGTAACGTTAAGCACTAGCTTGGATATTGTTGCGCTACGCACACTTACCCTCGCCTCTGGAAGTTTGTCAATAGGCGCACAAACACTTACCATTAATGGTACGGTGTCCGGTTCTGGTGGATTAGTGGGTGGGCCTTCCTCCAATCTCGTTATAGGAGGCACAGGTGACTTCGGTACGCTTACCTTCAACGGCACAACGCAACTCAACAACTTTACCTTAAATCGTACGGGTGGTTCTGGGCTGGTAACGTTAGGTGGTAACCTTACCATCGTGGGAACATTTACCCATACGGCTGGAGTATTGGCAATAGCCGCGAATACGTTAACAATCAGTGGGGCCTATGGTCCTGCAACACCGGGTGATCTTTCTGCTACAGCCTCCTCAACAATTATTATTGATGGTGCAGGCACATTACCTACTGATGTAGGTTTGGCAGGTGGCGCATTGGGTACGCTAACACTTGCTAGAGCAAGTACCAGTTTTATAACATCATCAACTACTACAATCACCAACCTTAATCTAAACTCCGGAACCTTCACCAATGGAACTGGTATTTCGATAGCTTCGGGTGGCACCGTTACTAGGTCAGGGGGAACTATCAGTTCAAACCTGGCAAATACCTTAGACCCTTATAACGTAGTTTACACAACAGGTACCATAACTACAGGGCCTGAATTGCCAACTAACACCACAGCATTAGCTAACTTATCAAAATCAGGATCGGGTACTCTTTCCTTGGGTAGTAACATAACCATAAATGGCATTCTTACGCTTTCAAGCGGGTCGTTCAATGCAGGGTCAAACTCCATTGATTTAAAAGGGAATTTTGTAAGTAGCGCTTCCTCAACATTAACCTCAAGCGCAATTACCTTTTCAGGAACAACCTCAATTTCAGGAAGTGCAGTTCCAACCTTTGGCTCAATTACAGTTACTGGTTCTTTAACACCTTCCTCCAATTTCCAAATCAATGGAAATCTTGTTAACAATGGAACTTTGAATGCAGGATCTGCAACGACCACTTTTGGAGGATCTACAACCATTTCCGGCTCGAGCACAAGTTCCTTCAATAATGTAATAATAACTGGCGTATTAACGGCTCCTGTTGGCAATTTTAATGTAGCTGGCACTTGGACTAACAATGGCACTTTCAATCGCGGGGTAGCAACAAACACGGTTACTTTTAATGGCAATAGTTCCATTTCCGGAACGACAGCGACCACTTTTAGCGGTATTACTATTACAGGAATACTTAATGCGCCTACAAATCTTAGCTTAGCCGGAAATTTTACAAATAACGGTACTTTCAACCGTGGTTCAGGTACGGTTGTATTTGCAGGTACTAGTATTCAGAATATTCAAGGAAGTGCCGTAACTGATTTTAACAATATTACAGTTACCAATTCAACTGGGGGACCACCGGAAGTACAGGTACAGAGCAACCAAAATTTAAGAGGTGTACTTACGTTGGCCGCCAACTCACAATTTGACGCAGATGGTAGTGGTAACACGGCTGTGTTTACGCTTGTTTCCTCGGCTGATGACCCAACCATTGATGCTGCTATTGCTGCGCTTCCTACAGGTGCTTCGGTTACCGGTAATGTAACGGTACAACGCCACATGTCTATTGAAGGCGCAAATAGTGGCCGCATATATAGATATATTTCTTCTCCGGTTCAAACTCCGGCTGTTTCTCAGATTCAAAGTGAAATCCCGATCACCGGGTCATTTACAGGGTCTAGTGCGTGTTCAGGGTGTGGCTCAACCCAATCCATGTTTCTCTATGATGAATCGGTAATAACGGATACCAATGGGGACACATTCACAGACTTCAATGATGGCTATGTAGATTTCCCAAATGCTGCTAATTCCGAAACATTGACAAATGGCCGAGGATACGCTCTATTTGTTCGCGCCAATGTAGCACCAATCTCTTCTGCGGGGTCAGCACGTTGGGACGTAAGAGCTCCGATTAATAGTGGCACGATCAACTTCAATAGCTTTGTTTCATTTACTTCCTCAGGCACGCTGGCTAACGATGGCTGGAACCTGGTGGGCAATCCATACCCATCTACCATAAACTGGGATGCAGCGGGTTGGACTAAAACAGGTATCACCAATGCTATCTACATGCGCGATAACGGTGAAGTATCTCCGATTTATGCATCTTATGTGGGCGGTGTAGGTGCAAATGGCGGCACTCAATTTATTGCTACCGGCCAGGCTTTCTTTGTAAAAAGTGATGGTGGTCCTATTGATTTCCAGGCAACCGAAAGTGTAAAGGCAGCAGGAACCCAGACGTCTTTCTTTAGAGAGGGTGCTCCGAATGACATTTTAAGGATCGCCCTGAAGAAAGATGGAATTACAGATGAAACTGTAATCAGGTTTAAGGAAGAAGCGACAAATAACTTTGATAGCAATTGGGATGCTTATAAACTAAAGAATGCTGTCTTTAACCTATCGTCTATCACAGGAGACACAAAATATGCGATTAATGCCTTGTCTCCATTCTCGTGTTCGGCAGTAGTTTCGCTGGATGTTTCGGAAGCACCTGTGGGCACGTATAATCTTCAATTCTCAGAGTTTGATTCGTTTGATGAAACAATGGTGATTCAGTTAATAGATGAATTTTTAGGAGAAATAATAAATGTTAGAACGCAATCAGATTATCCATTTGAAGTAACCAGCGAGCTGGATTCTCAAGGAGCTAGATTTAAGCTGGCGTTTTCATTGGCAAACGTTGATAATACCATCGTTCCTCAGGGACCTGCTGAGCTTTGTGGAACGGCAAGTTATTCCATTACCCTGCCTTCTTCCGAGGCGGGTGTAACATATTATGCCTCATTAAATGGAACCACAATTTCAGACAACGTGGTTGGAACAGGTAATTCATTGGCAATCGGAATCGATGAAACAAAATTGGCGTTGGGAGAAAATGACATGCTGGTTTATGCGAAGCGTTCGACCTGCGATGCAGTGCCGATGATGGAATCGCTGGTGGTAACTAAGGATGATATTTATCAGATTCAAGCAACAACAGGCGGCTCCGCTTGTCAGGAGGGGTCCGTAACCCTTTCAGCTGTGGGTGCCCCTGAAAATGGTTCGTATAATTGGTATGAATCAATCTCGTCTATAGAACCTATTTCTGGTGTGTCAGGCAATACCTACGCCACTCCGGTACTGGACAAAACCAAAACATATTATGTTAGTGCAGTGAATGCGCTAGGCTGCGAGGGTGAACGCACGGAGGTGAAAGCCGAGGTTGTTAAGTATGATGAAATTTTAATTACAGAAACTGCCTATGGAGTACTCACATCAAGCTACCCGTCAGGAAATGTTTGGTATTTCAATGATGTAGTGATTCCCGGAGCAACGGGTCAGTCGATCACAGCAACAGAGTCAGGTGTTTATAAAGCAGAGGTAACAGTGGGGGCGTGTAAAACCATCGATAGTTATGAATTTGTGGTTACAGGTCTGGAGGATGAAAGCTTAGGAATAACAGTATATCCTAACCCGGTAGTTGATGAGTTAATCATTCAGGGCCTCAATAAGGTGAAGGTAATTACGATCGTTTCTAATACCGGCCTGCAATTACAGACATTGGAGGTAAGTGAATCTTCGGCTAAAATTAATATGACCAATTATCCCGCAGGTTTATACTTGATAAAATTAATTGGCTCCAATAATGCTGTTTCCACTTTTAAGGTTATTAAGAAATGAGATCGAAATCAGTCTATAGGATAGTTATTTTTCTTGGGGTAACTCTACTAACCTCCCTGCTTGTAAACGCACAGCCGGGCGATCCAGGGGGCGATCCGGATGTTCCGATATCAGGAATCGAAATTCTTTTGGCTTTGGGTGGATTCATGGGGTTAAAAAAAATTCTATCTGGTTCTAAAAAAGAAACCAAATAAATTCAGGTGAAAAGCTTTCCGGCACTCCTTCGAAGGCTCAAGATACTTCCGCGGTGGGTAATCATACTGATTGATTGTTTCTTTATTGTATTCTCAACCTTAACCGGATACCTTCTTCGCTTTAATTTTTCTGTATCGGATCTCAAAGTAAATAATTTTCAACAGGGGCTTCTGATTTATACGATGGCTGGGGTTCTATCCATCCTGATAACCGGAAGCTATCGGGGTATCATTCGTTACACAGGATTGCAGGATGGGGTGCGCATATTTTTTATGTTGTTGCTCAACGTAGCGCTGGTGGCATCCATTAACGTGATTACATTTATTACAAATGGTACTTTTATCATTCCTTTCTCGGTAATTTTCATTAGTCTACTTTCTTCCTTTCTCTTTTTATTTAACTACAGATTGTTAGTGAAGTACATCTTCACCTACTACCGCAACGCGATCATTAAGAAATCCCGCGTGTTAATTTTTGGTGCAGGTCAAACTGGGATAATCACGCGTCACGTGATTGACTCAACCCCACGGATGCAGATAGTGGGTTTTTTAGAGGACAACCCAAATAAGATAGGCAAAGTGGTTGATGGAAGACATATCTACGATGCCCGTAAGGATAATCTTGATCATTACTTTGATGAATTAAATATTGATGAACTGGTTATCACAGTAAGAGATATCTCGCTGGAGCGAAAGAACGAATTAGTGGATGCGTGTTTGCGTAATAAGGTGAAGGTAAGAACCATTCCTCCGGTGGAAAAGTGGGTGGGTGGCGAGTTAAGCCTGAATCAGATTCGTGAGATTAATATTGAAGAGTTATTGGGAAGAGAAACGATTCAATTGAATAACGCATCGATCAACCAGGATATCAAAGGGAAAAGAATTTGTATTACCGGAGCAGCAGGTTCCATTGGTAGTGAATTGGTACGACAGGTGGCTTCTTACGGTCCTGAACGAATTATTTTGATCGACCAGGCCGAATCTCCTTTGTATGAAATTGAACGCGAAGTTAAAGGCCGGTTCAATGTGCGCGTAATTCCGTATCTGGCAGACATCACAAACAAACACCGGATCGCGGGTATTTTAGAAGACAATAAACCGGAGATCATTTACCACGCTGCTGCGTACAAGCATGTGCCGCTGATGGAAGGGAATCCCAGTGAAGCAATTCATTGTAATATTTTGGGAACGAAGAATTTAGCTGACCTCGCGGTGCAATACCGGGTTAGGAAATTTGTAATGATCTCTACCGACAAGGCAGTAAATCCAACCAATGTAATGGGTTGTTCAAAGCGTATTGCCGAAGTGTATGTGCAGGCGTTGAATGAAAAACTGCATGAAGAAGGAAATTTTTCTACCGCTTTCGTCACCACGCGTTTTGGCAATGTCTTGGGTTCGAATGGGTCAGTGATTCCTTTGTTCAAAAAACAAATCGAAGTGGGAGGACCGGTAACGGTTACCCATCCGGAAGTCACCCGGTTTTTTATGACTATTCCGGAAGCATGTCAATTGGTGTTGGAAGCTGGCACGATGGGTAAAGGGGGCGAGATCTTTATTTTTGATATGGGCAAACCTGTCAAAATTATAGACCTGGCCCGAAAGATGATTTTACTCTCGGGTATGCAACCAGGAAAGGATATTGAAATAGTCTTTTCCGGATTACGGGAAGGTGAAAAATTGTATGAAGAGTTATTGAATAAATCAGAGGACACCATCCCTACACATCACGAAAAAATTCTGATCGGAAAAGTTGAGCCTTATTCGTATGAAGAGATCAATAGATATATTGAATTGTTTTTTGATCTGGTTCACGATAAGAATGAACTTAAAATGGTGGCACTAATGAAAGAACTCATCCCGGAGTTCAGAAGTAATTATTCCCGCTACGAAATCCTCGACAAGAACTAATTTTTTCTCCAAACCCAACGCCTGATTTTCTTTACGGTCCAGGCATGCTATCAAATAAAACGCACCATTTTTTCTAATCAAAAGGAAATCGTCTTAGGATCCTTAGAAAAAATTTATAAAATATATAGATTAAGGTATTTTAATTCGGAAAATATTAGAATTTATTTAATATGATATTAATCATGGTCGTTTAACTTTAATTTAATATGGTTTTCGTACATTAATTTTTCATTCATTCATTCATTCATTCATTCATTCATTTAATGAATCATTGGACTGGATCATTCATTAATTTCATTCTCATCTTAGCCATCTCAACTTGGCTGGGTTGGCTAACCTATACAAACAATCAAAGTCAGCTTACTTCCAGTCAACTGGTTTCACATTCTGGTCAAGTTCTACTTGCCTCAGAAAAATTGTTCAATGCCTTGTTGAACATTGAAACAAGTCAGCGTGGCTATGATAATACTAATAAGGAAGAACTCCTCACTCCCTATTATGCATATCGCGATTCGGTAGACTATCATTTTCAGATTCTCCAAAAACTTATTGCGGATAGTCCACGGCAGCAGCAATCATTAACTAAACTCAAACCACTGCTTGACGAGACACGCTATAATCCGATGCGTAGTGATCAAAAGGAGATCTTTCGTATAGCGATTTTAGCCACTGAAATTACATCACGAAAAAGAAACGAAGCCGGGCTTGTCCGATTACTGCGCTTGCCCGAGATGCTCAAAGTCTTCTCCAATCCAGCAATTACCTAAAATATGCCATTCTCGGTACCGGTTCTCACTTCTGCTGAAGTGCTTTCGTACAGGAAGTCGCGGGTTACAGTAACTTGTGGTGAACTGTCCGTTACTGAAGCATACCAGTTTGCTGATTTTGACTATTCTGGTAAGCATTTTAGAGCGGACCACTATGCCGTCATGTTCTGTACGCGAGGATCTGCGGATATCTCACTTGACCTCATCGCTTATACACTTAAGAAAGGAGTGCTTGTAATAATGGCACCTAATGTGATAAGACTGATGCTTGGTACTTCGCAAGATGCGCAGGTTATGATCATCCATTTTACTGTACATTTTCTGAACCAGCTCGGCTTGCCAACGCGAGCAAATGAGATTCTTAGTTATTTTAGCTCCCAATCCAAACCCGTCTGGGATCTTGACCCTGCTGATGCAAGTGTTATTGAAAGAATTATGCGTGACCTCTTCGAACGCTGCAAACAGAAGGACAGACTGTTTGGTGTTGAGCAGGTCACTCTTGTTTTCCTGACTTTGCTGTATGAAATTGCTGCGCAGAGACAGAAGTACTCACCACCACTTATTCGGCAGGTTACGCGTAAAGAAGAACTTGTCATTCGCTTTTCTCACTTGGTCTCGAATAATTTTAGAGAACAACATACAGTTCAATTTTATGCCGATGCGCTGAGTGTGACCCCAAAATATCTAACGAAAATCGTAAAAGAGATAAATGGCAAAACCGCTGGACAGATTATCGATCACTATATAATCCTTGAAAGCAAGTTATTACTTGAAAAGCCGGAACATACCATATCTCAAGTTGCCAGTTTATTGAACTTTAGCGACCAGTCGGTTTTTGGAAAATATTTCAAGCGCATTACTGGAATTTCTCCGAAGAAATTCAAGAACAGGGTTGACTTCTAACGAGGGCCTTACAAGAAACGCTTTTCAATGCTGCCTAAACATCAGCCTTCTGTTATGATTATTATGGGTTGACCTTGGATGAAAAAAATCGAGCGCTCATTTACGTTACCCGAATGCACACAGACTAAAATTGTTAGAGGCTGTCTCAAAAGTCCTCCAGTCATCGCGGGCAATGACCCGCGATCCCGTTTTATACACGTATGACGGGATTCCGGCTCAGGGCCGGAATGACAATTCAATATTATTAGACTTTTGAGACAGCTTCATCCTTCACATTTGCTTAGCAATTAGCACAATGGCCACCCCTTTTTTATTTGAAAATCATTTGATGCTTTGACATAGCATTCCTACTCTTTCAGGATTGAATAAAAGGGAGCATTAAAAATTGAAGGGTAATTTGAACCAAAACTGGCGATATTCAGACCATTCCTAACCACACCTTATTCTTCATTTTTGCTAAGTACATAGTACAAGCATTCTTTTTTCACTTCTCCATTCCAGCAACTACCTAAAATATGGTCAAAGTATCCTCGGTACCGGTTCTCACTTCTGCTGAAGTGCTTTCGTACAGGAAGTCGCGGGTTGCAGTAACTTGTGGTGAACTGGCTGTTACTGAGTTATTCAATGCTGTCGATTTTGACTATGGTAAGCATTTTCGAACGGACCACTATTCCATCATCCTCTGTAGGCGTGGAGCTGCGAATATCTCACTTGACCTCATTCCTTATACAATTAAGAAAGGAATGCTTTTGATAATGGCACCTAATGTGATAAGGCAGATGCTTGGTGCTTCGCAAGATGCGCAGGTAATGATGATCCATTTTACCGTGAAATTTCTGAACCAGACCGGCTTGACAATGCGAGCAAATGAGCTTCTTAGTTATTTTAGCTCCCACTTCAAACCCGTCTGGAATCTTGACCCTGCTGATGCAAGTGTTATTGAAAGAAATATACGTAACCTCTTCGAACGCTGCAAACAGGCGGACAGACTGTTTGGTGTTGAGCAGGTCAATCATGTTTTCCTGACTTTGCTGTATGAAATTGCTGCACAGAGACGTAAGTACTCCCCCCCACTCATTCGGCAGGTTACGCATAAAGAAGAACTTGTCATTCGCTTTTCTCACCTGGTATCAAATAATTTTCGAGAGCAACATTCAGTTCAATTTTATGCCGGTGCGCTGAATGTGAGCCCAAAATATCTAACGAAAATCGTAAAAGAGATAAATGGCAAAACCGCTAGACAGATTATCGATCACTATATAATCCTTGAAAGCAAGTTATTACTTGAAAAGCCGGAACATACCATATCTCAAGTTGCCAGTTTATTGAACTTTAGCGACCAGTCGGTTTTTGGAAAATATTTCAAGCGCATTACTGGAATTTCTCCGAAGAAATTCAAGAACAGGGTTGACTTCTAACGAGGGCCTTACAAGAAACGCTTTTCAATGCTGCCTAAACATCAGCCTTCTGTTATGATTATTATGGGTTGACCTTGGATGAAAAAAATCGAGCGCTCATTTACGTTACCCGAATGCACACAGACTAAAATTGTTAGAGGCTGTCTCAAAAGTCCTCCAGTCATCGCGGGCAATGACCCGCGATCCCGTTTTATACACGTATGACGGGATTCCGGCTCAGGGCCGGAATGACAATTCAATATTATTAGACTTTTGAGACAGCTTCATCCTTCACATTTGCTTAGCAATTAGCACAATGGCCACCCTTTTAGTGTGTTCATTTGAGAATCATTTGATGCTTTAACATAGCTTAATAGTTGAAGGGTAATTTGAACCAAAACTGGCGACATTCAGACCTTTCCTAACCACACCTTACCCTTCATCTTTGCTATGCTTTCTTGATAAGGCCATATATTTTTAAGTATTGCACCCAATCGGGTTATCGATAGGCTGTTTTTATTCTTACTTCAAACAACATCAATGCACTTAGTAAATGATGGTGGAGTAATTAAACATGACTAAGCAAAAAGGAAAATTCATCTAAGGATTCCCTTAGCTTATATAAGGAATTGTCATACAAATTTATCTTTCTTTTTATAAACATTACAATGTAATTAAAATTACTATTTACAAAACATGATATATATCATAAAATATTATTTTTAAAATGAGTATAAAATTTTTTTCGATATCAATTCAACTATGAAAATGAGCTATGTTGTCAAGAGCAACCTTTCATTTCATTCTTATCTTATCCATATCAACCTGGTTGGGCTGGCTTACCTATACAAATAATCAAAATCAGCTTACTTCCAATCGCCAGGTTTTACATTCAGGTCAAGTTCTACTTACTTCAGAAAAATTGTTCAATGCCTTGTTGAACATTGAAACCAGTCAGCGTGGCTATGATAATACTAATAAGAAAGAATTCCTCACCCCGTATTATGCCTATCGCGATTCGATAGACTATCATTTTCAGATTCTCCAAAAACTTATTGCGGATAGTCCACCGCAGCAGCAATCAGTAACTAAACTCAAACCACTGATTGACGAAAAGATTCGTCTTACAGATGAGGCCATTAAAAGCGATGACGATAAGTTAACTATAGAGGAAAATTTGCGGCAGGCCTGGAACCGAAAAAGAGTGATGGATCAAATCCGGGTCCTCGTCAACGAAATGCAGCAGTACGAGCAAACGCTGCTGCAGGAAAGACAAGAGCGGAATGCTACAGCTACTATCACCTTTAATCAGACTTATTTCGCGACTGTACTCTTTTTTACTTTGTTACTCATGGGACTTTTTATAATGAATTATATAAGTCTGAAGGCTGCCAAAATATCGCAAGCCAAGATGAAGGAAGAAGCGGATGTTGCGCATAGAGCGAAAATCCTTCTCCAAGCGAGTTTCGAAAGTCTCAAGGAGATAATGATTTTTTCTATTGATGTTAACTATCGAATTTTGAATTTCAATGTGTCTTTTAGTAATGCTACCTTTCAGGCTTATGGAACACATGTTGAAATTGGCAAGAGCATCTTAGATTGCATTACTCTTACAGAAGATAAACTCAAAGCGAAAGTCAATTTTGACAAAGCGATTGCCGGACAAAACCATTTAACCATTGAGGAATATGGATTAGTGGAGCGGGTATGTTTTGAGACCCGTTATAACCCCATGCGGAATGATCAACAGGAGATCTTTGGTGTCACGATATTAACCACTGACATTACAGCACAAAAAAGAAACGAAGCCGAGCTTGTCCGATTGACCACACTCGCAAGAAACGCTCAACTTCTCCTCCAATCCAGCATTGAGAGTCTCGATGGCGTCAATTTCTTTTCAATCGATTCAAAGTATAAATATTTGAATATTAATGCGATTCATAAGCAATCCATGCGTTATCTCTACAATCAGGAAGTGGAGATTGGAAGTAGTATCCTGGATTACATGACCAATGATGCTGATAGAGAAAAGCTAAAACTAAATCTGAACCGCGCTTTGGCGGGCGAGAGTCATATCAGCATTGAAGAGTATGGTGACGCGGAGAAGGCGTTTTATGAAACCCGGTTCAACCCGATTTTTGCTGACGACAAAGCCATCATTGGTGTTTCCGTGATTTCAATTGACATCACGAAGCGCTTAATGGATGAAAGAAAGGTCAATGAGTTGGCAGCCGTGGTAGCATCTTCTGACGATGCCATCTTAAGTAAGTCATTGGATGGAATAATTAACACCTGGAATAAAGGAGCTGAAAGAACATTTGGATACTCATTTGAAGAAGTAGCGGGTAAACACATTTCTTTACTGATTCCAAAACATCGTATTCATGAAGAATCATACATCATCGATCAGGTTAAGAGTGGAAAATTGATTCGAAATTATGAGACCGTCAGAGTACGAAAGGATGGAAGTCCTATTCCTGTTTCGTTATCGGTTTCCCCCATTAAAGACAAAAATGGAAACATAACAGGCGTAGCGAAAATTGCACGCGACATTACAGAGCAAAAAGAGGCAGAGGCCAAGCTCAGCGCGACTAATAAAACTTTGGAAGAAGCCAAACTTGCTGCTGAGTTGGCCAACCGAACAAAGAGCCAGTTTTTGGCGAACATGTCGCATGAAATTCGTACCCCGCTCAATGCGGTGATAGGTCTTAGTCACCTAGCGCTTAAGACAGAGCTTACACCCAAACAAGCAGATTACCTCAATAAAATTCAGTCATCCAGTGAGTCATTGTTGGGTATCATTAACGATATCCTGGATTTTTCCAAAGTTGAAGCAGGAAAATTAATTCTTGAAGAAGTTAGTTTCGACCTGGAGGAAATCTTTCAACGGCTTGGCAATGTCATTACCTATAAAGCCAACGCCAAAGGACTTGAAATTGCCTTTGGCATTGACAGCCGCGTACCTACCTATCTTATCGGTGATCCGGTACGTCTTGAACAAATTTTAATAAACCTCTGCAGCAATGCGGTCAAGTTCACTCATGAAGGTGATGTGGTCGTAACGGTGACGGTGAGAGAGGAAACCATCGACAAAATTCATTTAAATTTTGAAGTGGCGGATACCGGTATTGGGATGGACGAGGTACAGGTCAGTAAGTTGTTTGTACCCTTTACGCAGGCGGATGATACCATTTCCCGTAAATATGGTGGTACGGGACTTGGGCTCTCCATCATCAAACGATTGGTTGAATTGATGGAAGGTACCGTGTCGATTGACAGTAAGCCCGGAAAGGGTAGCCGGTTTTATTTTAATTTATGGTTGAAGAAACAAAAACATCAAAGAAAAATTCCTGTCCCTTCCATCGATCTTCGAAAATTAAACGTGCTGTTAGTGGAGGACAGTATACCCGCACTTAAGATCATGAAGGAGGCCTTGGAATCCCTTTCATTCAAGGTAACAGCAATCGGCTCGGGTATCCAGGCTATCCATTATTTAAAGAACAATTATCATCATAATCCAATCAAACTCATTCTGCTGGATTGGAAAATGGACGAGATGGATGGAATCGAAACCGCAAAATTAATAAGACAGGACCAACAATTTGATGACATCAAGATTATCATGATGAGTGCTGGCTATGCAAATGAGGTTTTGTATGAACAAGCAGAGGAGCTGGACCTCTCCGGGATTTTAATCAAACCTATTCGATATTCAAGACTGTACAACCTTATTATCGAAGCACTTGAAAATGAAGAAAGTATTGAGGCGGAACAGGGCCAGAGGGTTATTAAAGAAACTGAAGAAAAATTTCGCGGTCATTTATTATTGGTGGAGGACAATGAAATTAATCAACAAGTAGCACGTGAATTACTCGAGGGATTTGGATTCACCGTGGAGATTGCGGGGAACGGACAAGAAGCGTTGGAACTTGTAAGGAACTCGGGTATACCATCGCGCTTCAACCTGGTGTTAATGGATCTGCAAATGCCGGTAATGGGTGGTCGTATGGCCACGATGGAAATACGCAAACTTGGGGCCTATGAGAAGCTGCCTATTATTGCCATGACAGCCGATGCGTTTAATAAAATTGAAGAAGAGTGCATTGAAATTGGGATGAATGACTTTATCGCCAAGCCCATCAATCCAAACAAAATGCTGGAAACGATCGTAAGATGGTTAGGTAGCGATAGCATTGCCAGCACCGCGGTCCTTGAAAAAGAGAAAGTGGAGATTCCCGAAATCTATGGAGTGAATCTAGACGATGGGCTTTCGCATCTGGGGGGGAATGGAAAACTTTTTTATGATATGCTTCTCAAGTTCTGGGATAACAACGAAAGTTTTGCGGAGGATTTTCTGACAGCCTATAACGAAAGTGATCTGATTACTGCGCGCAGGATGATCCATACTATGAAAGGTCTTTCCGGCAGCCTTGGCATGTTGCAACTACACGAAATGTGTATCAGTATAGAACAAAACATACTCGATACAACCTATGTCTTATCCGGTGTTGATTCTATGAAGAACGAATTAAATGCCATAACACAATCCATTGGTAGGCAGTTATCCAAAGCGGTACCAAAAACAATGGAATTAAATCTGGATAGGATCAAGTTGCAGCTAATTGATTTAGAAAAATCTCTGCTTGATCATAACCCCGATGCCATCCAATTGCTGGACGAAATCGGAATGATTTCGGGACTAGAGTTGGAAATCGAAAAGTTAAAAGTGGTATTGGACAACTATGAGTTTGAAGAAGCTTTAACTCTTTTGGAGAAACTAAAATCACAATTACAAGTATAAACTAAACCGGGGGGAGGAAATGGAAACAAACATGAGTGATAAAACAATTCTTATTGTCGATGACGCACCTGAGAATATTGCGATTTTGAGTGGCTTGTTGGTAGACTTCAAAAAGAAGGTGGCTACTTCTGGAGCGAAGGCCCTGGAAATTGCGAAACAGAACAGCCACCCTGACCTGATCTTATTGGATATTGAAATGCCGGAGATGAACGGCTTTGAAGTATGTAAGCAGCTTAAGAAAGACTCGCGTACCAAGAAGATTCCAGTCATTTTTTTGACCTCTAACATGGATAAAAAAATAACAGTGGAAGGGTTTCAGCTTGGAGCAAGTGATTTTCTAAATAAGCCTTTTGATGCTGATGAGTTAATGATGCGCATTAAAACCCAATTGGAATTGGCTGATGCCCGCGAACAATTGGAGACGGTGGTGCAACAAATGGAAATAAGCTCGGGCATGTTAAAGAACTCAAGCGAAGAAATAAGAAGACAAAAAAAAGAATTAGAATCAGAAAGGAATAAATCGGAAGCTCTTTTACTGAACGTACTTCCTCCGGTGGTTGCGCAGGAATTAAAGTTAAAGGGATCCGTAACGCCCTTGCACATTCCAATAGTATCAGTGCTGTTTGCCGACCTTGCGGGATTTACAGTTTTAAGTAATGGCCTAAGTCCAGCAGAACTTGTTGGAGAACTCAGTTACCTCTTTGTTGAGCTTGACGCGATCATTGAGCGTAATAACATGGAAAAAATTAAAACAATGGGAGACGGGTATATGGCAGCGGGTGGAGTGCCTACTCCGAATGGATCCAACCCAGTCGATGCCGTAAATGCAGGGCTGGAGATGTTGCAGTTTATTAATCATGCAAAAGAGGAAAATAAAAAAGCGGGTAAGCCGCCCTGGGAATTACGGATCGGGATTCACACGGGTCCTGTGATTGCAGGTGTAATCGGCAAGAGTAAATTCACTTATGACATTTGGGGTTCAACAGTCAACATCGCAGCCCGCCTCGAGGCGGCAGGGGAGCCGGGGAAAGTCAATATTTCCGGTATCACCTATCAGCTTGTGAAAGACAAATTTAAATGCAGCGCACGAGGCAAAATTGAAGTTAAAAATATGGGTAAGATAGACATGTACTTTGTCGAACATGAAGTCGGAAGTGGGGCTGCAGCTCAAGCAAAACTTATGTTTAATTCGTGAAATAAAAATAATCAGATTGACTATGCAACTATACGCAAGCCCCTATTCAGAATTACTGTATGTAAAAGAAAGTCATTCCCTATGGGCTGTCTGGCTTCAAGAGTCCAAAAAAATGGTAGAGACTCAAGTTAAATTTGAAATTAGTCAGATTCTGATTTTTGTATTAAAGTTAAAGATTAAAAAAATTGTGGTTGATACACGAAATTATGTTTTCAATGAAACCAGAGAACTCCAGAATTGGATCAGTCAAATTTACATTCCTCAGATTATGAATAGCGGGGTATTAAAATATGCCATCATCACAAACACGCAGGTTTCTCAAAAACTTGCGTTTTTACCAGTACCCGATGAGGTGATGATGATTGAGTATTTTAATAATCCGGAGGATGCCAAAATATGGATTAACACGTAAACCAATAATAGTATGAATAAATCAGTATGTTCAATTCGAAACATTCTCATCGTAGTAATGCTGGTCGTTACGAGTATTATAGTGGTGAGCGCTCAACAGACAGGGCCTGTGGTAGGTAATCAAGTTAATGTGGCAGAAAATATTGATACTTCCATAGAGGGTGAGCCACTCAATTTTCTGGTCAACACACCGTATAGAGAGTTGGGTCCTATGCCCACGAAAGACAACAAGCGATTGTATTTCAGTAGGCAGGGTCATCCTGAAAATACGGGCGGTGCACGCGATGAGGATATATGGTATAGTGAATTTGATGAAGTTACCCAAACGTGGACACAGGCCGTTAACGCAGGGGCTCCTCTGAATAACAAAGGTCCGAATTTTATCAGTGGCATAGGTAGCAAAAGTGATACGCTGCTGCTCGGTAACATTTATGGGAAGAACGGAAAAATGAAGTCTGGTGTGTCGATTTCAATTCGTGTGGGTGACCTATGGTCATTTCCCCAACCTGTCAATGTCGCCTTAGACTATAACCTTTCCGAACGGGCTAGTTACGATTTAACACATGATCGGAATGCACTTATTATTGCTCAGGAGAAAGCAGACTCGAAAGGCAAACTTGATTTGTATGTATCCCTGAGAGATCCGGATGCAAAATACCCCTATTCAGGAGTAGAGAGCGTTAACATGGGGCCGTTGATCAATACATTTGGAAATGAAACTTCTCCCTGGTTGTCGTATGATGGACGAACGCTGTACTTCTCATCCGATGGTCACAACGGCTATGGTGGTTTGGATATTTTCATGTCGAAACGGTTAGACAATACGTGGACCAATTGGTCTAAGCCGGTAAATTTAGGACCGGGTATAAACTCACCGTATGATGATTTGTCGTTCAACTTTAATCCTGATAGTAGGTATGCGTATTATTCAAGAGGGCTGACACCTGAAAATTCTGATATATATCGTGTTGAGATGACACGCCTGTTTAAAAATGTGCAAGTTTCAATAGATGATTTAAAGGACACGGAGAATCCTGCGGAAATCGGGCAGACCCAGGTTGTTTATGGTGTGTTTAGCAATAATCTCCCCGAGATAAATACGAAGGCTATTGCAGATCTTCAATACATTATAGGTTATCTAAAGAAGTATAAAAACATGATTGTGCTGGTGAGTACGCATTCGAATGAACATGCCACCAGAAACGAAAGCTTGTCATTGTCGAATATAAGAGGCAGTAACGTGGTCGATTACCTAGTAAAAAACGGTATTGAAAAAAGGAGATTAAGTTACCGGGGTTTGGGTCAGGATATCGTGATGACTTCAAAAAGCGAAAAATTGAAACCGGATGATATAGCGGGTTCCGTAGAATTTAAACTTATCAATTTGGATTAGACGTTTGGCACCTCGGCTTAAACACTTGAGTTAGATGAACAATAGCTCTACGAAATTGATTATCCTTTCACCCTGGGAACTGATCAGGCACCACCCCATTTTCAATGGCATTGGTGATGCCGATTTAAGAGCTATTATTCCATTCTTTACAGAGGTGATATTGAGAGGGGAAGAAATACTCCTTCAAGAAGGAATAGATACCTCGCTGAATCTTTATCTGGTACTTAGCGGAGACCTGGAAGTAACTAAGAAAGCCGAACAAACAGATACGGATGCACTGGTCTGGGGGATGAAGCATGATTTCACAATTGCTCATTTGAAGAAGGGCGATGCCATTGGCGAATTAAGTTTTCTGAAGAGAGGGCCCCGCTCCGCTACCATCCGGAGTAAGTCAAAGTCTCTGTTGCTAAGCCTTGACCATGAAAATCTCTCAAAACTAGAAGAAGCTTTTCCTCGGGCGTGGGGCACTCTTATGAAGAATATGCTCGGGTACGTTGCTGAGCGCTTGAAAATGACGAGTGCGAACGAAGTAACTGCACTCAAAATTGATATAAAGAATTCATTATTGAATGCCAGAGCCAACCTTTTTTTTTCGTATGTCATTGGACTTCTTTGCGTCTATAACCTGGCCATTCATACGATAATTAATTTATCGATGGATGCCCAGCGGGCATCGATTATCAGTGCAATGATCATTGTAGTTTTTTGTGTTGTATTGGTCTTGATGATCCGGCAAAGTAAGCTTCCATTAAGTTTTTTTGGATTAACAACAAAAAACTGGAAACCATCTATGAAGGAAACCATGGTATGGTCTATGGCAATCGTGGGTGTAATGGTACTTACTAAGTGGATACTGGTTGAGTATGTACCAAAATACCAACACTTGCCTGTGTTTGATTTTAATCCGACTCAGCAACGGTTTCTAGCCTTCAATTTCATTATTTATGGTTTGCATTCACCGATTCAGGAATTCATTGCGCGAGGTGTTCTCCAGGGAAGTTTACAACATTTTTTTAGTGGAAAGAATGTTACCATAAGAGCCATCATTATTTCCAATGCACTTTTCTCAGCAACGCATGTTCATTTACTGGGTGGATTGTTGGGCGTGATTGTCTTTGTGCCCGGTCTGTTTTGGGGTTGGCTTTATTCTCGTCACGAAAATCTAATCGGAGTTAGTGTTTCTCATTTGCTCATTGGATGGACCGCATTGTTTTTTTTGAATCTGGAAAGTTTATTTTGACAAAAGCATGATTACCTATAATCTTATTAAAGAAAAGGTGGAAGTTAGAAACAGTGGTTTCATTTTATTGATGGCTGTTATCACCAAAGGTATTCTGGTGTGGATCGCTGCTGGGCTCCCTGTTAATCTCTTGAGTAGTATTGGAATACTTTCTACTGACCTTATTAATTTAATAGACTATGCTCCAGAAGCCTGGCTGTCGTTGCTGGCACTAGTCTTTGGCACATTGATTATTGTCGTTTCCATTGCATCAGAAAATACGCCTAAGCTTATTGATATGTTTGTCGCAGACCCGCTGGCAAGATTATATATTTGGCTTATTCTGCTCTCTACCTTAGAGAATGTTTTTTTACAATTGGTGTCCTCGGAATCAAGTTTTTTTATTGCCAATCTGATTGTAATTAACTGCTACATGTTACTTCCTTTCTTTATTTTTCTGGCAATTCCGTATACGTTTTACATCCTGAAAAGCACAAAAAATGAAACTGTAATTGAACGGATTTTCAACGAAAATATTAAGGCGCTGTTATCTTCGAAGCGTCTCCGCCAAACACAAATCCTTAAGAACCATATCATTCTTTTTGAAACTACAAATCAATTGCATGACCTTTTACAATATATCCAGTTTAAAGAACCTAAGGGTTATATTATACAAAGGCTTGGTGCATCTGTAAGGCTTCATCTTTCAATTAAGAAGTCTTTACCGGGTTCTTACTTTAAACTTACTGATTTTCATAAAAAGGATATATCGTTCATCACCTTAAGTGAAAAATATGAGCAAATAGAAAGAGAGCAAACGTTTTATGAACATAAGGTACTACGGGTGTTGGATACGACCTATTTACTCCTCATAAAGGATAGCCATTATGAATTAGCTTCTCTTTGTGGGAGCGAATTATTTGAGATAGGAAAGGTGGCTTGTAAGTTGAACGATCAACCTGTTTTGACCAGCACCATTTTTCATTTCAACACCATGATACGGTACGGAATTAACGATGGATTAAAGACTAAAGAGGTAAGAAATGTGTATAACTCCCTCTATCATTACAGTATGCTCGTTCACTTGTTTATTGATAAAAGGGAAGAACAAAGAGTACTACAATGCTGTCAATATTTCTACTTTTATGCGAAAGAGCTTATTAAGCTACGGCATTCCTCACCCTTGTTTGTCTTTCTTATCGAAATCATATCCTGGCAATTGAAAAAATTTCTTATTGCACTATATGAGCAACAATCTTCGCAAGCATTACAGGAGTCCATCTTGAAAATGTTCACGGGTCTCTATATTGGATACCAACAGGTAGCCGCCCGGGGTATTGAACATCATGGGATGAGATCTATTCAAATGGGCCTATGCCTTTTCTACCTGGACAAGTCGGAGGATGAATACTCTGATCATCTTATTGAATCAATCCTCCTTGAATTATCTACGTTACATGTACCTGATATCAGGGGACTGATTGATCTTGAGTGCAATTTCATAATGGAGCACACGGAAGAGTTTTGGGAAGAAACAGATCAGGGCACCAGGAATATTTATTATTCAAGTAACAAAGATCAAATTGAACTCTTCAAATCACTCCTAAAAGAGAAATTGGAAAAGCAACTTGATCGGGGCATGATAATCAGGAATTTATAGAGGAAACACTATTTCAAGATTATGGACGCTGACATTCTTAAAAAAGTAAGAGCCTATGTTTATTCAATTTTCAAATTACATAAGCATTCACACTTTGTTTATCATGACGAACATCATACACAGGATGTTGTCAAAGCTGTAAAAATGCTAAGTCGTAGTTACCATCTCAGTGATGAAGATCGCATTGTATTACTGGTTGCTGCATGGTTTCATGACAGTGGTTATTTTGAAGACCCCGGAACCCATGAACTCAGCGGTGCGCAGAAGGCTCAAAAATATCTTCGTTCATTGGGTGTATCTGCACAGTTAATTAATCGTGTTAAGAAATGTATTCTTGCCACCCACTTACCGCAAAGCCCTAAAAACTTACTTGAGCAGATTTTGTGTGATGCTGACTTTTTTCATTTTGGAACGAAAGACTTTTTTAACCGAAATGAGCTCCTGCGTAGAGAATTTGGACTTATTCATCATCGGGTAAAATCCCCTCTTTCCTGGATGCGAAGTTCTCTTACTTTTTTAACCAAACATCAATACCATACTTCTAGTGCAAGAGCATTATTAGCCAGTGGTAAAGAAAAAAATATTTTATTATTAAAGCGTAAGATTCATAAACTCAAACCTGCATTAGGTAAGAATAAAAAATTGATACGTTCACAATAGTGTTAAATTCCTTTGTAGGGTAGGGCGGAAAAGGTTCTGTAAAAAAATCACAAACGGTCAAAGTCAATACACTATGATAAACTGGTTGGGAAATATTAAGCGCATGTTACGTAGGCCAAAAAGTAAGTTCAAACTTCATGACTGTGTACATCTCAGAAATAGTGAGTCTCTGATGATCGTTATTAAAATTCACACATCGTTTAAAATGGAAAGGCCATTGATAGAATGTAAATGGTATGAAACTGGTAGCGGTCACCGAACAAATCTATTCCCTGAGGAGTCCCTGACCCTGTTTAATTGGGAATCCACTACCAAGGAAAACAAGAAAATTCCTATATCTAGGGAACAACTTACAAAGGTTGAGGAATGACCATTACCGCCTACCTCAACCTGAAAGACATTGAAGTAATCAGCCACGGAGATAGTGTGCAGCAAATCATTTTACCCAAAGCCACTTTGAGTGATCCGGTGTATCATGTTAATAATATTACCATTCGCGAAACACGTTCGTTTCAGATCCATGCCGGTAAAAATTTATATCCACTGGTTGGTAGTTATCTCGGCACTATGATTGACTCACGCATGGACACCACCCGCCACATGGCCGAGGCAAACAGGATATTACTTCAGACCGAAGCGGAAGGAAAGGAATACGTTGAAGGGTTGTTAAATGTATTAGGCAGGTCCAAAATCGTGATAACGTTCAATAATGCGGAAAAAGATCAATCCGTAGCGGACTACCTTGCCACCCACTTAAAAAAAACTATTCTACCTGCTCGCAACCTTGCCCAGGCCGCAGCCATTCCATTTGAGTATTTACCATTGAAGTAGACTCTACCAAGAAAATAACCGATACATAGTACTTTTTTGACTTGGTTAACGACAAGAATGAGCTCAAAATGGTGGCACTAATGAAAGAACTCATACTGGAGTTCGGAAGTAATTATTCCGGCTACGAAATTCTGGATAAGAATTAATCCAACTGTCAAGCACTTCCAGAGTCTAATACCCATTCTTCATTGACAATTGCCTACTCCAGTTGCGTATTTTTAGAATTACCTCCGTATTCCTCCCTTTCTATTGTATCGATAATTGGCACTGCGTTTCTTGCTGTAGGTTCGGCCACTATTTTGACCGCCCAAATCCCAAGGCAAATAATATTCAATTTTTAAATTAAGTAGAAAATAACCATCGTCATTATCAGGGTTTCCGCGTTGTGTTCCCGTAGGTTTAGCAAGCTTGCCAAGTTCAGGCCTTCTATCAGACAAGGCTGCAGCAACAGGATCAGAAAATGCACTGGGACCTAAATGAACAGTGCTTACATCATCAAGATAATCAGTAAAGGTTTTTCGATATCCACCTTCTATGGCCACGTTAAAATTAGGTCCAGCTTTTAATCTTACACCTAAGCCAAAGGGAATAACCAATCCGATTCTGCTGTAGTCCGCACCTTCCGTATTAAGTGGTTGAAGGGCATATTTTGTACCCTGATACTCAGTAGTAGGATTGTAATAGAGTAATCCGAATCCACCAAAACCGTAAGCATTGAAATACGGTCTCCGATAATATCGGTTTCCATTAGGAAACAAATTAAAGGCCCCGGTAAACCCAAGCTCCAGATTGTTTGATTTGAAGGATAAATTTCTGGAAACCCGGCTCGCGTCATCAGCTTTTGAATCTGTTCCTTCAAGGGTAAACCAAGTTAACTCGGCTCTGGCACTTATGCGAGGTGTAAAATATAATTGTAAGCCGGCATTAATGTTTGGCTTCGCATCAATGTAATCTCCAGGATTTGCTAACTCTCCAAAATAAGTTGATGTTCCGGTTCCCACCACAAGAATAACTGCCCTGTCTTTACGAATCGCATAAAAACTCTGCGCAAAAGAAACCTCTGCGAGTAGGACCAAAGCGAACACTACCAACAATTTCCTCATAGGATACCCTTTAAGCAGCTAATTTATGCATTTTCTTCCAATATGAAAACCAGCTTAAGCCAGCACTTCCGTTATTTTTTGAGCTGCATCCTTTAAAAGAATCGCAGAAAACACCTTTAAGCCTGATTCCTGAATGATTTTAGCCCCTTCTTCAGCATTGGTGCCCTGTAAGCGCACAATAATTGGTACTGGAATATTGCCCACTTTCTTATAAGCTTCCACCACACCGCTGGCAACCCGGTCGCAACGAACGATACCACCGAATATATTGATAAGAATCGCCTTTACGTTCGGGTCTTTTAGAATGATCCGAAAACCAGCTTCCACGGTTTCGGCATTGGCGCCACCACCCACATCCAGAAAATTAGCGGGCTCACCTCCGGAGATTTTAATTATGTCCATGGTAGCCATCGCAAGGCCGGCACCATTCACCATACAACCTACGTTGCCATCCAGTTTCACATAGTTTAACCCTGATTTGCCCGCCTCAACCTCGAGTGGATCTTCTTCCGAAATATCTCTTAATTCTTCCAGGTCTTTGTGCCGGTAAAGCGCGTTGTCATCAAGATTGACTTTTCCGTCTACCGCAAGAATTTTATTGTCGGAAGTTTTTAACACCGGATTGATTTCAAACATCGAAGCATCAAGGCCAATGTAAGCGGCATATAATGAATTAATGAACTTAATCATCTCCTTAAAGGCATTGCCTTCCAGCCCTAAAGCAAAAGCTACTTTACGAGCTTGAAAGGGTTGTAAGCCAATTGTGGGATCAACCCACTCTTTTACAATCTTTTCAGGATGCGTGGCAGCGACTTCTTCAATGTTCATCCCGCCTTCCGTTGAGGCCATGATCACGGGCTTGCTGGTGGCCCGGTCGAGTAGGATACTCATGTAGTATTCTTTTGGTTCATTTTCTCCGGGATAATAAACATCCTCTGCGATAAGCACTTTGTTAACCTTCTTTCCCGCTGCCCCGGTTTGAATGGTAACGAGAGTTCCACCTAATATGGCCTTTGATTTTTCATATACTTCGTCCGCACTTTTAGCAAGCACTACGCCCTTCGAGCCTGTTTCTTTCACCGTCCCTTTACCACGACCACCGGCATGGATCTGCGATTTAATCACGAACCATTTGGAGCCAGTCTCAGCGTGAAGCTGCTTGGCGGCCGCTACGGCTTTGTCGGGAGTATCCGCAACAATGCCTCGTTGAACAGCAACTCCAAATTTCTTTAGAATATCTTTAGCCTGGTATTCGTGGATGTTCATATAAATTAGTTTTGGAGGCAAGCTACTTTTTTTAAACCTTTAATTCAAGAATTAAATCGAGACACATGCTAAGAGCGGAAGGGTTAACGAAATCGTATGGCGCACTCAACGTGCTGAAGGGAGTGGACATCCAGATTAAGAAGAGCGAAGTGATTTCGATTGTAGGCGCATCGGGTGCCGGCAAAAGTACGCTCCTGCATATCCTGGGAACGTTAGACAAACCAGATGCCGGCAAGGTTGAGTTAAACGGGAAGGACATCTTTACGCAAAGCTCCCGAGCCCTTGCTGATTTTCGCAATAAAAACCTCGGCTTTGTCTTCCAGTTTCATAACCTGTTGCCCGAGTTTTCGGCACTCGAAAATGTCATGATTCCGGGGTATATTGCCCGAACCGATGAGAAAAAAGTAAAGACCCGCGCGCTGAGTTTACTGGAAACACTCGGTTTAAAAGCGCGCGCGGATCATAAGCCTTCAGAACTTTCAGGAGGTGAGCAGCAGCGTGTAGCCGTTGCCAGGGCCTTGATTAATGAACCGGTTCTGATATTTGCAGATGAGCCAAGTGGCAATCTGGACTCCAATAATGCAAAGGAATTACATCAACTCTTTTTCAAACTAAGAGATGACTTCGGGCAAACTTTTGTAATCGTTACCCACAACCAGGAGTTCGCTGCCATGACGGATCGCAGACTTGTCATTCAGGATGGAAGAATGGTCAAGTAACTAGAAGCCATCACAAAAATACTTTGTCATCGCGGACATGGGATCCGCGATCTAGTAATCTGTTCGATAAAATTGAGATGCCGGAATAAATCCGGCATGAAACGCACCCTTAATGGTATTTTTGAGATGGCTTCTATTAATTGGCAATTGTCAATTGTTCATTGTCAATTATTTCCTCCACTTCAACATGGCCTTTGCTATTGATCGAAGTAAGAACAACTGATTTTGTTTCGTTAATCAGAAGCGGATCATACCTGGCAGCCACCCGTATATAATTCTCTGTGAAGCCATGCATCAATCCATCTTCCAGATCATTTTCAAATAGTACTGTAAACCGTTTACCCAGGTTCTTCTCGTAAAATGCCCTGCGTTTTTTATCTGATAGGATATGCAGCATGCGCGAACGTTCATTCCGTTCTTTCATAGGCACAACATCAGGGAGCGTAGTCGCTAATGTATTTTCCCGTTCCGAATAGGTAAAAACATGGAGATAGGAAATATCCAGTTCATTTAAGAATTGATACGTTTCTAAAAAATGTTCGTGCGTCTCACCCGGAAAACCGACAATCACGTCCACACCGATACAGCATGAAGGCATCACTGATTTAATCTTCTCCACCCGACTTACATACAACTCGCGTTGATAACGTCTACGCATGAGTTTTAGAATGGCATTGGATCCTGATTGTAAGGGAATGTGAAAGTGAGGCACAAACCGTTTTGACTGACTTACGAATTCAATAATCTCATCGGTAAGAAGATTAGGCTCAATCGAAGAAATTCGAAAGCGTTCAATGCCTGTCACCACATCCAGCGCTTTGATCAGATCAATAAAACGCTCTTTCCTTTCGCCTTGCTGTAATCCAAAATCTCCAGTGTTCACACCAGTTAATACAATTTCCTTTACCCCGGAAGTAGCAATTTCATGGGAATACTTAACCAGATTGAAAATACTATCGCTGCGACTGGAGCCTCGCGCCAGTGGAATGGTACAAAACGAACAAGAGTAATCGCAGCCATCCTGCACTTTTAAGAATGTACGGGTGCGATCGTGTAGTGAGTAAGAAGTATTAAAGGTATTTACCGATTCAATTTCAGAAGCATAGACAGTAGGTGTCTCCGGACGAACAAAACCGTCCAGTAGTTCCACCAGCCTAAACTTTTCCGCTGCACCAAGCACGGCATCTACACCGGGTATTTCTGAAATCTCTTTGGGTTTTAGCTGCGCATAGCATCCTATAATGGCAACATAGGCGTTAGGAGAAATGCTACGAGCTTCGCGAACAATCTTGCGACATTTCTTATCTGCATTTTCAGTAACGGAGCACGTATTGATAATGAAAATATCGGGCTGATCAATAAACTCAACCTTTTGATAGCCCTTCTCTTCAAATTTTCTCGAAATCGTTGACGTCTCAGAGTAGTTGAGTTTGCAGCCCAGCGTATAAAATGCGACTTTTTTCATGATCAAGGCGCAAAGCTAGGGACAATTATGGTTTAGGCAAAGGCTCAGTTCCAGGTCAACCATTAAAGTAACCAGTTCATCCCGGGTGAGTTGACTTATCCTAAAGCTATTGATCGTTTCCATTAGAGACCCGGGATTTTAGAGCCTAGATTTATTATCCAGCATCCGATCTCTCATGAACCAGTCATGCTACGTTTGCGTGCATGATTGGATGCCAAAGATTATTTTGTAACAAGAAAAGAGAAGAGCGGAGTAAGACCGAGCGCTGTCATGGGTCACAAAGACCGTCCGGGATGCTGGTC
>JALHRJ010000002.1 GCA_022841475.1 Cyclobacteriaceae bacterium | reverse complement strand
CCGAACCTTTTTTGCAACTAACAATATGCACTCATTATAACAAAAAAACACACTTTGTCAAGAGAAACGTTCGAAATCGAACGTTTCTCTTGACTGTTAAATATTGTTTTTCCACTCACAAGCAGCGCGATAAATGGCTTCAAGTTGATAGAACCAAAATTGCTTTCTGACAAAAGGATAGTTACGAATGTCAAAAGCCTTGTCGTTGAAAATCAAGGCTTTCAAATTATTCTTAAGACACCCGCGATAAACTAAAACATAGTAACAATCGGGTTTCGCAATCGCTTTTGCTGTTCTTAATGCATCAATTAACCGGGCTTCTATTTCACAGATAAAAACCAATCTTTCTTGGTTGAATTCAAACAGAATGTACATAGTTATCCTCGATTTCAAAAAGACTAACTGTTGGCGCTTGATAACGCGCTCCGTTAACGATAATTTTCAGATTTTTTGTCATATTAATAACACTAGCGCCATGCGTATGACCACACATAACGGTTAAACTTTTTTCTGGATTATCAAGCGCATATTGCGTCAAATAATCACCCATAGCAGTATTGATGAAGTGGGCAGTAATCGCACTGTTAGAAACCTGATTGTTATAATAATGTGCGGCTGCATATGGTGGAACGTGAGTAAAAACAATTACGGTGGTGGCTTCGTATTCTCGAAGCAACTTATCCAAATAAAAAACTGATTCATATGCCAGATTTTCCATCAGATGTTTACGAGCAGTAAAACTCTTACCCGAAAAATCATTAATTAACTTGTAATCGTTAACTGCATCGGGAAAAGCGTAAAAATCACCACTATTTCCATCGGCCCACCCATCGACTCCAATCATGGCAATGTTATCAAACACAACTGGATTATTGGGGAGATAGCTTTGGGTTTCGCGAAAAACACGACGCATTTCGTTAATTGAAGAATGATAGAAATCGTGATTTCCCATAACAAAGTGAGTTTCAGTCTTGCTGCTGATTCGCTGTATATCTGCAACAATTCTTCGTGAATTCGAAATATCGCCACTAATAAACAGTGGATAGTTACTATCCAACGAATCAATAAACAGATTAAATCCATTTTCGTCTACGCTATCCAGATGAATATCTGAAGTCCACTGAAAACGATACATCAGATTGTTCCTTGCAATCAATTCGAATACAAATAGATTGTAGCGCAAGTTGTGAAAAAATCAAGCATTTAAGTTGCATTTCGTTGAAATACTTGAACGAAAATTTTACTTATATCAAATAACAGTTTTTGCATATGAGTAAAAATTCCAACAGGGTGATTTGAGTAATATTCTTTTATATCATAATAATTACTATAATCCAAACTATCAAAATTGTGGTTATAATCCAAAAAGTTATAAAGTGACATTGCGCCGGATTCAGCAAAATCTAAATCGTCAGGCGCATTGTTTTTAATCAAAAACGGAACAATACTCTCCGACTTTCTTCGAGACAAAACTTTGTCTCCATCGCAATAGACATTGTAAACAGATTTTCCATTTTCGACTACGTAATAAATTGCCCATGACGAAGATTCTGATAAAAGTGCATCCCCAATTTTAAGTAAATTTAACCGATACGAAAATAACGAACTCTTGTTTTCGCGCCACAATTCATCGGAATGATGTGGTGTTGAAGGGATAAAATTGAGCGATTCTATTTTTTTATTAAGGGACATGGTTATCATCTTCCTTTACTTTTTCGATTATTTTTTCAATATTAGAAGTGGCATCTTTGTAGCTAATTAGCACGATATTAAGCGCTTCTAAAAGTTCTTTTTTGACAAAAAAATTCATTAGACTTAAAACAGCGTTAGAATAAGCTGAATTGTAAATAAGTTTTGCATATTCAACGATGTCAGTAGAAGTTTGCATTAAAGCATAATGCGGATGCATTTTGTAAAAAGCAATTAGCGCATTAATTGCTTCTAAACGCGACAAAGGATCATCAATATTGTGTAACTGGTAAATTGATTTCGCCATTCGAACTAATTCGGAGTGGATTTTTGGAAGTGATGATGACCAATAATGAAAACCGCTATCGCTTTCGTAGAAAAAATTCCAAAACGAGTCAAACAGAAAATCAGTTAACAAGTATTTAACCTTTTTACTTTTAGCAGGTAAATAATAATATCTTTGACGAATAGTACCATATAACGGGCGACGAATAATATTGACTCGATCAAATGTATCCCATGATAAATGTACTTCGATTCCCTTCCCTTTATCATTAACAGGAACAAGCAATCCCTTAACGTGATGATAAATCGAACGAGCAAAATTAAAATAATCATCAGTCTTTTTGCAAGTCAACAAAAACCGAACCATAAATTCATCACCAACATAAGCATCAAAAATAACATGTGCATCATTTGGAAACCCGTGAAAAACACTATAAGAACTTTGAATTGATTTGCATAATTCAATTTTAGTTTCATACGTTAATTTCCATTGAAAATCACGCATATGATACAATTTCATAAATTTTTCCTTTAAGTGAGAAGAAGTTCACTATCTAAACTAACATTAAACAACGGATTTGGGCGATAAGGGTCTTCAACAACCACAAGTCGATCTAAATCAACAAACAAGCTAATTGATTGACCAGCAACATTATCAGTCGTCATCCCATCGCTATTTTTTGTTACCGCAAATTTGATTTCACGATAACGTCTATACTCAGCATCAGGCGAGAAAATGCCTGCGTAAATTTCCTCATCAGTAAAATCACCAACAGGAATCTTTAACTCAACATCAATTGGGTTAATCGTCCAAAAAAGGTTAAATTGATGGTCGTGAAAATTAAGCCCACTTGTTCCACTCAACATATCGCCATCGCGTAAACCTTCTGTATCTAATTTTCGAACTTGTGACGCCATAAAAGTTACAAGCCCTAAATCATTAGTAACACGCTTTGTTTCTGTAATCGTTTCTTGGACAGTCCAATCGCGCAAATGACGCGGCGGAAGTGCTAATTGGACATAATCAAAAACAAAATATGAAGGAGCATGTCCAGCATCAGTCATCCGTTGAACAGCTTCAACCAACATTTCTAATATTTTTAATACATCCTGCCCAAAAGTATCAATATAGACAACTTTTCCACGCAATCGACTTTTAATTTGTTGTAATAGCAGTAAGTTTTTATGAATTTCATCATCACTTGGCTTAATGCCAAATAACGAATTATCGTCAGGTTGCAAAAACCCAGAATTTAAAGCAGACTGTTCATAATGCCAACGCTCTAAAAGCGAAGTTTCGAACATTTTCAGACCACCAAATTGTTGTAAAACGCGATTGGCATTCTTTTGCTTTGTCCATTCCGGGGTGAATACTATACCATGATAACCCTGTGAACTTAATAAATCGACCAATGTAAAAAAGCTGCTGCTTTTGAAACCAGAAGAACGACCCAAGACACCGACCATAAGCGGCGGAACAAAAACATGCGCTGCGCCGCCCAAAAAATGCATTGATGTAAAGGGATTTACAATAGGTGGAAAACGCGACACACCCAAGCCAAGAATACGCTTCTCAGCATCATCCAATGCATCGTCCAAACTATACAAAAATTGATCGCTTGGAGTGTCAGAAAAACTCGTTTTAGCCTTGACGCCATGTGAAAGATTATTTGCCGATTGTAATGATGATTCTTTGGCTTCAACCGAAGGAGTCAATGTCACTATTTTTTCGTCAATGCCATATACATCAAGGTCTTTTCTTATATACTTACGATAATCAATTCCTAGCTGAACTGCAACATCCTTTGCCAAAAACGATTCGCCACACTTAAAACAACGCGCACGATGTTGTTTGCGATTCCAAGAAAAAGCAGGTTTAGTATCGTCGTGTTGATGACTATTAAACAAACACGCAGTAGCTTCACTCCACTCCTTATTGCCATGAAATTGAAAATTGGCTTTTGTTTCAATTTCATCAAACAAATCTTGTGTGAATATGTCATCCTTAGCATGGTCGCGATGGGGTTTATCGACTAATTTAACTGGCTTCAGATTTTGTAAAATTTTAGTAATACCACTACTAAATTCACAAGCGCACCATAGGTCATTTAAGTCTTTAACAGATTGACCATTAAAACTAAAAGGGAGATGATAAACCGTAATACGCAAACCATATTCATTACAAATGTCAATCAATCGTTCAGCAACATTCCATCCGGCATGATCAGAGTCACAATAAAACCGAATGTTGTTAACACCTAAATCGCGCATTTGAAAAACAAATCGTGCATCTAACTTATTTCCTGCACTTATCAAGCCAATCGAATTCATCCAGCCAAAAGAAAACGCAGTCCAAGTATCCTTGTCACCTTCGAATAAATTCAAAGTTCCAGATGCATTGATAATATTGGTTCTCAAGTCATCGTAATTTGGCGTATAAAACAGTGGCATCTCGCCATTAACACACTCATCAGCATTAGGGTTAAAAAAGCGCCCTTGTTCTTTCTTTTGTTCTTCACTTAATGAATTGTAAAAGTCAGGGGCAATACGTCCACGTCGAACAGCGTTAACTTCAATTTGGCGAGAGTCGTTAATAATTGGCGGATAGAAGCAAGGATAAACAATCCATTTGTCCTGTGTCAAAACAAGTTTGCAATAATCGATTATATTCGAAATCCCGAAATCAGCGAGTTGTTCTTTTAGATTTCTCAAAATAACTCCTTTCAGAAAAAAGCATTTTAACAACGTCTATTAAAAAGTCAATCCTCAACTGTCACAAAAGTGCATATCGTATTTGTCGCAAAAAATCGTTTAGTAATTGACTATCTGGTTCTTCGGGCAAAGTAGATGATTTTTCCAATGATATAAATTCATCATTTAAATCTGAATGCCACTTTTCGATTTGTCCATAAGACAATTTTCCACTTCGAACTGCTAAGAGCGAACCGCGATAATCACTAACATTAACTAACAATTCGTTATAACGTATAGCGTGATTACAAGACACTAAAAGCCGACAAAGATGCATCAAATGCTTGAATCCTTGTTGTTGAGTGTCGGGCGATAGAAGATATTTCTTGCCTCGATCTAATTGTGACATAGCGTACCCACGATAGGTCTTAAACAATTTTCTGCTCAATATTTTTGATTTATTGTCAAGCAAGTAGTTTACCGCATTTTCAATCAATACATCTCTTCCATCGATATGCTTCAAAATTTCATAATGATGAGTCCATAGTGTTTCTAATACATTGGGATTATTAGCATGAAGCAGCCTAACAAACTTACTCGCTTCCCAATAAACCTCATCTTTTTGTGGGATTTCAATTTGTTCAGGCAAAGCGCTCATGTTGAAAAAATTGGATGTCATAGGCGCATAAAAACCACGCCAATCATAATCACTGTCATCGTTGTTCAGCCCATAAGCTCGTGAGCCTGTTAACGCACGAAACCAAATATAGTTTTGCATAGATTTATCTTAAGTTGACATAATAAATCTGGAAAAGACCCAACCGTGTTTATATGTTTCATATAAAAACATACGCATCCAATATCCATAACGATCATCAATCAAACTTTCTGGCGGTGGGATTGGACTATCTAAATTTGCCGGGAGTGTAATAATAACACCTTGCGGCTTATCTATAATTGCAATAATGTCCGAAGTTAAATCGGGTTCAAGACGAACATTGACTTTCGAATTAACTGGCTTAACAATGTTATCCATTCGATTTTCCTAACACAAATTGTTCAAACGCCTCTGAAGTCCAGGGCAAGCATTCTTTAAAAACTTCATACATAGCATTTGCATACATACGAATTTCGTATTGTGCGTCATTTGCCATTCGCAATTTCAAAAAATTCATTAAATTACGCGCATCAATTTTCCATATAGCAGTATAATAAACACTGAATCCTGGTAAAAATAAACGCGCTTGTTCTTTAGCAACACCGTGTTTTAACAGTGTCTTGTAAATATCATACGAGTTTTTGTAGTGAAAAGATAACAACTCGTTCAACCCATAACTTTCGTCAGCCATATATCTATACAGAGAGTCATCGCCATATTTTTTATAAAGATCAAGTATAATGCCAGTTTCATCTAAGTGGGCTAATTCTCCATCACTAGCCTGTTTATTACTTTGACTTTGACGACGCCATGTTTCAGGAACATAGAATGTATCTTCATCAAATTCAATATAACGACCCGAAGAAAGATTCAAATGTGCAGTTCGATGACGTACCAATTGCCAAAAAACTAATAACGGTGCGTGAATGCGAAACTTAAATTCAACCATTTCAAACGGAGTGTCATGATGATTACGCATCAAATAAAACAACAACTTCTTATCTTTTTCATCCCCTTTGCTTTCACCTAAAAAGCTAGTTCTGGCAGCATTAACGATTGATAAATCCGGGTTAATACCACTTGATGGATGAGGCATCAAATCAATCAAAGTTAACGAACCCTGATCTAAAACATTGTATTCTTTTCCAATAATTTTATTCGTCATAGTATTCAACTTCCATTATTTCATCGCCACGCATTTTACGATGTGTCTTGTATTTTTTGTTAGGCTTTTCGTCGCTATCTGTTGTCAAATTAGATTTTTCAACTTCGTATACGATTCGGTCTTCAAAACAAGCTCTCATAGCAGTATCCAAGTCACTGCAAACAATAACATCGTCAGCATAACCTCTTTTAGTCGGCGGCACAATAATTCTAGTGAAACCAAGATTACGTGCTTCGCGAATTCTTGGTTCGATATTTTGAACCATTCTAATTTCACCTGTTAAACCGACTTCGCCTATCAATGCAACATTATTAGGAATAGCAACATTGTGCCAACTGCTTAAAAGTGAAGCTGCAACACTTAAATCTGCTGCTGGTTCATTCACGCGCAATCCACCAACAACTGATAGAAATATATCACTATCGTACAACTGGACATAGCGCAAATATTTATCCATCACGGCTGTAATCAGGTGTAAACGGTCACGATTTATTCCACTCGTTTTTCGACTAGCCGTGACATTGGCAGTCGGAACACAAAGCGCTTGTATCTCTAATACAATTGGTCTTTTACCTTCTAATGTAACAGTAATTGAACTTCCCGATTTATCACCGTCACGACTCGCTAAAAAGGCTTCACTTGGGTTTTTAACTTCAATCAAACCACTTCCACTCATTTCAAAAACACCAATTTCACCTGTATCACCAAAGCGATTTTTAGGCGACCTTAGAATACGGTAAAATCCATACTCGTCACCCTCAAGATACAAAACAGTATCTACATCGTGGTTTAACTTGTTTGAACCTGCAATAACACCTTCTTTTGTAACCTGTCCAACAATTACAAAAATAACTCCGGTTGATTTGGCAACATATCGAAGTTGGTGTAACGCATAAACAGCTTGCGATAAACTTCCCAAATCACCCGTTTTATCGGCACTACCCATTGCAGATATACTATCAACAATAACTACACTTGGTTTAATAGAAGGAATGTGGTTATTCGTAATCTGATCAACATCAGTTTCGTAAACAACGTATAACTGATTAGAATCCAAGCCCAAACGATCAAAACGCATTTTAACCTGACCTTCAGATTCTTCACCGCTAACATAAAGGACAGTTTCGCGCTGACTGATTAGTGCAGAAATCTGCGTTAACAACGTAGTTTTACCAATACCCGGCGCACCACCAATTATTGTGACACTACCAGAAACTAAACCGCCACCCAAGCCACCTCCCATAACACGATTAAATTCAGATACACCTGTATCTAAAAGTGTATTATTAATAGGCTGGACAGATTGTATCAACTGCGGGCGAACCATTGTTGATATTCCAGCAATCGATGGTTTAACCGTTGCCTTCTGTTTTTCAACCTCAACTTTAGGTATAAAACTATTTTTAGAATTACACCCTGGGCAAATCGTCATTTGATAAACTGATTCATGATGACACTTGCTACAAACATAGGTTTTTTTAGCCACTGATTTTTTCCTTAATTGAAGGATGTACATAAAAAGAAAAATCAATGGCAGTTAAATCACTGTAATTGATTTCCGAATCAAGTAATTCTGGGTAAACAACTTCACTATAAAGATTAGAACGAATGTCATCGTACACATTAGGATATGAATCTATAAACTCGTTTTCATAATTAACTGTATCAATCGGTGTATTTTCCCCATATTTTTGACGATAGGTTTTTGTAAAATCTTCGATCAATTCGCGATAGTATCCACTTTGATAATTACTAAAATTGATTGGGAGCTTTTCAGTCTCTCCAAAAACCTGTAAAGATGAAACATAAGAATCATAACTACCCTCATCGTTATAATACAAAGCATTCACAACGTGAATAACATCTGGTTTGCCAACAAAGTATTTATCAACAATCAGCTTGAGTGATTCTTGCGCCAACAATTTCTTAAGACTATCAATCAGTTGATGATTAACTTCAATTTCAACTAAATCGCTTGGCACTTTATTAGTTGGCTTTTTATGCGTATTTACCTTGTTGTTATAAAAGAAAGTGTTGGTATTATTTCCTGCGGCGCGAATTTCAAAATTATACTTTGTATTCATTCCCGCCATATACGCAGTCATATAATCAGGTTGCTCACTTGTTTCAAGTGGTTCAGCATTATCATCCAGAGTGATTAAATAGAACGGAGCAGCATTCGGATAATCAATTCCACTTTGATCGATTGTAAAAACAATGTGATTTTCTTTGTCATATACGCTAATTGAATCGATCAAAGGACTTGATTGTAAACTTTGCCAGTCGCGAAAAGCAGTTCTAACAATTTCATTTAATTTCGCACCTGTTTCCCTTGTTGATGTATAATTTCTATCGCCATAATCGTAATGATGTTTAATGGTATACGGCGCATGTTCATCGTCTATTCCGAAAAACTTTAAGTGCATATCCCATTTTTCACCATCAAAATCAAAGTAAGAAACTACATCTAAAACATCAACGTATGTTTCAGGTGTTGATTTATAATAGTCAGCTACTCTAAAACATTTCTTTTCAACCAAGTCAAATACAAATTTGCCATTATCGTCAAACAGGTTCGATGCAGAGTCAAAAAGAAAACTCAAAAATTGCATTTTTTCAGAATTATCAAGGTTTTGAATATCACTATAACTATCTTCTTCGGGAAACTCATCTGGTGTAAATGGCGACTTGTTAGCATATACAAAATCGTACTCAGCATTTAATTCGTCTTCGTAATAACAAATCCCGAATGAAACGGTTTTGTAACCCATAAGCAATAACTGATCGATAACTGGAAATTTCAAAATGGTTTCTCCTTTTTTAATCTAGTATTGATAAAGCCGCAGCATTTACATACATCCATTTTTCCATCGTGAAACAATCTAGTACATCTGGCAAGTTAGGAATAACTCCGTTGTATCCAATCATTACAAATTTCTCAGCTAAATATCGCGTTGGATACTCTCTATTTGTAGTGGGATTTTTCCACAAGTTACCTATCAATTGTTCAGCTATAAAAATCCCAAACGAATTAGCGCTCAACATAACCAAATCATTATACGCTTCCAGCCAATGAACAAACTGTATATAGTCAGCGATTGTACCACCATACTTTTGAGGAATCAAGCGGTTAATTCGATCAAAATTAAAATGCATAGATTTAACTAAAGCGCTCTTAATTTTTTCAAGCCCTACTATTTCACCAAAATCTTCTTTAACGTGCTGCTGTGCAATTTGGATGAGTTGAACATTTTGATTATCACTATTAACAAACGAATCGCCATGTATCGCTAAAAACAGTTTTATTCCAGTTGTGTTATGCAATACCAAACGATGTTTAGCATCAACATTGGCTTGCTTGGTTGTATCAAACCAAGAATGATAGTGATAATAGTCATCAGGTTTACCACCAAATTGACGTACAGAAGAAATGGAATGAAAATAGGGATGTGCCACTAGAATTACTCCTCTTCAAAATCGTTAACGACTACAACTTGATTTTCATCAAAATAATTTGTTGGTAAGATAGCACTAGTTCTCTCTAAAATTAAAGATCGATTAGAAACTGTTAGCGGGATATTTTGTGCAACCACAGGATGACTCGGCTTCTTGGGCATTGGAAGCATACGCTTCTGTCTATCCAATTCTTGTTGTTCGCGTTTGTGTATCAAAAATTTATTAATGTGCCGCGCAAAAACCTCTACTGTATAATCCAGTTTTTTACCAAACCAATCGCGAATGTATTGATCGAGTTCAACAACAATAGCCTCATCGTACTGTTCACGATCAGAATATTGTTGGTTGTTCTTATCAACTGCATTTTTTAATGTCCTAGCAGTTTTCAGATAATGACCTATATCTGGGTCATCGTAATTTCTGCCATTAAATGTATACTCCAAATCGAATATACGCAATAGTGAAATCAACCAATCTTTTAATTCATCACGATTGTTTCGCTTCTTTTTCTCCACTTGTGTAACAGGCGCAGCACCTATATCAGCTTTCTTAATTCCACTACTGCGCTTATGGTATCCGATTGTGCTACCAGCGGGTCTAGGTTTTGCAAAAGTATTATTATCTAATACAATTGGCGGCGGGCGCAAACAAGTAATCTGGGAATCTTCCAATTCAGCATTAACAAAAAAAGACTGATTTTCAATATTGCCTTTTTCATTTACATCCTGATTTCCATCTTCTAAAAATTGCTCGTCTACAAAAGTAGATTTATCTACTTTTGTACCAGGTAGTCTATGTTGTAGTCTCTGTATATGGAGATCACCGTTTGGTAAGTTCGAATTCACCGTTTGGTGATTTCCAATTTCACCATTTGGTGATTTGGAAATTTCAGAATCGTTTTCTTCATCGTTATAATCCTGCGGGTTTTCATTATAATAATCCCACAGTTCTAAAAACTTTTCTTCAACAATTCTGAGGTGTGTAGTCGGTTCGCCATTAAACTTATATATCTCTTTTTTAATTACGCCGCGTTCAATTAATCGTCCGATTGCTTTATCGGCTTGTCTAGCTGATACCCTTATTCGATTCCACCAATCTTCGCGACGGATGACAATCCAAAGGTAATCATCTCGCTCCACTCGCAATTTACTCTTCCCATTTTTACTAGGAAGATACCAGTATACGATTTCAGATAACATAAGACCAGCAATAACATCATCAGCAATATCGCAATAAATTTTCTTAAAATCAATTGTATCGCGTGATGTGCGCTCCCACTTAATAAAATTATTAAATTCTAACATATTTTTTGAGTGACTCCTTGTTTATAGACCTAATATCTTCTGCCACCAAGTTTTTTGTGGCTTAACAGGTTGTGTATCGTGCAACTTTGGAGCATAGTTTGCAATCGGGGATTGATTATTGAAAGGTGTTGGCATCATTTGTGGTTGTAATATTCGATTGTTTATTGTTCTAATATCGGGTTCTTGATAGGGTCGCTGGTTAAATGTACCAATATTAGCATCATCATAACGTTGCAAATTGTAATAATTTGTGTAATCAGGTTGATTTTGTTGCATTGGATATGGTATTATATTTGCATTTTTTGCAACTGGCATTGTTGGGATATATTGCTTTTTATTATTTAGCAGTGGATTGATTTTGGTATAGTATGAGTTGATACTAATTTTAATCGTTTGGTTATTTTTTACCAAACCTTTCAGATAATCGTACAATTTTTTAATACTGGCATCAGTTATTTGGTATCGGTCTTTGTAGTTCTTAATTCTTGTTTTTGTGATAATTTCTTGGATTGTATTATACCATTGCTGGTATTCAATTGTATCATAACTGCTCAAATCTATAAACATAATTAACTCAACGTAGTCAAATTCGATATTGAGCATGTCGTATGTAACAGACCAATCCTCAGTAATTCCTAATAATACTTGGTTGAAATTTTCACTCCCAAGTATTCGTGCCATAAAAACGCCACGCCCTGTATCAACATCAACATAAGTCAGGTGTTGTTTTAGTAGCGTTATTTTTTCAATGATTGATTTGTCAATCGAATTGTTATAATAACCTAATAGCGCAAACAACTCAAGCATCTTTAGTGCCAAAATTGCATTTGTCTGATTTCCTGATTGAATTTGTTCTATTAAATCTTGAGTGTTTATTGTTACATGCGGGATTTCAAAATCAAGCTCCACCATTGACTCCTTAAAACAATTTTAACTTTGAAGCATAGCATTAGTTTATAACAAGTCAAGGGTTAATTTAGGGCGGCTTTTACACCGCCCAATTGTCATTTTTGCGACTAACACTCGCTATAACCGCATATCTCGCATTTGTGGCAACCATCAACACGAATCAACGACATATTGGTGCAGCTAGGGCAAAAATTCGCACCAGTTAATGAAATCGAAGGGCTGTATTCAGTCTCGTTTGTATCGTGAACATCGCTTGTTTCACTTAAGCGAACAACTTTTACTTCATCACCGTCAGTAATAGCGATGGTTTTTGTGTCATGTTTTGCTAAATATTTGTCAAGCAGTATTTTAGCAATTGCATCTGGCAATGAAGCTACTTTGTTTTTACCCAACCCAACCTGACGCGCTCCGCCTATACCAACGATCTGATCAACTAAAATCTTCAATGCTTCTAAACGAAATTCACTCGGTTGCATTTGTAATGATAGCGAAAGTAAACGCCCAATGGCTTCTGCTTGAGCCGCTAAATCGCTGCCTGATTTCGATATATTAACAAATATTTCTAACGGGTTTTGATTTTCGTCTTCATTAACTGTTACGAACACACTGCCATAAGGTGTTTGTCCTTTGAACGTTTTCCCGTTCAATTGACTTGATCTCTTTTGTAACTTAAGTTGCTTTTTTTCCGGTTGAACTGCGGGTGTTTCTACAACCTGCTGCGTTTCACTTTTTGTATTTTCTTCATTTTTCAGTGTCAACACCTGTTCATCACGACTACCATCACGATAAACAGTACCACCCTTACAACCCAGATCGTATAGTTGCATATAAAAATCACTGACTTGTTGAACAGTATAATTGTTTGGCAAATTATTGGTTTTCGAGATTGCGGCATCAATCCATTTTTGCGCTGCGGCTTGCATAACAACATGTTCGTATGGAGTTAATTCCATCGCATTTGCAAAATAACTCGGTAATGTATAATTGTTTGTTGGGTCAATATTATTTTCGATTAACCAATCATTAACAATCTGTGCTTTTTCGGCAAAATAACCTAAACGGCCTTTGCGATACCATTCCCACGAAAAGAATGGTTCAATTCCGGTTGACGTATTAACCATTGTTCCGGTTGAACCGACAGGCGCAATCGTAAGTAATGTTACGTTACGACATCCTTTTTCAGCGATTGTATTACGCACATCATCCGGCATATTTTTCATATGCCCACTTTGTAAGAATTTTTCTGCATCAAAAAATTTGAACGACCCTTTTTCGCTGGCAATTTCGGCGCTTGTCAAATAAGCTGTTTTTGCCATTTCAAAAAACAAGTTTTCAACGAACTTGGCAGCTTCTTCGCTTCCGTAACGTATTTTACACTTGATTAATAATTCGGCTAATCCCATAATACCCAACCCAATGCGTCGTTCACCCGTCTGCTGTTCTTCATTTTTATCGTAAAAATAAAAATTGTCATCAATGACATTATCTAAGAATCGCACAGCATACGCAACTGCCTTTTTGAACGTCGCTTTGTCAAACTCTCCATTTTTTGCAAATTTGCTAAGATTAATTGCGCCAAGATTACAAACTGCATTACCAGATAACGGTTGCTCGCCACACGGGTTAGTCGAGACTAATTTTCCTTCTGGGTAATACCAGCTATTTGACATTTTGTTTGAACGTTCTCTAAACCACAAGCCGGGTTCGGCGCTGGCCCAAGCGCTTTCAATGATACTGTCCCATACTTTACGAGCTTTAACCGTTTCATAAACAATAACGGGATAACCCTTTGCTTCCCATTCTTCTAAATCGCCATTCCATTCAGCACTATATTTCTCAAATTGAGTATCAGGGAAACGCAAATTCCAATCAAGGTCTTGTTTAACTGCCAGCATGAAACTATCGCTTATTCCGATGCTGATATTGGCGTTAACAATTTTTCCGGCTTCGCGTTTACTGTTGATGAAACGAAAAACATCAGGATGCCAATCGTTAAGGATTAACATCAAAGCCCCGCGCCGGCTTCCACCTTGTTCAATTAATCCCGTAACAAAGCTGTAAAGCGCTCCCCATGAAACCGAGCCGCTTGAACGCCCATTGACGCCTTTAACATAAGCATTTTTAGGGCGTAGCGATGAAATATTTAAGCCAACACCACCGCCTCTTGACATAATTTCGGTCATTGTTTTAACAGAATCAAGGATTCCGCCTCGGCTGTCATCGGGGCTGGGGAGAACGTAGCATTGCTTTGTAAGATAACCGCCCTCAATAACCATTGTGTGTGTTTCGGGTTCTACACAACAAAATACTTCTTCTATACGGTTTGTTGGTCGGACAGAAACTACTTTTACGGATAATTTTCTGCTTTTCTTAAGTAAAGATACTTCCATGTTTTTGTAATGTGTATCTAATAAAATCAAATTACTTTCAGCAAAAGCGGCTTTAACAAACTGCATTTTGTACAAGGGTGCGTATTCGCCTGTCCAGGGGTTAATATCTCGTGTTAATTTAATTGAAACTACAGGTAAACCAACTTTGGCAGCAATTTGTCTGATTTTAACCAGTTCTTTTAAATCAGATTGATGTAACATGGTGCTTCCACGTTTATCAACATGACCATCCGCTGCAATTAATCCAGCAATAAATCCAAGAAGATATACTTTGCTTTCATTAATATCCGGTAGGTTTTTCCATTCTTTTGGAAGATTGTTACCAACAACAGCATCTCGTGATGGTTGATAGCCAACGTTATCAAACCATTTTGAAACAAATTTTTTATTATGTTCTGTGAAAGCAGGCACATAAGCTCGTGTACTTGTTATCTCTCCATTCCCCCTTGAATGCTGTATTGTTCCGTCGCCATAAACATAGCCATGTTGCACACCTTTTCTAAAAACGGGATCATCGTGATTGGTTTGAATGTTTGATACGTGTTGCATCGGAATACTATGTCCTTGCAATTCAGCCGTTGTAAAAATTCTTTTATACCCATTTTTTAAAGTAATCCATTCATGATCTTCTGTTGCATACAAAGTGTCACCATTTTTTAGTGTTACTTCCCACAATCTTTGAATACCATAATTATTCCAAGTCGAATGGCGATAAACTCCACCTTCACTTAATACTTTAATTGTTTTTCCCGCTAAGTCCTTAGCAGCAATTAATCCTTCTTCGGTGTGAATAAGTGTTTCTGCACTAACACAGTTAAAGTTCGTGACTTTGTTGCCCGAACCAGCACCATATAATATACGACCACCCGGCACAAACTTAAAATCATCCATTAACCACTTAAATTTTTCTTTCCAAGCGTTTTGTTTTTCGGGGTTTTCAACCTTCGCAATTGCAGTTGCTACTCGTTCAAACACATCTTGCGGACTGGTTTCAAGCGGGGTTTCAATCAATCTTTTTGATATGATTTTGTCATCGCCGTTGGATAATTCAATTTCGACTTCGTTATCAAACACCTTTTTAACGGTTGCAAGTTCTCTTTTTTGTGACATATCCTTGCTGTCGTTATCCATTAATGCCACAACAATATCGCCAACTTTGCATTCACCGTGTTTTTTCTGAGCATATCTATCTAGCAAAATCAAATAGCCTAATTCAGTCATTCCATGTGTATCGATCATAAAAAATTTGCCCTTTCTATATGTTAAATTACGTCAAAAAAACAGCCTGACTTATATTTTTCGCCAGAAGCCGTTTTCCAAATACCCGTGCCATTTTTTGTTAAAATGCCCCGTACACAGTATCGAGGGCGATACTGTTATTGTCCCATCAGCGTTTTCTGTTACAGTATGTTTTGCTAAACAACCTACTCCAAACCCGCTTTCTGGGACTCGGAAGTACCATAGACCATCAATACCTTTACCGAATTCGCCTTGTTCAAGCGCAATATATTCTTCGCTTAAATCGTGTCTATTACCTTTGATCATGGTTGTATTAACTGCCGGAGTTTTTATAATTAAGTGTTTCAGAATTGTACCATAAGTTCATTTTTCTAACACCCCAAAAACGAACTTTTATCCCAAAATATATCCAAAATTAGATGAGTGTTTTTTGGGATATATTAATTATTTTTCGTTAACACTTAAGCATAATTGAATTTAACAACTTGATAAATTCGATATTCCCTCAAAGTTGGAATATTGTGACGTTATTTTGTATTTTTGTATATTGCTATTTTTTTATTTAATGATACAATCTCCCGTGTGTAGGTTGAATTTAACAAGTCGATTTTGTAAACTATTGAAATTCAAAAAATCAAAAAAACAAAGGAGTCTTATTTTGACAGATCAATTGGTTAGACCGGAAGTTAGAAAATTTACGGCGCTGGATAAAATTAAAATTAAAAAAGAGCCTTTACCAAATTCAGTTGTTGAATTAGAAAATTTATTAACCGAAGAAGGTGTTGACATTAGTGCGCCTAGTTTTCAACGCCAGATTGAAGTGCGCGAAAAGGAACTGATTCGGCGCAACGGTGAAAAAAAGGATGCAACACGCAATCGTCCTGAAGGTTATAAGACAATTCGTGACCGCAGTCTTGCTATCCGAGATTATTTCACAATTGGTTTTAACTTCATTTTTGTTGTTTTGTTTATGGTCTTGGGCATTGTAACGCTTTTTGTTAGCGAGGTTTATAGTTCAGCACTTGGTATTGCAACATTTTTCAAAGAGCCGGTTGCAGCTTTGCTTCTGTCTTTTACATTAGTAGCAGTTTATTTTGCTATCGAATGGCGTCATGCCAGTTTGACACACAAACATGGGAATCCACCATCTTATCGTTTTTCTATTAGTATGATAATTCGCCGTTTGCGTTATTTTTTTAGCTTCAATCCCAATCAGGAATTAGAGCTAACCAATCGCCAAAGTGACATTCGTAATATCAATCGTGTTCGAATGGTACTTATTCTTATGATTATTGGGTTAGGTATTTTGGGGCGTTTAGAATCACTATTGCAAACCGAACAGGGCATATGGTATGAAACTATTATACGGATTGCAACTGAATCGAATTTGCAAACATTTCTTGAATATTTTTTTGGTGGCTTTTTAGCCCTAGCTTTGTTATCGGCTACTCACTGGTTAGTTAGTTATATTTATGAAATCTATTCTAAAGCAGTCGGTGTAGACGAAGTCGATTTTTTCGATCCATTGGCGTTAGAGCGCGAACGCGAACAAATGATAACAGCGCTTTATCGCCACAAATTGAGTCAGATTTGGGAATCCAAAGAGGAACAAGTCATTCAGAATTATCAGAAGTATCAAGCACAGCGCAGCGACAATTCTACCAACACATGATCGATCAATTAAAATTGCAATCGGATTTGTTGCAAAAACTGACACTGAATTTAACAAGTCAGTCGAATTTAACACATTCTGATTTACAAATTCAATCGCAGAATGTGTTAAATTCATCCGATTACGGGAGCGTTCGAAGCGATGAATTTATTAATAACGATCAAGTTGATTTAATTGATAAAATAAATGAGCCGGTTATTGTAAAAATGGAAAAACCAAAACGAACAAAAAGCACCGATGATTTATCGGCGTGGTTATCACAACACCTTGAATTGGTTTACCGTGTTTATCGTAACGAAGTTTCTATAACAGGTTTTCATAAGGAAATAACAGATGCGGGTCTTAATCTGAGTCGCCCAACAGTATCGAAGATTTATAAAAATATATTAGGTGGCACTTATGACAACCTGTTAGAACCCGGTTTTGATAGAACACAACGTACACCAAGACGAGGGCGTCCCATTAAGCTAAATTGAAACAAAAAAGCGGCTAATGTAGCCGCTTTTTAAATCGTTCGATTTCAAACGTTTTAGCTTTTGATGCTCAATTCTAAATCAACCCAATATGCAGTGCCTTTATCCTTGCTGACCATTTTTGTACCATTTACAAAACAATGACCAATTGGATGATAAGAATTTGTAAGTTGATGATATTCAAACCCATCGGCATTTGTTTGCATAAATTCCATGCAATCCTTATAACAATCCCTGCTGTTATAAATCCAAATGTTATCCTGCCATTCAACAATCTCTATTTTATCAGGTGTGTTTGTTGTGTATCCATACACACTGAATGATTTTTCATTATGGCGAATAGCAGCTACTCGCATAGAAAACTTTGAGTTGTTTCCTAATTTTCGAACTTCGTCAATAGTATCGTATACTTCAATTTCAGGCTTGGTCTTTTTAACTTTTGGCATTGATAACGACTTTTTATTTTCTTTACCAAAATTCTTTTCAAATTGTGGCGCAGTTGTTCGTCTGACATGTTTGTCACCAAATGCGTTCAAATCAACATTTCCAGATAAACTGGTCGTTATTTCATCGTACAGGCCAATGAAATAAGGCAATTGTTGATATACAGAAACTTTGTCACTTTGATCGGTGACTGTTAATGAAAAACTGCGTCCAAATTGGTCAATGATATTGCCAAAGATAGTTACGTTTGGCGCACCGTCTTTAACAGGAACACTGTATTCAAATGGTTTTTCAATTGATTCGTAATCTGATTCAGTCCGATTAAACCCGTTCCAAACATCAGTTGCGACTTGATACCAAAATTTAACTCGTTCGAGTACGGCTGAATACATATATCCGTTCCACTCTTCTTCAGTGAAAATTTCTTTAAAACCAGTGTCGTTATAACTAAATGGATTTCGCGTGACTATAACTACATCGTAGATAACGTCATTGCCAGAATTATCGGTGTATTTTAGATTTCTTGCTTGACTAATAACAGTAGAATGTTCTTGCATTTTTTTCTCCTTGACTTTGAAAAATTGTTGCATATAATAGCTTACATTGTACAAAAACGAGTTATACCTGTCAAGCCCAAATATCAACTCAAAATGCTTGACTTTTCTTCTAGTCAAGTTATAATGATAGCATAGTTAGGTGCTAAGATGCAAGGATAAAAACATGAACGCAGTATTTGCAGCAATGGTTTTGGGGATTGCGGTGCTGGCGACGATGCGGATTTATCGCCCGCAAAACATCGTGGTCTTTCTGATTGCTTACATTGCATTTATTGTAAGCACAGTATTGTTCTTTGTCAACTTCGCGGTTGCAACGGTACTGTTCATAAACTGGATTTTCATCACCTTGATGCGACGGGTGATGAACGCTTTTGAAGCGTTACGGTGCTTCCTGATTACGGTTGGCGAACCTGCCGTACCGATTTTCAGTAACTTTGTATTTGCCCTGATGAATTTCGATTACACCAACTCGCAGCGAGTTGAAATTGCGAATCGTCAGCGCGAGTCGATTGTTGAGAAAAAGCAGCAGGCGGCTCATAACAAAGCGATGCAGAAACAGATTAACGACCTGAATAACAAGCTGAAATTTGCTGGAATGTATATCAAGACTCTGGATGATAACAATATGACGCCCCGCCAGTACGAAGCGATGGTTGGGCAGGTTATGCACATCAATAAACAGGGTGGTAACAGCAAAGGGCAGAAAAACCAGGGTCAGCAAAACCAGCAGCACAAGGGTCAGAAAAACCAGGGTCAGCAGAACCAGCAGTCGTTTAACTGGAATGCAAACACGGTTTTTCAGGCTGAACATGCACCGTATAATCCGATTTTCACCGTCGAGGACGATGAGTTGACTTTTAGTTAACGATTTTTGGAAAGCAAAAGACCCACAACGTTGTGGGTCTTTTTGTTGTTTCGGTACTAAAGTGCGTTAACGATGTTAGAGAATATGTTCCCAATAGCCGGGCCTAACAGGGCGAGAATGACGATAACCACAACGGCTACCAATACCAAAATGAGTGCATATTCGACTAACCCTTGTCCTTCTTCACGAGGTATATACATCATGGGAAAACCTTTCGATAAAAACTTTTGAATGACAAGTCTATTGTACCACAAAAACTACCCTTGATTTTTGTTGAGGTTTCTATATGATGATTGAAATGCACGTTATTTTGAAAGGATAGACTATGCTAACCCTTGTTTACTTTTGGTTGATGTGTGCCATCGTTTTGTTACTCGATTGTGCCTACTTGCCGTCAGCGCGTTCAGTTGTTCAATCAAAGATTCGTTCATTCGTTTACCAGCCATTGATTATTCCACTCCTTCCTTTTTTGTGGCTAACTTATTCTATATCTTTGTTTTTTATAGCATTAGCAATGCCAATTGTGATTAGTAGGGTTGAAGATGCTCAACTTTCAAGAAACTGAAGCTATTATTCTTGACCAAGACCAATTTGAGAATGTTGTTCTAACCATACCCGCTTTAAAATTTGACCTTAAGGATTACGCTATTGCAACCCAAATCGTTACATATACTGTTTCCTGTATGCGTTTGGCGGCATTAGCTTCGCGGATAGCGCGTACAAACTTTTACGTATTGATTGAGCCAACGACATTAGATTACTATTCCTTTATTAGAGCGCTAAAGCCTAAGATGTCCTTTAAGCTGCCAACCGATGCAGACTTAAAAAGTGCTGCAAATGTATTGGTTGGTTTGTTATATAACGGGAAAATCCCTGAAAACGTATTTGTTGTTCACGAACGAAATCCTAAAGCAAGTCTACTTTTTAACAAAGATGAACCACAAGGAACGTACTATCTTGTTGTTGGGGAGCGTTATGAAGATTTGCGTTTGGTTGGTGTACATGGTCTGTATCACCAAATAGAAGATGATTATTTGGTGGTGAAACAAGACGAACTTCTTGGTTTTGATGCAATATGTGCTACAAACAAATTATACAAAAATAAATCATCGCTATGCATTGAACATCAATTGGTTAACAATTTGAATTTAGTTTCAGAGTTACGCTTTGTACATATGTCCTATGTGTGGAATTGGTGTGCGATTTATTTTTCTATTGATACAAATGATGCTATTGACCTTTACGATCTGTTACAATATAATAGTTCAAAGATTGAGTTGATTTTTTCAAATAATCAGATTTAAGGAGTAATTCTATGCAAGTCTACCGTGAAAACAAAAATGCTGAATTGCGCGAACCACGTTCTGGCGATGTAGGTTATGATATTGTTATCCCCTACAATGTAACACTTCCACCTCACACACCGGTTAAACTAGAAACTGGTATTCATATCGCATTGCCAGATCAAACGGCTGGTTTGATCTGGGATAAGTCCAGCGTTGGCGTTAGGGGCGTTAAAGTTTTGGGCGGATTGATTGATACTTCTTATCGGGGTGACTTGACAGTTGTTTTAATCAATCTTACAAACGAGCCTGTTGAATTTCTGGCAGGTCAGAAGGTGGCGCAGCTTATTCTTGTTTCTTATACCACGCCTGTTATTTCTTTTGTTAGCAACTTGGATGATTTGGGAAAAACCGAACGAGGCGAGGGCGGATTTGGAAGCACCGGAAATTTCTAATTTCGCATTTCGACTATCTGATGTCGAACGTGAACATTTACTTGACTTAACTCTTGAAGAATTGTTGCTTGATTGTACATACAGGCCAATTTTTGATGATGTTGTTACGCCGAGTATGTATTTTTGGAAAAATAGAGTCCCACTGTGGACTCTGATTAATTCAGTTGTTAACTATGATACAACTTTTTATAATGCAAAACTTGTGGATTGGTTGTGTAACTTAATGTATATCAATGATAATTTTGCGCTCTTGCGCGTGTTTTCTACTCTCGAAAACATTGCGCCTTTCGAACCCGATTTTATTAAATCGCTAATTGAATATTCATTCCAAAAATCTGCTTTTGGGAAGTATTGCAAAATTGTTTATTATAGAATTGATCATATGTTTGATAACGAAACTATAACGGTTGATTACGACAAGAAGAAAAAGCAATTAACTCCTGTCATTGATCGCACTTATGAACCATTTGATGATTGGTTGGCGCGTATTCAAGTGGATAGAGTTTCAAAACCCAAGTTGAAATTCCCGCCAAAACCATCAAGAAAAACGCTTTTTGATTTGTAAAGGAAAAACCCATGTTAGCTATTCAACCACAACCACAAAAACAGGTTCAAGAATTTCGTGTTATCGATAACGATTTAAGTATAGACGTAAATCCAGAACAATTAAGCCTTGAAATTGTTAACGCTTCAGTTGTTCGTCGTCGCCAAAATAATCGAATTTCCTTAACAGAAGCGTTACGTGCTGGACGCCATTTGAATCTGCTAAGAAAATATATTCCGCATGGACATTGGGAAGATTATATAACGCGCAATACAATTTATGCTTCGCCACAAGAGGCACGAGTTGACATGCGATTCTGGGAACACTGGCAACCACATATCAATGATTTAGTCAACATGGGAATTGTTAACAACATTGACTCCCCAGAAGACGAATTGGTTGCACAAATGAGCGATAGTATCGTTACTGCATCGTTTGCAGCGTTGACCGAATTTAGCAATGCTGCTGCACCTGATTTTGCTATTGATATGGCTGTTCAATACATGTTGAATCAGGGTGGTACATTTACCCGCAAAAAGGCAAATCAAATTATTGAAATTGCTAAAACAATAGAGTGTTTACCTGAAAACATTCAACCATTAGCACATCAACTTGTTGAACAACATGGTGTAACAAATATTGATGTCATTAAAGCACTCCCTGAATTGAACGAAACTTCCGCGATTGAAGAAGTTAGTTCGTCGGGAACAATCTTTGTTCCCGGTATCGATAACGGAGATGGAAAACAAGTTCCAATTAATACAGTTAGCAAGACTGATGTTGATTTAGTATTGGGTAAACTGCGCTACGAAGAACTTAATCAGGATTCTGCTCGTATAAAGCATAATAAAGAGTACGATTTTGTAACGATTTTAGAAGGGAGTGTCCCTGAAATCATTCAATCTTTGCTACGTTATCCGCAAAACATACCCATGAAGATTTCACTTTATCGCAAAATTAATTAAGGTTGTTCAATGTTGCAATTAACAGGTTATCGTTTTCAAGTAGACACGAGTTTAATTAACGATGTTATTGGCAAAAGTATCAATGACTTTATTGATGCTCTAAAATCTATTCCGTTAGTAATCGACGTTGATTACACTTCCGAAGGGCAGTTTGTTATTACAACTGATTCGCAGTATTCGCAATTTGATTCGCAGTCTATTCTGTGGAACTTCATGAAACCTGAAAAGGAATTGACTGAAAGAGAACGCGATTTAATTCTTTCAATGCCGCATAAATCATGGAGTGAAATGACTGCCTCACAAATTTGTGAATGCATTGACGTACTTGTTGAGTGGTTAGAACGTGATGTAAATCATGATATTATGTTGCGATTTATAGCTTGTAATGATTGGTCTAATTTTTCACAACACGTTATTCCTACAAAAGAATCCTATCGTCGCATTTATGACATTTTTCATAGAACAAAATTAATAAATACTACTTTTGATGATGCTTACGCTAAACACGTTGAAAGAATAACCATCAGAAATCAATCATCATTTCTTAATACAGAACAAAGCAAAAGATGGAACGATTTTTATACTTTGCGTCTGCACGATTATCAAAAACGTCCTGGTCTGGGTTGGTTTTATGCTGTGACTTTAACAAAAAATAAACTTCGCGCTTAAACCCTATAATCAATTTTAATCGGTGTTATACTTGAATTAGTGTCTGTTAATATTATTTTTTGGAGAATTACTTTGAAACAAACATTACATACTTTTTCGAACATTAACGATTTGAATATATTGCTTCAACGAGTTAATATTTCGTTCGATCATGATACTTTTTTGAAAGAATTGATTTTGGGTATTTCTGGTAAAACCATGAATGCCCATAATTTTGCAATTGTGTTTTTGTATCATTGGGGAATCAATACTTTTGATTATGTTCCTATTTTGAAACGTTTATTTTATAATAACCCTGAATTTTACGAAAATGCATTGTCGCATATTGAAAAGTATCGAACTGCTGGACGCTTAACTGAGGCTATCGAAACAAGTGAATACAGCACACACCAGATACAAAATGCTCTGGATATTTTAATTTCGACACATAATTTAGGTGAAATTGTTACAGACGAATTTCTCGAAGAAAGCGTTCAGGATGTGGTCGATTCCGAAATTGTGTTAACTGAGTCAGATGAAGTTGTTATTGATTTTGATCATATGTCTTTTACGCAACTAAAATCTTATGCTGTAGCTCAGGGGTTGGACATTTCAGGTGCTAAAACTAAAAAACAAATTCTAGCAATTCTTAAAAACTGACCCTTGATTTGATTTTTTTTGGTGCTATAATTTCACTATATTCAATAAATGCAAAGGAGATTTTGCTATGTCCGATCTTGGAAATCTATTTGTTGGTGTAATGGGTGTCAAGGATGGCGCAACCGCTATTGTTCAGGTTTATTCAGAAGAAGAAGACCCATTTACTTGTTACCAACGCGCACTTAATGTTGCAAAGACACTCGGTATCAATGTAACACAATCTGTTGGTTACATTCCCGCTAAAAGCGATTTGCGCTATGGCGAGTACATGGGTGCAGACGGGAAAGTGTTGGTTAAAAAACAGGTTGGTGTGCTGGTGCGTCGTACTTATACCGGCCCAAATCGCGAAGGCGAAGTGATTGATACCCCCGTTATCGATTTGTATCCACCGATGTCGTTAACTAAGAACGGTAAAATTTTCGGTCAATATCGCTTCACTACTGTTTATTTTAACAATCCCGATGACATTGCGGCTTTTGAAGAAGCTGTTGGACTTCGTTACGAAGACCTTAATGAGTATCATGGTGATGGCGCACCACAGCGTAAGTGGAACAGTCAAAAAGCTATCCCGATCATTAAGGATTATGAATACATTTTTGACAAACCCATTGAGGTTGAATGCGAAGTAATCGAGTATGACAAGCGCGATGACAATGGCAACGTCATGATGGAAAACGGAGAAGCTGTCAAGGGAACGCGCTATATTTTGCGTCGTTGGCAAGTTGATTAGTTTAATTTTTTAATCTTTAAGAGCCTGCCATAACGCAGGCTCTTTTGTTAAAGGAGCGTCAAGTTGAAAAAGCATTGGATTGACATGGATGATAATCAATTACAAGAGTGGTATTTGAAATTTTGTAACGATGATTTTGCCGATACTTCTGAATTACAGCCTAATTGTGTTGGTGAAAAAATTTATGATGTTTGTCCTTTTCAGCACTATGACGATGCAGGAATACATACAGTTATTTTCCCCGATACAACTGGAACAACCGAATATCCGGCTGTAATGGCTGGCTATTCCTCGTCGCGCACATCATTCTTGAGCGCTTTGTTAACAGCGTTTTATCGTTATTTAAATGAGTAAAAAATCGTGTACGAAGCTAAAGTTTATGTTTTGCGCGGAAATGAATTAGAATTTGCAACATCTATGCCATTTAGTTCATCGAAAAACGCCAATGCTGTTATATCTTTGTTTACACAATATGTTTTGAATTTAACTCAATCCAATTGGAAACCAGAAGATTTGCAAGAAGGAAAAGTTCAATTTTTTCGTTTGCCGGGTGAGGAATTGAATACAATAAGAATTGGCTTTCCAACTTTTCAAGTTTCTATTGATGCAGATGGTTTTTTAGTTCATGAGTTGACATTAGGAAAGCTAGTATGTCCTGAATTCGTTCGATTATATACTAATCAGCAAGTAGGATAATATGTTCAAATTTTCGATTGAGAAGAAAGTTTTCCATTCATATTTAACGGCATTGGCTGCATTTGTCGATCATAAATCAAATGCTGGTGCTTTACAAACGATTAAGCTACAACTTGACGAATCCGGTATACTTTCGATTTCGGCTTCAAATGGTTCTTGTTATGTTACAGTCAAAACACCTGTACAAAAATTTTCTTTAGATAAAAATAATAGGTCTAGCATATGCGTTAATGAAAATTTTGTTAAACTCATATCGAATTGTAACGGTATAATTGCTCTTGAATTTGACACACAAAAATTATCCGTTAAATTATCGAACCTAACTAACAAATCAACAATGGTTTGTTTGCCTGATGATAATTTTCCTTTGGATAAAAGCACCGTTAGTGTTAATACACCCATATATACTGCCGATATTTCTACTTTTGCATGGTTGGTTCATTCCGTTAGTTTTGCTGCAACCAACGAATCTGACAAACAAATCCTTCAAGGCGTATCATTAACCTTTAATGCAAATCAATTAAAGGCAATCGCAACGGATGGGTATGTTGCTGCTGTTAATACAATTGCTATTCAGTCGCCACAACTATTCAAAGTTGTTTCGAATGCAATTGTTCACAGTGAATTTTTGAATAATATCCTACCTGTTCTTGATTTTTCTAATATAAAAACAATCGATATTTTTATTACAGATGATGCGGTTATATTAAAAAATGATACGATCAGTATTTATGTTAAAACGTTTAGTGGAAAATATCCCGATCTAAGCTCTATTCAGTTAATTCAATATCAAAATGTTTTCAGCGTTGACTTAAAAACTATTGAAAATGCTTTGAGTTTTGCTGCAAATTTCGAAGAAAGTAATGGCGCGATTGAGTTAGATGTAGATAACTCATTTTTATATGTAGCTGCTTATAGTCAATTTTTAGGTGAAGCAATCAACGAGATACCAATCAATGTTGTTTCTGGTTCAAAATTAACCGGGCTTTTTCAAAGTAGATATTTTAAGCGATGTTTAAGCCGCATGAAAGATGATGTTATTGTTGCTTTTGCAAACGAATCGTCGCCCTTACGAATTTCTAATTCATCGAATGCAAATTATACATTGTATTTGATGCCGTTTTCTGGGAAAACTAAAAGAAACAGCCCCTAATTATTGGGGCTTGCCGTTTAGCTTTCAACACCGTATGATAAATAGAACGCCATAATTACAAAAAAGGAAAAAATAATGACAGCAAACGCATGGGATGCACAACAATATAAGAAGGCTCAGGCAGCAGCTTCAGCCGCTGGATATGACCCTTATCAATATACTCGTTCAAAATTAGGTCAAAATAACACACTGGCTCAAGTATTGGATGCAGGTACAAATGGAGTTTCAAAATCAAAAGACCTCGTGGATACAGGTGTTTATAAAGAACCCGTTATTATTGGTTTAGATGTGACCGGCTCTTATTCAAGTGTTCCGCCTATTATTCGAGATGATTTACCACAATTGATGGGGATGATTACTACAACTAATCCCAATATCTATCCAGACTTAATGTTTGGATTTATTGGTGATTTTCGCTCCGATAGTTGCCCGATGCAATTCAGCCGATTCGAAAGTGATGCAGTTAAAATTGATGAAATTTTGACTAATGCAGTTTTAGAGGGCGGTGGCGGTGGTCAGAAATCCGAGAGCTATACAGAGTTTTTGTGGGGAGTAATTAATCACACTGAAATTGATGCTTTAAGTCGTGGTGTCAAACCGATTGTTGTTTTAGTAGCAGATGAACTTCCCTATGATTATGCTTATGCTCGTTATGTCAATGATTTTTATAATCCAACAGAAAAATTACTTCGTGATGTTTCGCTTGAAACTATTATGAATGAGTTGAAGCGTAACTTTGAACCTTACTATATTATGTGCAAGGGAACGATGTATTGGGATGACGACGGTATTGTCAATACTTGGAAGAAGTACTTGGGAAACGAAAAGGTTATTCGGTTGAACAATCCGGAAGACATATCTGAAGTTATTGGTAGCCTAGTATTGTATCGCCAAACTCGTTCAATTAGTGCGGTTCAATACGCATTAGAGCAAATTGGAGAGTCGCGATTAGTTGATTTTATGACCAAAACTTTAGCTGTCACTCCTACATCATCAATGCAACAAAGTTCTTCTCTTAAGGTGCGACGAATTCAAAGGAACTAATTAATCTTGGCAATTCATATTGCTGTTGCGGGCAGTGGTTTTGGTGATGAAGGGAAAGGCGTCACTGTCGCTGCTTGTGTAAAACATTTTAATGCTAATCTTGTTATTCGCTATACAGGCGGTGCAAATGCCGGACACACGGTTGTAGCGAAACAAGGGACGCATACTTTTAACCAGATTGGCAGCGGAACTTTTCATGGCGCTAAAACTTACTTAGCGCCACAATTTCGTGTATCGCCCCATGCGTTTATCATGGAAGCGTTGCATCTAAAACAACTTGGTTTGGATTTACATAAACAAGTGACAGTTCACGAGGATTGTTTGGTAACTACTCCTTATCACATTCTCATAAGCCAAATCATGGCAGAAAAACACAAAAGAGGTACAACTGGAAATGGGGTGGGAGTAACTGCGCGTTATGCTGAAGAATTTCCCGACAAAGCACTTCGAGTTAAAGATTTACTATCGGATGTAACACTGAAAGAAAAAATTGAATTTTTGTTTGAATATACATCATCAATAATTGATCAAGAAGTTCGCTTTAATTACGATTCGATCAAATCAGAATTTGATCGCTTTATTCGTTATGTATATGTTGACGATGGAACGCGACTATATTCTTTGCAACATTTACCAAGAGCAATTATTTATGAAGGGTCGCAGGGGTTTGGCCTTGATGTTAAACACGGAACAATCCCTTTTGTTACATCAAGCGATGTAACATATAGTCTGTTCGATGAATTAACAAATGGGCTAAATTATTCTAACGGAATTTATAAGATTCAATGCTCACGTATTTACACCACGCGACATGGAACAGGTGAATTCAAAACAGAGCAGCAATTTTTACATCGACTTCCCGAACATCATAACAAAGTTCACGAGTATCAAGGTGTTTTTAGAAGGGGTTGGCTTGACTTAGATTTGTTGATTTCAGCCGTCAAAACAACCAACCCAACACACTTATCACTTGGTCATTTGGATTATTGGTCGTTGTTACCAGAATGGAAAATTTTTCATAATGGGGATTATGTTAATTTTACTGTTCTCGATGATTTTATTAATTATATTAAACAGGCCATAAATGTACCTGTATCTATTTTGGGGTTTGGACAACGCGCCGAACAACGAGAATTTGTTAACTTTTAAATAAGGAGAGAAAAAATCATGAAATTACAAGAATTTCAAGCTATGTCGCTTGAGGAACAATTGACACAAATGTATGATTCGTTAACTTTGATTAAAAATCCGTATGACGTGTTTGGGGATTTGAGTTCGAGAAAGCAACTTGGAATTGTGTATAAAAACATTGTTCGCTATACACACCCCGATATTGCTGTTGCTAGTGATGAAATTGAAAAACTCATGAATGATTCAACTGTATTGTTGAATATGCTCAAAACCACAGCCGAAAATCAACTCCAAGCAAAATGCTATGGAAAGTTCAATAACAACCCCGGTATTTATCTTGGGACTTATAATACGCTTCATGTTTTGTATGAAGACGAAATTGCAATCAGTTATTTAGCTACTGATGAAAACACGAATCCAGTTGTCGTGCGCGTTGCTCACAATAAAGATGCTAACGAATTTATGGAAAATGAAGCGTTTATTATTAAACAAATTAATCAACGTCCTAACTTTGATAAAGTAGCTCCATTCTTTCCGCTTTTGGTCAAGTCTGGTATGCATGACGATTTATGCGTAACAGTTTTAAGTTATCCTGCTGAGTTTGTTTCGCCAGAAGAACTTGTACCATTAAGTAAAGTGATGGCTGCAACCGATAATCACATAGGCGACAAGCATATGGCGTGGATTTGGCGCAAAATTCTGTTCGCTATGGATTACATGCATTATCACGGAATGGTTCATGCCGGATTGACACCCAATTCAATTCTAATTACGGCTAACAATTCAGATAAACATGGCGTCGTTTTATCAAATTTTGGCTATACATCTAATGCACAGAGTCCTGTTACAGCGATGTCTGAAAGTTGGGAATCGGTTTATCCAGATAGTTTGGTGAATCCTTATCCCGGTTTGTTGCCTGAAAATGAATTGCCAACCCCGCAACTCGATATTTATATGGCAGCAAGAACTATGTTTCTTATTAATCAGGATATGCACCCTGCTTTGTCTCGTTATTTCAATTGGTTGACTGCGGCGAATCCACTAGCGCGGCCCAAAAAGATTTCGTTGCTTATGGATACCTTTGATAATATTATTTTCGGTGAGTTAGGTTGGAAACGCGAATTTGTTAAATTGCCCTATATTGATAACTCAATGTCATTCGATTGGTCAATTTTTCGTTAGTTATTAAAGCAAATAACTATGCATAGCTTTGATATGGCTAATAAATTAAAATCACTTAAAGAGTTTCGTAACATCGAAACTCTTTTTGACAAATATGATTTGTTTGTTATGGGGAGCTTTCCTCTACATTTAATCGCGCCTTATGAAGTTGACTATAACGATCTTGATTTTTATACTACATCATGGAACGATTATTATGGTTGCATACTAACGATGTCGCCATTTACTGTTAAACGTGAGTGTACTAAAAATACTATTCGGTTGCACTTAAATGATGATTCTGTTTTTCAAATCGTAAAACCATTTTACCCGCACTGGTTAAATGGTCAAACAACTGTTCGCAATCATTTCTTGAATAATGTTGATTTATCTGTTTCAGCTTGTTCGTTATATCGCAAGGATAATTGCTGGTTTGTTGATGCATTATATTGGGAAGATATAGTAAAACGTCAATGTCGTATTTTTATAACGGGGGAGTGGACTAACTATCGTGTGCAATCATATGAGGCAAAGGGTTTTCACTGCATGATTGCGCCAAAAGATTTAACAATATCTTAACAATTAAACCTTGACAAAAAAATTAGTTCGTGTTATCCTATAGTTAGGTGTTAAACTGATTTGGTTTAGTTACCGCACTGCTTTTGCTTAAGCCTAAATCAAGCGTTCTTGTTTAACACGATCTAAATACATAGCTTAATGGGTAGAGCGCGTTGGTTTTGGTTCGAATCCAAATGTATTTCTTGTCGATATGGCGCGTTTGGTGTGTCATCTGGCCGTTTTTTAACGTAGTTTATTTATCAGATAATAATCCGTGCGCTTGTTATAACGAATAAAGATAATTGACACAGGCGTTATAAACATATCGATATAATAAAAATAAAATTAAGAACTGATTATGGTCGCTTATCATTACAATTGATGGCGGAGCAGGTAAAAATCCTGCAATCGGGATAATCGATTTGGTGTAATAGAATAGCACATTAAAAACGCGATTATTACAACTTGTTCTTATGCTTATTAATCCTTTTAACAATTAAAGACTGAATACAATCGTTTATCGTATTTGGAACGAGTGGTGTGAGTTCGAATCTCATGGTTGGCAGTAGCCAACTTGGTGTAATGGTAGCACACTAAAAACTCGATTGTTATAACTTGTCTTTATATTTTGTATACTTTTTGACAATTAAAGACTGATTGTTGGTTGTTTATCTTCCTGAAAAAAGAGAGGGGAAGTTCGAATCTTCCAGTTGGCGAAAGTCAGCTTGGTGTAGTGGTAGCATCTAAAACACAATCGATGGCAACTTGTCTTTAAATTAATAGCAAAAAAAACCGCATGTAATATGCGGTTTTTGTTTTTTGAGACTTGATTCTGTTGGTTATTTGCTATAAAATCGAAGCTACTCAAAAAGGAGAACTTTTTACTATGAATAACTTTGATAAGTTTGATTTAGACTGTATAAATGACACCTATATGACAAGTAGCGCTGTTTTGCCCGATTTCTTAGATGGAAATTTTTGGGAAATTATACAATATGATAACGGTGATTATTGTTATCGTGATAAACAAGGTGTTTTGTTAACTTCCTATCGCGCATTTTTGTTAAACGAGGTTTTTGAAACACATAAACGTCGCGATGGACAAATTTTTCGTAAGGATTGGGACGCTTATAAGGCTTGCTTTGCTTCTATTGCCATGTTAGGTGATTATCGTGACGTATCGATTACGCGAGAAGCAGTTATTAATACGGCTCACAATGATTTGCTTCAATTTCCCGATGAGGTGTGGCGTATTATGACTTGGCCTTATCGCGGGAGACAATTTATTCTAAAAGTCTTGGATACTTATCAGGGAAACCCAACTCCGTATGCAGACTGGTTTTATATCAATTCGGGCTACTATCAGATTTTGAATCTTGTACACATGACTGAAAATTATCAGGCGCAGTCGGACTGGAATGATTTTTTTGCTGATGTTTTCCGAACAACTGGAAAGACCGTCCATTATATATCGCATGATGAGAACAATGTCTATTTTGAGGACAAAAATTTTAAGGGCGATAGAAATCTAAAGGTGTATACGCTGCCTGAGTTAACAACTGCTATTGTTGAACAACGAGAATGTGTTGTATACGAATTGTTTCTTGAGACAATGAATAGTTACGAATACGATTTCAAATGGTACATTGGCAAAGCATCCGATGATGAATATAAAATGATGTTTGAACTGTTGCTTGAAAATAATTGGCTTGAAATAGATGATTTCCACAGGGATATTGATATTCCGTTACATTTCATGCTAATTCCTTATTTGTTCAAACGTATTAAGAGTTTGACACTTCCGAATGAATTTGACCCGGATGACGATGTAGAGTATATTGTTTACTTTGTATTCAATAGCACAGACGATGAAATTGAAGCGTTTATTCATGAAATGAACGACAATCTCGATTTTCGTAATCCCTATTTTAATCAGAGAAAAGAAAATACAGCAAACCTTTGTCGTAAAATTCTCCCGTTTCAAACTGCTTGACAAAGTAGCTTTATAACCTATACTGTTATTATAGCGATGCGATTTTGAAAGATAAGGTGCTGTATGCCACCCAAAATTCTACACGATATTTTTGAAGCCATTTCGAACAAAGGTGGCAGAGCCTTTGTTGTCGGGGGCGCAGTTCGTGATATGTTGTTTAACAAAATTCATGGCATAAACATTGTCAACAAAGACTTTGATGTTGAAGTTTTTGACATCGACATGAGCAAAATAATCGAAATTGTGAGTCATTTCGGTAAGGTCGATATTGTCGGTAAACAATTCGGTGTTATCAAGTTGTTTTCCGAACATGATGGCGACTTTGATTTTTCGCTGCCTCGTCGCGATAATAAGGTGGGTGTTGGTCATAAGAATTTTGATGTTGTTTCTGACCCACACATGAGCATGAATGATGCGGCTGCGCGTCGTGACTTTACCATGAATTCTGCTTTTTGGGATATTAACAACAATACTGTTATCGACCCATTTAACGGAACTCAGGATATTGTCAATCGAATTCTGCGCCCAACCAGTTTTCATTTCGCTGAAGATGCACTGCGTGTTCTGCGCGGGATGCAATTTGCGGCACGATTTGATATGCACGTTGTTGATGATAATCGTGACCGTCAAATGATGCGCGAAATGAAACGGGAGTTTAAGTTTCTGTCAAAAGAACGGATTTGGGAAGAGTGGCGTAAGTGGGCGGAAAAGAGCATTAAGCCTAGTGCTGGTATTCAATTCCTGCTGGATGTTGGCTGGATTTCGGCTTTTGATAACGAACTGTTCCCGGCTATTTGCGATATTGTTGCTTGTGAACAAGACGCAACTTGGCATCCTGAAGGAAACGTTCTGGCGCATACGATGCATGTATGTGATGCGATGCACATGATTTGTGTTCGCGACAATGTTACTGGTGAAGACCGGGTTGCGCGTATGTTTGCGGCGCTGGCACATGACTTTGGTAAGCCCGATACTTTTGTTGTCGGTGATGATAATCGAATTCATAACCCTGCGCACGATATTGTTGGTGTTCCAATTACGGTTAATTTTATGCGCGAAATCGGGCGTTTTTGTGGCGAAGGGCAGGAAAAGGATGCGCTGGTTGACCGTATTGCCTGTATGGTAAAGAATCATATGCGTCACATCGGACTGAATGTAACTCCTGCCAGCGTTCGTCGGATTGCAAATGAAATCGACATTCGCGACATGAGTGCGATTGTTGAGGCTGACCATAGCGGGCGACCACCCCTGCCAATGGGAAAGCCACAGCAAATGATAGACATTGAACTGATGGCAGAACAAGTTGCGGTTCTGGATGCTCGCCCGAAGCCAATTATGATGGGACGCCATCTGATTGAAATGGGTCACAAGCCTTCAAAACAGTTTTCAGTTATTCTGAATGCTGCGTTTGAAGCTCAACTGGATGGCGCTTTTTCTGATGTTGAAGGTGGCAAAATGTGGATTGGCGCAAACGCTTGACTTTGCGCCAATTTCTGTTATAATCGCATTTATTGGAATAGCAATCCGTATTGGTGTTCGGAAGTCGCCTGCTAAGTGACAGTGCGATATGACCTATCGCATTAAGCGTTCGAATCGCTTCTATTCCGCTGAGGGGCCGTAGTCTGAACCTTTATATGCCGTACATTCAGGGCGATGATTGGGCATTGCGGGGATGTAGTAAGTTTTGGCATAGTCTCGTCAGGCCGATAGACCCAATGCGGCGCAACGGACAACATAAAGCAAGAGGGTTTGCTGTAGCAATGCAGCAGGGTAGTAAAATACAGGTGCAATTCCACCCCGCCCCACTTTTTATTAATTTTTGGAAAAACAATGATGGTTTCTGTTTTTGATTTAACGCCAGACATGTCAATTCGGGTAATCGAAGAAGCTATTCGCTGTCATTATCAGAATTCGTGTATGCAAATTGATGACTACCTTTATGCTAAATATGTACTGCAACATATTAACACCGTTGAGGACGCACTGGCTTTTGCTGACAACCTCGATTTGCAATCTAAGCATCACAGATGTCCTCGCGCTGAAACTATACGCGTCTGGCTTAAAAGTCCATTTTGGAGAGAAAAACCTGAGCGTATTCGTATCGTTATTGCAGCACAACGTCGCACTTGTAGTATGAACTATCACCCATATTCTTATCAGTATAGAGATTAATGTAAAATGCCTAACAAAAGCGCTCAAAGTATTCTTGTTTCGCACCTTGAAACAAACGAAGACATTGTTGAAATGGATGTTAAGTTTTCTGACTTAATGGTTGCACAAATGCGCGGTGACAACTATTTTAGCGAAGCCGAGTTTGTTTTTACATCTGGGTTGAAAAGTACCGCTAATCGCTTTTCAATAACTGTTACGATTGATACACATCGCAACTCACCAAATCAACTGTCAAACTTAAATGGTTTGTTGTCAAGTTTAACCCTTGAGCTTTATAAATTGTTTACGCATTCGTTGTTTACAAAAATGCTTGCTGAAGCGTTACAGCGTCGTATGGATTCGCGCAAGGGATTTTCTGCAATTTTTCACAAAAAAGCTGAACTTTTTGAACTAAAGTTTGAAAATTTGATTAATAATCCAAAAAATGTTTATGAAATTGAACATCAAATGGATAGAAATAGTGTGTGGCACTTGTCCAGTGAACAATTGCTCAAAATTTCACGAGTGAAAAATAGTTCACAACGTTATGTTTATGGATATGACTCGTATTTAGGTTCGCCGTTATTTAACCGTGATTTGTTTTTCAATGAATTTGCTGACACATTTGATTACAAAACCGTCTTGCACAATAGCAATATTCGTATTGGCGACGAAGATAGAAAGACAATTTTAAATAGTAAAACAGCTTTTTTCTTGGGTCTGAAGCCTAATATTTATTTTTTTCTTCCTGAACATATAACCATGACAAGACATCCGGTTTATATAAATTTAGATAAAAGCGTTATTAGTCGCGATATAGGCGCTCCTGTTGATAACAATCGAAAAACTGGTATTCGTTTTATTTTTGAATTTCCGTTTTTTGACTTAAGTCATCAGTTTCAACTTTATAATCCTAAATATTATGTTAAACCACACTTGTTTGTCATTTAGATTGCAAGGAATTTAAATCATGACAATTGCTACTGATGTTAAATACGAACTCAACATTCACATTTCCGGTGTCGATTCTGGGAATGTAGTGACTCTTGTTGTAAAACGTTTCTTCGATAATAAATCTGCTGCAATCGCGGCGGCTGCACTTATGAAACATAAGGAATCGGGTTATTATCAAGAAATTGTTGATGAGTTTTCTAATCGTTTTGCATTAGTTTCGGTATTGAAAACCGAGATTTTAGAACACACATATTATTTATCAAGTTTTTGGTTTGATGTTAAAACTCAATTGCCTTCTACTTCTGACAAGGTTATTATTACAGATGGGTTTAAGATTTCAACGGCTCACTACTTTGGATTTGATGATGAAGGTAAAATTTGGTGGGCTAATCAACACGATAAGATAACCGGGTTTGTTGAAAACGTCACCCACTGGATGACATTTGAGAATTTTTCGCGCTTTATGTTACACGACTTGGTGGTCACAAAAAGGCGCAATTGAATGCGCCTTTTTGATTATGTGCTAGGTTGTTACCCTAGTTGATAGAAGCATAGATCACCCCCTAACAAAAAACAACCTGAAGTTAAGTCGAAGTGTTTCATTTCATTGTTGACACCTTTCTTTGTTTCGAGGATAAGTTTCTAGCGCTAGATAAACTCACTATAACACACTTTGACTATTGATTTTTCGATGCAGTGCTTTTAGAATAAAAATCAAAATATTTTGTTAAGATAAGGTTAAAAATATGCATTTGTACAATCAGTCTATTGTCATGTTGAAGCCATTTAGTTTGCATTTTTACTCGGATGTTGTCGTGCGCGAAATTGCAACATTGCATGAAATCGGTGCTATTGGGGATAATATCGTGTTTCCACCACGCCATGTCCGTATTACTGGATTTATTGGAAACAACTTGAACTTAACGGTTACAAAAGCCATTCGTGTTTCTAATGGCGATATTGAATCAACTATACAAACTGGGCTTTATGAAAAGTCGCGTGTTAATAATAGCATCAATTATGTAACAAAGTACGACAGTGAATCGGTTCTCCGAGTATCTGATGTCGTTTGGTATGTTAAACCCGATTCATTTTTGGGTGATTTGTGGACAGAATTGCAAATCTATATTACGCAAAAGAGGACTGGTAAACTTTAATGGATTACAAAATTGATTCAAGTAATTCTAATCTAATCATTACTGCTACTGATAACGATATTATTAAGTTGCGACAACTTTTAAACGATGAAAATGTCGTTGAAGCAGAACGTTATGTTGTTAATCACATTGGAATGCGTCAAGTGCGCCCTGAAGAAAATGGCGATTTAACTAGCGCCATGATTATGACCGATGGACTCTATGAATGGTGGGATTCTTCTTATGCAGTTCGTTCGTTTGTTGATACTCTTATCGAACGCGGTTTGGTTGCAATTCCATTTGCGCGGTCACATCGCTGGCCTGTAACTATTCAAGAGGCAACCAAATTGTTACGAAAGTCACCTATAACCATTGGATTATGGGCTACTAAGTATTATTACACTTATCGCTTGAAAATGTTTTCTATTTATCCCTATCAAGGTTTACAAAGTTACGAATTTTTGATGCTAAATTTTTCTGAAGGTGGCGACAGTTATCGTATTTCAAATAATTTGACCATGAGCGAACCACCTTATTTGGAGTTTGTTGATACAAATATTGTTGCGCCGTTTGTAGAAGAAAATGGTAAACCTAAATTTGTTATTGAACAATATAGTCAAGAAGAAATTTTGCAAAAAGCTAAAGAACTTTGGGTTCGTTACGACTCGATTCATTCTATTCTTAAGGAATACGAAAGCTATTTAGTTGATGAGTACCAGCAATTATTGATCGATAAGCAAAACGATAAAGTTGAGGCTGACTATGGCCCCGCATGATTGGATTATTTTTGAAACACCTGTTGATTTTAGTCCTGTTGTTGTCGGTGATAACGTAGCTTATACATACGATTTGGGTGAGAATTATAGCCATTACATACTATCGTCCGATAATCGGTTGTACGAAGATAAAACTTATCACGATTCAAACCCAAAAAACAAGCGCGAATGGTGGCGCTTAACTAAAAAGGTTGAATTTTATATAGAGGGGTTTTGCAATGGAAAAGGTGGATATGCATTTTTTTCAATGAACTTTGTTGCAGGTTACAAAGTGGGTGATATTCAATTTGTTAGATTTGAAAACTATTAAAACGTTCGATTTCGAACTATTTCAAAAGGAGTTTAATTATGTCGCGCCATAGTTATCAGTATTATACCGAAGATAGTAAATTTGAAGTTGCGTTTGGTCATGATAAAGTATCTGGTTATTTTCTACAAATTTTTGATTTAACTTATGAAGATAACGATGAATTTGATGACATTCCGGTTGTGGATGAATCGGAGTTTGTTTCTTGTGGGTTTATGACTTTCAAGCGTAACATTCTTAACGGAACGGATTTTGCTGATGTTCTTGAAGGTTTGAATCTACCAGAAATGTATCGTCCATTTACTGAATTGATGCGCGAAAATCCGAAAACAGAATTTATGACTTGGGGCTGGATTCCCGATGAAATTCCCGACTGGAATCACGATTTGCGTATTCACAAGGCAAATTCAGTTATTCCATTAACATTTGTAGAAGGTTAGTTTCCCCTAATATTTAGGGCTTGCGATTTTCCTTTTCATTGTTTATAATAAAATTATTGTTTAATTCAATCTAAGGAGTTTCATATGCCTCGTTATACTTCCAGTGATGGCGAAGAGTTCGTTTTGAATCGTTCGGCTAAAATCGGTTTAGGGTGTGGCATTCTATTTTTAGTTGCTGCGCTATTTATGTTTATCATATTACCCGGCACACCTTTCTTTGGTTATTGGCCCACAACGGTTCAGGCAACTGAAGTTGGTGTTTTACTTCGTAACGGTCAGTTTGTTGAAGTATTAGCACCGGGGCTGTATACAAACCCGTTTGATTTTGGCGCTGATATTCGTAACATCAACGTTAGCGGTGTTTCGACTATGCTACAAATTCCTGAAGTAGCACTTGCAGGTGGAGAAGGGGATGGTATCGACCAGATTATCGGTGTTACTGTATCTGGTGTTGTTTTTCGCAATGGCCTACTTTCTTCTGTTGGTGTTACATCAGGTGAAGGTTTTGCTGCTGCGCGTAATTTGTGGTCACAGTGGGCTAGTATTTATGTTAGCGATGAAGCGCTATTGACACAAATGTATAATGCAATTTTGCAATCGACCCGCGTTTGTGTTGGGAGTCGCGAACTTGCTACAACGGCGGCTGGTAATAGTCGTAACGATTTAGCAAATTGCGTTGAAGGTGAATGGAACAGAATTGTTGAACCACTCGGCATTGTTGTTACAACTGTTAACATTGTTGACATTGAACTCCCGCAGGAAATTCGTGATAGTATTTCACAGATTTCAAAGGCCAATCAGGATGCTCAGTTGGCTGTAGCCAATGCCACACTTGCTTTTAATCAGGGTTTGGAGCGCGAGGCACAGGTTCAAGCCGAAATTCGTGTTACTGCTGCCAGCCAGAACGAACAATTTGCGGCTCAAGCCACTTCCGCTAGTATCCAGCAAACTGCTATTTCAGCAGAACGCGGTGTCATTGACGCCCGTGCTACAAATGATGCACTTGGTTTGCTTTATGAACAAGCACAGGCTGAAATTCAGGTTCAGATTTCTGCATTAAAGGCTCAATCGGAAACGGCACGTGAAGCCGTTATTGCCGATTTGTACCAGAAATATCCTGAGTATGCATCTACTATCATTTACCTTGCTTATGCCGAAGGTTTGAAAGCAGTTGAAAAAGTGTTCTATATCCCGGCTGGCACTGAAACAATTTCGTTAATCAACGGCGGTTTGGTTAATCAGAATGGACAGTCTATTCCGGTTATTGTTAAACCCAATGGGATTTTAACACCAGTAGCTCCGTAATTTTGTAATTTGGTAACTTGGAAGCAATAGTTAAAATGCTATTGCTTCCATCTATAAAAAGTGCGAGGTTCACAATCATGTCGCGTGTTTTGCCATTTATTTTTATTATCATTGCTATAGTTGTGCCTTTTTTGGTATATTCTGTTCACAAGTGGTATACACAACGGCGTTATACAAAAAATTGGCGCAATTTTGTTTACGCTTTTTACTTTTTGCTACTAATATTGATAATCGTGTTGGGCTTGAATCACAATTCTTAAAATTGGTACTTGACGAATACCTTTTTTGTTTGTATAATTCCTTCTATTAATTTTGTTCCAATTTTGGAACTGGAAAAGGAGAACCCTCATGACTTTTTATGCAAAGAATTTTAACAAATCGATGCAACCGCCTGTTACCCCGCAGTCTGCGCCCTTGCCGGAACGTGAAACTGAAATGGTTAAAATGCGTTCGGGCGGCTATGCCTTTTTGATTGACCCTATCAAGCAATTTGAGCGCTTTCTGATTTTGGGAAGTGAAAAGAATACATACTACGCAACCAAAGAGCAGTTATCGCTTGAAAACGCGCAGGGTGTTTTAGCATTAATTGGTGCTGGTCGCGCTGTTGAGTGTATTCAGTTGATTGAAGCAGTTAATACCTCTTCGGTTGTTTCGGATGGCGATGAGGACATTTATCGCGCTGTTCGCGCTCCGAAGAAAGCGCCGAGCATTTTTGCTTTGGCGATGATTAAGATTTTCGGTAGCAACGAAGACCGCAAAATGGTTTATGATGTCATTCGCCGCAAAGCTGTTATTTCAACTTTACGCCAGATGTATGAATTTTTGCATGACATCTATTATTTAACTGATGGAAAGATTACGTTCTCGTCTGGATTTAAGACAGCATTAGCAGACTGGTTTGGCACGAATGACCGTTGGATTGCCATGCAGTTTGCAAAGTATCGCAATTCAAGTCGTGGCAAGCACACGATTGACGTGCGCGATATTTTGCGTATGGCGCGTCCGACTGCACATGGCACAAATCAAAATGTTATCTTTAACTGGGCTGTCAAACGTGCCTCGCTTAATTATGGTCAGCGCATGGATTTGTTGACAACACCTGAAACAAGTAACTCGTTGAGCTATATTCAAGCATTTGAAACGGCACAGGAAACAAATGACCCGAAGGTTATCTATAATCTGATTGCTGAACACGGTTTGACCCACGAGATGATTCCGAATACTTGGTTCAGTGATGAACACAAGCAGATTCGCGTTAATATTTGGCGTTTGCTCTTGGGCTTGGATACTGCAAACGTGAAAGTCAAACGCAATGCCGATGGAACACCCATGTGGAAGATGGGTTTGACTGCGATGATTCGCAATTTGACCCGTGTTGCTTCCTATGGAATTTTGAATGAAGTTGGAACAAAAGACGTTGCAGATGCTTTTGTTAATGTTCTTAATGATACTGAAGCGCTGGTTAAGGCTCGTATTCACCCGTTGCAGTTGTTGTCAGCGATGCGTATGTATCAAAAAGGACACAATGATCGCACTGAAAAGAGTTGGCGTACAAACAACAGTGTTTTGAAAGCACTAGAAAATGCTTTTTACGCCAGTTTCGGAACAATCGGTAAAACCGGAAAGACCATCGGTTACTTCCTTGATATTTCTGGTTCAATGGAAGCTGGCGAAGTTATCGGATTGCCAGGAGTAACTCCGCGTGAGGCTGGCGCAGTTTTGACGATGGTTAGCGCACGAAATGAATCGGATTGGCTCATTCGTGGTTTTAACACGCGCTTGGTCGAGATTGATATTAATCCAACCATGTCACTCGATCAGGTTGTTAAGGTTATGTCAAACTTGGATTGGGGTGGTACAGATGCATCACAACCGATGACTTGGGCGATGAAGGAGAATATTAACCTCGATGCTTTCATTTTGATTACCGATAATGAAAGCTGGCATGGCGATATTCATGTTACAACCGCTTTGGCGAATTATCGCCGCAAGGTTAATCCTAATGCAAAACTGGTTGTCATTAGCATGACTGCTACCAATAGCAGCATTGCAGACCCGAAAGATGTTAATCAGTTAGAGTTGGTTGGTTTTGATAGCGCTGCGCCACAAATTATCGCTGATTTTATTTCTGGTTAAAACAATTCCCTCGCAATAATCTAAAACGGTGTGTCTTAATTGACACACCGTTAAAAACTCCCACTAGACAAACCTTTAAAATGTGATAGTATTAAAAAATACTATCAAAATTGCACAGCAGGAGAAGCTAACCAATGTCAATTGAAACCAATCAACTAACTTTGCAAAATGAAACATCTGATGCTTCAAATTTTCAACAGAATCAAACTTATGCAACAACTAATTTTGGGCAAAATTTGTCACCTGTTAACATTACCCCTGAATTAAATCAACTTTTTGAAGTTAATCAACGCCTCGGTACATATCGCGATGAAATTATCAATCTTATTAACTTTCTGTATAGCATTGAAAAAATTCATTTTCCGGTTAATGACGAAATGATTGATAGAATGCGTCATGTTATTCAGTTGCAACAATTTATTATCAATGAAATGGTTAACTATCCGTTTGATAATGCTTCCGTTAAGAAGGATTATATCGATACGTTGGTAAGTTTCAGCCAGTGGGCCGATATTTCACAGCTAAATGCCGAAATAGACGAGTATTTTTCAGCTAAAGAAAAAATCATAAAGACGTTTACAAAGGAATAACCCCAATGGCTGATACTCAACAGATACTTGATTATCTTAATAATACGGGATTGTTAAACCTAGACCTTGCTATAGAAGAAGAAGAAATTAACAACAATCCGGTGTTGTTTCTTGTTGCAACTGTTAATGGAAAATCAGTAAGAATTGCTACAATTTATTACAATCGAGCAATACCCAATGAGCAGATTGAGGCTATTGCTGATTTTATTATTGACAGCGCTTATATTATGAACGACTTGGTTCAAGATGTTATTCAAGCAACGAATTATAGTAAGACTGAGCCACAAAGCACAATTGAAAAAGTCAAAGTTGAGCCAAATGAAAAAGACGGCAGCCACATTCTGGCTCGTTTAGCTTTAGTCAAAATTGCTGTATCTAGTTTAATTGCAACAACTAACGATGCTGACTTTAAAAAACGACTTGAAAACATTCGCGAGTTGTTAGGATAATTTTATGTTTTTTGGAAAAACAGGTTATGATGAAAACTCAATCAGTGATCTTGGTCACGTTGTAACGGTTATTGAATCTCCGTATTCAAAACCCATTATTGAAAAAATCGCTAAAAATCTCTGCGTTAGTGCAAAAGAGATTAAAATTGATTATGTCAATCAGGCATTAACTTATCATAATGACGATATTTACGACGTGTTGAATCATGTAGAGACTTTTAGTAAGGCATTTGTTGTTAATTTTGAAAGCAATGCAATATTTGTTGCAATATTTGTTGTAAACGAAACAATTGATTTGTATGTTTTAACACCAAGCGAGGCTGGTATTGTTAAAAATGCATTGGATAACAAGTTAGACGAAATTGATTTAGGGTGGATTATAATCCATGCAAGTTAAAATATGTTAAGAAAATACCTTAAAGAAAAATACCCATTAGAATTTGATAAACCAAATGTACATCCGATTATTCTTCAGTTTTTATGGAATAATCACATTCGCGATGAAGACCACGTTCGTTCTTTTATGCAAAGAACGGTTGATACTGATGTCTCGCCCTATCAAATGAAAAATATGCAGTTGGCAGCAACTCGTATTATACAAGCCATTAAAAATAATGAACGTATAACCATATTTGGCGATTATGATGTCGATGGAATAACAGCTACATTTGTTTTATATCAAACGTTATTACATTTTTATAATACAAATGTTAATTATTACATCCCAAGCAGAGATGAGGGCTATGGTATTAATCTAAAATTTCTTGATACTTTAGAGCCTGTGCCAAATGTTATTATTACAGTTGATAACGGCATTAAGGCAAAGGATGTTGCTACTGCTGCAAAAAGTATGGGTATTGATTTCATTATTACTGACCATCACTTGGTAGACAACGATCAGTTCCCTAATGATGCTTATTGTGTTGTGAACCCACAACAAGCTGATTGTACTTATTCTAATAAGTCAGCTTGTGGTTGTTTGGTTTCGTATAAATTATCACAAGCGATTGCTTCGGAATTGGAGCAGCCTGATTTTGTTAAACAATTTGACGACATAGTTGCATTGGCAACGGTTGCTGATTTTATGGATTTATCAGAGTCCGAAAATAGGTCAATCGTATATAATGGGTTAAACAAAATGAAAAACCCAAATGCAATCCATCAAAATCTCGCATTATTGTTTGAACATGCTAAGATTAAGCCACAAGACGCAGATGTACAAACGTTGGGATTTAGTATTATTCCACCGTTAAATGCTAGTTCGCGCATGGAGCATCCTCGATGGACTTTTGATCTTTTAAATCAGTCTGATCGCGACAAGGCCATTGTTATTGCTGATTATATACTTTCATTAAACAATGATCGAAAAATTGTACAAAACGATACATTGGAACAGCTTATTCAAAATGTTAAGTCTACTGATTACGATTATAATTCGCGTCCTATTATCGTTGAATATGCAGAAAATGTTGGCGCGGGGATATTGGGTCTTTTAGCAGCCGGGTTACAAACACATTTTTCAAGACCCGCTATTGTTTTAACTAATAACGCCGACGGTTTGTTATCTGGAAGCGCCCGATCATTTGGAAATGTCAATATTGTTAAAATACTGGATACTACTTCGCATTTGTTACATACTTATGGCGGACATGCAAATGCAGCAGGGTTAAGCCTGAAACATGAGAATTTAGATGTATTCCTTCATAACTTGTATTTTGCGACATTAAAACAATTTCCTAGTTTTAATGACTTGTCGATTATTTTAGCCGATTACGAATTGCAACTCTCAGATATTTCATGGTCGCTTTATGATACATTGCAAACAATTGAGCCACTAGGCAATGGCTTAGAACCCGTTCGCTTTTATACAGCAAACGTTATGGCTATTCCTGATACAATATCAATTTTTGGTTCAAATTCGGTTCACTTAAGATTCAAAGTTCATGATGATTTGGGTAATGTCTTTAGTTGTATTGCTTGGCGTCAAGCATCTTTCGCGAAAATGTTAGATCAACCAGTTGATTTGATTTATAAGCTGCAAAAGGATACTTATCGCGAAGTTGTGTTACAATTGTTGATAGAGCGTATTGATAGTGCAGTAGACGCAATTGATACTAATACTGCTCGTCTTAAACTTGGTTCAAAATCAGTCAAAAGAAGGCTGTAATTACTATTCGTATAAAGGAGTTTTATTATGTCAGATAGAACACAAGCAATGGAAGCATTGGAACGACTAGGTGCTTTGTTGGGAAGTATGAAGTCAATGCAAGGTACTACGCCTGTTGAAGAACCAGATGACGAAGAAGGTGAAATTCCTTCTCCCGGCACATTACTCGATATGGCAATTATGCAGCTTATCGAAGACGACGAATCAAGTAATAAACGCCTTGATGAATTGGCGCAAAAAGTTGATAGTTTAGTAAAACAAGTTGAACTTTTGACAAAAATTATCGAGCGTTTTCAGGCTATGCAACCACTTCATGATAATGGCTCTGTAAGCACAATTTCAACTGAATCTGATGTTAAGGGTTGGACTTATAAACCAGACCCGTTGAATCCAACTGTCATTCGTTATGACGAAACAGACTGACCAAGAGTAAATAAGTAATTTTTACGATCAAAAACACAAAAATTAATAATGGTTACTAATATGATATACAGCAAGTTAGAGACAGTTTTACGTGATATTATCGCAAAGTTCATCTATTGGCATGATTGGAATAAATTTTCCCGCATGTCATTTTTGGAATATGATGCAGTAGTCGTTAATGTCCCTGACGAGCCGTTAACAGCTTACATTGTTAAGCCATCAATTACCGAAAATATACTGGCTACTAAGTATCGCATTTATCCACACAAGCATCTTGTGCCTTTTCCTGATACTGATGCAGCTAAACAATGGTGCATTGATACCATTATTAATTTAATTGGTCGTGACAAATTGTGGTCGGATTTTGCTAAAGCAACTGTGCCTAAGCTCACAGTGCGTTTACGCGATGAACTCCGTCCGGTATTTGACGAGTCGATACAAATACCGGATTTTGACATTGACTGTGTTTATAATGCAAGTAGTCGTGAAACTTTTATTTTCACTATTTATCGTGCTTATCGCATAGGAAGTGAACAGCTTAAGTCGGTGCATACCGAGGTCAATTTCGTTGACCGCTTAACCACATCGACTTTCTTTGTAACTGATGCCGGACAGTTTTATGTGCCGCATATTTATAAAGTGATTAAGGAAATTGGTTATGTGCCTACGGATGTCGCTTATTATACGGTTGACGGTGATTTCATTTTTATGTGCAGCTTAAATACTTTGCAGGATGCTGCGGTTGTAGAGAAGACTCCAAACGGTGATATAATTTTGGCATACGATGTTGAAGAAGATAACGACGATAGTAATAAGAAAACGGAATAATCAATGAGTTGGAAAAATAATCGGAAACTGCCGCGTTTGTGGCAGTTATGGACAAAAAATAAAGTCAAGCCTACTGAGGCAATTCTATTAGATACTGAAAATTCAACCAAATCGTTCGACTTCGAACGTTTTGCGGTCAAGAGCAATATTGTAGTTACTACTGAAGATGAAACAAACGTGCATAGTTATGAAATTATGCGTGTGATTGAAATGGTTAACAATATTGCCGCAGATTTAAATGACTATCCGCCATTATACGTCTATGATTATCGTAGCGACGATACACATATTTTAGCGATAGAGCATTTAGCGAATACAATTAGTCCTGAAAAAATAGTCAATCTTAAAAATCAATGCTGGGCAGCACACGACCAACTGACAATGGGTGATAAAAATAATGATATGGTTCGCCCGATTCTTGTTCAACTGATCAATTATACCGCGCCACTTTATGAGGCTGCTCAGGAGTTTGAAGCAACCGCTTCAGATTATATCCATAATTACTATGATGGATTACGTAACGAAGAAGACTTTGACTATTTAGGGGTTCTCGAACAGGAATTATATAACCATATCAATTTAATTATGCTTTACCTCAAACGCGCCGGAGATAAGTTTGATCAATTTGTTATCAACTTTCCATCGCCGGATGAACGATATGAGGCCGATTATGACTTATTGCCCGATGATTTCCCTGTCGATCTGATTGAAAAATTCGCCTCGCCCGGTTCAATTGATGAACAGGTTAATCCTTATAGCCTTAAACTATCGGCTTTTAATCTGCAATCAACCAAACACAATTTGAATATCGGTCAACTGAATTCGGCTTTCGAACGCATCTACAAACGTATTATGAGTGTTAACGGCGGTTGGATTCTCAGCAATCAAATTGTCAGCGGCGTTACAACAAATGAACTGAATGCCTTAGTTGAGGAAGGTTTAGTTAAACTCGATGGTAAATTGGTTACACTCACTCGTCAAGGCTATATGTGGCCTAATGCTCCATTCTTTCAGTATCCGCCCAATACGCCCGCCAAACCACGCTAAAAACGATTAAAATTATGAACGTTAAACAAATTCGCCAAAGAATAGACGGTAGATGGGAATATACTAATCAAATCAGCCATCATGTCTATCCTATTGGCTATTGTGCGCCGTTTGATGAAACCGAACGCCTTAAATTTGTTCCGACTGAGATAGTCGAAAAAGCGCGTCAATTTGCCCATAAACACCATACAACGGGTCATGCTACCCGCCAAGAAGCGGCTGAATGTTATCGTGAGTATTTACTCGATCAACATCTTCAACTTAATCAAACTCATTCCGATACTCAGCATAAATGTCAAATCTGCGGCGCTTGGACACAGCTTTTTGCAACCATCGATACTTATACCCGGCTTAACCTTTGTGAAATCCACAATACAAAAGAATGCGCCGTACAACTCTATGCTATCCATTCTGATACCATCACTTGGGAATCGTAGTTTGTTTAATCTATATTGACTAAGGACTAAGAGATTCTATGTTTATACTTCGCTTCGATGAAATCACAACTTTTAATAATCGCGACGATTTTGAAGACGTTTCCGCCGCAATATCTAATATCCATCATGAGGAACAAGTCGATCATCTTAATGGGAGTAATTCCGATCACGCTGATTTTCATGATGTCACCGAGTATATGATTAACAATTTACTCGGCTCTGAACCTATTTATACCCATCTTGCCCATCGAAATCCGATTGTCATCACTCCTTATATTATTACAGACAATCATACTCCTAATAACGAATTCCTCGCTTGGTGGGAAGAAAATATCGAAGTGATTAAAAATGCTCTCCGCGCCGCAGATTATTATGCTACCCAACGCTTTAATAGCGATGATAACTTTTCTACGATAACCGTTCGCGTGGTTTGAGTTGTAATCTGTAACGCACACTTCTATATAACTCCAATCGCTTGACTTTGTGCTGTTTCGGTTTATAATCAAACTATAGCTTAAAGAAACTAGATTAAGTTTTGGAGCATCACTGTGGTTAATCACATCACCTATAAGTTGAACCGCGTTGTTCATATCGAAGGCCACCAACAAACTCCTTTTTCATGCGCTCATTGTGGTTATGCTGGTTTGAAAAACATTTATTATCTGATGGGAAGCGATAACATCGAAATTCTGGTTGGCAGCGAATGCGCTCCCCACTTGCTTTCAGGTCAAGACTTGAAAGAATTTCAAAATGCCGATGTTAACCTGAAAAAAGCTACCCGTGAATGGAAAAAACAATTTCCACCACCATTCCCAAATGAAACCCGCGAAGGTTATATCAATCGCCGTTTGTCCGAACTTCCCAATGCGCCTAAAGCCCAACGCGAATGGCTTAAAATTAGAATCCCGCACCATACCGCCCAAGAACGTTTGACTTTGAAAGGTATCGAAAATCCAGCGAATTATACGATGTATGGTGCTAATCGTCATTATCGCGACTTGAATATCATATCTCATTCAGATTCAAATGTTAATAACGGTCATAGTAACTATATCCATAATTGTCCACTTTGTAAACAACAAAAAGACCTCGCTAAAACCTATGACCAGTTAACCTATATCGAAATGATTAATATGGTTAAGGAAATAGCATATCAGTATCACGCTAATCCCTATGATTTGGTCAATATATTGCTGTGGGAAAGTAGAATCGAAATGACCTAAAAAGATTAAAGAATGGAGACTTGAAACTACAGAATACTTAAACATTCCACAGACCTCTCAATTGTGATAATTTAGACTATGGACTGACTAATGACTATAATTTTTAGCACCCATAGTCTAAATGGCCTGCCCTTAATACACCAACTTCAAAACTTCATATAATTTGCTACTGATTGTGTAATAATGGTTAGTAATTAAATTTTGATTTTTGGCTGGTGGATTATGCCCTCCCGTCTGCTAGGCGCTTATAATAATTCGCGAAAGTAGCCAAATATACTAAATCAATACTAAAACCATAGTAGTTTCATACGTTACCTTTAGCTTATATGTAAACGCTTATAGGAGATGGTGATATTATAGATAACTTCTATAAATTATGTTGAGCGAGAGCGCCGGGTTCATGTATAACAAAAACCAAATAATTGATGAAGTCTTAATATTGCATCTTGACAATTTAATACTTTGTGTTATATTGCGATATATTAAGTTTCCCAAATGTCATTAATTAATAGCGATAGAATTTTGAGTGAAAAAAGGTGTATGATGAAGAAAGGTGAGTCACCGTCTTAAGTATTCGTTAATGAATATTTGAAAAACAGGACATAGGTTTTGTGGTGATAATGCGGGGTATTTTTTGGATTAACAACTTTGCAATTACGGTTTATTGATTTCAGTTAAATAGTTCATTGTCCTAAAAAATATTTTTAATTAGAGTTAAGGATAAATGGTTATGCGTTTACTAAAAATGATTGAAGGGTTACTTTGCCGACTACCCTTCATTGGAAAGGTTATTAAGGTTACAAGTATTCTCAATCACATGTCAGCCAGTCGTATTCAGGTTACTTCAATGCGTCGGCATGGCAATGGTTATTTGGCGTGTGCCTCATTAGCGCCAAACTCACGCGGTTTGCTTTCCCGGCAGCAAATGGTATTTGAACCTGAATACGATAGTAGTTATTGGAGTGCCGGGTTGCTTGCCCTGCCCAGTTCAACATCACATGACTTGATGGCTTCGCATAATGATTATGCTATTGTTGAAGCCGGGGCCTATGGGTATCTGGATGAGGTTGATCGCGTTATCCATAACCGAATGAGAAGGTACGATGACACACTGACGTCATTTGCGACTGTAGGTGATGCCGGAGACGGACAGCGTTGGTTTGCTTTTAGTTACGCTAGTTAGTTGCTAAATCAATATACTCATCAAAGCCAGCTTGTTTCGCTGGTTTTTTGTTTTCCCGGCAGCTTTTACCCCATAGTGAAAATGCAATTGTTTTTATCCTCAGAATAATTCATATTTCATTTTGAGGGAAAAAATACTATAAATCAATAATAGACAACTTTTGACCCATAGTGGGAATGCAAATAACATTCAAACGAATCAAGCCGCAGTATATTTTGAGGGAAAATTTGCCAGTTTCAATCAATAGACAACTTTTGACCCATAGTGAAAATGCTAAATTGTTTTAATTGCTAAATATTCACCGCTATTAAACTTGAAGTTTTTCAGTGTTTCAAGATATTCATCAAGGACTTTTGTTATGGCCCGCATAACCTTTTTACGACCACGCATTGGTTTGATTAAGTTCAACAGCATATCATAATCTTCATTAAAGGCACGATAACTTTCGGCTGTTAAAATGTTGGGTGGCTTGATATGATCTAAACAATATAACAAATCAATGTCGCTCAGAGCATTAACATGATAGGCACTCAATAAATACATCCGAGCGTTTTCAATTCCAAACGATTCACGTCGCTCAATTGTAACTTTGCCCATTCTATTTTGATTTCCTTTTTTGAATATACCATTTAATTTCAACCATCCTAACATAAAACACCTTCCTTGCCTATCCCTAAAACGACCCGTTGTTCAACTTATTATCATAACCCATTTGTTAAGTCATGTTCATTATAACTTACTCCCCGGCTATATAAACTCGTTTCTATTTTTATTCATAAAAAATTCAGAGATCGTAAGTATTGCAAAGTAGATTGTTAACATCGTTAAATGGTACTTTAGTTTAGTTGGTTCAATAATTAACGATGAATAGAGTTGATCTTTTTCATATCTAAGGTACAATGGAATCATAGTTAAATAAAAGACAGCGGACGGGTTATCATGACAGAACATTGCACTTGCCCAAATTGCAACAGCAAAAACACAACAGTAGTCGGAGTACAATATGTTCCGCCGACCCCTACTGTTAAAACTTATCAACCTGATACTATCAATGCTGATGGTTGGTATGGTTTCAACGTTTATTTCTGCCGGGACTGTGACAACAGCTTTGTACACAGGGAAGTGAACTATGTCGGAGCTAAGTAACATAAATTACTTGTTAAACACTTGACATTTCCGGCTAATCCGGTACAATGATGAATGTAACTATCTACCATATATTTGAGGTACTCAAACCCCCATGAATTACAGGAATATCCGCAACTATTCGTTGAAGGTTCGCGAATGGAAGATTACTCTCCGCGAAATTTCCCAGACTTTTTCAGTGGCACGTTCGGTGGCTGCTGATATTGAAACGTTGGCTCGTGGCGATTCACTTCAGGTAGACATTCAAATCGCTAAAGACATGGAAGCCATTGGTTACAATGTTGTCCCCGTTGATGCTTCGACTGTGGCAATTTCAATCTGATGATAACCGAGACAGTTGTTACGCCTGAATCTTTTCTTGCGGCAATACAAACACCTGTTCGTGTTATGATAGCCGGGAGTCGATATGCAACTCCGGTTATGCTTGATTATGCAGCGAGTGTGGTCAGCGCGATTAAGCAACATCAATCATCGGTAGTAGTCGGTGATGCTGATGGAGTTGACAAGCGTGTTGTTCAAACTTGCTGCGGATTGTCTGTCCCGGCTGTCATTGTCGGATTAGCAAACCTTCCTCGCAACGGCGGCTGTGATAAAAAAGGGATTGTTCGTTATATTAAGTATTTGCCGGATAAGTATGTGGTACATAAGTATTCGGCGCGTGACCGTCACATGGTAGACATAGCCGATGTATGTGTGTTTATTTGGAACGGCGAAAGCCGAGGAACAAAAGCGGGCTATGACTACGCAGTATCTCAGAAAAAGCCCGCTCACTTAATTTCTTTTGCTCGTTAATTCAACAGGATACTTGTATGATGGATGCAGTTAGCACAATCAAACTTTTGACTGATCTAAGAAAACGCTTTCCGTATCTTGAACTCGATGTTACTGAGAGTAATGGAAAATTTTATCCCTACATGAATTGTGGCGAAGCGCCTTATCGTTCTTCGGTTACATTTTCTTTTGACCGTCAAGACTTATATCAAGCGCTTGAGGCCGCTAACTTCATTCAATCAATTGTTGCCTCTCTTAAGAAAAGTTATTCATCGCTTTATTTTATTCCCGGCAGTCACAACGGTTATTTTCAATCGTTAGTTCCCGGTAATAACCATCAATGGATTGTATTCCTTCAAGGCGTTATCGCTAAACATTGTTTGGCTTATCCATTTCATTTTAGCGATTACATGTATCTTCAGTATCTCCAAAATAGTGCCGATGACAAACATTTGTTCTATTGCTCCAAGTGTGATACATTCAAACCTCACACAGAATATGCTGGATATTATTTTTCACAGCAGCGGTGTAAGTCGTGTGCTGATAAAAACTTTTTGCAACAAGCCCGTTCAGAAACTTATGGGTAATCAAACAATGAGTATTACTACAATCAATTGGCTCGTTATACTATCGTTGACATTATGACAATTCTAAGCACAGCTTTAACGCTTGGTTCAGTAGCAAGTTCGACTGAATCAGACACCAACTATTACTTAAAACAGGCGTTGGTGTCGCGAGGTTATTTGTCTGAGATTGAAGCAAAAAATGTTTATCGCATCACTGATAAGGGACATCGTGTGTTGCGAAAGTTAGTTGAAATTTACGACAAGAACAATTGACTTTTGCGTGTATTGCGCTACAATGAAGCTATAGAAAACAAAGGAGTTTGTCATGGGTGTTAAAAGTTGGACAATGCGTAAATCAATCATCATTCAGGTGACACATCAGTTGTCGCGTAATGATGTTAAACTTGTCCCGGCGACTCGTGGCAAACGCCCTTTCACCGCTGAGAGTCGGCGGCATATCCATGAAACACTGGATGGGTACATTCAGGAGATGCAATCCATTCACCCCAATCGTTATGAGTATTATATGGGTCTAAGCGATCTGGGTTTGGAACGATTGATCACTGATATTGGTAAACACGCTGTCGGTGAATCATAACTTTGAAAACAAATACCATCGTTGAATTTTTGTTCTATACTACTGCGCCGGGTGACTATCGAGTTGTTTCTACCCGGCGTAACAAAGGGCAAATCTATCATTGCTCGTTTATGTCCTACAATCGGCTCTTGAATATTTTCAATGAATATCGTTTTTCCACTACATCACCTTATCGCGCTGCGATTTTGTTACGGCAGGTCAAAGCATTATATCCTCGGAAGATAGATAACAAAGAATAAATTTATGGCTAAAATTATTACTGCACCTGATAAATACCATTTATTTCCCTCTTATTTTCGTATGCCGCTTTATTCAATATTCCTCGCGGGCGCAATTGACATGGGAAATGCTGTCAATTGGCAACAAGATGTTTGTTTGCGGTTGATGGGGATAGACAACCTTGTTATCTTTAATCCACGCCGGGAAAGTTTTACGCCTGATACATTGGACGAACAAATTCAGTGGGAGCTAAAGTATCTCAACCAAGTATCAAAAATATTCATGTGGTTTCCCGGCAATAGCTATGCTCCAATCGCGTTACTTGAAACAGGGTTATTTGCCCATTCTGGTAGGTTAATTGTCGGCGCTGAACCGGAGTTTTATCGTAGAAGGAACTTAGAAATAACACTAGATATGTATGGTATCCACGTCCATGATAACCTTAGCGCTATGGTACAGAATGTTATAGACTCGATTAAAGAATTTGAAAAGAACATGTTGGAATAGATAACAGGAGTATATAGTTATGCGAACTGAAACACAAATAAGAGATGAGATTAACGCGCTTGAAAACGAGAAAGTTGAAATAGACAAACGCATTAGTGCATTGAAAGAAGCACTTCATAACTTACTTGATGAATACTATTGGCGAGCTTTTCCACACTTGCCACGCCTTAAAGCAGGGGATGTGTTTGCCGAACGTTACAACGGGATTGTGCAGTATTATGTTGTCGTTACGCCACATCCTTCTATTTGGGGTGGTAAAGTTAAAGTTGGCTACGAAGAAATGCCGGACATTGCATTCTGGAAAGACGTTGGAACTGTGATGGAAGGTGTAAAACGTTTTAGTGAGAGTAAAATGCCTATTGATTTAACAGAAGTGTTTGAGAAATGAAACGAACAAAGATAACATTAGTGGTTGCATTCAACATACTACTTATAATAATCTTCACTCTTGGATTGATCACTGGAATCAATGAAGTATCGAAACGAGCAGAACATACACACTATGATTTGTGTATGGAGACTGAGCGTTTTAGTGCAACAGAATATAAATTTATAGCCAATGAACTCTATCGTGATATGTGGAAAGTGCGTTGAACATTATGCGTTTTTTGCATAGTGTTTGTTCGTTTGAAATTAATTTTAATTGACATTGATGATATATAAGAAGAAGAATAAATATGACCAAGATCGATCAGATCAGAGAATTTATTTCAACTTACGATGGTTACATCGAACCCAAACCAGAATATGTTGAATATTTGCGTCTTTTGTTAACCGTAGCAGATGCGGCGAGTGTATTGGTGAGTTATGGTTTTGATGAGTACGAGATGTACCCAAGAGGCGAAGCGCAGGCTTGGAAAGATGCACAGAATGCATTGTGTGCTTCCCTAAGTGCATTAGATCAAGAGTTGTTAGTAAGTGACGACTTACATATCGATTGTCCTGTTAAACCACCCCGCTTGTTACGTGCAGATAGTACCGTTGAAGTTTGTGCGTCATGCGGTTCACGGTTTGATCGTTACCCAACGTTCATGGGTTCGGATGATGGATTCTGGCGGTGTGAAAATTGTGGTGGTTCATTAATCAAGGCTCACAAAGGGCGTCCTTATGGGCCCCAATCAAAAGATTGGGAATGGATATTAGATCAGTTTAACAAACTATATCTTGATATTTCACCACAAGATCGCGATACCGTGTTATCTGTGCCACCATTAAATGAACTAGATTGGAAAGCGATTGAAGCATGGTACAGATCACATAATATCTATCGTTCGTTTATTGGAGTAGATGTAACAGTGGAGTCATCATGAAACATTGGATTAAACATCTTTATACGTGGGTTTGTCGTTCTATCCACCATAGAACGCAAATTGATATTATTGATGACAGGAGAACACTATCTATGCCTGATGACATTTATCTCGATGAAATAACATCAATTCGTTTGATTTATTGGGGTAATGAAACGTGGAGTGCAAGTGGATGGGATAAGGTGTGGCATAGCTCTGGAAACCAACCCGACATCGAAACTGCTTTGAGAAAACTTATTGTGAATCGAAACAGTTATTTCAATGGTGGGAAAATATTAAACCCGAATGATTATAGTATCCCAATGGGTGAATTATGATTTATCATCCACAAGATAATCAAGATCGCTTAACGTTAGATGTTTTTTATTTTATAGCAAACCAAATTAAACAACTTCTTGAACCTAAGAATTTGGCACTTAAGATTTACACCCCGCCTGTTATTGATGATAGGGTTCAGATTCGTTTCGATGATCACATGAAGTTTGATCATGATAACTCCGAACTACAAATATTCAAAGGACACGGTAAGAATAAAAAGGTTATAAGGAAGTAAAAACATTATGGATACGCCATTCGAATTAACGCCGGATGAGTTGGAAGCATTTATTGATTTTTACGAAGCGCCGCATATTGACCCACTTGATTATTTTGTGCGTCATCCTTATGCGGCCCACTTCGAGCGTATGGTTGACTTAGGTTTAGTTGACATCCGATCATCAGAAACAGTCGATGGTGCGATTGAAGTATCGTCAACTGAACGCGGCTTGAAGTTTTATAATGATTGGAATAGTTATTGGGGTGATATAGTCATGCTTGACTAACGAATGATTATTGCTACAATTGAACGATAGATATACAAGGAGCAATCAAATATGGACTCGTTGACGCCTGGTTTTTATGTGGTCGATGTTTTTCAAATGCAGCTTGATTTTCCCGGCTTATACCGCTTGATTAAGGCTAATTACGCCGAGGACTTCATTGTATATGTTGTCGAATCCAGCGATAGCGGAGTGCATTGGTGTTATACTAACAACGTTGACCATTTCTATATCCCTAGCAGATTACTCACTCCATTTGCCATTTCCAAATAGTTCGAAATCGAATGTTCTTGACTTATGGCGAAATTAATGTATGATGAGTGAAACGGGAAAGAGATTAACGGAGAGGTGCTATGAGTGACTTGAGGCGTTTTGCTAACGACGATAAGTTCTATCTGTGTCAAACGAATCAGGCTGAAGTTGTGATTCGTGTTCTGGGTTATGATGGTCGTTTGTTCGCCTGTAATGTCCACAACATCACTATCTGGGGATTCATCCGTTATTGCTATGTCGAGATGGGAAATCGCGTCGTTATCAAGTATGTGACATCTTGTGGTGAAGAACGAGAATTTTCGTTTTTCCCCGGCGCTTTATTTGACTTTACCAAAGATGGCGAACTGATGATTGTTTACCAAAAAGTTATCTATCAGTTCTTTTTTGCGCCATATAATCTAGTGATTGAAACGAAGTAACGATGATTCGCCAGTTCAAAACAAAGGTTGAGTATTATCACTTTGGTGGCGAAAGGCTATCGGTCTATTCGCCCCGAACTGGCGCATGTATTCATCTTGACAAGAGTCAAATTGATAATATGCCGGATGAGCTATATCAGCATATCTTTACTACCATCGCCAAGTATATTCAAAACATGCGCTGTAACACACAGTTATTCCGCCAGCTAACTGCTACAGCTTATTTACAACAACATCCATGTCAAGTTATGCTTTCGGCAGAAGACTTAGCTGAATTGTATCGCTTAAGTCTGATTGAAACAGAAGAGGCACAACCATGAGCGTTATTTTTGAAGCTAAATTTGTGGTTATTGTTTCACAAATCTTCGCCTCTATTGGGATGGGGGTTCAGTTGGCTTTTTTATATCGATGGTAACAAGGCAAACGGTTACAACAAATGACTTGTTGTTTCTAATAGCCATATTGCTTTTCACTATTTTGTTTCAATTATACGCTATTGCTTTTTTCTTATATGACAGAACGGAGCGTTAAATCACAAATGAAACATTTAACATTAAAACAACAACACATCCTTGAACGCGCCAGAGAGATTGACAACTGGTTCACTATAGATTCTTTTAACTATAACAGCAAAATCTATTGTCATTGGAAAACAGCCGCGCTATTGGTCGATATGGGTTATTTTGAAATATCAGCTATGCCTGTATATAAAGCAAGTAATCCAAGCCAAATTGTCCGTGTAATAAAAACGTATCGCTATAAGGCACAACCATTCGACATAACCGCTTAATCCTTGACATAACGCGGTTATCCTATATAATCAAACTGTAATCAATATTCAACAAGGAATGAATCATGGACATGTGGGTAAGGATGAGCGATGACCAAGTTATTCGAGGCGCTTACGATAAGCGCTTTGCATCCGTTGATATTACATCCCACCAGTATAACATCAAGCGCGTTGCTGTATTCTACGGCGCGGAGATTTGGTATCGACACCCGTTGGTAGACGAACCGGGTTACTATGTTCAGGTTGAACGCACCACTGAAATTCTCGATGGCTTCCGTCGCTATGAGGTAGTGCGCGAATTTCCGGTAACTATGGAACAACGTGAAGTGTTCACACAGTTCTCGAATGAACAGATTGACAAATTGTCGATTTGAATAGTTAAGCACAAACGGGTGGGGAGACTCACCCGTTTGGTTATCAATGGTTAAGAACGATGGAAACAAAAATCCACGATGAGTTGCAGTGGTTGTTAGGCAATCATTGGGTTAAATTTGATGGTTCGTTGGTTGTACAGGGCTTTCACCCGGTAGATAGCAATCGTATCGTTGAAGGTGTTGAGCAAGTACATATGCGCGTCATTGACTCGAATGGGTCAATTGAAATCTGGCACAAACGCGGACGCACCCATTGGGCGTCATTGGGACATCAAGTATACGAACCCGCCGCGTTGCTAGTGGTACAGAAGACCGATGATGTGATTGATGGTTATCGACGCTATCAGACTGTCAAAATCACCAGAACCAATCTTGGTCTTAAACAGTCTATTGACCAATTAATGAAAGATAATTATAACGATGCCCATCTATGAACAATATCCAGTGCTACTAACCGAAGAACAGTCGTTGAAATACTTGTTCGAAATTTATATGCAGCCTATGATGTCTATCCATTCTTTTCGTATGGAGAGCAGTCAGCAGTTTTACGTTCGTTGCTTTTCGATACAGGAAAGTGTGCGTTATGATATAGTTGTCCACGATGAAAAAACAGGTATGCCAATAACGATTATTGTTAGTAGCATGGCGATTCCATCCGAGTTAATTAAAGTCCATGTTGTGCAGTTAGAAAACAAACCCGGCGTAAACAGCGAGACATCACCGTGAATCAATTCTGCCCCAATGTTTTTACCTATCAACAGCTATCCAATCTACTGACGGTTGCATTAGTTGAATTCGATGGCGTTGTCCGTGAATACGATGACGATGCTGTTGTGTTCTACAAAGGAAACGAATGTATTATGTCGTTTTTGTTTTGGGTTGACGAAGCAGGGAATAAACGTTTCAAAGGTTTTGTATTTCGTGAACACCCCGTCGTTTCAACTTCTTTATGGGGAACAGATATAATCAGTTATTATTTCCCGGTGGTGAACTAATGGATGTTTTGTTTTCACCTAACGAATTTAGTACAACCGCTTGTGTTCGTGTTAGTGTCAACGATTGTCCTTCCTTCGTTTATCTCGAAAGCGTAACGATTTACAGTCGTGAACAAATGATGCAACACATGCAATTCACCTATGCCGGGTCGCTTATTCGCTGGTATGCTGCAAGTAAATTACACATCATAGCTGAATTCGAGGTTGATGGCGTTATGGAAACGATGGAATATCGTTGGGTTTATGCTTGACAAATCACGGATAAATGCTACAATGGTAACATAGCCGGAAATAAGGAGCGCATGATGAACCAGCTTGAAGTATTGGAGATTGATGATAGCAGCAGTATTTGCGAATGCTGTGGCAAGACCAATCTTAAGCTGGTTGTTGTTATTCGGTTGAAGGATGGTTCGGTTGTTCGTTATGGACGCGATTGTGCGGCGCGAATTCTCGGCACTCAGTTTGCCAAGAAGGTTGATAGTGCCATTGCTACCCACAAGAACATCATCGCTGCTATTGCCATGATTAACAAATGGCAATATACTTATACCGTTGACCGCATCGCTAATCACATCAATGTTAGCCTCATGTCGTGTATGTGGGACGGAGAACAATTCGTTCTTAACCGTGACACCTATTATCAGCCGGAGGCTTATCGCAATCACGTATCGTGGTGGGTAGAATAGCAAAGCACTTGTAATTATATCAAAACTATAATCAAATTGTATATAAATCTGAATGTATACGGATATTAAAAATGACGACAGTATCCTTCGAGCTTTCGCCGGAAAATTATAAAGCATTTGTTCGTGTTATCGAGCAGGCGCGGAATACACCGTTTACGACTTACCCGGTCAAGTTTGCCCACAACATGAACGATGAACCGACTGAGGCTTATCGCGTTTACCACGACTTGATGAACATTGGTTTGGTTATCATCCAGCGGTTCTATGATGCTGAACTTGAGAAGATGTACGGAGTAACTTCCGGGCAGACGCTTTTCGGAGTTGGCTTATCTGACATCGGCTGGTACATTGCGCGGACTCATCGTCCACAGTCCGTTGAGTAAAAACCTTGACTTATCGCTATCCTAAGCTATAATCACAGTATAGACATAGATACACCTGTACATACGGAGATTGAAAATGGCTACAGTATCGTTTGAACTAGGGCAAGAAAACTACAACGTTTTTGTTCATGTCGTTGAACAGTCGCGCAACTTCCCGTTTGCCAAATATCCAGTTAAGTTTGTTCACAACACGAACAGCAAGCCGAATGATACTTGGCGCGCTTACCATGCGCTGGCAAACAACGGCCTGATTATCATGGAACGTTTGAACGACCCGGAACTTGACAATGTGTACGATGTCGAAGACGGGGAAGTGTTGTACTGCGTGAGGTTAACGGATGCGGGTTCATTTGTTTCTTATAATATCGTCACCAAGTAAGGAGACTCATGTTAGAAATCGTTGAAATAACACTTAAGCGCTATCTCAAGGATACGCTTATTCATCGCAGACATTATGATGAGTATCGCGAGGAATGGATTCTTGAGCCGCGTTTCTTTGACCGTCAGTTAGAGCATTATCTCACTTTCTGCGCTCTAACTGACGAACAACTTGCTGCGCGTGGCGAGAGGCGCTATAACAAGTTCGATATTATCTATCTCGTCCCTGATAGCATCTGCACCGCGCACTTTAAGTCAGTCGCCAATGCTAACCATTCCGAATCCAATATTGAATATGAAATGGGTCAAAACGGTTACAATATCTTCTCTGGTGAAGCCAATAAACTTATTGACGCCTTGAAGCCTGTTATTGAAACTATGACCAAGTTGGATAACTATAATGACTGTGTTACGCGCAAAATCCTCACGCTATGGGATTATAACCTGCATTGTTATGATGAATACGAATGTGACGCTGAGGTCAAGTTTATCGGTATTATTACGCAAGATATGTTGAAATCAGTTCGCGACCAAATAGAAAGTTAAAAGTTGTTATGAACGAAGAAGTTATTGCAGTAAATACCCCTGTCGCTAAAGAGGTTTACGGGTTTTATCTTATGAAGTGGGGTGTTCCTTACTGTATATGGATAGGGCGAGTCGTTGATAGTACGCCTAATTTTACCAATGTTGAATGGACGCATTATTGTACCAGGCGCAACAAAAAACAATTTGATGGCTGTGGTGAATTGAGCAGTCAATACATTGACACCATTCCAACCCATGTCGCTAAAGAGTATATTCTTAAGTACGAACTAGAACGAGCTAACTTGCGTGATTCTGGTTTAGAGTCGGTTATTGAATAAGGAGAGACATACTATGACGCAGCCGTTAGTAATCAAACACAACTATCGCATCGTTATTGCGCCCCGGCGTTTGGGTGATTATGGATTCATGACTGTATCTGAACGTATGGCTGAACCAGACCCGGTTAGACGAGCCAAGTTGTATCATGAACGTTGTGAATCAATGATTGAACAGATTAAGCGTCATATTGATGATGTTGGTTCAGTCTATATTGAACATGAAACCGAATGCTCGTGTCCTTATTGTGGCAACAGTTGGACGCCTGATGAAAAGGGATACAATGGCTGCTGTGATGAGCAGGAACTTGAACGCGATAAAGAATTAGGTGTAACTAAAACTGAGGAATAAGAAGCTATGGCAGCGGCGCGTGACATACAGGTTGGCGACAAGATACTGAACATCTTTCATTCGCGTTATGGGCATACTGATTATTATGTCGGTGAAGTAACGCAGGCTATCTATCTTTATGGCGACTACTATTTTACAGCCCGCTGTTTATACTTCTATTCCGATTGGCCCGATACACCCGTTATCTGCGCCGGAGATGATTGCGATGATTGTACCGTATTTTTTGATCAAGAATATCCGGCTAATAAAATAGTTGAAATGCGAAACAATTATCTTGAATCTTTTAATGACAATCTATAGGTTATGGACTATAAACAACAAGGTTTAAAACTGTGACTATTGAAAATTTCTACTCGTGCTTGATTATTTCGAGTTGCTTTATGTTTCTGTGGCTCTATATTATACTAACTGCACCTGAAGCTAAGCACGATATTGAACGCGCAAAAACAACTGTAAAGAAATCGTTGACATTTGAAACAACGATGCAGGAAGATTTTCTAAAGCAAGACCGTGAAGAATCATTAATGCGGGCTAAAGATTTAGAGCGACGATTAAAAGAAAAGACTATGAAAGAAGGTCATGTTGAAAACAAGTAAGGTAGTCGTATTACATAACAGTACGCTGAACCCAATCATTGAGCGCTACATTGAAACAGATAAGACCTTTCCGGCATTGCTTGATGCGTTTAACAAATGGATGTTTCGCAAGAGTTATAATTCAGCAGCAGTTGAACTTGGACTTCAATCACTGCCGAGGACAAAGATTATTACCGACGATTTATGGGCCGCGCTTTTTATGTCCTATTGCAACTCAAGCGAAACTGATACGAATGGATACACACGTCAGCATGATGTACTGGCGTTTGAATTTAACCCGTTCTTTTGTTTGTTAATGATACCTGACCCATTAGCTAACGATATTCTTGTAGCCAAGAAGAAATAAGGTGTAAACGTGACAACAAACGTTGTAAATATGGATTGGTGGGTGCATCAATATGTATATCAGATGCGTTGCGAAAAACGGGAACTAGATGAAGCAATCGACCAGTTAGAAGTTCTTCGCAACAGTGGCACAAAAGCGCAGATTAGAACTTCTTATCGCAAACAGTTAAAACTCATTGACCGTCTGCTTGAACGTTATCATCACTCATGTTGGCTTCTGGCTCAGTATATTGACGATTCAATCAGCGATAGCGACTTGAGCAATTTCGCTGAAACAATTAAGGAATAAAACAAATCATGTATGTTGTAATGTTTTCAGTTACAAAACAACAAGGAACACGTTACTCTCATTATGAATGTGCCGGAGCTTTTTCAAAAATGGAAAAAGCTGTTGGGGTCGTCAAGACTCTGTATAACGCTTTATATGATAGCGAGGATTTAATCGTCAATCTGGACGACCCTAATCACAAAATATACGAACACCCCAACACTAAAATTGGCGATATGTTTTTCGCTGAAATTCGTTCAGCTAATTTAGTATACGAAGCACTTGGTTATGTTAAGTCGTATAGGCGCAATACTGAATTCGAGTTTAAACCATGATTACTGACAGCAAAAATTATCGTTACTATCTTGAGAACGATGTGTTGGAACTGTTGAAAGATACCGTCCATGTATTAAAACTAGGCTTTAAATTAAAAGAAGAAGATTTCAAGCGGTTGCAAGACTTGATGGATTCACTATCGGTGCAGCGAGAAATTAATGAAATGACTGCTTTAATTGAAGCCATGATTGAAGCTGAACAATATGAAGAAGCACAGGCGAAAATTGATGCAACGCGAGTTGAATGGGGCGAACACCCGGCGCTTGTTTCGTGTCAAGCACATCTTGATATGATTAATTTTCTTTCAGAAAACAGTGCTACAGTTCATGATATTTTGACGATTGAAGGCGCAAAATATACTGGAACAGATTATGTTGTTGAAAATGATAGTGTCTATCGCATGGATACTTATACTTATTTCGATAACGCTATTTCAGTGAAACGACTAGATTAAAGGGGTGTTACCGTGAAAACAATTGTCCGTATTGGAAATAGTTGGGTTGACTTAAGTTCGATTGTGCGAGTTTCGCGTATTAAAACAGCGTCCAGTGATACTGTTTATGTTTTATTTGCTGGCGCGATGAAAGATACCATTCCGTTTTTTGGAGATGAAGCTGAAACTTTTATTCAACATTGGGAAAAATACTGTCAGGATAATACAAACTATTACGAATAATTACAATTTGTATTACAAGCAACATATCTCAAATCAAAGGATAACACGTTTATGTTTCATATTAAAGTTAACAACAAACCTGATATTGAAATCGAACAATTCATTCCAGTTGAAAAAGATGGATTATTTGGTTATGTTATCGCAGATGCGGGTGATACAAAAGTTACAAGTTTTGCTTCATCATGGCGCGAAGCAAAGAAATACATCAACGATAATATAACAGCGATGGGTTGGAGTAAAGACGATTTGAATAATACGATTCAATTTATTCAAAAACGTCACAAGTGTAACATTAACTTCGATCAAAATTGCAAGCGGCTGTGCGAGTTATTGAAGTTAGATTATATCCCAAAAGACAAAGTGATGGCAATGGGTGGTTATTCAGCGGTTGACATTGTGCGGCTGGCTGATATATTAGCCTTTCCGATTAACGAGCCTGTATCTTTAAGCGAATGGATTAAAATACATTATGGGGAAGAAGCCGAAGCATTGGTTCGAGCTGTTGTGTGATTGAGTTGAAACAAAGTAATTCAAATCACTTGACAATTTGCGAAAAAGGCTTATACTGAAAATGTAGATTTTACCTAATAACTCGCAAGTGGCTTGCAAGGCTAGGGGTATTATGTAAACATGACACTTTTTAATTTTTCTGATTATGTTAAAAAAATGAGTTAAAAACCGAAGGCGGGAGCTAATCACTCATACCTTCCGGTCAATGGCTTCTATAAAAAGAAGTTTGTCACTCAGCAGCAGTCAACTTGCGAGAGGACAACGAATAGCATTGACTAGCCAGTTAGTAACAAGCATTCTGGACGTAGCAGTCCAAAGCACAATACGAATGTCCCGCTAGTTTGTATGCTCTGCGAATGCCTGTGGCGAAGCGGTTAGTTGCCCATCTACGGATGGAGTCGGTTCAGCCGTTTTCCAGTAGTAATACAAAAAGCGGCTTCCTTTTTTATTTCGAGTTGACGCTTGCAATTATATAAACTTCGTGGTACTATTTAAATGATAAAAAGTTGTACCAAGCCTTTGCATTAGCGATAGGCTTAAGTGGTCTTTCGCCCGTGTCTTTTGCCGAGGCACGGGCAATTTTTCAAACTGGTTAGGAGTAAACGAGGTTGTCATGGTCAACAACTATTTAAGAATTGAATATATCAATGGTAAAAACGAGATTGAGAATATTTTTAGAAATCTCGATTTAGTTGTTAGCAAACCGTTTATTGACGAGTTCTATTTGCATCAAATAACCAAAACTAATCAAGCCATTGTTATTGGCTCTCTTGTTAGTTACTTGGACGACCCGTATGTTATTTTTGAAAAATTGTCCAAGCTGAACCTGACCGGGTTATATGCTTTTGATTACTGGTCTGATTCAGAAAAGTATATTGAGGAACACGGGAGAGATAAAATCCAGTGGTTTCTAAACGACAAAGAAAACAAAATGAAGTCGGAGCATGATGCTTTCCAACGGTCATTAGATATTCAACACAGCGCTTGGTGTTTGATTGGTCAGATTAAAGCTATGGATAGCTGGCCCATGCAATCGGTTCAGGATACTTCGATTCAGTATCTTGAACGAGCGCTTGAGATAATGAAGGCACAGCGCGATGGAAAACCGACTGACGAACTTTAACTACATTGAAAAGTTGCTATACAAAAAGACTTGACAAATTCAAAAACAGGTTTATACTGGTATCAAGTTGTAACTACAGAGTCGAGTGTTTTAGTAGTGACGATAACAAGGCTCGCTGACGGTGTGGCTTAGGGTGTCAGCCTGCTACACCGTTGGCACATAGATACGGAAGATATAATACCTAGCTGACATTAGCGTAATTATTGACCGTAAAAATGCCTTGTTATTTTCACTACCAAAATACTTGACAAAATAAAAATGACTGCTATACTGATGATAGTTAGAAAAACAAGCGCCCTGCTAGTGCGGTTCAAAGCTACAAACTTTGAAATGTGGTGCGACTCCACAAGGGTGACTAGCCTGATGAATAGGGTCTGATTATTCGCAAAAATAGTCTTGGAAAGGCTATGTTGGTAACGTACCAAACACGATGCAGACCATGCAGTTATGTTGACGAACAAAATGTGCGGCAGGCTATAGCTCGATGGTTGCAATTCACAATCAACATCGGGCAATTATAAAAGACGAACAGGGAAGTTAAGGTTCTATCTAAAACGTTCGAAGTCAAACGTTTTAAGTGTATAATAGCGAAGTGTATTATAGTAAGTGTATGGCGTCGTAAAAAATATTGCTTGAATACATGGCTGAGTTACCAGCGTGGAGAGCAGGGATATTAAATGCTGCTAAAGTATTCAAGAGGGGTTCAGTAACGATTGAATCGGCGCGTTATTCAAAGCGGCGGATTGAATAACAACATAATGTTTTCATGCAATTGAGTATGCAAAAGGTTTTTACACCATGCCTAAGTTCCCCGTTGATAACGAACGTCAGTTGTATCGGTTCTTCGGCTTAGAAATGTCAACGGGTTATCAGTTCACCAATTCAAAAGCCGAGAACAAGAAACTTGCTAAGTATCTGCGTTCACATGGTATCCCCGCTAAATCAATCATCCTTCCTGAGACTCACGGCATGAACTATGGAATGCAAGCGCCTGAACGTTATTGCGTTTATATTCCGGTGAAGACTGTACGCGATAATAAAGGTATTGATAATCTCATCTTCAAATTCTATAACGAACTTGTTCATAACGAACTCGAAGGCAAAACCGATGATAGACTTTCCACCTGAAACCGAGAACGAGTACAAGTTACTTGAGTCTGATGTTTGGATTGACGGGAAAAAGAATCGCATTTCGATTGAAACAATGTCAGATGAGTATTTGATTAATGTTGGGCGTCTATTGTATCGTATGGCAATTCGTGCGCTTAACAGGGTTGCCGATTACGAATATAACACTCGTGATATATACAGCTTCGCTTATCTCAACTTGACGTTTTTTAAACCGCTTTTAATCGAATGGGAAAAGCGTCCACAGCTTGGTGAGCCTCGAATTTATTTCGACAATTATTACAGGGAATACATGAATAGTTTATATAGGAGTAAAAGATAATGAACTACTTTTTTTATGGGCCGATTCACAGGAAAATGTTTATCGGCGTAGCTATTGTTGTAATTATCGTCTTGGGCCTATTTTTATTTATGGTTTTACCATCTGCTTCGGCCCAAACGACACCTCATTTCAGTTTGCATGTTTGTCGTTATATTGACCCTGAGTGGCCCGGTGTTGGTGGCCCGTTGTGGAAAGCTATCTTCAGCTATACTGCGGCGCGTAGTTTCCACACAGAAGATAGCAATATGAATCCTGATTGGTCATTTACTCGACAAGGGCCGTTAACAAAATGGTTTGATGTAGGCACACATCGTGCTTTCTATCAAGCAGCACAATACGGCGACCATTCGTATGACTACGATTTGGTTAGTGCATGGACGTGGACTGTAACTCATCTTGGAATTACGCGGACTGCTACTTTTGACCGAAATACACCTTTCTGCCCCGGCTTTAGTCCGCCTTCCCCACCCGCTTTGTCGTTACAAAGTATTCTTCCGAATGTTACGCCAGAATATTTTGCGCTCAATGCCGTAACTGTTTGGTCAGTCAACGAACACGAACCGTATAGCTGGAAAGTTGCTGACGAGTTTGGAACGTGGCATCCTGTGGTTGAACCGATTACGCAACAAATTCTTTATACTCCGGCTGAGTATCGGATGCGCTACAATGATGTCACTGGACAAGAAGAACATACGCGGTTTACACGATTGAATCTTGAATTGAATCAACCTGTTAATCCAACCATGTACAAGGTATTTGATAGCAATGGTGACGAGACAGGTGTGTGGATTGAGTTTGGTGACGAAAATTGCGCTGAAAACAAGGCTTGTGGATTAACTCATCACATTGAATAATCCTTGACAAATTAGATAATGGCGCTATAATAAAAGCATATTAACGATTGGAGCTAGTTAATCATGCTTGCCGATTCGAAACAACACATTGACTACCTGATGCAGTTACGTAGTCAGTTAGTCACGGTTGCTAACCATGAAACAATGCAAATCATTGACAATGTTATTGCTAACGTCAAGAACGATAACACTGTCAATCGTGCCAAGAAAGCGCGATTTGTATTGGTATCAGAACTTGCTTTTGATTGGCGCTTGGCATTCAAGAACCAACATTCTTTAGCGCTGGCGCTAGAAGAAGTTCGCCCGATTGTTAATATGATGAATGATGATTGCGTTGTCTTCGAAATCGAACGGCGCGGTTGGCACTGGCATAACATTAACGGCTGGTACACTTGGAAAAAGGATGTGTTGTGATGAATAGCAACGAGCATAATTGGTACAAGTTTAATTTTGATATTGCAATTCTACACAAATTTGATGGCGATGAACGCAAAATCAAATTAGCCCGATACATTCTAGCTCGCGACTTGACGTTGGAAGACGCGAAGAAAAGTTATCGTGCAGGGATGATGTTGAAAGAACGCATCGCTATCTTCACAAAGCGCGTCGATGAAATGTCCGATGAAACTGTTCTTGACAACATGACGAAGCGTGGTTTTAGCTGGAAACGGCTTTTAACTACCGATGTCTGGGTCAAGTCACAAGGTCATTCAAGCGGGTTGCAAAGCATTACAACGGCATAACGGTTCACTGAATCATTGAGTCTACTATTCTATAAAGGAGCAATAGAAAATGTTTATCAATGGGCGTCATTATAGTCCTCGCGTTAAAACGTTTCGTGTTCTTGACGGTAATGGATGTGTTCGTTTTATCGAGCGGGTTTGTTATTTCGCTGATTACGAAGACGTGGATGAACCCAAGACGAATCAATTGCAACACGAATTTGTTGCTATGCTTCAATCCGAACCTCAAAAAGTAGAAGTTTCTAATTCAGTAAGTGCTTAGTCTATAATAGCAGTCACAGATTGCAAGGGTTTTATACATGTTCACCAAAAACATTGAACGCATTTTAACAACGTCGCCATTCACATCGCTTCCTGTGACTGCTGTTGCCTATCCCAATAACGATAACAAGCGCACTAATAGGGTTAAAGATATTGAGCTTAACGCCGTTATAACCTTAACCGATGTTGATACAGATGTATCAGTTGACGTATTAGTTAAAAGTTTCGGTGTTATTGATTTGCGACACATGACCGCAGAGCATATACACGCTTTGGGTTTTAGCTCATATACAACTTTTTTGTACAACTATGCTAAAGACAATCAAATGCAAGGCGTCATTGACCTATTCGCCAATCAGCATTATGTAATGTCAAAGTGGCTAAGTTTAAGTCATATGGAAACTGATTTAAAAGAACGCATGAAAGGTTTCGCAAATATGACTGCCGTATATATTGTGTTTGAATTGGAGTCATCATCTTGAAAGATTTTATTTCGTGGTATAAGCGACGGGACAAGTTTTTGTTATTTTGTTTGACAGTTATTTATTTTTCTTTTTTCTTTTTTATGGTTAACGCGCTTATTCGTCAAAATTATGTTGCGTTCTTTTTGGGAATAGTAGCATTTTTCTTTTGGCGATTTTTCTATTTCTACAATCGTTATAACAAATAAAGAAACACATCATGTTTAGCGCTATTGAAAACAAATATGAAGTTGACCTGAGAATTATGAATAACAGATTATCTGAGTTGGTAGAAGAAAAAAGACGCTGCGAAGAAAGCATTGGGTTGGTAAAGACAAATATGTATGCTGAAATGCTTGAAACCGCGATTGCAAATGGTTATACCAACCCATTAATTGTATATATGCAAACAGGGCGCAAGTTGTTTGTTGATAACGACAATGCCGATTGCGAGACTGAATTGTATCTTTCTTTTGACGAAGGACTTGATGATGCAATTGAGTTTACTATCTATGATAACAATCGCGAAGAATACGTTCAGTATTATGAATTTATGTGCAAACTTGGAATCATTACTGTTGCAAAAGGAAACCCGCGTGATGATATGATTTGTTACGAATTGATTGACGCTTTCAAGAAAAATGACAGTATGTTTGAAGAGCTTGTTAAAATTAAGAGTGAGTTCGATGGCGCACTGGTGATACAGAAACACAAAATTAAGATGGCGCAAAAACGCATAGACGAAATTGAAAAGATGTCTATGGGTCGCATCTTGGCTATCATCAATAACAATAATTTTGATTCGTTTATCGTTAACAAATTGCGCGATGGTAACATTTTGTGGTTTGATGTCAAATTTGACTCGATTGCGTTTTCAAAGAATATTTATTATAACCACACAGATGATGTTGAAAGATACACAGCAGATATGCCGGAATACAGTGCTATCAAGACTGAGTTTCAGTTATTGTTGAAACTGAATTTGCTTGAAATAGTTTTTGACGCTGGAACTGATTTGATTGCGTATATCTTGTCTGACGCTGAAACTGAATATAACTTGCCCGAAAAACTGTAGCTAATAACTTGACATTGGCATGTTCTCCTGTATAATCAACGTATATACAGGAGATGAATTATGGACAAGTCAAAAATCAAAAATATCCGCCAGCAAATTCAATCTATTCTTTTTCGTGAAAGTATTGTTGCTGACGATTCGCCCGTTGATTCTTATTATGATTTGCGTCGTATTAAGGACGTGCGGGTGGAGTATCTGGAAAAATCGCGTTCATGGAACGAGCATGAACGCGGTTTCGTTATCCGCGTCAAAACATCCGGCTTGTTTCGCGAGGCTTCTGATGTTGAATCTGAAATCAAATCAAAGCTCAGTCTTATTCCTGAATTAAAAATCATTGAACAACGACGCTCAGAAAAATTGCAAAAAGGAACAGGTGGATATTATGACGTGCGTGGTGGCTATCATTATGCCAATGTTGAAAGTTATACCTTCAGTTGGTTTGTCGAATTAGTTGAGCCAATAACGCAACTAAACGAACAGCACGTTGAATTTTTGCAGCAGCTAGTTGATTACGACAACGTGAACTTTGAAACGATGATTCATTTTTGTCGCGAACGCAATATCAATTTTCACGACATGATTTACGCTTTGGAACGCAATCGTTTTATCACCCGCAGTTCATACCGGGTTAACTATATCGACAACACGATGTCGATAACTGATAATGGTTTGAATGCGCTGTCTTCACTTAATTCAAATAAGGAGTAAGATATGAGCTTTGACAGAAATCAATTAACAAAACTAAGTGCGCCTTATGCGTGGCGTTTTGATTTGTTCGAGGAAACACTTATTTTGCGCCACGAGAAAAAGGAACTCTCATTCCCGCGTTATGGATACACAGTGGAACATGTTTTTCAAAATTTCGAAGAGTACCTTGAGTGGAAGTTGCAAGAAGTTTTCAATGAATTGTTTAAAGAACAAGAAGCAAAACAACAGCATTTAGCTGAATTTCGCATTATCAATTTTTCACATCCATTGAGTAATGAGCAATTGGAATTCATTCAACACGAAATCGGTAAAGTCACATATGTTATTGATGTCGCTGTTCAATTGGACTTCGACAAACCTTTCGGCCCGCAAATGGAGTCAATAATTGACTCGCTTGATTTTGATCGATTTCAATGGAGTTTAGAAGAATGGATTGTTATCCTGCCATCGCTTTCAATAGCAGCAGCACTATGCACAGCGCTTTTGTATAATCGAATGCAAAAGTTCCCAATGGTGATGCGCTTAAAACCCGTTAACGGAATAACCACAACCTACGAATTCGCTGAATTAATTGACTTGTCCGATTACGGATACTTGTTATAACCAATGTTAAAAACTATTAACAACAGGAGCGCATTAATATGAGTGACTTTGCTTCTCTTAAACGAATTAATGAAATACAGGTGCTTATAAATAGTTATCCGCTGTTGCCTGACAATATGACGATGGAACAATTCCGCGAGTTGTTAAACGAGAAAACGGTGTTGTTTGAAGACTTGCGCCACAAAATGAATCTGTCTTTTCACAACGGTAAGTACGAATTGTTTCATGTAGTGAAGGAAGATTTGAATGGATGAACTTTATTCTTATGATAAATTTGTGGTTGTTGATGCAAATTATAATTTGCTAACTGGATACATTTGCATTGAACGCAATCGTGGAAACATGTGGGTCACAAGACATTATAAAGCCACCGAACGTTATGTCAAAATGCTTTTGATTGCTATATTAGGGATGTCGATTGACCATGTTTAATAACTATCAAGTAACCATAACGCTAACAGACGAAGAAAAAGAAGCTATCCGCATGATTGGTGACATTGGACATGTGGATTGGTATTTAACCAATCGCAATAACACCTATAACATACAGCGAACTCTTTTTAGAAAAGGGATGTTGTATATTGGTGAATACGTCGCGCTCACCCAAACTGGTAAAGCTATTTATGTTCAGATGCTTCAAGAAAATCAGGGTTAACTAAAACACTTGACTATCAGACAAATCAAGCTATAATGTCACTATAGTTGAATAGAAAACAAGCGGGGTTATGATGGACGAGAATGGTGTGTTGGGCGAGTTGATGAATTTACGCGCAACTTATGCGTATTTGTTCGATAACTATGCCAACAAATATCTGGACAATGATTGGTCAAATGGCAAGGCCGACGCGATGGAAACCGCTATCGAAGAATTGGACAAGACCATTGCTGTCATTCGCGACAAGTACGGTGTGACAACTGTTGCATATACAGTTGTAACTGAGTAATAATAAAAACGCCTTCGTAGCTCAACGGTAGAGCAACCGGCTTTTAACCGGATGGTTGCAGATTCAACTTCTGCCGGGGGCATAGCTTCTTTTCGTTTGAAGCAAAAAATGCAAATCACTTGACAAAATAGCGGAATACGCTATAATAAAAATGTCGAGTAAATACAATAAAGGTGCTAAGGAACTAACAATGAACGTGCAAATCAACAAGAACAACTCGGTAACATTTTCGAGCAGCGAGATGTGTGATACAATTCCAAATGCAGCGCACAAGGTTTTGTCGCTGTTGAACGACAGGAACAGCGTGAAGATTTCGGATACCGAGTATCACATCCACAACTTCGACATTGCAATGGCGATGTATTGTACCATTGCTGGTTTGTAAAGTAGGTCATTATGCGTCGAGAGATTTACAAGGGTGAGCATCGTCGCGGTGCTAAACGTGCGATGCGTAAGCGTCGGGCAGCCAAGACTTATGCTGCAATCAATTTTCAGATGAAAAACCAATGGTTCGTTGCAGGTCTTCTTGGTCACTACGATAGCCGCACTTGGGGAAAAGAACCCAAAGCAGCGCGAGAATCACTGGATTGGAAATAGATAGAAGGGCGTGTTGAGCAACGGCTGCTCCCCCGGCTGTAAACCGGGTGCTTCGGCATTGTTGGTTCGAATCCAACCGCGCCCAATATTGCCTTATAGCTCAATTGGCAGAGCGACAAGCTGTTAACTTGTATGTTTCTGGTTCGAACCCAGATAAGGCAGCTTTTGTCTCGTAGTTCAGAAGATAGAACGTCCGCCTACGAAGCGGAAAGTCGGGGGTGCAAGTCCCTCCGAGACAGTAATGTTATACAATTTGCAACAAGGAATTAAAATCGTGTCGCATAGTTTGTTTGTCCACATCAGCGACAACCGAGTTACTTTTACTGCGGTGGGTTCAAGTGAAAAATTTTGTCGTGTTGTGTTTGGCAAAAACGAAATGATTAAACAACTTATGATGCACTATGTATGCAAAAAAGTGTCGCACAATATTTTCACTCTTGACTTGAACGATGGGTTGACTATAATCAAAGCTGTAAGTTGAAATTAACACGGCGATGTATCCCAACTGGCAGAGGAAACTGACTTAAAATCAGTGTAGTGTGGGTTCGACTCCCACCATCGCTACTTCGGCCTCTTATCCCAACGGCAGAGGAAGCTGACTCAAAATCAGCACAGTGCTGGTTCAAATCCAGCAGGGGCCACTACTGGGCGCTCTTAGATAATCTGTTTGCAACAGATTGTTGGCGGCGAGAGTACAGTTAGCAATTTCGCAAAGCTGAACTGTGGATTGGTAAAGCCTGAGCAACGAGGTGGGCGACTCAGGCGGGCTGCATCGGGGTTGCTGATGCAGACTGATAGCGTGGATGGGGCTATCAGCGTGGTTGATAGTGAATATAAGCAGTATTGCGAATACTGGTAATCTTGTTTTAGCTATTAATCTGTGGTATCTGCGATAAAGACCACATGTTTAGTCAAGGGCCGGAGTTTATTATGTCTCCGGCTTTTGCTAAACAAAAATTAGATTTAGCCCAAACAGGAACTATCAAAGTGATGCAAGAGTACGATGCTTCAAAAACTTATACGGCTTGGCAATTGTGTGGTGATTGGTGGTGGGTTGGTAAATACCACGCGAAGATTGTCAAAGGAAACGCCATTTATCAAGAAGCACATGCTAGTAATACACATCAAACGGTTCGCATGGCATCAGTGCGAGTTAAGGGAAATAGCATACAGGCTGTGCAGCGTTATATCAAATGGGATACTCCCATGCAACTCATCCCCATAGAAGATTAGTTAAGGAAAATAAATCGTGGATTTTTCATTGGTTGAACGCGATGTTATCTTGGTTCGCGATATTTATAAGTCACCTGTAGCATCAGAAATAAATATTGATGAAGTTTTTTCTGATGCTATTGTTGCTGAATTGAAAAATGAATCTTATTTTGAACTTTCTACATTAAACACTTATTCTCCGAACTCATTTGACCGCCAGATGGATTCATTTTATGTTAGAATGCTTCTTTCGATAAATGAATTTGACATCGATGTTATTATCAAAAACATATCGTATGAAATCAAAAAATTAATTCTTTATACAATTCAGAAGAAACTATTTGAGGCAGCTTCATCAACAAGAATGGAAAGCAAGACATTATTGTTCGATGACACGTCGTTCAAAAATGTTGTTAATAACCGTCAGTATATTGATAATATTTACTATAAAGTTGGGCGTGATTACGTTTGGCATGTGAGTAAAAGTTGCTACACTGATATTTGCCGATTGAAAGACGCTAGTGGTAAATATGTTGTGGATACGAACTCAATTCAATATAACCAATTGTTTAATCGAGATATTTTTTACTGGAATGCAGACATTTTTGAATTTAAACAGGATACTACAAGTGGGTTAACTGTCTTAGATGATACAAATTCAATTATATTTTTAGCACCTATTCCTGTTTATAATATAAGTATTCCTAGAAATATTCAGCTAACTAAAAAAGAAATGTCACAACATCATACTCTTTATGAGTTTGAGGTGAAACGAATTAAGATTAATCACTCCGATTCACCTTCGGCAGTATTCGCATTCACTTTATAGTGAATGACTAGCGTCCGTAAAAGTAATTGTATATAACGCCACTTAATGCGCCATAAATTTCTTCTCTTACATCAATTGGTTTTGCGCCATAGTCTTCAAGAATAAAGTTACCTGCATCGATTCCATTCGAGAATGCTTTCGATGCCCTAATTATATTGTCAAGAAAATCTTTTGTGTCTTTGTCAGTTGGAAACTCTAACTGATCAATCACTCCATTGACAGCTTTTTCAAAACGCGCTTGGTCTTTTATTATGACAGAACCAAATTCATTCAGTGCTTCAAAAACATTTTCGCTGACTGATTGGCCTTTGGCGCGGCGGGTTTTTCCCATGTATTGCAAAGTTTTTCTGGTTAACATTGTTTTCCTCGTTTGCTGTTTAAAATACGTTCATTGAAATAATTATAACTCAAAAAAATGATGTAGCTAAACGCTTGACATTTAAGCCTTGTTACTCTATAATGACAATCGTGGGTCACTTTTGGAGATATTAGTGGTTCGCTCGATGTAGCTAAAACGATCTGTTAGGGATAGCAGAATACGCTGAAATCGTTGAGTGAATCGGAAATTTTGCTAACCAGTTGATCAGCGATATATCCCGCGCTGATGCCAGGAGTCAAATTGGGAATACCACACCGAATTATTTTATACTAAAGACGTGGTAAATGTAGAGGTTAAAGATTCTTTTTCTTCTGGTGTGTCAATTGTGAGAGATCATCGGATTTTGCCCGATGGCATTTATATCGCAGAGAAATTTGTTCAAATGTGGCTTGACCTTAATGATTTAATTGTTGCTAATACAATACCGGACGAGGATGTCAAAAATGCTTAATCGTAATCCTGATTTTATGAAGCCTGTTTTTCGAGTGATTGAACGAAGCAACACGAAGATTAAAAACAGTATCTCTTATCGTGCATCATTTTTTCTCAAGATGATTGGTTTGCAACATCTTATGGAAAAAGCTACTATTGATGTTGATAAACATTTAGCAATCATTCCTATTCAAGAAAATATTAATTTACTAATTAAGCCACAGACATTTAATTACAAAAGCGAAATGTCAGAAGGTGATAGCGTTGAATGGTATTTTTTGTGTAAATTTGTCTTTGAATACGATGGCAAAACCTATACTTCACCCATGACATTTCAATCAGGAGAAACTGTTGTCAACGACATCACAATTGATATTGAAACGATTGTTGCAGAAGATTTTGTGAAAATGTGGAATATTCTTCTTAATCAATTGCCCGATAATATTGTTTTGGAGCAAAATCATGTTGAAGCACTGGTTGGCGATTCAGTATAACCAACAAGGGATTTATGGTGATGATACGCCGCATTGGGCGTTAGGGACTTTAGAAGAAGCTGACGAGTTTCACTGGTTCGGTGGTTATTCACACTTCTCTTATCCACCAAAGGGTCTTATCATCATAAAAGACTATGGCATCGTTCATGATATGGACGAGGAACGCATAGAACAAATTAATAATGATTATCGAATGATATGTCCATTGTTGCCATTCGATTTAAGCCGCGCTTTAGTGCATGATGTTGATGGATACCTTGCTCCAAATGGTGATATATATCGCTGCGAATGGTTAGGACATACAAGACTGGCGAAAGATTTAATTTATCAATTTAAAATTGAACCCGATTTGACAGCAAAGGTCAACCATGACCAAGAGGGATTAATTAAAGCGGGTTGGATACTATTGATGCATGGCGTTGTACCATACGATAACCCGCCAACCGATGCACAGTTAAAAACCTTGAAACAACTAATGGAATTGAATACAAGATTTCATTATTACCAAGAAGGCATTATTCGTTACTTAAAACATGTTGCAAAACTAAAAGGAGTAGATTTCGATGGCTTATTATCCACATATGTTTCTTAATCAAATTGTATGTGGCGATTGTATTGATGTTATGAGACAAATGACAAGTGAATCGGTTGATTTGATTGTTACATCGCCACCATATAACTTAAAAAATTCATCCGGTAATGGGATGAAAAGTCACGCCAAGGGCCGCTGGAAAAACGCACAGTTGATTGATGGGTACGATGAACACGACGATAATATGCCGCACGATGAATATGTAAAATGGCAGCGTTCATGTTTAACGGAAATGATGCGGTTGATTCCTGATAATGGGGCTATTTTCTATAACCACAAATGGCGTGTTCAAAAAGGTTTGTTGCAAGACCGACAAGATATTGTTTCGGGTTTTCCCGTGAGACAAATTATTATTTGGCAGCGTAGCGGCGGAATTAATTTTAACGATAGCTATTTTTTGCCAACATATGAAGTTATCTATCTGATTGCTAAATCAAAATTCAAATTGAAGCCTACTGCAAATAGACATGGTGATGTTTGGCGCATTAATCAAGAAAAAAATAATTCTCACCCTGCACCATTCCCAAGTGAATTGGTAGATAGAATAATTTCATCAACTGATGCTAAGGTTATATTAGACCCGTTTGTTGGAAGCGGCACAACGGCTGTTGTAACAAAAAAGTCAGGACGTAATTATATCGGCATCGACAAGTCTAAGTTTTATTGCGAAATGGCAGAAACGAGATTGAAACAAATCCCTTGACAAATACACATCAAGCTGTATAATACAACTATATCCTCTGAAAGAAAAGGTGGGCGTGATGGAAACAATGAAATATCCCCGAACATCACACCTGCCTTTTTCTGAAGGCATTTCTGCTGATGACCGGGTGATTGAAACAATGGACAAGTTATATGCTGGCGAAGTGGTCGTCACAGAAAAGCTGGATGGCGAAAACTTCACACTGTATAATGATACACTTCATGCGCGTAGCATGAACAACCGTTATCATGTATCACGCGATTGGTTAAAGGCTTGGTGGGCCAGACGAGTTCAAGGACTCATTCCAAACAACATTCGTTTGTGTGGCGAATATCTTTATGCTAAACACAGCATTCGTTATAATGCTAAAGAACTTGTCGGTGATTGGTTTCGTTTGTTTAGCATTTGGGAAGATGATAAGTGTTTGTCTTGGGATGATACAGTTATCTACGCAAAATTGCTTGACATACAAACTGTTCCAACTTTGTATCGTGGTGCTTACAAAGAAGATGTAATTAAGGCATGTTACACAGGTAAAAGCTATTTACAAGGCGAACAAGAAGGTTATGTTGTTCGGATTACCGACTCTTTTGCTTGTGATGATTTTTCTGTCTGTGTAGCCAAATTTGTACGCGCCAATCATGTTCAGACCGATAAACACTGGTCAAAGATATACAACGAAAAACCAAACGGAGTCATTGATGAAACTTAAAGACTATTTCGATAAGATAACAAAGCTCGATTGCTTCGAAAAAGCAACAACGTTTTTTGCGATGGCGACGTTGATTGTTTATATAACGGTAGCTTTGTTTATGGCTGGTTATAGTCTCTATTGGTTTTTTGCAAATCACTGATCGCGTAGCTCAATTGGCAGAGCAGCCTGCTCATAACGGGTCGGTTCTTGGTTCGAATCCAAGTGCGATCAAAATGCTTGACAAATCAGAAACACACTATATAATGAGTGTGTAAGTCACATAAGGAAACAGTAACCCTTTCAGTGTTGCTTGCTGCACAAGTTTCACTGAATAACCCCGCTACGTCAGCCGGACGGTAAGATGCGGAACTGGGGAAACAAACGGCACAAGGTAGCTTCGCAAAGAGCACTAGCTAAGAGAACGGCTCTAACAAGACGCCGAAACTTAGTGAAAACGTCTAGGGAAGCACGAGAATAGTAAGGCGCAGTAATATCGCCCCTGCTACCTTGTTATAGCTAAAAGCGCCAAAACTCAGATTAAAGACGATGCTGAGTATAGGCTAGGTCGAGAACGCAGTATCAACCTAGCCGAAATTAAAAATAGGTACTTGACAAAATTTTTATTTTTTGGTACACTTATTTGTAACTTAAAAATAGATACATCCAGAACTGATTCGACTTGGGTTAACGTTTCAAAAATATTTCTCCAAGTCACAGGTTCGCAACTTGTTCTGGTTTTAGCAAATATTGTTTTTGATACTTAGTTTTATTTTTATGGGTTTATGACTCGCGTAGGTTGATAATGTTGGCGAAAGCCCGTCAGTTGCAATGCACTATCGCAAATCAAAAGTGTTAAGGGTTTGTCTCGCACCATGCACAGCAGCATTGCAAAGCGAGATAATTTAGACTGACAAATATCGGTTATCTACCATAATTTATCAATAATTAAAAGGCCCCGATATTTAATTATTTGTCTAAATTTTTTAATAGGAGTGTCGCCTGACAACAGACGACACTTTTGTTTTATAAGCAAGGACGCATAGCTCAACGGCAGAGCAGCCTGCTCATAACGGGTCGGTTCTTGGTTCGAATCCAAGTGTGTCCACAATCTATGTTTTCAAAAACTATTAGGTAAAATTGTGATTGACCGAAAACCTGTTTTTTATACCACGATTGATGTCCTCGATAAAGTTTTGTTTTATTTTTCTCAAACTAAACCTATTTTTTCTTATCGGTTTGTTGATAACAACCAAGAACAAGTTAGTTTTTATGTTTTAAACGACGACCCAAAACTCGAACTTGATGTAGAAAACTACATGCGAGTCAATCATTTTGATTTTGATGTTGCTTACCACAAACGCGAAAGCCTTATGAACCTTCAAGTGTTAAAAGCATATATAAGAAATTTAATTCGAGTGTTTCTGAATTAAAACAGTTGACTTTTAAGATTTTAGCGCTATAATTGTTTTTATAAGTTGGAATACAAAAGGGAAAAATCATGAGCGCAAACATTGAACCCACTATCGATATTGATACCGAAATCGATGTCGAGGCTTTTCGTGAATTCATTGAGCGCCAAGAATCTCGTCATAATCCTCGCGATAAAAAACGTCGCGATTTTCGGCGCGGACGCAATTTCTTTATTCACAACCGTTTTGAAATCAATGAGTCTGGCGCTATTGTTTTTCCTCGTAAAGACGGTGGTGTTCGGTTGTTTCGTTACAGCCCGTACAAGAATGCGTCAACTTTCCGCAGGGGAAATGGTCAACAGGAATGCTTCGTTGCCCGCGATGGATGGTCGCGTCCTGACGTTCAAAACAAAGGCAGTCGCGTTCGTATGCGTGAAGAACAAGAATGGTGGGATGAAGCAGAAGAAGCATTGAACGAAATCGCATAGGTTGTTATGCCCAAATAGCTCAGTTGGTAGAGCATTCGCCTTGTAAGCGAGAGGTCGTGAGTTCAAGTCTCACTTTGGGCTTTTTAGTTATTTTGTTTTAGGAAAACAAAAAAAATGAAGGCGAAACTCGTGAAGGTAAATGGCATTGACGTTCATGTTGGTTACAAGGATGGCAAACTATATCGAGCAGTTTATACGACCCAGTATTATGCGCCAGAAGATATTCACCAGAATATCCACGATAACATTGCCATGAATGTCAAGGCGGGTTATTATGAAGTAGGTTGTCAAAAACCTGATTTGAGAAATACATTGGGTAACAAGACGTTCATTATGATGTTCGGAGAATAATTTTATGGCAAAGCCACAAAAAACAGGTAAGCACAAAAATCAACAGCGCAAACCGAGAAACAAAAAGAACATGCGTCGTTCTTTTGCGATTGATAGCGCGAATGAATATCGCAACGAGGACAAAACTCGCATCAAAAAAGATGTGCTGCGTAATTGGCGTGGTACTTCCGAGATTGAAATCCGGGTTGCTATCATGAAGCGACTCGAAGAAATGGGTTACAAAATTCACGACGATTTGGATTAAATAACAATGAGACAAAATTACTTTGATTTACCTGTTGATATAGACATCGTTATGCAAGAAGTGGCCGATTTTGGATATGAGCCGGATTTTATAACGGGCATAACCTATCACGAATTCTGGGATAGTTATGCCAAACTATTAGATGACATGATGGAAAAAGCTATCCAGAATGCTTTGTTTCGGATTAGTCACCTAACTACTTTGCTTTTCTATGCCAAGTTAAAACTCGATAACTGTCCTCACCAAAAGGATAATCTTCAAGAAAGCCTTGAGTGTGAATGTGATTTGTTTGATTTTAATGACGTAAGTAACATTAATGTCTTATTAGACAAAAAGGCCGTTGTAAATTACAAACACAAGTGGATGTTTGTAGCTCATGCCGAGGCATTAGTTCTTATGGGCTATATGGTTTCTTCTGAAGGTATCGACTGGAAAGAAGACGATGAAGAACGTCAATATAGTTTAACCGACAAGGCATTGGCGCTTATCGATCAAATTGGTTACAAAAAAGCTACAACAAACGATGAGATTGCAGTTGTGATTAAAGATATGATGCACAATTGGGGTGGGAAGTTATAGGAATGCCAAATAAAAACGAAGCTAGAATATTAAAATTAATTTTCAAAGCACATTCAGTTGCTTCTGAATATTTTGGTGTCAATGAAAAATTGTTCTGGCATGTACCTGAAAATATTATATCTTTGTTAAGTGAAATTGTAATTGATAATTTTGATAAAAACAAGAAATATATACCAACAAAGATAATTAATATTCCGGTTGTTTTTGAACCGGCTACAATACAACCGCCAGCACCGCACGACCATGTTATTTGGATTACAAACAAAAGAAACAATTTAATATATATTGCAATAACAAATGATTATCGTTTGTTAAAATATTATAATGATGCTGTCACGGAGATTGATGTTAATGTCTAAGTACGATAAGTTTAACATTGGTGACAAAGTTACTGTCAAAGCCGATATAATAAAACAGGCATACTATTCTGGTTATGGAATGAATCCGGTTTTCACACCATTAACCAGTGATGTAGTTGGAATGGTTGGCGCTATTAAAGTGCCGAAAGTTTATGCACCTCGCGATAAACGTGGTTGGTGTCCTTATTTTGTTTGCGTTGATTATACTGATAACAACGGACATAAGTGTCGCACTGCCGTTGAATATAGTGAATTAGTGAAAGTTTGTGAACATGGAAATCAAGAAAAATAGAATCACACAGGAATACAAGATTGTAACCGACAAGGTTGTTAATTTTGACCCGTATGATGTGCTGTACAGTCTCGCTACTTATATTATGTCCATTAAGCCAATGTGCGCCGAACTTCCATCGGAGCAATTTGCTTGGGGTTGTTACGATGAAAATGGTGTTGAGATTTTTTCATTAACTTGTGGTCAAGTCGTTGAAATAATTAAACATAGATTGGCTTGACAAAGTGCTGTTTTGCGTTATAATGCAATGACCATAACAAAAAGTGAGGTTAACATATCGTTTTGTTTATAACAGAAATCACAGTGATGGGCGGTTTGCTGTGTTAGATTTGTTTAATGAATTATACGACCTTTTAACAGATGTTGGTTTCTTTCCGGTGTATTGATTTCGTTTGAAATCGAATGTTTTAACAGGAGTAATAATATGCATCGCGCAGTTGAATACTGGAAAAAAGAAGCGTTTCGTAATGGATTCATATATAGAACATATCTGTACAAAATGGATAATGGTTCGTTCTTCGAAAGCAGAAGTAAAAAGGAAAACAAGCCGTTAAGTTTATGGGAATGGGAATATTCAAGTGATGCAACTGGTTTTTACGATGGAAACTGGCAGGAACATTTCAGATTCAATTTCGATAGACAGTGTTTTGAAAAAGTTTAGGAATTGAATCTGAAATAGCAATTCACGATACGGGGTGTATCCCAACTGGCAGAGGAAGCAGTCTTAGAAACTGTTTGTTGGAAGTTCGAATCTTCTCACCCCGATTGATGCGGTGTCGTTCAATAGCAGGACATCGGGCTTTGAACCCGCGAATATTGGTGCAAATCCAGTCGCCGCAGCTAAAGTTTTTAATTAAGGAATAAATTCATGGTTAAGAATATTGGTGATATTCTCGATATGTTTGGCGGCACAGCTTATACAGCTTCAAAAAAGAAAATGTCTACTGCGCCAATCGAAAATTCTTTTAACCTGATTCCACCGGGTTTTGAAAATTTGTCGCCTGTTCCAGTTGAACAACAGTTTATGCCACATGTTATTCCGCAATACATCCCGCCTGAGCCGACAACTATTCCAGAATTCAATCAACTTGATAGTGTTTTTTATTTCGTTTTTCACAAACGCGAGATTGGTAGTCAACACGAAAAAGATTACGCTATTACACAAATTGATAACGATAATAACATTACGCAATCACATTCCATGTTTCATTATTGTCGCGAAGTGTTAAACAATACTCCGTCAAATCTCGATGAGGCATTCATTGGGATGAACAAAAATAAAAACAATTCGATGGAGCGATTTGACTTCTCGGTTTTTCTGGATGAAAATAATTATAATGTTATTGCATTTCTTGATGAACATGGTAAAGATAAAGGATTGCCATGCCCGCGTGTTCGTTTCTTGTGTTATGACAGCAGTGTCGATTTTCGTGAAGTTCAATTGTGGTTCAACAATTCAATTGTAGACAAAGGTTAAAAGTAACTGTGATATTAGAAGAAAATATAATTGAAACTTTTAATGGACATAAGGCTATTGTATATAAAACGAGTCTAAAATTAACTCGTGCAAATGTTAATATTAAAATCGAATATATCTTAACTAAATTTGAGTCAGATCATACTTTGCCATATGTTGAACATATTTTTTATAGCGGATATTTTCTTAACAATACATTGTGCGGAAACAATCTAGCATTTCTTAGCAAAATGGTTGATGAAGAACATATTCTAAACAAGGTCATGAATATGATTTTAGAACGAGCAGGACTAACATCAAATGCAGATTAATAACATTCAAGATATTTGTAGATACTACAAAATCGAATTAGGCCCGGATGATGAATTTGACGAATTAAATCTTTTGGTTTACTTTGCGACCTATGGAATCACATTTGAACTAACTGAGAATGGCGTTTGTTTTATGTACGATAAACTTGGTTGCACTGTTATTGATTTTCCGTTCAACAGCAATGAACTCGATTTTATTATAGAGCGTTCTTATTACGATGAGTGATAACTTGTTATTTGATAAAATTTATGCCGAAGATTGTCTTGTAACAATGGGCAAAATGGCGGAGAATTATATCGACTTGGTGATAACATCGCCTCCCTATGATGATTTACGCAAATACGGCGGTTATGTCTTCAAATTCGAGCCAATTGCGAACGAACTCTATCGCGTTATGAAGCAAGGTGGGGTTATTATATGGGTTGTAGCAGACTCAACCCGAAACGGAACAGAAAGTGGAACGAGTTTTAAACAGGCATTGTATTTTAAGCAAATTGGGTTTAATCTGTACGATACAATGATTTACCAAAAAAGTAATCCTGTTCCATTGTCTCATAGGCGCTATGAACAATCATTTGAGTATATGTTTGTTTTTAGCAAGGGAAAACCAAAAACTTTTAACCCTATAAGGATACCTTGTAAATCAGTTGGTACGAAAAAGAATCGTGCTGTATCAAAAGCAAATGAAGAAACTTATAGTGGCAGAAGGCGCGATGAAATTACAGTTGTTAATTCTACTAAAATTCATTCGAATATATTCACTTATGGGGTTGGAAATAACGACAAGACCAAGCATAACGCACCGTTCCCAGAGCAATTGGTTTATGACCAGTTGATTTCATGGAGTAACCCCTGCGATATAATTTATGACCCGTTTATGGGTTCAGGAACGACAGCTAAAGTCGCTGCATTAAATCAAAGACATTATATTGGCAGCGAGGTTAATGAACAATATTGCATAGAAGCTGAAAGAAGAATAGAAAGCGCATTGCAAAAACAAAAGGCTTGACTATTTAATGCTTTTAGCTATAATTCAATTGTATAAAGGAGAGATAAATGTTTCGTTACATAGCTGCGGCGCTTTTTTCAATCTATAGTTTGATTATGTTTTTTGTGGCTCATTATACTGTTTTTTCAAATAACAGTTGGGATGGTAACAATGCTACAATTGAACTCAATACGGTTATGCTTTGTGTATTTTTCTTGTTATCATCTTATATGTCGATTCGTATCGCTCGACATTTGTTAGAGGGAGCGAGATAAGATGTTAGTTGAATTAGAAGAATTGGGTCAACTTGTTTGACAGGCAAAATCGATATTAAGGCAGTGCAATTGGAAGTCTGACGGAATTTGGCAACGTAACAGTCTTGAAAACTGATGTCCGGGCGACGAGTCCGGTGTGAGTTCGAGTCTCACGGCTTCCGCTTAAAAACAATGAAAGTAAAAAAAATGACAGAAGACAAAGAACAGATACTTCAGGAAATTTACAGTAACATAAATGATACAAGAAACCTTGTTGAAAAACTAATTACTCTCCCTCAAAATAATCACACTAAGGTGCTTGTTTCAAGAGCAATTTCTGATGCTTATGCTGTATATTACGAGTTACAACGTGTTGCTGCTATTCATATCCGCAGAACATGGACACAACTAACAAAAACAAACGGAATTAATTTAGATAACGATTGTTTGAGTTATATTAGACAAGATATTCACCCCAATGCGCTTGATGTTCGATATACTCTTGAGGTCTATCCTTCTATCAATAGCGAATCTGAAAATATTATAATTGACTTGGGCTACGATGCATTGCAAGCGCAAAAAATACTTAGTTTGGTCAATTGCGATAATCTGAAAGAATTTTCCCATGAGTGAAATCACACCAAACATAACGTTAACTCTTGAACATGAAGAAGAAGCAAAAGCTAGAGTCGTGAAAAATAATGAGAGGTTATCTAGGCTTGGAAAACTATCTCAAAAGCAATACACACTAACTTATCGCTCAGTTGACGACCAAAAGAACGCAGCTATATTGCAAATGCCTAGCGATTACGATGTAGATAGCGAAACCATAGTTGACAGACATACATCTCGCTTAATATATTATGTTGTTAGAAAAGATTTTTTTCACCGCTTAACTTGTTTTGAATTACGTAAGAGTAGGATGGTATTTTTGTTTGCTGAAGACGCGTTTGGCTTTCGGCGCGGTGGCAACAAGCCTTTAGTTGGTGTATCTCGTAAGGCCATGATTGAATTGGGTAAATTTATTTATAACGCGGTAAAGGGAGAAGGAAAATGAGTGATACTGTAACAATTTATTTTGATGATAACGACAGTGCAACCGTTGATTTTAGTTCATTGAGCCGAGAAGAATTGGTTAATCGTATTCGAGAAACTATTATTACGATTTTTGAATACGGAACATTCGATGGCGCACACCACAAAATGTATACACTAGACCAAGCGCTTAGAAATCTTTTGGGCGATAGTTACCAAACTGTCATTCATAGTTACGAAAATCCAACGGGAAGCACTGAACAAATGTACGATTGGGAGACAGGAATTGCTCCGTAAAATTAATTTAACAAATGTTAAACTGATTGAAGCACTGACTATTGCAACTCAAGGAACAAATTGGAGTGTTGATTTGTCGGTCAAGGAAGCATCAAGTCAACTTCGCTTGTTGAATCTGAAAGTTGAATGTGAATCATTCGAAAAGTTTATTGAGATAATTTGTGAAAAATGGAGTTGTTTCCCAATTTTCAACAAGGAAAAAAGAGTAATTCACGTTTTTAACAATGATTTTTGGTAACATACCATTGTATTTTTCTTTTGATTGCGTTATCATAATCTTGTTATCGTTAAAAAAGGAAAATTAATAAATGACAAATAAACCACAATTTATTTTGTCTGCTGCTGAATGTCGCGAAAAAGCTGATTTTTTCGTTCTTGATAATGATGCAGACAGACTAATCAGAAGAAACTGGTTAGCAATGGCACGATGGATTGATAAAAATTCATTGTCCACATACGATGAACGTTGGAACGCTTTTTCAAAAATCGTTAATACGCCCAGTTGGGAATCACACGATGAATAGAGTATTCACGCTTGACGCTGAGGGTTGTGAGCGTCAAGCTGAAAAGTTCAATACTAATAAACACAATGACCAACAGATAAGAACCTATTTGTTGCAAATAGGTGAGTGGATTAAAGATAATCCCGATAGCAACTTCGAGGAACGTTGGGAAATTTGGGTGTTGATTGCACATGAACCAGAAATACTTAATTAAGCACGTTTCAAACAATTTGTATTTTGAAATTTTGGAGTTATCCGATGCAATCCATTATGTTCTGGAAAATATAGGTGGGGCAAGAATTGATGTTTCTCGCTATAACAACGGAAACATTTTGTATTCAAATGAACTTGGAAACACTTATTTGTTAATTCTTTTGGAGCATGTATATTGAAAAATCGAGAAAGACCCCTTTATCTTTTTGATCACATCGACAACAAATATTATGACGATGTTAATTATGATTTATTTCATAAGTTAACATTTCCCATGAAAATAGCCTTAATGAAATTGTTTAAGCGCGATAATTTTGCTTGCACTTTTTTGCAAACCCCGCCCCACCATATCAATACAAATACACTTAGGGCGCTTGGAAAATACAAACTTGTTGCCAATGCTCAAATTCCGGCAGAAAACAGGGATGGATACTAGAGGGTGACGCAACTAACACTTCTTGGTGCTTTGATTTGCGCTAAAAACGCCGAGCGCGATGAATATTAGAATTTAATTAAAAAGGAATAGTAAATTGAACCCTTACGAAAGTAAAATCGTTGGAGTTGGTTATGCTTTTGACGATGTATTAATACTGCCTCGCTTGTCATCTATTCGTTCTCGTTATAACAGAGAAATTGATACTTCAACCTATATTGCAAATGGTATGCCAAAGATTAAATTACCGATTCTGTCAGCAAACATGGACACTGTTACCGAACACGAAATGGCAATGGAGATGGCTTTTCGTGGCGGGTTAGGTGTTATTCATCGCTTTATGCCAATTAAGCAACAAGCGCACGAGGTTTCACTTGTTAAAGAACGGATGCGATTAATCGAAGAACACCCCCCAGTTATTTCGAGAAATGCTTCAATTAACGACGCCAAAGAATTATTAAACCGTCGCAAACGTGGTTACATAATTGTTTACGATAACGATTTGTACAATGGTGATTTTTCTGGAATAATTACTACGCGAGACATAGAAGCTGATGAAGGCAAAAATAATTTAGTTTCAAGCGTTATGACTCATCGGGATGATATGATATTAGCCACAGAAGATGTGACAAGCGCTATGGCAATCCATATCATGCGTACAAATAGAATACAAAAACTTCCGCTTGTTCGAAAAGACGGTAAGTTAAGAGGGGTTTATACATTAAAAGATTATGAATATTATGAACGATACCCCGATGCGGCGTTAGACAAATATGGACGCTTAATGGTTGGTGCAGCTATTGGTGTTCAAAAGAAAGAAGTCGAACGCGCACTTGCCTTAATTGACGCACAGGTGGATGTATTGGTACTTGATATTGCTCACGGCGGATTGGATTATACCGCTGAAATGTTATATGAATTAAAGGTTATAAATAATGTTACGACACCAATTATAGCTGGAAATGTTGCTACGGTTGAAGGTGTGAAATATCTGATTGATTCGGGTGCAGATGGAATTAAAGGTGGGATTTCTGCTGGATTTGTTTGTGAAACACGGGATGTTGCTGGTGTTGGTGTGCCTCAAATAACAGCTATTTTAAATATGGCTGAGTATATATATAAACAACAAACACCCTGTTATCTAATCGCTGATGGTGGTGTACGTAAGCCTGCCGACTTTGCAAAAGCCATTGGTGCTGGTGCAAATGCAGTGATGGTTGGTTCTATGTTAGCCGGAACGAAAGAAAGCCCTGGCGAAATTGAGATTGTAAACAAAACAATGCACAAACGAGTTCGAGGAATGGCTTCTAAATTAGCGACTGCAAAGCGTCAAGAATTAGGTGAAACTACAACTAACATGAGAGAATATGCACCTGAAGGGCGCAATGTTTTAACTCCTTATAAGGGAAATGCTGTTGATGTTATTTATTATTTACGTGGCGGCTTACTTTCTGCAATGAGTTATACTAATTCTCGATCTATACCAGAATTCCATAATAACGCGCAGTTTATTGTGTCTCATACCTATAACCCAGAACAAAAACGCCCATTGGGAGAGTAAGTTATGTTTAACGAGGATTTTTATCCAACCCCGCCAGAAGTAATTGATCGAATGCTTGACCCGTTGTACGATAAGGAAACAGCAGATTACATTCGATCACGATACTTGCCATATCGAAAGATACTCGAACCAAGTGCGGGTAAGGGCGACATTGTTAAGCATTTAATCGAGAAATATCGTGTACATAAAACTAATATTTATTGTATCGAATTAGAAACTGATCTGCGATATATTCTTGGCGGATTGGGTGTTAAGATTATAGATTCTGATTTTTTGACTTATAACGAGGGTTATTTATTCGATCTAATTATAATGAATCCGCCGTTTTCAAATGGCACTGACCATCTCTTAAAGGCATGGGAAGTTCTTTACAAGGGCGATATAGTTTGTTTGCTTAATGCACAGACTATATTAAATCCTTATTCGGCAAATAGAACGGTATTGATGAATCTTATCGAAAGTTATGGGCGCTATGAAATTGTTGGCCCCGTATTTCATAATTCTGAAAGACCAACCGATGTTGAAGTTGCTATTGTTTGGCTTCACAAAGAAATGCCATCAAAGGATTATTTTGAGAATTTGATGTATGAACCGGAATACGATGAACTTGAAACTAACTTTGATGGAAATTTTTTAGCGACTAACGATGTTATTTCAGCTATTGTTGCACAATTTAATGCAGCCACAAAAGTTTTAGCGGAGCGTCATAAATTAACCAAGAAGTATCAATACTTAGTAAAGGATGTTGTTCGCTTGGGAGAAGGTGAATTAGATGATGTCACTCGTTCATCCGACACATTAAATAAACTCGTTGATGATTTAAAGCGCGATTTTTGGAAATACGTATTTGAAAAAACACAATTGGGGCGAAAAACTACCAGTAGCTTTCAGAAAACATTCTTCGAGTTTCAAGAAAATCATTCGACTATGGCATTCAATGTTAAGAATATCATGAATGTTCTTGAGCAGTTTTATTTCAACTTAGATGAAATCTTAATTAATTCGATTGTGGATATATTTGACAAGTGTACTAGCTACCATGCCAAAAATAAAATACACAGCGAGGGATGGGTAACAAATAAATTTTATAAAGTTCCCGATAAAATCATCATTCCTAACGGTGTCGAATATATGAAGAAGCCTAAACTATGGACACTTAATTCAAGAGCGCAAGAGTTTTATCGTGATTTAGATAAAGTGATGTGTTATTTAACAGGTATTAATTATGAAGATATAACAAAACTCGAAGATGTTGTTAAGCACAGAACTTTATTTTTGAATGATAATAGAAAGAATCCCAGTCTATATTTAGAAAAAATTCGAAGTGATTTTTTTGAAGTACGGTTCTTCATGAAAAATACTATACACATCACTTTTTTAGATTCGTTAGCACTTGAAAATTTTAATCGAGTTGCAGCCCATAACAAAAAGTGGATAGGTGACGGAAGTTAAATCCTTGACAATGTAACGAATTAAGCTATAATGATTGTATATTCAATTGTGCAAAGGATGCTATCGTGAACCTGATTTACTCGTACAGCAACGGTGAATGGAATTGGTTTGATTATAGCGATTTCGATTTCGTTGATGTCCGTGAAAAAGCTCAAACTGGTTCGGGGTTTGTCGAGGTTGATTTGGTCGTTGCGGTTCAGTTTGATAACGACATTTTCAGTAACATCTTCGTTTATATGAATATGGCGTCTTTGCCGAATGGATACATCAACAATGTTAACGAAGAAGAATTTAACGAAACGCTTCAGTTCTACATTGAAACTTTTTTAAGCGAGGAATAATGCTAGAAGAAACAAGAATGTTAGCTCACGGAGTAGCGCTTGCTGCGCTACTCTTTCGCGACAAAACCGATAAAGTTGGTCAACCTTATATCCTACATTTATTGCGTGTCATGCATAACTGCAAAACGATTGGTACAAAAACACTAGCAGTTATGCATGATTTGCTAGAAGATACAGAAATAATAGCCGAAAATCTTAAGAAAATTGGTTTTTCAGAAGATGTTGTTTCTCGATTGGTTATTTTAACGCGCCAAAAAGATGAAAAATACGAAAATTATATTGTCCGTGTCGCCAAAGACGAAATGACACGCGAAGTCAAAATGCGTGACTTAGAGGATAATATGGATTATACTCGTTTTGAGTTAGCTGGTATTAAAATGACACCAGACGATATGAGTAGGATGGCAAAATATCGTCGCGCATATGAATATCTTTTATACGGAAAGTGGTAACTATGCAAAGAGAGTTTTTTAAGTATGGCTTTCGTTATACTGGCTCTATGTGTTATCAATTTGGCGGCACGTTTGAGTTAGATATTGAACCAGATGGAAACAGCGCATCCATTCAGTTTCAATGTAATGATTGGATGGATGGTGTCGAAAATAATAACAATCTAATCATAACTGGTACTTTTCAGTATCAATATGGCACTCTTATTTCTAATGACGATTTGCAAATAGCTGGCATTTACGAATCAAAAATTGACCAAGCGCGTTTTGATTTTATATATGAAACGATATTAAGTTATGTTCGCTCAATTAAAGTCGAGAGGTTATCTTGGAAAGTTTATTGATTAAATTGTTTGTTCAAGCGGTTCAAAGTCACTTGGATAATCCAAATCGTGTAAGTGATTATGCTATACCAGTATTGAACGAAGAAGATATATATCAATTAACTTATTTGTATTTACAACAAGGACAATCGGTTTGGAATGTAGCACAACTCAGGTTTCATTGCTGGATTATTAATATTGTTCTAGTTGAAGATATTGAAATTCCAACTGCTTATCAAAAATATTTGAAATATTTATCTTCGGTTGTAATTCAAGATATACGTATTAAAATCGAACAGTTACTTAAAAATCAAAAAGATTGACTTTTTCTCATTTCGAGGTACAATCAATTCATAATCAAAAGGAAAAATCGTGAACACAAACGGAACTTTCTTTAATCGCGACGGAGATACATATACCAATCCGTATTGGGAAGCGGCGCGATATTGCATATTTCGCGATGGCGATTACGAAATATGGCGCGAAAGTGGTAAAACAGTTTCAGTTAGTGGCTCATTAGTTGGCGAACGTGATTATGTACCTGTGCTTTATCACATGGTAAAAATCACGACTAAGAAACCTTTGGGTAGTGACGAAGAAAAACCGTTTGCGATCACCATCAAAAAAGAGTTTGCCGGAAGGCGCTGGAAGTCTTTAATCGATAGCTGGAAAGAAACTATAAAAGAATTGAAGGAAAAATCGTGAATTACAATCGCATCAATCGCAAAGAAATAGCTTTGCGCATGAATGAAATGGAATTAAATAACGCCAACAAAGGGCGCGTTTTTTATGCCATTGACATTGGTTCAAATGTTGTTGAAATTGAAAGTATGATTTTGCGGCTTTATTATGAGCAGAATGAAACTGAAAGTCGCTCAATCCAATTACTGGATAACCCTATCCACCCTGTTGTTATTGGCGAGTCGATTATTGATTCAAATGCAATTGACGACATCAATGCAATTTGTCGTTTGCCTTATGTTGTTTGGGCCGGAATTATGCCCGACGGACATCGTGTTAAAGATGGGCATGTTCCAGTTGGTGGAGTTGTTGCCACTAGGGATTGTATCCTTCCGGGCGTTGTCGGGAGTGACATCGCCTGTAGCGTTCGGTTAACAATCACAAACAATCCGGTTGATAGCGATTGGATTACTAATAATCTTCCTGCGCTTTCATTTGTTTTACAGAAATATTCTTACTTCGGGTTGGAGATGAACCCTAACCCGGTTTGGGAATATGATTTGTACAACGAGGTTTGTAGTGATGAAGTTTATCGCCAACTCGATGAACAATTGGTTAACCCAATCAGTAAAAAACTACTTACTACTCTTAAGGCAACAGCACGTAATCACTTCGGTACATCTGGCGATGGGAATCACTTTGTTGATTTGGGAATTGCACAAATTGGAAATGAAACTAATTTTGCAATTATGAGTCATTTTGGTTCTCGCGGGATTGGCGCTAAGATAGCTGATTTCTTTTTAGATAAAGCTAATGAACTGTATCCAATGCCAAAAGGCTATAACGATAATGCGCCACTGTTCTTTAATGCCGATGGTTGGGCAAATGATTATTTTGTTTTGATGAATTGGGCTGGTAAGTTTGCTCAAAATTCGCATGAACACTTGCACTATGTTTTGATGACTGAAATTGCTAATCGTGTTGATTTTGATACCGATGTTTTGCGTAGTGTTTATTCGCGCCATAATTTTTGCTGGATGTTTAACAGCACTGATTATCCAGAACTTGATGGAGTTTATATTCATCGTAAAGGCGCAACCCCAGCCAATTACAATGAGTGGGGAATCATTCCGGCTACAATGGGCGATCAGTCACAAATTGTTGTTGGGAAGGGAAACGAGCAAACTTTGTTTAGTGCTTCTCATGGTGCAGGACGAGTCATGTCGAGAGGGACAGCCCTGAAACAATTGAAGGGTGAAACAAAAGAATATGTTGCCAAAGAATACGGGGTAAGTTTAATTGGTGGGGACAAAGACGAAGACCCTCGTGCTTACAAGCGAATTTCTGATGTTATGAAATATCAATCGGATGCAGTTTCAGTTGTTGGCGCGTTTACTCCATATATCGTCCGTATGGCAGAACCGCGCTTTAAATTCTAAGTATCAAGGCAGTTGTAGCAAAAAATACAACTGCCTACAAAGGACAAACCCATGATAGAAATCTTTAACGATACTCCCGTAGTTTACAAGGGTATTGAAAACTCTGTTAATTTTGGAATCACATATTTCTTCGATTCAAAACCCCCATTTCAAATCAACTTCAAAGCGCATCAATGGGAAGATGGTGAACATGACACTATTGTTGTTCAGGGTGTGTTTGTTTATGATGTTAAAACTAAGAAATTAAAGTTACTTGATAACCATAGCGCTTTTACTAACAACGATAACAAACCTTTATCAACACGAATCAATTTGATAACCGGTTATGTTAACGGAATTATTCCAACACTTGAAAGTAAAATAAGAGAACTTTTAACAGACGAACTCCTTATTAAAATACTGGTTGATGAAAAAGAAGCTATTGATAGAAATATGAGTAACTTGCATCAGAAATATATTGATAACAAAAAACGTCTTGAAAAACACAAGCGTGATATTGATAAGGAAATCGACAAACTGCGTGGTTTTTACCAGCCGGAATTGTTTTAATTGGAATTCATCAAGGCTATAACAATACGTCAACCCTGGGCCTCGTTAATTGTTGCTGGAATAAAAAAACACGAAACCAGAACGTGGCAAACTCCTTATCGCGGTTTTGTTGTCATCCACGCCGGAAAAACTATAGATAAGTTATCCATCGAGCAAAGTGTTTTACTGAAAACATATGATATAGAAATTAAACAATTACCATTGGGTGCAGCTTTGGCAATAGCGCACATTAATTTTTGTGAACCATCGTTAAGCGTATCTGCTGATTCCGAAGAAAAATTATTGGGTTATTTTTCCGAAAGGCATTATGCTATTGGACTAACAGTAATTGACGTGTTTGAAAAACCAATTCCAATGCGTGGTCAACTCGGTTTGTGGAATTACCCAATTTCGCTTGAATATAAGCAAAAACTAAATCAATTGCTTGACAAAAAACGCAGTTGATGTTATTATCTAATTACTGAACGTAGCGCTGGCAAATCAAATGATTTGCCTAAATAAGCCGTACAAGACTCAATAAAGTGCGGCTTATTTAAAAACACGGGCGTGTCAAGTTTTCGATACATAACAGTTAGTGTGCCGCAAGGCTGAACTCGAAAGCGCAAGTGGTGGGTTGACAAAGCACTATACCTTAAAGGTGGTAACTGTTGGTGTAGACAAGGCTGCGATGCCTTCACGTCCACTAGTAAGGGCGATGTGATTTCGCCCTCTTTATTTTGACAAAAAAGATATAGGTTAAAAATTGACTAAATTTTATTTTAATACAGTAATTTTTTTTGCAATAATACTTTTTATTTTGACACTTGTCTTTTCTTCAATAAAAACCACAATACCTTATAACCACCTTGACCAACTTAGAAATTACATTGGTGAAAATATTTATGAAGTTGAACTGAGTCGTGATTGTGTTGAAAGCGCAGTTTATGGTTCAGTTTTTGTCACTTGTTATCGTTACGACGATAACATCTATTACATAAGAATTTTTACGCGCAACAATGTAATTGTATCAATTTATATTTATCCGATTTACAATACGCTTCAATTAGGCACACTTGTCAATTGGTATGGTGAATTTGACAAATTAGCTTCAGGGAAACAAGTCACTTACGTTAACTGGAAAAGTAATAATTTAAACACAACTGCTACGATTCATCGCCGTATGAATTCACCTAATTACAACACTTACGTCTATCTTGTATATTTCTGGACAGAAATCGCAAAACCTTACTCTTGACGTGGTATTTTTTTTTGCTATCATTAAAAAAAACTATGGGGAAGTAATTTATGTCTAAGATAGCAATAAGACAGCAGTTGATAGCGTGGAAATTGTGGCTTCATCACAACATGTATGGTCTTGAGGCACATTGTGTTGAAGACGTACTTGAAAACTTGGACGATAATATACAACAAGCATTGCAATGCATAAAATATTTGATTGAAAAATATGGGAATAACTGCCCATATATTAAGCCGAATCAAACTAAAATTACACAAGAACTAGAAACATCCGCAAGTGCGTTAAAATATTTCATGATTAATAATACAAATCAATTCGGCTTAATGAATGAATTCAGTAAAATTAATGAATACTTAATATTGCTGAAGGATAGAATTGCTAGTATTGATGAACTAGAAATTATCGATGATTTTTTGAGGGAGTTGCACAATAATTATGGAGAAATTTTTGCCTAAGTTTTTAGTTTTTCTATTCCTTTTTCTGTTAATTTCAGTTGATATTGAACCTTCACAATCGATTGAATTTTTGAAGAATTGTCTTTTTAGCAATTTGTTTAACTTAGATAACTTTCGGAATTGTTTGTCCGAGGAAGGATTTATCCGTGACGAATTTTGATAATCAATTTTTAGCACAGATGTTTGATAGAGAAAATAAAATTTCCCCTCATTATGTACTCGAAGTCGAAAAGTATGTCGAAAACGGAGATGGCATTGTTGTATTTAGCAAAGTTATGCCAGATGAACAATTAGTTTGGTTAGAAATCCCAAAAGAAAAAATTGATAGTCTTAGCCGAAAAAAATGGTTTGATTGTTTTGAATTTGATGTTTGGCATACAACTAAAAATAACATTGATGGTGATTTCGTTTTCTTCGATTGAAATTCTTGACTTTTGACGAATGTGCGCTATCATCACAGTATAACTAATTAGGAGTTTTTGTGATGAATCACCCCGTTAAGGCACGATATTCAAGCAATTGTGCTTGTTGCGGAAACCGTATTTTTGTGGGCGACGAAATACGTGTTGGCGCAGCTAATCGTTGGGTTCATGCTAATTGCGCCCCGAACACTTCACAAGTTATGATTCGCGAAGTGGCAAAATTTGAAGGCAATAAGTATTTAGTCGAGCGCTTTGCAGAAAAAGGAATCAAGTTGACTTTTCATAGCCTTCAAGATGTAATGCATGTTTCGCTTGACGACTATATGCAAATCATTCGTTTCAGTTTTCGCGCCTATGTGTATGCTGATGAAACTGGAATGTTTCGAATTGCTACCGACGCGAAAACCGGATTTGTTTTTGAACGCGCTTCAAGCCAAGAAGCAAGTGATGGCGAGATGTTTGTGGTAACTGCATACAAGACCGAATTTAAGCCCGCGCCACCGCTATATCTTCGCCATTAATTTTCCCCTATTCAAAAATCAACATTCTTGTGTTAGAATACTTGTAGACACAATAACAAGAAAGGCGCAAGAATGTTGTATAGAAAACACAGAAATCCCCGTTTGAATCAACAAATGTATTTTATTGCCGAGGAAGAAACATCATCAAGTAGTTCACCCCGCCTTACAGTTGAAACAATGGATAATCATGTCTATTTTTACGCAGATGTGGATAGTGACCGAGTATTGGCGCTTATTCGCGCAATAAGAAACCTCGATGCGGTTCTTCGAGAACAAAAGATTACTCGTGGACTTGATTTTTCTATTCCAATTTGGTTGCATATTAATTCAGAAGGCGGGGATTTGTTTTCTGGTTTTTGTGCCAGCGACCAGATTAAAATGATCAAGTCACCCATTTATTCCATTGTAGAGGGGTTGTGCGCCAGTGCAGCTACTCTTATATCCATGTCATGCACAAAACGTTACATTTTACCTAATAGCTTTATGCTTGTCCATCAATTATCTGGCATGAAATGGGGAACACACGAAGAATTTGAAGACGAAATCAATCTTCAGAATAAAGCTATGGAGCGTCTATCTAGTTTTTATGTTGGATATTCTTCTATTAAAATAGAAGAAGTACGTGATATGTTAAAACGCGATACATGGCTGGATGCCGATGAGTGCGAGAAAAAAGGATTTGTTGACGAAATTTATAAAGGGATTTAAAAAATTATGAAAACTGGTAATTTACAAGTAGCAATTGCTTTTGCAGGTGAAAATGGAACTGTTACCACAACAGCCAAATCTTTAGTCGAGTTTGGTTTTACCGCAGAAGAAGTGAGGGCAGCAGATAATGCTTTTATCAGTGTTGAAAGTGCTAGTATCAGATGGGGCTTTCTTGATATATTAACACCAACAACAGCCATAGGGATTCCCCAGGTGGCTAATGATACATTTGATGTGTGGGGCTGGACTAACTTAGAAAATTTTCGAATTATTGCCCAAAGCGGTACAGCTACCCTTAACATCATTCTTTCGCGTCAAGGTTCTAAGCCGTGAGACAATTTGCTAAATCAAAAGGATTGTATAGCTCACTATCACATCGTTCTTTTGGTAGTGGACGAACATTTTTAACGAAACGTGCTACCAATGCAGCGTCCATGTTACAACTAAATACTTGGACGCATACATTTAATTTTACTGTATCTCAACAAAATTTCACCCCGGTATTTTTCAACTTTTCCCCATTTGAACCAATGGGGAGTTATGTTAATGGCGTTGGCTGGCAGCATGAAGATTTAACAACGGGCAGCGGATACAAAAGCCGGACTTTGTGTTTAAATCGAATGTTTTCTGAATCAATTATTACAAACGTAACAATTGATTACGATTTGACTCGTGGTATACAAAACGGTTACAATCTTGGCGCACAAATTTGTGTCAATCGCGCTGCACCAGATGGCGTTTATGATGTTAGTAGTCTTAATCAAGGTACAAATTTAACTTTAAGTTGGAATGGGTTTAAAAAGGCAACTTTTATTCAGGTTTTTATAGATTCACACGGAGATAATGCACCACACGCTGGTTCTTCTTTGCTGAGAAGTGTTACGGTAACAGGAATAGGTGATAATCCTTTTACAGCGTGGACAAAAAATCTTAATTTCTTAACCAGTAGTCATGATTTTTACAATATCATTCCCGGCACATACGGAACGTGGGTTAATGGTGTTGGGTGGCAAGGTACAGATGCTAGTGGTGGACAGTCAGTGTATATTGGTTATAACTTCCCGCGAAAAACACATATATACTCATTTGCTTCAACCATTGATTATAGTGGTAATTCAGGAAATTATGGTGTTACATTTGATGCTGTAAACGCTGTTAATTCTATTGGTTCTAGTAATACAAATTACAATTGGGCTGGCGAAGGCTTATTCTCTTCAATTGTTATAAACCCATCATCATCTTTAGTTCAAGGTGGTTTAGTGAAGCTAATCAATGCAACTATTGTTGGTGAAGGTTATAATCCATTTGAAACATGGACAAAAAATTTCGATTTTACTGATTATGAAAATGATTTCATTGTTATGCGCGGAAGTAGCGCGGGGCAATATACTGACGGTGCTGGATTTGTAAGTGGGCAGGGTTCATTAAACGGAACACCCGTTACTGGTATTTATATCGAAAAAGTTCTGGCTTCAAATAGTGGATTGAAAAATATATCGTTTAATTATACAGGCGGTGGTGGGGTTGAAAATCTGACAGGGGTTCTTATCCCTCCGGGTGCGCCACACACGGTTTTAGATCGTATATCTAACGCAAGCACAAGAAATCCAAAAACTCATAACTATAACTTTCCTGCAAGTGGTTTGTTTAATGGAAGTAACATCAGATTAGAAATAATTAACCAAGAAGGAGTGTTAGTTTCACCAAGTGGAACAATTACTAGCGTTGCTTTATCAGGCATTGGTTATAATGATTACAAGTGGGCTACAATTAAAAATAACTTAGTTGTTACACCAGTTGAACTTTTTGACAGCGGTATTGACATCGTATCTGGTGGATGGTATCATATCAAGTCAGGTGGAACGTGGGCTTATGACGATCAGAACCCCGGCTCATTTTCTAATGGCGATGGCGCGACAGAAGATATTGGTATAGCACTGTTGTTACCGAGTCACAATATCGGTAAATTGATTGCAAAAATAGGGAATGGTTCTTGGTTTGGTATTGGTCGCGAAAGAACTTTCTATGCCGAGAGTAGCGGAAGATTATATTTTGCTATGAACGATGTGTACGGTGGGACATCTGGGAACACAGGTACATTAAATGTTACAATTCGATCACAAGGAATACAGCCAGAAGCATTTGCATTGAAGATACATGCACAGGCCAGTCCAAATACAGCCAGTTCGCGTTACTTTCGTGTGTACGAGGGGCTACAATACCGTATGTTTGCCAGTGGAAGTTGGAAACCAGATGTAGTTAACACTTGTGGCGTTACTGGTTATGCGGCTGACCCCGGTGGGGGTGTTGTACTTATATCACCCGGCAATAATGTTGGAGCTTTAGTTGCAAAAATTGGAAATGGTGCTTGGTTTGCGGTTGGCACAGATTATACATTTACACCGAGTGAAAGCGCCATTATTCAATTTGCAGTCAATGATATTGATTTGCCCGTTACACAAAAAGATAACAGCGGTTATTTACAGCTTCAAGTTTTTCAAACACGCAGTTAATTAAGGAGTAGTTAACTTTATGTTCGAGGAAAATGTATGGGAGTACGTTGGAAGCCTAGAAAAATTATATGGCGAAATATTTTATTCACCCGAAACTATAAAATATGGTATGAAAATTTCAGGGAAAATTAAGCCTATTAAAAAATTGTCTAAGAATATATTCGGATACTATAATGTAAAATTAGCGAATAAAGCTGATAGCAGCTATTCTACTTATATCGGTTGCAATGGCTCAACTCCGATTTATCGCTGCCAAGTGAAGTTTGCCAATTCTGGCTATTGATTTTTTTTCTTAAAATCGATATAATAATAAATACGGGCGCTAGGTGTTGTTGGGTGGCACGACGCTTTTGCAAAGCGTAGGAAACAGTTCAATTCTGTTAGTGTCCATTTTTGCTCTCATAGCTCAGTGGATAGAGCAAGAGTTTTCTAAACTCTGGGGCGGGGGTTCGAGTCCCTCTGAGGGCGATTCTGTTTAAAAAGGAGTCAAACTTGAAAAAAGTTAACAAAACTATCACGCATTATGAAACAATTGAAGTAACAGAACAAATTGGAGTTCGTTTATATAGTAACAACGATTTCGTTTGCGATGTATTTTTTTATTCAGAAACAATGCGGTTGTCTGATTTTGCTTATATGTCAGATACCGACGAGAAAAACATTATTTCACAGGTTCATTCAAAAGAAAAAATTGCTTTAAAAACACCAATTGAAGTTACTGTAAATCAAATTGAAGGCGACAACAATACAAGCTACAATATTTTTTTCAACTGGTTTCAGAAGTCAGTCAATGACTCCATAAAAAGAGTTTGTCCCTCGATGGAAGCCAACCATTAGAGGACAACGAATAGCATTGACTAGCCTACAGAGTCAAATTGCTAGTTTTAGCAAAAAGAACTCTAAACAAGCATTCTTGACGTGGCAGTCCACCATACAATACGGATGCTTCCCTAGTCTGTATGAATTCTATGAATGCCTGTGGCGAAGGGATTAGTTGCCCATCTACGGATGGAGAGAAAGGTAACTTTCATTATGAATTATGTTCCAGTTATTAGTAGTTCGGGAAAAAGACTAATGCCTTGTCACCCGGCCCGCGCTCGACAACTTGTTCGACAAAGACGTGCGGTTAGACGGTTTGATCGTGGATTATTCTATATTAAACTAACTGACCGCGAAGATGGGTATGTTCAACCGATTGCAGTTGGGATTGACCCCGGTTCAAAAAAGGAAGCATTGACTGTTAAGAGTCAATCGCATACTTATTTGAATATTCAAGTAGATGCAGTGACTTGGGTAAAAGAGGCAGAGGAAGTGAGTACGACGATGCGACGTTCGCGACGAGGGCGGAAGACACCTTATCGCCAATGTCGGGTTAATCGCAATCAAGGACAATCCAGGCTTCCACCGTCCACACGCGCTCGTTGGGGATTGAAGCTAAGGTTGGTTAACTGGTTATGCCGCTACTTGCCGATTCAAACCTTTGTAGTCGAAGACCTTGCGGCAGTAACCAAACCGGGCAAGCGGCGCTGGAACAAGAGCTTTAGTCCGCTTGAAGTCGGCAAACAATGGTTTTATCAGCAGTTATCGACCTTTGGGAGAGTAGAACTCGTTAAGGGTCATGAAACTGCTGAAGAACGAAACAGTCTCGGACTCAAAAAGTCGAAGCAAAAGTTATCAGATAGCTTTGAAGCACATTGTGTAGACAGTTGGGTGTTAGCTAATTTGTGGGTAGGCGGCCATACAACCCCCGACAACAAGACTATGCTATACATTGTGCCACTGCGCTTTCATCGTCGGCAGTTGCACAGATTGCAGCCAGAAAAAGGCGGAAAGAGAAAACCGTATGGTGGAACACTTAGTTTAGGTTTGAAACGCGGGTCATGGGTCAAACATCCGAAACATGGAGTTTGTTATGTGGGTGGTAATCTAAATGGTCGTCTAAGTTTACATAGTTTACAAACAGGAAAACGATTATCCCAAACCGCAAAATTAGAAAATTGTCAATTTTTAACTCATTCAAGTTGGAGAATAAGAAAGGAAGTATCGCCTTCCTCACCCGCCTAAAGGCAGGTGTTTCCGGCGATAAAATTAAGTCGATGAATAGAATGAACGATATGCAAAATGAAATACAGGATTGCCGAGCGCTGTTAAATCACGCTTCATATAATTATTATGTATTATCTAATCCGATTATGTCCGATTTGGAATATGACTCTTTGTACCAGCGTTTGGTTGAGCTAGAAAAAGCTCACCCAGAATTCCATGACGATAATAGTCCGACGCAGCGTATCGGTTCGGATATTGAAAACGAATTCAAAGCTATCCCTCACATACGACCAATATTAAGTCTTAGTAATTGTTATAGCCCAGAAGATTTACAGGCTTGGTTCAAGCGAATGCAGGATTATCGCACCGAGACTAAGTTTGCTTCGGCTAATCCACATTTAGGATTTGTGTTGCAACCAAAATTCGATGGTTTAACACTTGTTTTGACTTATCGAAACGGGAAGTTAGAATCAGCGGTTACACGCGGAGATGGTTCTAAGGGCGATGATGTAACCAATAATGCACGAACGATTAAAACAATTCCAACTGTTCTGGGTAATCCTTACGATAATACACCAAAGAACAGTAGTTACAGAGTACCTGAATTATTGGTTGTTCGTGGCGAAGTGGTTATTCACAAAGATGAATTTGAAAAATACAACGCCAATACAACAGACCGTCAATATGCTAATCCGCGTAATTTAGCAAGTGGTTCATTAAAGCAGAAAAATGCTAAAGAGGTCGCTAATCGGCCCTTACGTTTTTATGCGTTTGATATTGTTGAATTGAAATATGGTGATGGTAGAGCTAACGACGATGTTGAAAATAACATGGGTACAAATCGCGACTGCTTAAATCATTTGGTTGAGTGGCGCTTTAATGTTACGCCTTATATGGATTATGTTAGCTTACAGGATTTGATTACTAACCTTGTCAAATGGGAAGCCAAAAGAAAAAATCTCCCTTACGAGACAGATGGGGTTGTGATTAAAGTTAACAACCTTCATTATTACAAAGCGCTTGGATTTTCCGGCAAAGACCCGCGTGGTGCTACGGCTTATAAATGGGCTGGCGAAGAAGCCGTAACTCAATTGCTAAATGTTGAAGTCACTATTGGGAGAACAGGATTAGTACAACCGACTGCTATTCTTGAGCCAGTTAATTTATCGGGCGTAACAGTTTCTCGCGCTTCGTTACATAATTATGATATTATTGCAAAACAGGGTTTAGCTATTGGTGATTTTATTCGTATCAAAAGAGGCGGTGAGGTTATTCCTCATGTAATTGGAAATATTCCAACTCTTAGAGATCGAACAAAAATTTACAAAACGATACAACCACCTGATTTGTGTCCATATTGCAAAGCACCCGTTGAAAAACTAAGCGATGAAGAAATTCGTTATTATTGCACAAACGATAAATGCCCTGAGCGTTTTGTTCGCGCTGTTGAATTTTGGGTTTCAAAAGACCGCATGGACGTTGACGGGTTTGGTGCATCACTGGCGCGTTTGGTTGTTGAATCTGGGCTTGTAAAAACCTTTGCTGATTTATATCGTTTGAAATCGAACGATTTGCTTGGTCTTGAAAAAATAGGGAATAAGAAAGCTGATGGCGTTATTCGTTCGCTTCAACTTTCAAAGGATAAAAGTTGGTATATCGTTTTGATGTCATTGGGAATTGATAGTGTTGGCGAATCCTTATCAAAAGCCATTGATCGTGCGCCGTATTTTCATTCACTAACTGACTTTTTCGTAGCATCACAAGAAGTGCTGAGTAAACTTCGCATGATTGATGGTGTTGGTGAACACGCAGCCAATGCGTTACTTACTTGGTTTTCAAAACACGAAAATCAAAATTTGATACTTGAATTTGAACAATTGGGGTTAAATATTCGGCGTAAATCAAACGTGATGGAAAGTATTATTCCGCAAACGCTAACCGGAATAAACTTTGTGATTACCGGAACAATGAGCAAACCTCGCGATGTGATTGAAAACTGGATTACTGAACGTGGTGGGAATATACAAAACGCAGTTAGCAAGAAAACTCGCTTTTTAATTGCTGGCGATAACGCAGGCAGCAAATTGGAAAAAGCAAAAGAAACAGGTGCATATATATTGACCGAACAACAACTTTACGATCTTGATAAGAATTACGGAATGTTTGGTATCCCATCCGATGATGTTGAAAACAATGTTTTGCTTTTTGAAATTGACAAAGGAGTTAACCAATGATTATTGTTACCATTACCGATTATAAATTCGACAATGGTTACAACGTAACATATAAAAAACAGATTCACACCGAGTCCTTCGATAAATTTGGCGCATTTCTTTTGTTTGCACAAAGATGGTTTAAGGCACAAGGAGTTAATCGAACGCCATACGTTGTGTTAAATAAAACGGTGCGCCCAAAAGAATACAATATGGCGGATATGAAATTTGATTTGAATTGGTATGTAACAGAAGATTTCTCGCAATATACGGAAAAGCGTATAATGCCAGCGCTTAGAAATCTTGATATGTACAACGAAGATGGCGCATACTTGGGTTGTATTCATCGCAAGGATGGAACAAAGCGGTTTTTTCAGGTGATTGTAGATTAAGGAGAAAAAATATGACAGAGTTTTTGTTAACTTATAATCAGTTCGATGGCGATTCTTATGTCGATAAAATCGCCCGTATCGACTTATTAATTGAAAAAGGTATTGATCACAAGTGTGTTAATAGACCAGCTTATATTAAAGAGGTCGATTATGTTGATTATACTTATACAACAAAACGCAAAGCTGTAACTGACAAAAACGGACATTATGTGCTTGATACAGACGGTATCCCAATGATTGAATTTGAGAAAAAGCAGCTTCCAGTAGAAGAACCAGAAAACTGGCGCGGTGATGGTACTTTTTTTCATAAAACAGTTGAACGTGACAATGGTGTTACATTTATACGTTATGTTTTAGACAAAGACTGTTATTATATTTCATTTGATAAAATCGAAGATTTTATTTGCTTTCAAGACGAACATTTGTACGATAGTTATAATACAAGTGTAGATGATTACCCAGATTTTTTTGATTATAACAAATCAACTTGTTATGTTGCACGATTATTTAAGGAGTTTTAACTGTGCCTTATCAACCGTCTTTTATCACAATTGACAATAAACTCAGAACGCTTCGATTGATATTTAAAAGTGACGTTAGTTATAACGATTTTTTGTCTTATTACGCAAATCACATCAAGCCATTTGTCACTTATAATTCAATTCAAAGACTCGATGTGATTTGCGACAAACCAGCAAAAAGCGCATTGATGTCTTTTACCATTGATTTCTTCGGAAACATTAATCAATTCGAGGTTAATAAAGCCAGTTAGCTCTGTTCAAAAAATATATAGTCTGATACAATTGCTTCAAACCACAAGAAAGGGTGAAGCAATTGTACGTTTTAGAAGAACACGATTCTAATCTTATTGTCTTGAATCAAAACAATCAAATTGAGTCGAGACTTGATAAGTTGAAAGAACTAAGAAAACAGATCGATTTGCAAATTGAATTTTTTACCAACTATCCAGATGTAAATTACAGGCAAATTATTGCTGGCGCGATTTTATTTCAACTGCTTGAAAAAGCAAAAGTCATTAAAGAACCTGAGCATTTTGATTTCAAAAATTGTGTTTATTTCGGCAGACATTTTGCTTATCCATCTTTAGTGAAAATAGGACACACAAGCAACTTGAAGAAACGGGTCGCTTCCTTAGAATCAGAAAACTATAACATTGAATTTGAAATTGTCGCTATTATCATAAGCGATGAACACGCCAAACTTGAAAAATACCTTCATATTTATTTTGCTTATTGTCGGAAACAAGGCGAGTGGTTTAGCGAAAAACCTATATTTGATTTTCTATCATTGATTTTTGATAAATCAAAACGCTTGACTATTGGACAAATCGCGCTATAATGACGGTATAGTTTTAACACAAGGAGATGCAAAAAATGGTCGCTAATTTGACGGTTGCACAAGATAAAGGGATGGTTCGCGAGGTTACAGGTTTTGATGGCAAACAATACAAGATTGTGGTTGCCGATACCATGATGTTCTCGCGCAAACCCGCGTGGCACAATGCTGGCGCAGTTTTCGCTGACCAGCAAGTTTCCGTTACAGAAGGTCATCGTTTTATTGACCCCAATTGCCGAATGGACACCTACTTGAAACCGCTGTTTTACTTCGTTGACGATAATAAAGCAGCGCCTTCTGACTCAGCCATGATTGTACGTCACAACTGGTCAAATGACGATTTGATTTCGTTTGGTACGATTCAAACGGGAATCATGTCACGCGAAAATTGGAAAGAACTGAACCCCGATGTAACTGATAGTCGTTATACGCGCAGCAATCAGTTCGAGTTGATTCCGCCTAGCAAGGTGGTCGAGTTGGTTGACAAGTACGTGCGCGATGGTAACACACCCCTTCCAGTGGAGAGTATGGGTTTCTTGGGAAAGAACGGCAAGAACGGCCTTTTCATGAGCTTCCCAATGCCCAGTTGGGACAGCGATGTGGTTAGCGCCCTTCAAACCGATGTAAGTGAATATTTGACAGTTTATATTACCCCTGAGAAGGGATATGTTCTGAGCAGCAGCGTTATCGCAGTGTGTCAAAACACGGTTATGATGGCGATTAACCAAGCAGCGCGAATGTTGCGGTTTGAACACTACTTGGGCGCAACTGACCGTTTCGCACAGGCACTTGAAGGTGTATACGTTAATGCGCTGGATGCGCGGACTTTGGCGCAGGAAACCGCACTGATGATGCTTGAAAAACCATTGACAATCAGTGAGATGGAAATGGTAGCCGAAAAAGTCTATAAAGACTGTAACGAACCAGACGAAAGACTGATCGGTGTCAATGATTACAACAAGCGCTATGACAACTATTTGGTGCGCCAAACCCGTCAACAAGCGCTGCGCGAAACAGCGGTTGAGTTGTTTACCAGCGATGAGTACAACGAGTATACGGGAATTACCGAAAACATGCGCGGCACAGCATTTGGTGCTTTCCAAGTATTCACCTTTATGGAAACTCACAAGCAGCAGCGCAACCCACAGACCCGTGTCAAAGAACTGGTTGCAGGTATCAGCCGACGTAACATTATCAACAGCTTTAACGCCATCATGCCGATTGTTGACCCAACATGGGAAATTCGCGAAGACAATCTGGTAAGCGAAACTGAAAGCGAACTAGCCTAACGCTACAAGACAAAGGGGACACCACAGTCCCCTTTTTTATTAACATTTGTATAATATTCAAAAAAGAGAAATAAATCATGATTATTCAACACAGAAACAGCGTTGTAGAAACACACACAAATTATAAGACTGGCAACGGGGAAATGGTTCATGTTACCATTACTGCGCCAAGTGAAAACCTTCCTGATATTCATTACGATTTTTTTGTTGGGAGTATCGACAACAGTGTAATCAGGCGTGATGTAGCTCATTATTGTTTTTGCAGCGGCGAGACAAAACAGTGGCGTGGTAAAGTAACCCCTTACGAGGATGAACATATTCGGCGCAAACGTATCCCTTTTACACTTTCAAGTGGAACAAGCCACACAACACAGGTTTTGAATTATAACGCGGCACATCCCTATCGTCATTCAGGGTAATGCGATGATAACTAACAGCGTTGTGCATTTACGTTTTGATCATGATATTGCTACTTCATCAGCGATGTGGCATTATCTTAGTAACCTTACACCTGACGTACAGGATAACTTGTTGCAACAAATGGTCGATTCAGTAAAAGAGCGCTTGGCTGAAAACGATATAAAACAAATCGTTATCGAAAACTTTGTGGCAGGTAAGTTTGCTATTTATTTTTCAGATATTTTATTTCTGCCACAAAGTTTTTACTATTACTTAATAGCAGTAATCATAGAAATAAATCGCGTTGTAAAAGAAGATATTTACTGTATAGCCCACTTAAAATATTACGATCAAACCGAACGCAACGATATGTTTTCTTCCCCGGCAACAGCTAATCTGTCATGTTACGACTATACCCCTGAATGAAATGTCGCAAAAATAAACAACCAGTAGTGAAGGAGCAGCACTACTGGTTGTTCGTTTTAACAAGATTCTCTTTTCATTGACACCATCAGACACACATCCGCCAAAAAGCCAGCACTCGCGAGTTCAGAAAACCTTGTTAAAATCATTGTAACACCGTTTTTATGTCCATATTTCCCAAATATCGCAAATATTTCATTTAGTATAACAAAAAGGACTATTTTTCCTATGTTATATTGAATATAGTGTTTTTATACAAGATGAAGGAAAAGAATATGGCATTAATTACAAGCGGCGCAGATGATGTTACAGTTCAAAACGGTACTTTTAGTGCTACTGGAACAAGCCTTTTGCTTGGTATGTTACCAGCGGGCATGAATTTAGTTGGAGTGCGTTTTCCTAGCGTTAGATTACCACGAGGCGTCACATTAGAATATGCTCATTTGCGTGTGTGGTCAAAAGATAACACCAGCGTTGCAGCGCAATTCGATATTGTTGGTCACAACCACTCAAACAGCCCGGCTTTCACTTCAACCAGTCACCCCGGCACTCGTTCACAAACAAATACTCGCATCACTGTTTCGGGTTTACCGACATGGGCAGCAAATACAATGTACGAATTGCCAGACATAAAAGCAATTTTACATGAAATTTCTGCTCGTTCTGATTGGGCAGAAGGTAATGCCATGAGCTTTTTCTTGATTGGTAGTGGCACACCCGAACTTAATCGCGCTATTCATTCTTACGAAAGTAACACTAATTACGCTGTGAGTTTGCATGGTTGCTATTTAGTTGAAAGCAGTGGTGGGCCCGGCCCATTGGGTTCTGGCGCTCGTTTCATATAATACAAATAAGTTAATAGTCTGATCTTGAATGGGTATCTAAGCATACCCATTCTTTTTTTTGTGTTAAAATAGTAAGAATTGTTATATTTTTTACTATGGAGCTTGACAGATTATGACACAAAATTACGAACAGTTTACAAAGTATCAGAACGACGACAATGCTTTAGATGGAGAGGCTTTGTTACTATATTACATTCCGGTTCACGAAGTATTGCTGTGGCAAGATAATGCAAAAAAGCATGACATAGGAGCTATTATTCAATCGATTGAACAAAATGGATTCCGTGACCCTCCGGCATGGGACAATAAATTGGGCGGATTAGTTGAAGGCAATGGTCGCGCCGAAGCCTTAATTAAGATGCAGAAGTTGAACAAAAAACTTCCACGCGGTATATTGAAGCATCGTGAAGACGATTATTGGTGTATGCCTGTGTTATTTGGTATTGATGCCAAAAGCCAAGCAGCCGCAACACGCTATGCTATTGATCACAACAACTTAACAATGGCTGGTGGTGAATTTACAATTGATGATATGTCTAAGATGTGGGATAAAGAAAGATACATTTCTGTCTTGCAAGGAATTGAAGATGAAGTTATGCCCATATCGTTTGGGGACATGAATCTAAGTGACTTGATTGATAATATGGATGATGAAGATACTTCTAAATCTGTTAATGAACGAACCGATGTTGAAGAAGACGAACCCCCAATTAGTCGTGCTGAAGAATTAAGACAACAGTGGAACACTGAATATGGACAAATGTGGATTATTCCAACAACTAATGGCGAACATCGCATTCTTTGTGGCGATAGCACTAACCCAGATGATGTCAAACGTGTTATGAAAGATGATCTTATTGAATTGATCTGGACTGATCCACCATATGGTGTAGCTATTGGTGACAAAAATAAATTCTTGAATAAAATTGCAAAGCACAATCGTATTGAGAAAAACTTAACAAACGATACATTAGACGAAGATGGTCTTTATGATATGTTGTGTAAGGCTTTTGATAATGCTATCGCACACAGTAAACCCGGCGCAGCTTTTTATGTAGCATCCCCTGCTGGCCCGTTACACATTGTCTTTGGGCAAGTCTTAAAAGAACGTGGAATTTGGCGTCAAACAATTCAATGGGTAAAGAACTCCCCGACATTTTCTCCAATGGGTGTTGACTATCATTGGAAAAATGAACCAATTTTTTATGGTTGGATTCCAAACGCAGGACATCGCTATCATGGCGGCAGACAACAAAATACAGTTTGGGAAATTGACAGGCCGATGAAATCAGAAGAGCATCCCACTATGAAACCAGTTGCATTAGTTGCAAGAGCAATTGAAAACTCAACATTAACAGGTGAAATTGTTTATGATTGTTTCGGTGGCAGCGGAACAACAATGGCGGCATCTGAACAATTAGGAAGACTGTGCCGCGCTATTGAAATTGATCCCGGTTACGTTGCAGTCATACTGGAACGCATGACGAATGCTGGATTAGAACCAATGTTGGCAGAATAGGAAATAGATTGTGTCCGGGTTGACTGGTACAACTTATATTGCTTTACCTGATTTTAATTTTTCGCTTATAACCGATTTAAGAGAAGGCGACTTTGTTTTATCTTATGATGAAATTAATTTGTGTCTAGTTCAAACACAAATTAAATCTATTGCTATAACAAAAGATATAAAGACCATCATTCATTTTAGTATGCAAATGATGAACGACATCGTTTATATATCATGCTCACCTGATAAAATGTGGTATAGTAATAATATATTTGAGACAATAGAAGCAATACCGATGCGTGGTAATATCAGTTGTTTTCATAACCAAAGTATAATACATCGAACAGCAGGGCTTAAATCTATTGCTTACGATTATAATAACGATGGGTTTTTGTTATACGATTTAATATGTGAACCATATACAAGTTATTTTGCAAATCAGTTTTTGTGTAATCGATCATGAGTTCAGAAGAATTTGCTTTAAAAGTTATAGAAAAACAAGAAATAAACGCGACTCCTTATGTTAAAAAGCCGCGTATTCCAGTAACAATGACTTACGAAGAAGCTGGTATACGAGTCGAAAAAGATGGGGCGCGGAGTTTGTTTTTTGTTGGTGACAAACAAGTTTGTGGCGCTCGTCGGCGTAACGGAACATATTGTATGGGGAGTCCTGTACGTGGTGCTAACCGTTGTCGTATTCATGGTGGGTTATCCTTAAAAGGCGCAGCACACGGACGCTTTAAAGACGGTAAGTATACAAGAGATTTGCCGTCGCGTTTAAGTGAACGTTACATGAAGGCGGTTAATGACGAAAAACTACTCGAACTCCGCGATGATATAGCGCTAATTGAAGCTAGAATTGGCGACCTTATCACCCGTGTTGATACAGGCGAAAGTGGCGCAATCTGGAAAGCCGTTAAGAAAAGTTATGCTGCTTTACGACTAGCAGCGCAAACCAACAATCAAGCTGCTTTTGCTGAAAACCTAAGCGAAATGGGGAAGTTAATCAATCGCGGTTTTGATGATTATTTGGCTTGGGATGAAATATTTCGCGCCGTTGCCAATCGCAGAAAACTTGTGGAAACCGAAAGAAAACGCCTAACCGAATTAAAACAAATGATGACAGCCGAGCAAGCCATGACGATGCTGTCTTTTGTTGTTGCTACAATACGCAAACATGTTTCAGACCCCAAAATCCTCAGTGCTATATCACAAGAAATTAATTACTATCTAAATACCAACACTAGCAGTATGATTATCAAAGGAAAAACAAAATGAAAATGACGAGTAAAACAAAACGCTACATGGGAGTAAATAGTCTAAAAAGGTCATTAAAATCCACCAATTACATGACATACAATTATATAGAAGATTTGCAAAAAAGTATTTATGAACAATCTTCATTGTTTGATCGCAATTATAACTTCTTTTTTCGTCAATTACAAGATAGCAACACCGATGTTCCAAAAATTCGCGAACAAATGGCAAAGGTGAGTAACTTATTATCAGAAGTTTATGACGTATTAGATGTCCTAAAGATTGATTTCAAAAGAGCCGAAGATCGTGGCGAATTAGGTTATGATTATTTACCGGAGTAAATTATGAGAAAGCAAAAATTGATTAAAAATGCTGTTCGCAGTGCAGTTAAAATTAATAACCACTTGAATCCTGGTTTTTTGAAGAATGCTTCAACAATAATCAGTATGTTAATCGAAGATTACCAAACGCGATATTCTAATTTCATTAGAATATTTGAAACGGACGGTTTTCCTGTTTCTCGTTCTGTTATCACAAAATCGCAAAGCATTGAACAAAAACTTCAGGATTTGGAAGATGAATTTATGGAACTTGCTGAAGAAATAAGGCAAACATTAGAAGGAACTGGTTTTAGTTACACAGAAGATTACAGACCATATTAGACGAATTTAACGGGGAGTTAATGTTTTTATGACAAGTGGAATAAGTTTTCATATACTATACGAAGAATTATACGGCGGCGAAACGTTATTGTTTAACCGCATCGCAGCATTAAAGCCCCGTTGGATTAATGTAATGGGTGGGGCGCGAAAGAATGAGGCTTTTGCATTTTCGGTTGAATGTAAAAAGCGTTTTCCATTTCTAAGAGTAATATTTAGAAACTGGCCGGATGACGGCAATCACGCCAAGTCCGAGTATGCCAATAACCCGCAAAAATGGGTTGATGACAATCGCCAGTGGTTTGTGCTTCCAAATGGACAACCATCTGGATTGACTGTCCTAACCGATAATGAATCGGTTCGCGACGAAATGAATATTTACGGCGACTGGCAAGCAGCGGTTATGGACATATGTGGTAGAAATAATTGGAGCGTTGCGGTAGGAAGATTTGCAACTGGAAACCCGCAGGGCTATCCAAATGATCGCTTTAACCATTACAAACAGTTAGATAGTATGTGGAGAACCTTAGCAAAATGGGGGGATTTGCATATTTGGAGTCCAAATGAATACTTTGAAGGAACTTTAGAGCGTAGCGGTGGATTGTTAGAGCGTTATAAGTTAGGTCACAAGCGTTGCGAGGAATTGGGCATTCGCAAACCAATCACAGTCATTGGGGAATTTGGCACAGCATTTATGGACGCTAACGGGTGGATTGATGCTGATGCGGGTTGGCGCGATAGTAGAAACTTAGATGCTAATCGTCAGCCCTATAATGGAGTAACTTATGCACAAGCTATCTATAATGCATGGCGAAAATCTTACAGACCCGATAGTGTTGATGCTTTGATCTATTCTTATGGAGATAGCATTGGAAATCGTTGGGCGCGATTTAGAATCGATAATGACGATGGCTTTAACACCCATCTAATTAACCTTGCAAATTCGGGCGCGCTTGAACCAGTTCCATATGGGACTATACCTAAGCCACCAGTTGACCCTAAACCGCCAGTTGACCCTAAACCGCCAACCGAACAACCAAATCCAGATACTTTATACCGAATTACTACACCAGCAAAATGGGTGAATATTCGTTCTAACCCAGGTTCTCAATTTGCTATCATTGGGTGTTTGAATACACAGTCCAGTGCAAAAGTACTTGAAACCAAAAAGGATGCCACTGGCAATACATGGATTAAGATTGAGGGCTGTAATCTTCCATCTAATGGTTGGATAAGCCTTCAAAATGGGCGCGTAACTTATGTTAAAATTTAGTTATAAATAAATGTTATTGGAAACAAACAATGGCTTACCAAAAAATTACGACTTATAAACAATCAAGACACGATGTTATCAAGTCTTATACAGGCACTGCGGCTGAAAAGGTTAGTATTCCGCGTTGGTTCATGGAACACTTACCTTACTTCGGCCCAAAGCTGCGCGAAAAACGCGAGTATGAAGAACGACTAGATGCCGAGATGGGTTTAATTGTCAGCAAGATCAATAAATGGATAGAAGATATAAAATTAGCCGCACTTTACATGGGGCAGTCACATGGTATACTTGACACACTTTTGATTTCGTTTGTTGAAGAGATCAACAACGATGCGCCAACGTTATCTGAAGACTTTAGCGATGGGTTGAATGAATTTTATGTTAACGATTTGTTGAAAGTCATTAATATTCTTCGTCCAGAAAAATCTGAGAAGACTCAAAAACTTTTCGATCAATTGGTTGCATACCTTGAAAACATGAAAAAAGACTTGTTAGCGGCGCAGGGTGTTGATTTAGAAGAAATGGTTGCTGGATTTGAATTAGCAGCAGCTTCTTATAATAAAATTTTATCTAGAAAGACGTTAATGTACATGGGGAAAGAAAAACAATCATGAATAAAAATATAATTAGAAACGCAGTTAAAAAAGCTGTTCGTGGCTCTGCTACAAAGACAGAATTTGAATATAAAGCTGGTACATTTATGGCTAATGAATCCGGTTCTGCGGGAAATGGTCAATATACAATTGATACATGGATAGACCCAAAGTATCAAGAAATGAAAATATACAACAATGTCTCATATGACCCTAATGGTAAGGGTCATTCAAGCGGCGGATATGCCGCTAACGTCCGTATTAATATTACGGATGGTCAAAATTTAACTCAGGAATACCAGAAAGCTGTTCAAGAAGCAATTAGACAAACACGCGGTTATATAACGGTACTCGAAAAATCAATCGCGGCGCTTGAAGGACTATCTGTTCCAGAAAACTTGGTGGCTGATTATGTTATGGCTATCGGTGTTGATCAATAGTGGGGTCATAAATATAAAAAATGATACGATCAACGATCAACATAAATAAGCAGAAACGCATTAGAACTAAAGACTTTAGGACGCTAATGAAAGAACTCAGTGAAACTATTTCGTCTGCTGGTGAAGCTAATATTAACTTTGATAATTTCAAAGAATCAGTCGAAAAGCTGATTTCTTATATTGAAACTTCTGTTGAAAGTGGTAATTATCCTGTTTATATGCGTGACGAGATTGATGTGTTCATAGATAATACAAGAGATTACCTTGAATATATTAACACTACTGATATATTGCAAGAAATTTGGGTTGCTTATGCCCGTTATCAAGATCAAAATTTGAATGGATAGAATATAAATTATGGCTAAAATAAATTATCGTAAATTTGTACAACCTGTTAAAAGAAGTAATGGTGCATTTAAATCCGATTCAATTGAAAGTGAATTAGAGAATAAAGTACGCGGTTTTCTTGGGTTTGCCGGGGTGCAAGTTGACCGAGCATTAGGCGATATGAATACGACATTGAAAGAATATAATGATACATATACTTCAAGTATATTGGGTATATTAGATTCTTATCGAATTGCGCGAAAAAGAATTGACGGGCAAATAATAGCTCCTTACATAAATGACCCAGATGTTACTAACAGCAAAACATGGCAATGGATACGCGAAGTCGATGCTTATTTAATCGATCTGATAAAAAAATGCGAAGAAATGGTAAAAGCAGCACAAGATGCACAAAACGCACTTAATTTAGTAACGTACAAAATCGAACAATTATCACGATATCACGAAAATTTAACATAAGGTAAAAAAAATGAAACAGAAACGTTCGAATTCAAACGATACTACAACACTTAATCGTCAGCGTGGTTTACGAATCAAGCGTCAATTATCAATAAAGGAAGACTTCATTGATTATGCAAACGAATTAGAGAAAAAATATGACGCTTGGAAAGAAATTTCAGAAACTAAACTTGAAGCGCTTAAAAATATAACTCGCGAGTTTTACGAGGTCGATGCAGTTTTGAAGGATATAGATAACTATATTGATTCAATCCCGCCAGCTATATACGATAGTCGTGAATTTCAAGCAGAATTTAACCGTTTTGCAATGGGTGCTTCGCAAGAATGGGTGGGTAACTATATCGATAGTATTAAAGAAGTTCAGATGAAACTTGAAAACCACCTCAAGAGGATATAAAGTGGAAAATAATACTAATAGGCGCACAAAATATACAAATTATAAAAACTTCAAACACAATCCAACGAAAAGTTATGGTGCATATAAAGATGATTTCAATCTCAATGACATTATCGATCAAATGGTAGCCGAGATATATACAATAATAGAACAAACAAGGGATAATCACACTATTATTGAACATAAATATAACTTGGCAGCTAATTTACAAAACGCTATTGATGACGAGTTGTTGGGAACTGCTATTGCAAATATGAAAGTATTAATTGGCGCGCTCAATAAACTTATTAAGATAAGAACAGATTATTCCGAGTGGTTAAGTGCATCAAATTCAAGTGAATTCGCAGAATTGCAATCGACAATTGACGACATAGCCGTTAAAGTAGAAAATTACGACAAATTTGTTAACATGACACAAGATTTCATTCTAGAATTTGACAAGTGGTTAGTTCAATTAGCTATTATTTCAGGACAAGGATAAAGAAAAAATGAACACAAATAGAATTGCAAAGAAAGTTGTACAACGGGCGTTACGGAATGTGAATGCTTCTTCACGTTATAATCGTGGTTCGAGCCGTAGTTACACAAAAGGTTTCGATAACGAAGATATTAATAACGAATGGCAACTCATGGTTAACAATGCCGCTAATGCTGTCAAATTAACAAGAGATTTAGTAGCAATAACTGAAAAAATCGCAAAAAACTACGAAAATATTGTTTCAATCGTAGAAGATAATGAATTAACAACTTATGAAAATCTATTGAGCAAAACACAAGCGTGGATGGATACATTAAACGATACATCTACAGAGGCGCTTGATGATTATATTCAATTCAGAGATTTCACCACAGAATACTAATTAACAAATCTAACCAAATTCTGATACAATAGGGCATAGAGTACAACACAAGGAGTTTACTGTATCTATGCCCAGAAAAAAATTATCAAATAAACCAAGCGAATCGAATCAACCAAAATATAACCGAAAAGATTTATATGACGACAGCATTATTGACGATTCTGATGATCTCGAATCGGATGATTTTGACTTTGATGACTACGATTCACAACTCGCTGGCATTAAAGAAGCTGCTTCTAAGTCTAATGCCAATAACAACCACCTCGACTTATCTACTCAATGGTTAGCTGAACTCGCTTCTGCCCTTAATCCCGAAACAATCGCAGAAAAATCAGTCTGGAAACCCCAAGATGGGCCACAAACAATGGCCTTCTATTCTGAGGCCGACGAGCTATTTTTTGGCGGGGCTGCGGGCGGGGGTAAAGCCTTGTCTAATAGTTCTGTAATATATACAGTAACAGGCCCTAAAAAAGCCGAAGATGTAAAATTAGGCGACCAGTTAGTTGCATCTGATGGAACAATGACGAGGGTTATAGGTGTTTATCCGCATAAAAATATTGATTTGTATCGAGTTACTTTTGTTGATGGTGCAGAAGTTGTCGTTAGCGATGAGCATTTGTGGATGCATTGGTATGCTGGTAAGAGAATTAAAGCAGAAAGAACTTACTTTTTGTACAGTCCAGAAAAAGGAATCCATCACGAAGAAGTGCGTGGTAGGCTTGCCACAACTAAAATGCTTTATGAATATCACAAGCAACAAGTCAAATTACAAGGGTTGGGTAAAAGGCCGTACTGGATTATCATACCGTTATGTTCCCCCGTTCAATTTACAAGGCAGTCAAACACTAAAGATGATGAAACTATACGTATCGACCCGTATTTACTTGGCTTGTTAATTGGTGATGGGTGTATAACTGGAAATTCTAATATTACTATTGCAACAATTGATCAATTTATTGTTGACTATGTTTCTAATCTTTTGGGGCAAGATAATGTTAGATACGATGGAAAATTTTCTATAAGAATACACAAACTACAATGGTTAATTGATGCTTTATCTGGTTACGATTTATACGGTAAATATAGTCACGACAAATTTATTCCTGAAAACTATTTATATGCCAGTTTAGATGTTCGTTATGCATTATTTCAGGGGCTAGTCGATACTGATGGGTACATTGATAATCGTGGTCATATTAGTTACACGACTATATCCGAACAATTAGCAAAAGATGTACAACACCTTGCTCGTTCTTTGGGTGCTAAAGCAACTATAACTAAGAAAAAAGCTGGTTATAAAGATGATGATGATGATGATGATGATGATGATGATGATGATGATGATGGAAATTATATAGAATGCAATGATGCGTATAATGTATGGATTCAAAGTGACGATTGTAGCAATTTTGCCAGACTTCCCAGAAAAAAAGAACGAATCAAAAAATTTAACGGCGGTGTATCTGAAGCTGGACGAAGAATTACGAATATAGAACCAATTGGAAAAGGCGATGGCGTCTGTTTTGCAATCGATCACCCCTCCGGTTTACATGTCGTTGATGATTTCATTGTCACCCACAACAGTGACCTATTACTTGGTTTAGCGTTATCGGAATTGTCGCCGCACAAAAAAGCGATAATTTTCCGTCGCAGCTATCCTGAACTAAAAGACATCATCAGTCGAGCCAATAAAATTCTTGAAGACACAAAAGCCGAATTTCGCAGTGGTTCGGCTATGCGTTTTGATGGATTACCAGAAGGCAAAACATTAGAACTCGGTAGTGTTCCAAACTTTGCAGCGGCGCAAAAATACAAAGGTCGCCCACATGACTTGAAGCTATTTGATGAAGTCAGTGATATATCGTCATCGGTTTATAATTTCCTGATTGGTTGGGCGCGTAGTTCTGACAATGTTCCGGTAAGAGTTGTTGCGGCTGGAAATCCACCAACCAATAGTGATGGCGAGTGGGTTATTGAGCGATGGAGACCCTGGTTATCAAAAGATCACCCTAACCCGGCAAAACCCGGAGAGTTGCGTTGGTTTGCTATGTTAGATGGAGAGGATGTTGAAATAACACCTGAGTTATCAGAAGTGGGTTCGAAGGGTGGAGAGTTTGAGTTTGTAAACAAGGGTGGCGAAATAGAAAAAATTAAACCCAAGAGCCGAACGTTTATCCCGGCACGACTATCAGATAATCCTTATCTGGCAAATACTGATTACCGCATGATTTTGCAGAACATGCCTGAGCCTTATCGCAGCCAGCTTTTGTATGGCGACTTTGGTATATCACAAATTGCTGATCCCTGGCAGGTTGTACCATCTGAATGGGTCAGATTATCAAATGAACGATGGCGCGAAGCTAACAAAAGTGGCGAAATAGCGAAGTTGATTTATAGCGATGCTATTTTTGGCTTAGATGTAGCCGAAGCTGGAATAGACATGACGGTGCTTTTGAAAATCACTGGAAAGTATGTGCAATTTATTGAATACCTAAAAGAACCCGATACGATGAAGCAAGTTGAGTGGGTTGAAATAAAAATGAAGGGTTCGCGTTATTCACCGATTGCGGTTGATGCTATTGGTATTGGATTAGGACTTTCACAGCGTTTAAGACAAAAAGGATATACAGTAGCAGGCGTCAAAGTCAGCCGATCAAGCAAAGGTAAAGATCGATTTGGTAATTTCGGTTTTATTAATTTACGCGCTGAACTATGGTGGCGGGTTCGTGAGTTACTCGACCCGGATTTGCCATATGCTTTATGCTTGCCACCTGATCGTCGTTTATTTGAGGAATTAACTGCGCCAAAATATCACATTACCAGCAGTGGTGACATACAGGTAGAAGGCAACGAAGAAATCAGAAAGAAAATAAGCCGCAGCCCAGATTCAGCAAGTGCCTTAATGTTAGCTGTTTTTATGATGCGATTGAAAAACACGCCATTAAGGATGGCATGAAACTAAATCAATTGTCTATAAAATATGCTACAATATAAGAATAGATTTCGAGTGGTAGTTAACAGTAAAGAATCTGTGTTAAAATTATAGCACTTAGAATATTTTGTCGTGAGAATTAAAAAGGAAAATTACTATGGCGTTTACCAATGAACAATTCGGATACAAATTCCATCAATTACAAAAGCAAATCAAACAGCATTATATCAAGTGGACACGGAATGGTTATCCTGCCTTAAGCGAGATGGCTGACAGTGTTAAATCTTGGAAAAGTGATGCTGACCTATTGACGATTAATCAAGAATCATTAACACCTTCGTTTCAAGAGGCTGTTTTGGCTTTAGAAGAGGCTTATGAAAATCGCGATGACCGCGAAGCTGTTCTAAGTTTCATTAAAAGGGCAATGGTGTTGTTTAATAGCGTGAAAGAAGAATTAGAAGTCCCAGAACTAACTACTGCGACTCAGACAAAAACGGTTAAAGGTTTATACGGTGACTTTGTAGCACGTTATCACAACGAGCCGAACAACATGATTGATATTTATAGTATTTCGCGCAAAATAAAAGCATTACAGGTTAGTGGTATTAAGACCAGAAAAAATCTTAGTTTTGTCATCGAAGACATTGAGCAGCTTGCTGGTGCTTATACACCCGGTCATCCGGTTGTCAAAATGTTAACAGCGGCAGCAAAAAGTTTACAAGACAGTTTGGCTTACGAAGGGCAAAGCAAACCAAAGATTGCACAGTCCTTAGTTGACAAAGCTGATAAATATGTTGTTGAAGCGGCTGCAATGATTAACAATGCTGCAAACACACAAAATCAACGTCCAGAGTTAGACTCAATTTCAGCAAAGTCTGTACAAGCTGAATTAAATAACTTACTCAATGTTGTAACAGGTTATCATTTTAATACACCAAATGAATTTTTACCAAAAGTAGTCAAGGTTGCCAATCGTGTTAAAAGTGTGATTGACCAACACTACGACCCGAAATCAAGTCGATTAATTAAAAATATCATAAGTAACTTACAGTTAGCTGCTAGTGTATCTAATGATACCAGCGTTAAATCCATACGTCAAAATGGCTGGCGAGTTGAGGCAATTGAAGCGCCGTTTAATATTGCTTTATCCAATATTGACGCACTAAAAACACATTTGCATTTGCAATAAAAACTGAGGGGTGACATAATGCCTTTCATCCCGTTAAAAACTTACGACATAATACGCGGAAAAAGCGGTCAGCAATATGTCATCAAAGGCGTATTGCTGACTAAAAATGGCCCGGTTGTACAAGCAGTAAAAATTGATAACCGGGTTATTACGATACCGCAGAATGAAGTCGATTTAATCAGTGTAAACAATATCGACACAGAATATATTGAAGTCCCGGACGGATTAACAAAAGAACAAGCGAGAATAATTTTAGCGAAAGCAGTCATAAATGTTCAGAACAAAAAATAAAAAAGTCGGTGATGTTTCGGGTGGATTTGGTATTCCTTCGGATTACAATCCTGCACCTGCTAATCCCGATGTTGTACTCGAAGAACATAATCAAATTGTAGCTGAAACTGTTAAGAATTTTCAGGAAACATTAGCTGCAATCCCGGCTGATTTAGCTGAACACACGATTGTAAGACGTGCTTTTGAAATAAAGGACTTGTATAATCAAGTTAACTCACAAATCAACGAATATAACAATAACGTCAGTAACTTAAACAACGCTTGCTCTGAAATCGCTAATTATTTACAAAGTATTTTAAGTGAAATTAGGGAAAAAGCTGCTTATTGGCTTTCAGTCAATAATCGCAACACTTTATTAACAAATTATTTTTCAGCAATTACCAGTAACATACAGGGAATTGAACAGCGGAACAATTGCGACATTAGTATATTAATGCCAAATCTTTATGAGACATTGAACAAAATGTCTACTTACGATAGTAATGATTTTAGTGAAGCATCAGATTGGCAATTATATTTACAAGTATTGGAAAATTGCTTTGAAACATGTGACCTTTTTGTTAACGCCGACAAAAAGGTTTTATCTGAAGACAATATATATACATTGTTAAAACAAAGAGAAAATTTAATCGGTGAAATAGCAAAAACAAGTAACGAACTCAAGACAGCTTTTCACACAGTTTCGGAAGAAAATGTTAAGGCGATTCTATCAGAAGTTCCGTCCCATGTCAAAGAATTGTGGCACAAGGGATTATTAACACTGGAAAACCTTAAGGAAATAAGCATGAAATCGAGAACTAAAAATAACTTACGTTTATTACAAGAAGTAACAACGCCAGAAACAAAAAATGATGGTGTTCCGACTAACATTACAAATTACCGAGTTGCAATCGATGCCAGTCCGCGCATTTGTGGAAACTGCCGTTTCTTTGTTCCGGGTGACAATCCCAATACGGGCCACTGTTCAGCTTTTGATTTTGAGGCTAGACCAAATTATGTTTGCGATGCCTGGCAATCACAGACATTAAGTGCGTATCATACGGCTGTACGCGCCCAAATGGAGTATGTTGATGGAACACCAAAAGAAACACGCGGAAACGTTTTAGCAAATCAGTCTACGTTAACCCCTGATAGTGAGTTGATGATTGAAACCGAAGAAGAAGTAAACATTAACGCTGAAACCGAACCTGATGACAATGCTGCTATTCGTTACTTTAGCAAGGATTTTGTGCCAGGCGATCTTGTTTATAGCAAAGCATTAAGAAGCTATGCCTATATTGAAAGTTCAAGTGTATATAATGGAAACAAGGTATTTTCATTAAAACTAATCGATAAGCGCGGCGTTGCATGGGGAACAAGTGTGAGTCATGTTGATGATCTTGAGCCTAGATCAAGTAAGGCATTTAAGATTAAGGGTAACTCTTCAAATAAATCGATCAAAGAGTCAGTTGTAACTGCAAGTGACATAGAACTCAACGAGATTGTAACTTCAACTAAAGAACTTTACAAAATTATGAAACAAGCAGTTGATACCCATGCTGATGTAACATTAAATCCGCTTTCAAACAAAGAGGTTTTGTCGCCCTTGCGTGACACACTGTTAGCAACATTAGAAAAGCCAGCTTTTGTTGCTATAACAACAGGCCCAAAGCGTAAATATTATCGCGCCATACAAACCGCTTTGAGTTCTATTGGGGCGGCACGCCAGGTACTATTTGAAGGTTATAAAGCAATCAATGTACTCAAACAAAAGGGTACGAAGAACGCCGACAACCAAATCAAAATGGTTATGATAAAGTCTCAAACGGATGCATATGATCGGCTGACACATGCAGCAAAGCAACTTGAGGATGCACTGTTGCTTCCATCTGTTACACATGATATGCCTGCACCCGGCATATAAAGTCGAAAGGGGCGAAGCGGTTCAACCGCAATTGTGGTCTTAAATTTTCTTAAAGGTATTAATCCCAACAATAATAAAAAAGGCAATTTTGGGTCTGCGCTCAAGAAACGAGGCGGAAGCCTTAGTTTCATTGACCCTAAATCCGCTATGAAATCGTCTGATTTTTATAGCAGTTCAGCAATGGACTTTATTAACGCAGGGAGTAATAGCGGGATTGACGGATATTATAATGAATCGCAACTTTTAGGCGCTTATCTTACAAGCGTTTATATGTTTAGCGCTTTGCGTCGTGTTGCCAACCTTATTAGTCGCGTTAAAATTGTAGCTGAAGTTAAGCGCGACAATAACTACGTAAGAACACCAGACAGCATTAAAATTAATGAAATATTCGCCAAAGAGGGCGGGCAAGTATTAAGTCATATGTGGCTTAATTATGCTATATTTGGTGCGGCTTCTGTTTATAAAGTTAAGACACGTCGCGCTATCTTGCAATCAAAAACCGGAAACGAAATATTTGATTATAAAGATGGCGCTTTGGCTGGATTGTATGTACTTGACAAACCATATTGGGACATAGATGAGGATGGTACATCCGGTGGCATTCGTGGTATGTATGTTAATCAATACCAAACCACCGACAATGTTCTGCCAGACAAAAATTATTTAGACCGACGCGAATTTGTCTATGTTACCGATTGGAATCCAATGAATCCCAATCGTGGCAAAAGTATTGTCGCTACTGCTATTCATGAAGCAGTAGCAAATGCTGCAATTGCACAATGGATGAGTGAATACTTTACGCGAGGCGCTATGCCTTTCATCATGGTATCGATGGAAGACGATCCAGCCATGATGACTGATTCCGATCTAAAGAAATATAAGCGACAATTTGAAGAATATTGGCAAGGTATAGGCAGTTCACTACGCAGCATATTTTTCGATAGAAGCGTTAAGGTTGAACAAGTCGGTATTCCTGCCGATCAGGTCGCTGCACCCGAATTAAACGAAACGGCATTGGAAGGAATATCAGCGGCAGTTGGATTAGATCGCGAATTGGTGGTAACTCCAAGTGGTGGTAGCCAAGAACGTCATGAGGCTTTAGTCATGCGGGCTTGGAATGACACTGTTATTCCGTTAGCAGAAAAGTTCTTAGCTGCATTTAATCGTGATTTGGGTTTGCCGAGTGACATGCGTCTTGTTTTAGACCTGTCCGATATTCGCGAGTTAGATGCTGACCGCGCCGAAAAAGCTGACACCGAGATGAGCATATTCACGGGTGGGCTACAAAGCTATAATGATACACTCACTCGCTTAAAAATGAAACCAGTTGAAGCATTTGATGATTGGTACACTTACAATGAATCAACAATGCCAATTGGTAAAATATTACAAACTGCTAATATCCCACATCAAACGCTTCAAGATTATGCGTTTGGTTTATGGGATGCAAATCTGGCTAAAAGAAGTCAGGTTTTAGAACTTTTTGGTCAAAAAATCCCAGATGGTGAATTAGACGGATATAAAAATGACATCGAATCTGCATCTGATTTAATTCGCGGTTTATGGGGAGATGATTTGTTAACCCGAAAACAAGTCTTGGAAAGGCTTGGTTTTAGTGTCCCTGATTGGGCAGACGATGGGTATAAATCAGAACTTGAGCGCGGTGCGGATTATGGTGAGTTTATTACGGGTTTATGGTCAGATAATTTGTTGACACGAAGCCAGACCATTCAATTGTTAGATATGGGAATTGCGCTTCCGTCCGATAGTCCTGATGGTTATGCCGATGAAATTAGTAATCGAAGAAGTAATATCCTTGAGCTTTGGGATGCTAATTTGATTGAAAAATCAGAAGCCATGAATAAACTAGGATTAAAATTACCTGAAAAAGCAGTTGATGGTTTTCAAGGTCAAATTGAAACTTATCTTGAAAATCAATCCAGTTTGCGCGATAGCATCATGGAATATTGGGAAAAGAACCTGTTAACAAAAGAAGACACAGTTGATTTACTTGGATTACCGAAGCCAGTAACGATTACGACTGGTTTCAAAGATGAAATAGAAGGAAAAATCAAACAAAAATACGAAATCCCTGTCGATTTATGGGACAAGAACTTGTTGAAAAAGTCGCAAGTTCTTGAATCATTGGGATTCGTTTTGCCAGAAGAAGCACCTGATGGGTATCAACAACAAACGGATATTATCAATGAAGCATTAGCAGAAAAATTGGCTGAAGAACTTACGGCTGAACCAGAAGAAGAACCAATGCGTTCATTTGTTAATCGTCGTAATTTAATCGATGAAGTTCCTGATATTGATGATACTAATACATGGATTGACATTTCATCTGGTATTGCTGATGCAATTATTCCAAAAATAGATAACGATACAATAACCACAACAAACGACAATAAATCAGTTGTGTCAGTTGACAAAGAAGAAATTAAAGACAAAATCGATGTTGAAGTACAACGAGTTGAACAAGAAGAAACAAATGATGTGCAGAATCATGCCGATTTCCTTGTTAATACACGCGATGATATTGTGAACAGTGATACTATAGATGAAATTGAAAAAAAGTTACTTGAAGACTTAACGAAATTCGACAGCGATATTGACAAAATTGTTGAAACAGTAGCAAATGATCAATTTGATGATATGGAAGAAAAAGAAGAAGTTGTTAGCGTTATTACAGAATGGTTGAATGAACCATTTAATGCAAAAGAAGACGAAGAACATAATTTGACTCCGTTACTAACGCAAAATACAACAAATCGCTATGCCAGCGCACAAAGCAAAGAACTTGACGTAGAAGCTGCTATAGAAAACATTCAATCTATCAATAACGAAATTGATTACAGCTTCCGTTTACACAAATCTCAAAGCGATGAATCTACCAATGAATTATATGTTTCATTAATTATTCCAGATAACGAACAGTTGCGCGATGCCCAAAAGAAAATTAAGCAGTTATATGGAAATTATGAAATAGAATTCCAAGACCCAAGTACATTCCATATCACGGTAGTTTATGCACCAGATGTTGATAGTGGTTTAGCACAAAGTGTTATTAATATACTCCCGGACAATTATGGGTTGGCACAGAGTTTAAATGTTACTGGTATTAAAACTTTTGCAAACAATAACGGAATTATTCCAGTTTATGCTGAAATAGAAAAATCAGACTGGTTAATACAATTACAACAAAAGATAGTTCAGGCATTCAATACTTATGGAATAAAACTAAGTGAGTTTACAACGTTAGATATGTACAATCCGCATATCACGCTTGCTTATGTAAAAGTTAATGATACAAACCCTGAAATTACATTCAAATTTGAATCGGTTGTGAAACCGACAATGTTAAATTTCGGACGCGATGGTTACAAATACTTTTCAAACTTTGTTTTCCGCAATGACTTAATAGCCGATAATGTTGATTATCGCAGTCGAATGGAAAAACTCGAAGATTATACTTACCTTAATAACATGATGCGAAACAACACAAAAGAAAAATTACGCCAATATCAAAACGGTTTATTAGAAGCGGATGAGTTACCTATACATCTAAGGAGTTATGTTGTAAATATCAAGAATTGGGATGAAGAAACGATTAGAAATTTCAATTCCGCTATTGATAATGGTTACTTTGATGCTGACGCTGCAATCGAACAAGATGTACCCATGTTAACCCTCAAGAAAGCAGCACAAAAAACTATAACAGATGAGTGGAGTGCGTGGGAAAAAGCCACTATTCGAAGTGGTATTAAGAAAGGGCTTAAGTTCGAAACTCGGTTGATTGATCGGGATATAACACGAACAGTTAAAGCGGCATTAGAAGTCATCAATCCACTAGACAATGAGGCAGTTCGTCAAGTTTTCAAAGTTGCAAAAGAAATGACGCCTGAGAATAAACGCTTTAAGAGGCTTGATAAAACAAAAATAGAAAATTGGCATAAAAAGTTCGATGCGAAAAAGTATCTTGACTTTACCGACATTGATGAAGGTTACGAAGATGCTGAAGATGAAGGTGAGGAATAGACATGTGTCAATTATGTAATCTCGTAAACAAAAACTTACATGCAATTTCGGTTAAGGCTGAAGAAATCAACGACGAGTTAGAACAATATTTTAGTGATTTAGCTAGTCAATATATTGTTGATACATCAGAAGGAAAACGCCGCAGAAATATTGGAACAGGTAAGGCACGACAAATAGTAGATAAATTAGTGGATGATTACAAACTAAGAGCCAAAGAAGCAACAGATAAATTAATAGATAGCTCTTATACAACCGACGACTGGTTTTTCCAAGTCGAGGAAGCGTTAACCGATTTGTATTTAAATGGTGCAGCCGCATCTATGGGTTATATCGGTAAATTAGACACCAGTATACTTGATATAATTGATGATAAACTAATTGAACAAGAAGGTTATCTAGAAAAATTCAAGCAAAAACTAGATGAAACCCCGATTGAAGAACTTGATGCTGATTACATTGTCAGTCGTTTAACAAAATATGCACCAAGTTCAGTTGAAGTGGTTGAGCAAGGGTTAAATAAAGCAATGGGAAGACCGGAACTCCCATTCTATCCAAAATCTGGAACGCTTTGTCGTAATAATTGCAAGTGTGAGTGGCGATGGAAAACAATAAAAGCAAATCGTGGTAACTACGATGTGTTCTGGGAACTTGAAGATAGCGGCGACATAGAACACTGTGAAACTTGCATAAAACGCGCACAGGAATGTTATCCGCTTGAAATAAGAAAAAATGTAGTGACAACCGAAGTTAATTTAGGGGAGTTAGTAGTTTGAACACAATTAATCAATATTTAGAAGAAGTTGTAAAAAAAATTGACTTCTATTTTGACATTATACTTAAAAAAGCCGAGTACATATATCGACAAGAATGTAACATACAGGTCGATTTTGGATACGATGATGGAGAACACGTTCAATACCCCGGTGGAGTCGAATTTGTAGAAGGGTGTATGCCAGAAGACTATTCGGTTACAGAAAGTAATATACAAAATTACTTTGAGAGTAATGATATTTATGGTTTTGTTGAAAATGCTGGCGAAGTTTTAGCCATATTAGAAAATAACGAACTTGTTAAAGACGAATTTCTCGCATTAATGAAAGAAATAGATACATTATACAATGATTTTTATAACGAATTAATAAAAATAACAGCAGAATGGGAAAAAGAAAACGAAATCGAAAACCTCGATTCGCACCGCGTTACTTTTTGCGAGTTTGTTATAGGGGAGAAACCGGCTTTTAGCAAGGCTAAAGCAAAAATAATAGATTTCATGGCAAAGATAAATGAATTATCTACAAAAGGAATGAGAAAAATGAATGAATTAGGAATACTAAGCTATCACATTTCTAACGCTGCTAATAACGCCGTACAAGCAATGAATATTGCTACACCGAACAGGGCTATTAGCGATATAAAATATTATATTGATGTGTTCAAGGCAGCTTGTGAAAAAGTTAAAACTATGCCTGGTATGTTACCAGAAGATTTAGTATCAATTGAAACAACTGTTAATGATTTGCAAGAGATTGCAGGTCGCCAATTCTATGATGATGTTAGAAGTTTTGATGCGAAGGTTGTTCAGCGTGAAGATGCAAAATTAGTGTTTAACAATACAAAATACCATTGGGGAAAAATTGCCGAAACATATGCTGAACCCGAACCGAACATTAAGAAATTCGATAGACGTGAAAAAGCAAAGTTAGCGGCAGTTCCTAGTTATCGCTATAAGTTAGGACAGATGGTAAAAGTTGGAAACAGAGTTGGCAAAGTTATCGGTATGTCAAAAGAAGGCGGAAATGGACGTGCTGTTTACGAAGTCAGAATTGACGGAGTTGATGCGCCGCGTCGTTGTTATACAAATGAAATCAAAAAACTCGAAACTTAACTAATATTGGTTTCAAATCGTGAAAACCCGAAGTGTCATTGTTAAATTAAGAACCGAAAAAGATGTCGAAAGCGCTATCAATGAAATAAAAAAAATGCGTAACACTTACAGTTTGGATGCAAATAAAACAAAACAACTGGCACAGCGCATTCGTGACAAATTTATGAAACCGATGTTAAAAAAGTTACAAGATATTCCACCGCGCCGTAATTATCCCGATGATTATCCCCTTGAATGGACTTCGGAAAAACAGCGAAAGTATGTAATGGGGTTTGTGCTTAAAGGAAAGCCATATCAAAGAAGTGGTGATACAGCAAGGAAGTGGAAATATCGCGTAACGACTCGTAACAACAAAATTGAAATGAAGATCGAAAACAGATCGCCTCACTCAAAATTTGTTTACGGTGATATTGGAATGCGACGGGGCGCAAGCCGCGAATTATATCTTAAGCCAAAACAAAGATTTCATACGATAACAGGATGGCCTTCTGCTTACGAAATTATTCAAGATGCAGTCAAGGAAGCAAAGAAAGATGCACGTCAAAAAATATCAAATTGGATAAAAACTGGTCAAATGATTTGAAATCAAACGTTTTTAGTCAAAATAACTGCAAAAATCAGTGTTAGAATTAAATTAATGCAATCAATAAAAGTATGTAAAAATAGTGTTATAATAATTTTTGTTAATCTATTCGTGAACAGGTAGCAATCAATGAAAGTAAAAAGCAACAATTTAACAGCTAACCTTATTCACAGACCCGGTGCTGCTGTAAAAGCAGCAAAAGCAGATACAGGGTGGGTTGAAGGATATTTAGTGTCTTGGGGGAACGAACAAGATACTGACTTACAAGGTGAACACTTTAGCCCAAGAACTGAATTTTGCCTCGATTGGTTTAAAGAACGCCCGGTTTTATATCATCATGGTTTAGATAACCAAACCGGACTTCGCAAAGTTGGAACAATAAAATCAGTTGAGCCGGATGAATTAGGATTATGGGTACAAGCGCAACTTGATTTGCGCGATCAATACGCTCGTGCTGTTTATGATATGGTGAAAACCAAAGAATTTGGTTGGAGTTCAGGATCAGTTGACCACTTAGTTCAAATTGCCGACAACGGTGAAATCGCTTGTTGGCCCTTGATCGAAGGTAGTATAACCCCAACTCCGGCACAACCAAGTAAAACTTCAGTACGAGCCTTCAAAGCAATTTTAAGCAGCGATAAAACAATTCAGAATTATCTAAGAGAGCTAGATGCTAGGGTAGATAATGAAACGAAAAGTGATGCGCTTAAATCAAATTACAGCAGAAGAAAATCAGGATTGATTATGCCGAAAACATCGTCACAGCGTCTAACTAGGGCATTTGCTGATGCTTTTGGTCTGAAAGCAGATTCAGATGAAATTAATCAGATTGCTGCCCAAATGGATGCAGAAGTACAGAACGAAATTGTTAACGTAGCTGCCGATGAAATGGAATACGAAGCAGAAATGGCTGCGTTAGAAGCATTAGAGGAAGAATTAACACAAGAAGGAATAAGAACTATGAGAAGAACAAAGCGTTATACTCCGCGCAGAAGTGCGTATCGTTCGGAATTGCCTGTCATTGACGGTGCAGTTGCCAGCGAATTAGAACAAGCTGTTGCAGCCGAGATGGAAGAAATCGCTGCTGAGATGGCTGATGAGATGGCTGTTCAGATGGCTGAGGAAATGGCTGAAGAAATGGCCCCGATTATGGCTGAAGAATTAGCCTCACAAACTGGTGAAGTTGCTCCGATACAAGCGGCCCGTGCCGTTCGTCGCAGTGGCAAGAAACTTATGCGTCGTATGAAGAACGAGTTGGGTGTAACAACTGACCCGTTAGCGGTTGAGTCGGATGAGGAATTGTTACAGCCTGCCAAGCGCTATCGCCGTTCCTTGAGCCGCGCCCGTCGCAACTTTGGTGAGGAAGCTCTCCCGGTTGCAGGTGACGAGGTTTACAGCGAAGACGAAGTTGCTGCCATGATGGAAGAAGTCGCTGCTGCCAGCTATCGCAATGGTCGCAGAAGCGTTATGAAGCAAGATACATTATTAGACGAAACTGCTGTTTTAACTGATGTTGAAGAAATCGCGGCACAGGCAGAGTTAGAAGAAGCCAAGCGTTATGTTCGCAAGGGTTACAATGCTGGTCGTCGCGCCCGTCGCAACTTTGGCGAGGAAGCCCTCCCGGTTGCAGGTGACGAAGCCTATATGACAGAGGATGAATTAGCAGTACAATCAGAGGAAGCACTTATGACTGAAGAATTTCCAACAAGACGTTATTCTCGTAAATCAGCCGATGGTAATTACTGGCGCAATCGCGCTATGAAGGCTGAAAATATGGAAGCGGCGGGCCAGCGTAGTTTTGGCAACGTTCGCGTCACTCGCGATGCTGGCGATCAGCCGGGCGCTTATGAAAATGCCTTTAAGAGTTACTTACAGGTTGGCTTAGGATTAATGAATGACTCTGAAAAGCAAGTTCTACGCGGACGTGGACAGGTTGCTTGGGGTGGCGGTTCATTTGGACTAGGTTCAGATGGTCGCGTTAAGTCATTAAGCGCTAAGGCTTATTTTGGTGGGTCGGATGCAAGCGTTGGTTTCGCTGTTCCGCCCGATTGGGTTAATGAATTGAACAAGAACATCATGACTCAAACCGTCATGGCTGCTGAATGCAAGATGAGAACGACAACCAGTGATCGTATCGTTCAGCCGACACTTGTGACAACCGATGCACGTCGCGCCCACGCTGCTAAGGTTCGTTGGCCTGATGAGGTTATCACTGATGATACCGAGTCACGCACAATCGAAGATCAGTACGCTCAGACCGATGTGCCGATTCACGTCATGCTTATCAGCTTGACTGCTGGTAATAGCGCCCTTGAAGATGTGACTTTCTCACTTGAGGATGAAATCAACGAAGCATTCAGCGAGGCCGTTGCGGTTGCTTACGACGAGTTGATTTGGGGTGGCGATGGTCAGGCTAAGTTAGAAGGTATCGTGACCAACAACCGTGTCATTGGTAGCCGTTCAGCGGGTGTGACAACTGTTGGTGGTTATGTCCCCACTGGTTCACCGAATGGTATCGTGACTGCTGATGTTTTGAAAGAAATGCTGTTCCATTTACCGCGTGGATACCGCGCTCGTGCAAAGTGGTACATGAACTCTGACACTGGTTTGCAGATCGCTACATTGAAAGATGGCGAAGGTAACTACTTGATCGATCAGCGCGATGAGAGCTTGCAGGCAGTTGGCGTTCCTGACAGATTGTTGGGTCGTCCGATTGTTTACAATGAATATGCTGACAGCGTTGAAACAAATCAATATCCGATCATTTTGGGTGACTTGAGCAAGGGTTACTTGATTGGTAAACGTGTCGATTTCAGCATTCGTCGTTTCGATGATGCAAAATACGCAGAAAAAGATCAGGTCTTGTTCTTGGGCCGCGCTCGTCTTGGTGGACAGGTCATTCAGCCTGCCGCAATCAAGGTTTTGAAAGTTAGCGCGAGCTAATACAACAAAGTAAGCAGCGCCGTTATTTTCAAACGGCGCTGCCAAAATTGTTGATTGTATATATAAGTAAAGAAGGTAAACAAAAATGGCAAATGTACACACTTTCAGCGAATCACATTACGTCAGATTACTAATTGCTCCGTCAGCCAGCAATGGCGACTTAAATACAGCTTGGGTTTCTCCTTTTGCCGATGGCGGAAGCAGTGATCGCTCTGTATTCATGTTAACTTGTGGTGCTACAACTGAAACTGTTGATGTGGCACTCTATCAGGCATCTGATTCAAGCGGAACTGGTCGCAAGGCAATTACTGGCGCAGCAATCACACAAATTACCTCGTCAACCGATGAAGTAATTAAGACTATCGAAATTGCGCCGGGTGCGCTTGATGACAAAAACGGTTTCAAGTTTGTTCGCGCCGAAGTAACCGTTGGTGCAGCAGGAACAACTCCTTACAGCGTGACTTTGATTAATCATCGTTTGCGTTATCCTGGGGATTTCGATCAGCACAGTTCATATAACGAAGCTGTGTTAGTCTACGGTTAATATCGCTAATAGCGGTCACTGAATTGGATGGGACACGTCCGTACAGCATAACGCAGTGCCTCTGCTAATACTGCAAAGTAAAGGCAAGCACAAACGTGCTGTAGAAGCTGCTGGTCTTTAAGGCTATGCAGAATGTCACTGAATTAACCGTAGACACTTTGTAAATAGAAGCAGACTTGAAACTGCTTCTATAATACAAAAAGTAACTTCCCTTCGGGGATAAAAACTGGTAATATATTAGAAGAATGGTAATATATATGGCTATAAGAGATTACGAACAAGCTAACACCAACATTTCATTCCCGCAAGCCGGGAGTAGCGATGTTGATCGCAGCGCAATTGTAATTGGCGCAAAGGCAGGACGCCCGTCAATTCACAATTGGGAAGGTTTGCGTTGGAGCTTGATGTTGAACAACCCGGAATACTTAGCATGGTTTGACGACTTTCTAGGCGATACAGTCAATGCTACTTGGCAGACAAACTTATCAACTGGTGCAACCGCAGCAATCAATGCTCAGACACCCGGCGTTGTTCGGTTAACAACTGACACAGACGACAACGATTTCGCAACATTGGCGCTAGGTCTGAATTTCACCGTTTCAAAAGGATGGACTTTTTTCGAAGCTCGTGTTGCAAGTGTTACTGCTATCACACTAAGAGCTATTGAAGTTGGTTTAAGCGATGCTTTGTCTGAAACTGCTGGTTTAGCATTCAGCAATCACAGCGCGGCTGGCGTTGTTGATGTAGCGGATAATGCTGCAATCTTCGGTTATGATACCGATGCAAGTATGACTGCATGGGCGGTTAATACGGTTAACGCGGGAACACCTGCTGCAACTGCGCTAACGGCTGCACCTGGTACGACTTTCCAGAAATTAGGTATTGCTGTTAACTCGGATGGCGATGCTTACTTCTTCGTGGATGGCACGTTGGTTGCAACACACTTATTGGCTGTAGCAACTACAGCTATTTTGACCCCTTGGATTTCATTGGTGAGTTTGTCAGGTGCAACAAAGTCAATCGATATTGATTATGTCGCCGTTGCAGGAACTCGCTAATTATAGTATAATTTTGAGACTGGTTTTTATGCCAGTCTCAACTTAGGAATTAAAAATAAAATGAAAAGAAATATCATTCGCAAGGCAATCAGACGTGTCATAAAACCCACTCGCAGCACTATTATTTGGAATACTAATCCAACAACAGAGCGCGAAAAAGTTGAGTTACTAAACATACTCAGTAACGAGTTAGCTGCAACAGATGAAATGCGTTTAGCATATGCTGAGGCAGGAATGGCTTACGAAGACTTAGTTCAAGCATTTGAAAATGTACAAGTAGCTTTTAATAAATTACATCCAGATGTGCAGGATGTTTTTATTGGTATGGGTGTCAGTGAAAAAGGAACTCAAATACAGGAAATGAACACTAGACACAAATACATTATAACAACACTCGAAAAAATAGATGATCATTACGATGCATTAAGTGATCTAATTGACGGATTGACCTAAATAATGATCAAATCAACTTCGTATCAACCTGTTCAATATCCAAAACCGAGCGACTTTGATTCGTTATATCAAATTACGCCAGCCGGATTGAACAACTGGATAGAAATTTCAAAAATTGACAGTAACGTTTTAGCTATTATGTCTGAAACTTACGAAGACATAAGTTTATTGTTGCCCGATGTTGAACGAATTGAGCTTTTTTTCGCTGAAGCAAACGATTTAATTCAGACAAACAACTTTTTGAAAGCGCAATACCAGCGATATATAAATGAAACACTCAAGGCAATTGGTAGTTTTAAACAATATATGAATGCGTTGGCTGATATGACATTGGAATTTGAAAATGATGCTGATGCAGCAAATGAAGTTTACAAATACTTAACGGAAAAAACAAAAGATGAATAGAAACATTATCAAACAAGCAGTTAGAAATACAATGGGTCGTCATAGCAGACCAAATTATTCTGGCAGAAGAATCAAAATGGTTTATGGTGATTCTGATTTTGCAAAAAAAATGGAAGATTTTAGGGGATTAGCTTATGCTAATATCGATTTATTAGCTGATATTAAAGATAATAACATAAAAATTTACGACTCTATGGATAATCTCCTTAAAGAAGTTGATCAAAGCGCACTTAACGACGATCAAGTGTATGCACTCAATAGTTTGAGACAATGGGCTAAATCTTTTACTGAAGACTTAGATGGTGCAGCAGGTTCATTTAACGAACTAAAAGGCTATTACAAACAATTTGCTGATTTTATTATGAAAAATGTGTAATTAAGTATTACGAATCAAGGTAAAAAGATGAATAGAAATATCATCAGAAGTAGTGTCAAAAAAGCATTGCGCGGGAAAAAGGCGTTTGTGTCACATTGGAATACACAGAGTCCACAAAATCCCGAAGAAGCTAAAGAATTATCACAAATAATATCAAAAGATATTGAAGTCGCAGATTTGATTAATTCTAACTTTCGCATAATGGTTAGTTATTTCATGAATATACTTGGTAACGTTCGTACACATAAAAAATATTACAAAGAATTGTATCCAATTGCTCAAACAACTTTTGATAATAATATTGGGGGTTTAATGGAAAGATTGGAAAAATCGATTTACGATTTTACTAATGAATTTGATAACTTGTCTGATGGAATCGATCAATATATTTCCGACTTAAAAGAAGACTTGAACGAAGTTCAGGAATTAGAGTTCTAAACGATAACTTAAAAGACGCCGGGTAAAAACAACATGTTTACGTATGCCACTGTTAATGATTTCATTGAAATGAAAGACTTAACAAAACCGGGTGTCGTTGCAAATTTAACTGTAACGGCGTCTGATAAAATCCAATCCTATCTCGAACGCGCTACTCGTTTTATTGATAGAACGACTCGACGCGCATTTTTCCCTTCCATATCACTAAAAGAATATCCTGTCCCTTATGCTTACTACGATTTAGCAGTCAGGCGCTTTCCGTCAGCACACTTATCATTAGATGCTGATTTACTAGAAACTATTATAGTCAATAATGGTATTAAAAATTTATTAACTACCGACTATTTCCTACTAGAAAATAATATTTACCCCAAAACAGCAATTGCGTTAAATTATCCCAATTATTGGGGCGGTTTAGGCGGCGCACTAAAGCGTTACGACCAGCCAACTATTTCTATTACTGGAATATGGGGTTATGCTGATTACAATTATCCCAATGAATTCTGGATTAATACAAATGAAGTAGTTCCTATTGCTGGCATGACAGCCAATCAAACAACACTTGTTTTAACCGATATTGATGCCGATGATGCCAACGGAAGAATTCGATTCTCTGTTGGTAATTTGATTCGAATTGATAACGAATTCATGGAAGTTACGGCAATCAATACAGGAACAAACACATTGACACTTATACGTGGCGCAAAGGGAAGTACGGCAGTGGTACACAATGCTGGTGTTGTAATAAAGAAATGGCGCGTGATAGAAGATATACAATGGTGTTGTTTACAGATTGCAAAAATATGGCGCGAAGCTGATTTAGCAGCAGGCTCACGTATCGGTGTTAGCGATGTTAGCTCTGGCGCGGAACTCAGTATCCCTGATGACCCACTAAAAATACTGAAGTTATATACGAGGTCTATCATTTAATCATGATTCCAAATAAACGATTTGGCAGTCAAAAAACAATCGAGCGCGATGTCGATTCTTTGTTAAGTCCACTCATTAAAGAATTGGGTGATACAATAGAAAGAATAGAGGTTACGGCTGACTCATTAATCCCCAATCGATTAAGGTCGATTGAACCCTATTTAGAAAACGACGATATGACAAAAGAGTACAATATGTGGCTTTCTATTCAAACAAAAGTGGACGAAGCCCACGCCAAAATACTTGATGGTTTTTTTATGTTAAAAGAAATTACTACTGATGTTAAAAAAGCTAAAGATTCTGGTTATTTGTACAAAACGTTTGTGAAGGATAGAACCGGAAAATACAATTATAAAAGAAAAACATTTAGTCATTTTATTAACAAAACAAGGAATCGGCAAAAATGAACAAAAATATTATCAGAAAAGCAGTCAAAAGAGCCGTTAGTAAAACTATCAACTATCGAGAGTATCTAAGTGAAGATATTTACAAAGATGATAGTGGTTATGATGAAGAAATACCAACAATGGCTGAAACATATATTAACAGCGAATTAAGAGCTATTGATAAAATTGAACAAGTTTTCTTAAAATTAAACGAAGCTCATCGAATTCTTTCAAATTTGGAATCTAATATATTCGAAACATTTGATTCAACGACAACTCCGTTGATCGGAATACAAGAATACAAAGATTTCTTAAGATCAATAGATATTTTCCCTGTAACAGATGAGTATTTAGATAGATTAAGCGCAATGCAAAAAACGTTTTTAAAGTGGCTTGAAAATAGAAGAAGTGATTACCAACAACAATTAGCCGAATTAGGAAAATAAAGGAATTAAATAATGAAACAATATTCACTACGTAAAAGAATTAAGGCCGATGGCTTCCCAATTGAAGTCGAAGGCGTGATGATGGATGAGAACGTTTACGCGAAGATGTTAACTCGCGCTTTTCGTTCTTGTTTTAAGGGAAATACAGGCTTAACAATTGTTGGCGAAGGTGGGGTTGAATACGACCCAAGTAAATTAAGCGCTTACGAAGCAATGGTTCGCGAGGGCGAGTTAGCACCGCGACATGCATTGGCAAATCAACTTGGTAAATCAAAAACGGATTACGATTATGTATCACTTGATGCAGATGGAAATCTTGAGATTTCATTTCCGGCTGATAGTTTGTTGTCTGTATTTGAAGACCTAGATGAAGCTGTTATTGCACCAACACCTATTCAAATGTGGCTTCGAACACAATTACCGGGTGTTGAGTTTGTTATTAACAAGATTGAACGCGGCAGCGATGATACTGTTATCGCTATGGGAGAGGTTACTAGAATTCCGTTTAAGGCGGTTCAACGAGCAATACGCTCTATGTTAATTAACCAAAAAGCATTTGCACTTGGTTATCGCAAGGGATTAAGGAACAGATAAAAATGTTTAACATGCACGACTATAGCAAAGTTTTAGATCAACTTATTGTTGAATTATCACAAAACGAACAAGAGCCAGAAATATCGGCTTGTATAAACGTGCTAATTGCAGCAAAGCGGTTGTTAAAAACATATAGTCAACGAGTTCTTGAGTTGCCATTCAAGACAATTGAAAATTCTGATAATGCTTTCCAGATTACTGATTTAGCCAGTATGGTAACTGATATTTCTAATACTATTGCTTTGTATAAAATGTGGCTTGAATCAGTAGTAATTGAAAGCGATGAAGAAGAAGAATTAATAGAAGATGTTGATGTTCGGCTAAACGAAGCACTAGAAAGTATAAGTGAGTTGTTAGAAGAATTTGTTGAATCAAACACTGAAGACGAAGAAGAATACGAAGGCGTAGAATTACTGGGTATGCCCGTTGTAGTTAACGATCAATTAGAATATGAAATATTATACGATGACGATGTTCGATTCGTTGAAAGCAGTCTTGCAGTTGGATTGAGAAATCTATTGGCGCATAAAAATCGTTATGAGGATTTTAATTCAGATGAAAGCGACCCATTTGGTGGTGCTTCAGGGCGTTTTGCCGATCAAAGAGAAAAACGACGCGAGGAACAAGACAAAGAAGACGAACGCGCTATCGAACGTCAAACTGATCAAAAACTTAGAAATCAAGGCATAGAAAATTGTCGCGATGAAAACGGGCAATTCACAGATTGTTAACATTGGAAAAAAGATGAAACGATATAAAAGCGAACCAACACCGGAAGATTTAGTTAATATACTTAGCGGACTCGAAGATTTGAGTGAAGCATTAAATGATTATGTGCGTCAATTCGATTTATTTGTACATAATCATCGCTTAGTTGAATTCATGCAAAACAATCCATTATTTTTCAAAAAAGTTGATGGAATGTTTGACAAATTACGCAATGATATGACTTTTATAAAAAGCGATTTTCTTGAGGCAAATATTGAATTCGAAGTGGCTATTGACCAATATAGTCAAAATTACAAACCTGAAAAATCTTTGATTAAAAAAGCCGTTACTAGGGCTGTTTCGAGAAGGATTTAAAGCATGAGAAGGTATAAATCTGAACACATATTGTATGGTAGTGAAAACTATCGCGATATATATAACGAACCAAAAGTGTTTTCACCTAAAGCAATTTTGCTTTTTGAAGCATCAATGAGAATACGAGATGTAATAAATGGGTCTGGAAAAGATTTTGCAGAATTCAAAGCTAAGTTACTAAGAAGCGTTGCTGATGCTACTGCTGTAGCCAATGATGTAAATAGTGGCCTAATGAAAGAGTTAAATCAAAAAATATATAATAAACTGCGCGATTTTGATAACGAGATTTTTTACGCTACATTATTTCAAGAAATAAAAAATGTCCTTATTTCAGAGGGTGCTTACGAAGAAGCGCAATGGCGCAAAGACATGGTGCAATATTATGACCCGGCTGAAGATGTCTATGTTGTAGATAAGTAGAATCTATGTCTATTTTGACTGTTCCGCAACGATTAGCACAAATGTTAGCTGATTGTCATCCTACAATAGTAGCATCTTATTACTATACACAAGAATCAATCGACCAAGTGGAGCGTCCATGTTGGTTAATTTTTGTTGAAGATGCTAGTTACCCCGGAACAACTGTTGATCAGGAACAAGTGGAACAAGGATATTCAATAGCCTATGTCGGTCAAGTTTTTAGTGCTGGTGGTTATGTAGAATTTGATGCACAATACGAACAATTGGCACGAAAAATAGCAGAAGATGCAGTTCGTTATTTATTGAGTCATCCGCAAGGACAGGTTAGTAACACAAATAATCTACTGCCCGAACCATTAGGTTCATTAGATGGAATAACGAGCATCAGGGTAAACAGTCGCAGCGGGGTGACGCTATTTAGTCGCGATGCTGTCGAAGGAAGTGCTTTCTGGGGATTTACAATAGATATAACAGTAACAGAACAATTTGAATATGAAACGGTAGGATAAAAATAATTTTGAAAACAAAACAACAAATCAAACAGCAACTAAAGGCCGAAATATTGAAACGTTATAATAGTCGCGCCCTTGAATCTGTCAAAGGTGTCGAATTAACACCTGAAGATTTTCTAGAATATATATACGACGAAAATACTTCGTTTGAAGACATAGAGTATTTGTACAAAACTGCGAATCTTGAAATTCAAGTCATTGACGAGTTGTTGTCACTTGTTAACTATCAAAACGAGTTGGTAAAAAATCTGCTTGATACAAACAATCGAATCAACAAGGCACTTGACCCATTGTTAAATGCTAAACCTGTGTTTGATAACCTAAAAGATATGTTAGCATCCATTCAAGAAGAAATCAGTGATGTTGGAAGCAATTTAAGTGAAGAACTTATTAACACAAAAGACGCAATTCGTGGTAGACGTGGTTTTACAGCGCTGATGAGTCGTCAATTGGGTAATGATTTAGATGCTGCTTCAGACAATCTTGAAGACGAAGAAAGTATAGAAAAAAGTTACAAAAAAATAGCCAAATCACAAAAACGCGATTGGAAAAATTATTATGACTAAGAGCAAACTACGTAAACTTGCAAATCGTTCGATTTCGAATGCTTCATTAAATCGTCGCACAAAGTCAAACGGGCATAGTCATGTTGACTTTCTGCTTAGAAATGAGTATCCCAACTTGTCATTAACCGATCAGGCCAGAATTGCAACATATATTGATATGGTTGATGTGATGAATGATTTGGAAAGACAGTTCAACGAACTTTACAACGGTGATTTTGGCAAAAAAGTACGTAAACTTGTCGAGATAACACAATCTTACGACATGACGAGCAGCGAAATTGGTGCAGCTAATACAATATTCTCCGGGTTAGAAGAAATCAAAGAAGTGTTCGATAAGTTCTTTAGTCAGGGAAGTGAAGAATTAGAAAGAAAATGGAAACTCCCAGATATGGCATTGGCTTATTAATTGACAACAAGCCAAGCGACAATAACGAATTGTATCTATCTGTTGCAGAAGCTATTGTTATTCAAAATCGCGTACATTATCGTCTTATGCACGAAATAGACGATGGGTTAAAAGCAGAAGCAGAGTATTTAAAGTATTATGATTTTTATGGAGAATTAACAAATGACATTTGTGAGAAATTATAGAGCAGCCAAGCGAATAAAATCAACCGATTATCGTATCGGTGTCAATTTATTCCCTTATAGTTTTGATTTTGTTGAAATGTCGGTTGACTTGTGGGACAGCATATTTGCCCCGCGTCGTTTTAACAAAAATGAAATAAAAATTGCTGACAAATTTTTGTATGTTGTTGAAGTTAACTATGCTTATGAGTTATTAAAAGCCAACGAGTATTTATACGTTGATAGAAATAACGAGTTGAACCCGTATTATAATGTAGCTATGGAACTTTTAAGTGATTTAAGATCAAAAGGCATTGAACTCGCATTAGTTGTAGAGATAAATTAGAAAAGAATATATAAAACATGAACACAAAGCAAATCGCAAAACGAGTGGTAAATAAAGCGTTAAACAAAAGTCGTGTTAAAGATGCTTATGCCGATGTAATTAACGGAAATTTTGACGCGCTAGACAACGTACCAAACTTAAGTGCATTAGAGTTAGAACTAACTGATACACAAAAATTAGCATATGAAATAGCTGACATTATTGATAGTTATAATTTTGCCGGGAAAATTAATGAATTGAATGCTGAAATTGCTGCTGCTAAAGGCAGAGCGAAAAGAGCAAATTGGGACAGAAATGTTTTTCTCGATGTAGAAAAATTGATACAATCATTAGTCGAGTTTCAGGATAAATTTATAAACAAATCAAACGTTTTAACTGAAAGACTTGAAGAATATGGCGATTCACATATAGATGCTTTGCGCGAAGTTAGAAACACATTAAATAATTATTAAATGAAAAATAAACGTCAATGAATCAAGTCGCGTATATTAAGTTTTCAGAAGTTTATGTTGAAATATACAACGACAGTGGAGTCCCACTTATTAAAATGTTTGATATTACAACAGAAACGCCAATTGAAGAATGGTATGTAACTCCAATTGCAATTGATGAAGACCCGCGTGAAATAATAGCACAGACAATAGCAGAAACGTACAACGACAAGCGAAACAGTTTTATTGATGCTTGGTCAAAACGTGATGTTTACAATTTTTGCTATGAATATCTAAAATCTAATGTTAAATGGAGAAGGCAACGATGACCTATTTAATCAAAAGAAGTGTTAAGAAAGCACTTAAACAATACAAATCAAATGTGTATCCAAGTTATGTTTTGCTGCCAGATGAAGAGGCTAACGAAAAAACTGCGCTACAAATTGAAAAAGAGTATAACGAACTTGCTATATTTGTTAGAAATATTCGAGAGATGCGCGATGAGTTACAAAATGCTGAATATATACTTGAATACACAACCTATCTTAAAGTTTTTCCTGACAGCCCGTTATTTCAAATGACAGAAAACATTAATTTAGAAACAACGGTAAAACAAGTAAAAGAATTATTAAAAAGTGCAGAATCGCGTTTATCTGAATTATTTTATATAGCAACTGAAGATTTTGCTGATTATAATATTCTATTAAAATTTAGATCGTAAGATCATACAACAAATTAATTGCATGATATAATGAAATTGATGTTTTAGAATAAAAAAGGTGAGATTATATGGCACAGATAAAAATTGGTGATCCTCACGGCTTATATCGAGTCTTGATTGGCTTGGTCACTGAGGAAGGTTATAACGCAGGTACAGCGGGCGATGGGTTTGCAGCTAGTACGGTTGTTAGCCCGTATTACGTTAAGTATGCACAAAGCGCCGAAATTGCAATGCCGGATAGAACCGTCATTGATTTTACAGGCGGTGATGTATGGACTGGTAGCTATGTCTATGGCATAACGTCGCTTGGCACATTCCAATTGACGCTTTCAACCATTGAAGGCGACTTGATTGCGATGACCAGCCAGTCTAGTATTGATAATACACTGAACAGTTTGCAAAATTATTTCGGTGAGAATATCATGTTAGCTACCCCGCCTCAGTGCTGGATGGCTATCGTTTATCGTATTCAGTCGAAAGAAAGCGGCTCTAAGGGCGCGAACAAATACTTGACCACAGTGCTTCCGCGTGTTTGGGTTGCGCCGAAGGGTGTGGCAGGTGCGCCAGCATTCCAAGCAGCAGGTAACTATGGTTTCACAATTGTTCCGACGATTGGTGATCGTTTGCCCTGGGGGCCGACGTTTGGTGAAACAACAGCCGCAGGAGAGATAGGTTTGGACTTCAGCGAGAATGAATCACCAAACTTTTACATGATCACCGACTATCCGATTCATGCCGTTGGTTACAGACCTGCTGCTGCTGCTGCAACAGTATCCATTACACTTCCTTATCGTCCGATTGGTGTTCAGGCTGATTATACTTCTCCAAACTCAGCTACACAACGAGTTCAGGTGTATATCAATGGTGTTCAGACAAACGCGAACTCAGTTACATTAAGCAGCCGCGCCGTTGTTGTTGCACCTATTTCTCCGGCAGTAGCGTTCACTGGCAATGAATATATTGGTATTCTATACGAAACTGAATATCGTACAAGCTAAAGCCACTGTTGTTAACAGGTATCGAAGCAGGAAATCAACCTGCTTCGATCTATCTATCCCCAAAAACTGTTAACAAAGAAAATTTCGTTTTCTGTGGTAAAATTAAATCAAGTTATGTTATAACATTGTGTGTTATAAGTCTCATTTTTGATTAAAATAATACGAGGAATAAGAAATGTCACCAATAGTTGATGATAAAAGAATTGGCGTAATTGGCACAGATGGGATTGTAAAAAGATACCCAACACACTTTGCTATTGGCGGGGGTGTATGGAACAGAGCATCAAATCCCACTCCGTCAACAATGTATTTTGGTAAAGATAGTAACTATTTTTGTGTACTTCCGGTTAGAATCATTCAGTTGCCCGACATCGTGTTGGAAGAATTCCTTGATTTGATTGGCGAAAATCCTAACAACACAATTACCGAAGTGCCTGCCGAAGTAGTCGCAGCTACAGTCGCATCAGTTGAGCATGTTGTGGAAGCTGATCAGTCTGTTGTAACAAATAATAAAAACAAAAAAGGACAATAAAAAATTATGGCTAAAAAGGAGCTTAGTGTTGTGACAATTCCTGAAGTTAAACCGGAAAATAAACGGAGAACGTTTTTTTACGATATGGTTACGGTTGATATATTTGGGTGGCGTCAAGTCGAGTTTGACCTTCAATCTATTAATATGTCAACTAAAATTCGTCAAGTAACGGAACGCGACGATGGAATTTTCACGCTGAATTATGCACAACGCGCTGTATATACACGGGCGATGTATTTTAACTTTACAGCAGATGTGCCAGAAGAATACAAAAACCTTGAAACATGGTGGAAAAAGATTAGTAATGGCGAAGATGACGTTGAATGTTATTTATATTATATTCGCAACATCCCAAACCCGCTAACAAATACATACCAAGATGCAATTGAAGATGCTCACAAAATTTGGAAACCCGTTGAAGAAAAAGAAATTGCCGAGGATGAAACAGACCCAAACTAATTAACCGTCGCTCAACATTCAAAAAAGAAGCACGAGAATGGTTCAAATCGATCAACAGCGACGGTCAAGGAACATTTGGTGAACCAGAACAATGGGAATTTGATTATCCATTCGAGATTATTCAAATAGGTTTTTGGTTATGGGCAATGTCGGGATTTAAAGAGTTGCCTAATCAGGAACAAGTCGGAAAATATGACCCACGTTATATATCTGACATGAAACTTGCTATGCATTTATATAGTCACCAACACAATAATTCTCCGGTGATGAAGATGTACGAGCAGTGGGAAGCCTTCAACGAGAACCCAGACGCCTATAAATTACATGCCGAAGAAAATCGCGCTATGATAGAAAGAGAGCGCATAAAGAAAAAGAATCACTCCGAAGGATAAGATTTTGACTACTGGTAGTAATGACATACTGATTGGGATAACCGTACCAGAAACCGGAAAGTTATTTAACACTTTCGGGGAAATTATCGATTATCTCGAAAAAACCAAACAAGAATTAAACGATATTAGGAAAGCTCCTAATTTTGCTGATGCAATGGCGGGTGATCAGAACAAGATCAAACAATTACAGCAGCAAATTAGTGGGATAACTGAATCCTTCGAAAAAAACTATAAAGCTACAAGGCAAGCATCTAAAGACAAAAAAGTATTCGCTGAAGATTTGACGACAATGAAACAGTTATACATGGAGATAACTGATACAACGTCGAATATTAACAGCGAATTAACTTCTGTTACAGCAACATCCAACGAAACATCTATAAACTTTAATGATTTATACGAGACAATGAACCAAAATCTGGTAAAATTGTCGGGTGAATTGCGTACAGTTAAAACGCAACAATTACAAGCCAAAGATGTCAAAGAGTGGAAAAGTTTCAGATCAACTGTATCGCAAACGACTTCAAATATTCGTGAACTCAATGAAACATTACCTGAAATTGTTGCTGCACAAGCTCAGGTTGCAAAAGGACTTGCATTCGGTTTTGAAAATGCGCCAACCGAGCAATTGCTACAAACCGCTGAAGATTACAACAATGCAATCAAAGAAACTCCTAAAAATTACACAACTATTAACGACAAAGTTAAAGAGTTAGACGACACAATTACTTCTCTTGAAATTTCTATTCGTCAAACTTCTGACCCACAATTACAAAAAGCATTAAGCGAACGTATGTCAATGCTTGACAAGCAATACAAATCCTTGTTAAGCACAATGTCAACCGATCAAATTACTCAATATTGGGATGCACAAAAACAAGGCGCAATTGAATCGCTTGAAGCCAATGAGAAACTAGGGTTAAGCCAGAAACAATTAAGCAACAAGGGTTTAAAAGCGATAGCTCAGGATGTCGAGAGCGAATATGACACAGCTATTGATTCTATTGGGCGGATGAAAGGTGAACAGGTTTTATTGGCAAGGGCATTCAGGGAAACTAACGACCCTGGCGTCCTTGAGATAATGAAGGGAAAGTACGACGATTTAACCAAGAAGATTCAGGAGCAAAATACTTGGTTGAAAGAACAGCGCACCTTACAGCGTTCTGATTTGCAATTCGGTTTACGTAATCAAGGTGCTGCGGCCATTGGGCCAGCGCTTAAAAATATTGCGGGTGTTTCCAATTCAATTAAGTCCATGTCAGAAACAATCGGGATTAACCTCGATAAAGTTCAATTGTGGAATACAACACTCAGTGATACAAATAGTGCATTAGGTAGAACCACAGTATCACTTGGTGAATTAGTAACAGGAATTGGCGCGATTGCACAACGTCAATCTGAAACTAGCGCGCAATTCTCGAATATGCAAAATTCGTTAAAGGATAGCTCAAATTCAATAGGCGATTGGGGTAAATCTATCCTTGCACAAAATAATGCGATTAAGGCTGGCGGCGGTCAATTAACTGGCTTCCAAAAAATCATGGGCGGTTTTGCTAAAGGCTCTGGATTTGCATCAAAAGCACTAGGCTTTATGGAAAAAGGCTTAGGAAAAATTGCGCCAGCGATACAAGGAGTTCAGGTCGGGTTTGAATTATACGACTTAGCGATGGGTAAGTCCGCCGAACAAATCCAAAAACGTCGCGATTTGTTGATGAAAGAAGCCGAAGCCACTATAAAACTCAATGAAATCATCAAGAAAGGGTCGATTGGTGCTGTTAACGATCAAATTGACTCGATTATGGATGAAATTCAGGCGGCTGAAACTAAGCGACAATCTTTAGCTGATAATGCATTGGCATTAACCAGCACATGGGATGTTTTCCGAACAGTAATGACCGAAACCATTACATTCTGGGATGAAAACACGTACATTATGGGTGCGGCTGGTGAAGAAATTGGTCAGCTTAACAAAGACATATCCGAATGGAACAGACAACTTGAATTATTAACACGCGACTACATTCCAGAAGCAGTCGAAAGAACTCGCCAAATGAATGTTGTACTTGAATCGGGTCAAGAAGCCATTAAGAATATGGCTAAATATGAAAATGACCTGATTGATGCGCGGGTTGAGATGCTTGAAAAACAAACCAAGCTGGAAAACGATCTAAATGATCTTCAGAAATCATACGATGAAGAAACAAGCGATGCACAAGAAAAACGAAACGAACAAGATAAACAAGCGCTTAAAGAACACCTTGATGAATTAGCTGGCTCTGAAACTGAGTACAATGAAAAAGTTCGTAGTATGCGACTTGATCATTTGCGCGAATTGCAAAAAGCCGAATCTGATTATAATTCGGAAGTTGAAAGTGCTAAAGTAGAGCTTAATGAAAACCTGAACGACATCGACACTGAATTCCGCGAAGGAATTGTCGAAGAAGAAGAATCGTGGCGCGAAGAGCAAGACAAGAGTAATGAAGATTACCAGAAACGTCTTGCTAAAATGGAAGAGGATTATAACAAGGCAAAGATTAAGCGTCAAAAAGATTTACAAGAACAACTTTTTGAAGCCGAATTATCAAACGACGCTTTACAATTTTTCAAATTACAACGACAAGGCGAAAAAGAAAATAAGGAAGCTGAAGAAGAATATAACGAAAGCCTGATGCAAGAGCGTAAGGATTTCACTGAACAACAAGCCGAAAAAGAAGAACAACGCGCCAAAGACAAAGCGGATAGACAACAAGAATACGAAGAAAGCAAAGCGCAGGCAATTGCTAACTTCCAAGAACAACAGGCAGAACGCCAGAAGCAATATCAAATGGATTTGCAACAGGCGAAAGATGCATTTGCAGCCAAGTTAATTGAGGAAGATTACGCTTACAAAGAATCTCGCGCAAAAATGGTGCGTGATTTTGAAGAGAAACAACGAGAGTTAGACGCTGATCGCGCCATTGAAGATCAAGACCGACTTGAGCGCTTAGCCGAACGACGTAAAGAACTAAACGATGCATTCACACTTGAACTGGAATACTACAATCAGCGCGAAGCGTTAATTACCAGTTTCTTGGGTGACATGAACGCGGTTAAAGAAGAATACAATCGCTTAAGACAGGGAATGTCTGGCGGTATTGACCAAACTGAGAGACAAGGCTATCAGGAACTCGTGATGAATGAGTTGGGAAGACTCAAGCAAATCATGGATTCTGGTGGGACTTTAACAACAGCCGAACAATCATCTTATAATGCGTTAATGAGTTTGTCGCGATCATTCTTAACAACACCACAAGATCAGACAATTGAATTGTCAGCGATGGATAAAATCACGCTTGGCAAACTTATTGAACAACAAGAAGCTATTGCTGCATCTATTGCTAACAGCGAATACAGTAACCAATTAGAATATGGAAGTGATGGCGCAGCTAGACGCGAAATAGCAAGAAGTGGTACAGTTTACGACGATATTATTGAAGAAAACCAACAATATTATAATGATTTAGGACTGCAAGCAACTGAATTCGGTTATCAAACTCAATCTGAAATAAATCGTCAAGCATCGGCGCAACAAACTGTAATACGAAATCGTGGTGACGAAACCTTAAGTGAACTTGAAAATCAAACCGATGCACAAAATCAAAGCATACTTGAAGGTTACGATTATTTATATACACAGCGCCGAACACAAGAAGATAAGGATATTGATGCCTTAAGTGATCATTTTTATGATCAGAGTCAAACAACCCAAACCGGACTTGATGGGCAAAACACAATATTATCAGATAGTTACGCAACCCAAGCAACCACTCAGGGTGAAGGGTTAGATACACTTCAAACCCAAAATTCAGAATATTTATCTGAAATGCAGTTATTAGAAGATGAAGCCAATGTTACATCGCTAGAAAAACAACAATCAGTTTATGATGCTAGTATAACCAGCATTGATGAATATGGGAATGTGTTCAAGGGGAAAACTACCGGGTTTTATCAACAAACACTAAACATGATTGAGTCAATCGGTAAAATAGGAACGATCAGAACCGCGATCATATATAATGATCTTTCAAATTCAATGATTAACTCAGCACAAAATGCACTCAATCGCATTAATAGCATGGGTGGTTCAAGCAGTTCAAGCAGTTCAAGTAATCGTAATCGTGGTTCTGGCTCTGGTTCATCGGGAAGTAGCAACAATAACAATCGTGGTGGTACAGTTGGGACTGGAAATAGACCGGGTGTTTTGGCAGCAAAAGGCGCGTTTATTAATCGTCCGACATCGTTAATTGCTGGCGAAGGCAATATCCCAGAATTGGTTTTTCCGTTTGATGAAAGCAAGGGAATCCCGGATGATATTGCGAAGAAATTTACACGAGAATTTACGAATAGCATATTACCAAGTGGAACTAAAATGTTAAATGCCATGCCAAACAATCAGGATGGAATTAATACAAGAGCGCTAATTGGAGCAATAAGTAAATTACAAGCAGGGATGAATATGAACATACAAAGCATTCAGGTTGGCAGTGATATAACGCGAGAAGAAATTCGTTCGCAGCTTATATCAATGCAACAAACATTGATTGAAGTAGTGAGGGAGTCGGTTTCATAAATGGCAACTGAAAAAGGCTTCTGGATAATCGAAGGCTGGAAAAGCCGCGCTCAATTGTACACCGAAGGAACAAAAGTCAACAATCTTCCGATTCAAACCGATATGGCAAATGGAAGACGCTGGATTAGACCTGGAAATGCAGCAGATATAGTCAGACCTGCGCGTTTTGTTGATACACCAACCGGACAACGTTTTGGTTATGGTGGTTTAATTTTTAAGTGGCCTATGGTCAACTTGTCGCCGCAGATGGTTAAACACTTACAAGAAACTTACTTTAATCCCAATTTTGTTAACGACACTTTTTTTTATCGCGGGTGGAGTAACAAGTTAACTGTTCAAACTTATAACCGCGCTACGGGCGAATGGGAAACATATCAATGTTTCGGTCAATTTGCTAACTTTGATGGTGAGGCAGAAGCTACACTAGGCGGTTATAGTGATTTACAAATCGCATTTTCGGCATATAAAATTGCGCCCAATGGGCCGGATGTAACATTGACGGTTACATATCCACCTTCTTTGTACGATGAAGACGAATTCACAATCCTTGTGCGAATCGATAATGTCGGTGACAGCAGTACATTCGATGACAGTGTAATTGTTTATGACATTCCAAACAATTTTCAATACGTAAGTTATACTGGTGCAAATACAAATATCGAATACAGCGTTAATAACGGAGTGAGTTATAGTGGGACACCACCGGGTGACTTATCAACTGTTACACATATTCGGTTGACACATACCAATACAATTAACAGCTTAAGTAATTCATCAATTATTAACGTTAATTTGTTACCAAAAGTAGTTTCAAGCAATAATGTCAGTCTTTTTACAGTTAATACAACGGGTGATCAAAATGCTGCTAACAATAACAACAGTACGAATTTGAATATACTTGCTTGGTCACCATTTGCCATTAGTAACATCTTCATGTGGTACAAATCTGATCAGTTGGTTTATAAAGACAGTAATACATTAGCAATTAATAACGACCCTGTTCAGTTATGGTTAGATCAAACAATAAATACTTACGACGCTGAACAGAATACATTAGCAAATCGCCCCGTATACAAAACAGGTGGCATTAATGGTTTGCCATATATTGAATTTACTGGTGGCAGTAGCCAATATTTCAATGTTAGCAGTCTTGTTGGAAACAACATGGATTTATCTGTTATCGTTGTTCACGATGCAGTTAACTCAGGCGGAGCAACAGATAATGAAGTTTTAGTGTCATTCACGAATGGAGGTGGTGGGACATTTGGTTTCTATCATATTGATAATGAAATTGGATTTTTAGATTCAGTTGCTATTCGCGATGGGAGTACCTATACCAAGTTTGCTACAGCACAAAGTGGATTACAAGCCTATACATATAAATTTGTCAACGATGCAAATGGTAAAGCATTCTGGTTAGACGGAGTTTCAACCGGAACTCCCGTAAGTGCTTCGGGTGTTTCTTCTGTTAATAATGCGACTATTGGCGCTCACCATACCGGAAGCGCTGGTTATTATAATGGTAGAATTTACGAAATTATCGTATATAATAACAATTTATCTCCCGCCGATTTAACTAATTTGCACAATTATCTAATCGCAAAATACAGTTTATAAAACGTTTGAAATCGAACGAAATAAAGGTTACAATAAACTATGCCCATCCCAATAGGCGATCAAAACAAACTGCGTGGTAACATGCATGTCACGAGGCCAGTGGTTAATTATTTTCCAGCAGAAATTGTTGCACAAGGAACAGTTAGCAGCACTGTTGTTAATTATCCCATTGGCAGTTTTGGCGTAACTTGGACTAATTCAAATTGGCAAAATATAAAAATCGGTCAGCTTTTTGTTGTTCGAAGTGGTTCAAATATAGTAACTTACGGCGTAGCACGTTTAACTGCTACCAGCAACACTTTATTTATCGATGGTAAGTCACGCGGAGACAGTGGTATGGCGGTTAATCAGGCTTTTGGGTTAACAGCCGGACAGTCTGTGACGGTTTATACATTTCAGCCTTTATGGGCGTTATTATCGCGCATTAAGGATGGTCGATTTTACAAGAAGTTTGATATTCCTTACGATGGAAGTGGCAGCAATCCATCTCCGGTTTGCAATATTGGAAGTTGGCGACAAGTTTGGGCGGATGAAATAACGGGTTTAGGCACATTATCATTTGATACAAGCAACTCTTTTGGTTGGAATAACAAAACCATCAGCAGTGTATTATGGCAATTACCTGCGAGTGCTACCAATGTTAGTCATCCTTTAACAAACCCTAGTTTGACTTTTAACTTACCTCAAGGTTTTCATATCGTTCGCTGTACTATCACAGATAGTGGTGGTGCTATTCAAACTTCATTCAGACCAGTTTGGGTTAACGGCGATAACTTCCCGCCATTATCAGAAAAATTTGGATTTGAAATAGGAAGTGATCAACAAGATCGAAAAGGTAGAAATGTCTCGCTAAATGTATTTGGTGATTTTTACGACACAACATTTCTACCGGGTGCGGCTATGCACATTAGTGAAATAGCTTATTTTGATGGCAGCACATTAAGCAGCGGAATATTGACTGATAATTATGTTGGGTTTTCTAACGATTCGTCTGAAACTTATGATTATGTTAAAGGTGAAAAAGCAACTCAGTTCAATCTTAACAGTCCGTATACATGGCTTGGAATCATACCGATGGTTTCTCAAGCCATTGTTGAAGTAGCATCGCCCGCCGATTGGACAGATATAGCACCAGGTTTAGGAACTTCCAATTTTATCGCTTGGTATTTATTAAAACACCATAGTAGCTTTCTTGATATGTTCGATTATTTTCCATTAACCGAGTCGAACCCACCAAGAAAATTAAATTGGGGTTTAAATGGCAGCACTTTAGGAGAATATTTAGAACAATGTTCCAGCGTTTTTGGTGGAAATATTGGTTGTGTTAGTGATGGGAGCTTGTATTTACGACGCGACCCTAATATTGAAACAAACAATTTTCGTAATCAAGTCGATGAACGCATGACATTAAAAATAGACCCGGATACTGATGTATCTGATATTGTATCTGCACCAGAAATCCCCATGAACTTTTTTAATTCAACCGGACAAATACGACTCTTTGCATTAATGTATGATGGTTCGCAAACAACAGCCGTTGCCAGTATCGCACCGGGTTATACTCAAATGCAAGCAGCGGGTTCGAGCGATGAAGATAGCTTTATTGTAAAACCAACCCAAGACAGTCTGTTCTTAGCAGGTCAAAATGCGGTTAATGTTTATGCCGGACACTTATTGGCTAAACAAAACACAGCTATAAAAGAAGTGTCTTTAGCTTTGAATCGTAATATGGATGTGTTTGACCCGGCAAAAATGTTATGGTTTAGATTGCAACTTCCTGCTGTTTGGTCGCCCAGAAGAAATGTAACATTCAACAGCCGCGTTTTACCTGTGAGTATAGATAGAGCTTGGGAAAAAAGTGACGGTGCAGCGTGGATTAAAAATGTTTCTGTTACAGTTGCACCAGAAACATTTGGTCAACCGGGTGAAACTTATAACATTGATACTGGTGCAGGTACACAGTACGACCCTGTTATCCCACCAACATTAGAAGAAGAAGAGGAACTTAATAGTTCGCTTGGTTTCTTGATTGCTATTGATGATGATGGTTATATAGCACGTAGTTTTAATGGTGAAAATTGGGAAGCTATCAATGGTGTTGTAACAGGAAAATTTCAAGATATTGCATTTGATTACTATTCAAATTATATTACATCTGGTTATAGTGAAGGAACATTAGGCGCATGGGCCGCCGTTGCAACCGAAAGCATTGAAAGTAGCGGTATATATGATGCAATTGAAGTATGGTATACGACAGATTTAATATCTGCCAATGTTCCAACTTGGACACGCCAATATTTTAGCGGTGTAAATAGTGACATTACCAATTCGGTCAGAATTATATCGAGTAAGACAGTTCAAGATTACTTAGCCGTAGCAGTACACGACACAAATGGGACAACCGTTTTAAGATCGACTAATGGAACGACATGGAACAGCGTATCAGCCGGAACAACAATTGGCGGAGCAGCCGGAGCAATAAATGAACCAGTTGATATAACGTTCGATGGAAATCGCGTTATTACATCGGGTTATGATACAATAACTGGCAAATGGAAACTGGCTTATGCTAATTCGTTAAGCAGTAATTTTAACTTTATAACCAACAGTGAGTTGAGTGATGTACCCTGGCCCGCCATTGAAGTTAATGGTAGCAATGTGTATGCAACTAAAATTGCAACAGGGTTAAATCCAGAAACAACCGAATACAAATTTTACGTTGAAGATGTCAGCGGTGTTCCAACAGTAAGAAAACGTAAACGAGTATTTAGTGGAATGGGATTTACTGATTCGTTTGACCCAAGTGAAATGGAAATGCTTATTGACGGGACTCCTATAGAAGACCCTAGATTAATTACAGCATGGAGTCCCGGAACTCCCGCACAAGATTGGATTTATCCTACGGCGGCTGTACCTGGAACTAGCACTCAATTACGCGGATGGTTATTAAAAGACGCTGGATACACATCGCAAAAAGTCAAAGCAACAGTTACATTCAATTTGAACGGCAGAGGGGAATTATCAACGGCTTCATACAATGGAGATACTTTATCAAAAAGTACAGCGCCAACATCGTGGGGAGTTGTTGATGCTATGGGAAGATACATTAGTAACGGTATAGAAGTAAATGGTACAAGTGGACTGATGTATTCAGATGCCGATCTATTTAATCGCATTGAGGCAAATTCTTTCTTTGATGAAGTCAATTATAATTACAGTGGAATTGCTATACCAGAAGTAACACAAGTTAAGTTAATTTTTGATTACGTTTCTGCTGGTGGCACAGGTAATTATCCGCCAGCTATGATATATGACGCAACCGTTACTTTCAGCGAGGTTGAAACAATTATTCCAACACTCTATCGTGTTTCAGGTTACACAGGCGGAAGTCCAACATTTACAAATATATCTCCGGCAAGCGGTGCATGTCCAGTCAATCCCTACTCAATGTCAGGCGATGAAATCGCTACAAATACAGTCAGAGCCGCAATTCGTTATCCCGGTTTTAGAAAATACTTGGGAGTCAGTACAAACAGTGGAACAACATGGACGGTTGCAAGTAACAGCGGTTTTTATCAAGGGTTAAAACAAATATCTAACTTTGGCTTACTTTGGGGTTATCAATTTATATCGTTTAGCGAGGATAATTTTGTTTCAGCAGATTCACTTTACGGAAACTGGTTACAAGCTATCAATGGTGATAGTGAATATATAAAAGTAGTAAAGGCAGCTTTATAACATGGCGCAAAAAGACGATTTAAGAAAAGAACGTGAACAAAGTGCCAGATTCAAAGCTGCATTAATAGAAGCATTTGGCGATGCTATTCGTCGCCCAACATCAGCGCGATTGGGTTATGAGGATAGTCAAGGAAGTCGCTTTGTTCAAGTCCCAACGGATAGAACAGGCGAACCTGAAAAATATTATTTTCATGAAGCGGGTGGCACATCATTTCAAGGTGAAGCGTTCTTACAACCCGGTGCATTGCAATCGTGGCAAATTCGTTATGGCACTCCCATTAAAATTCGCAAAGACCCGGTAAATGGTGAATGGGAAATAATAGGACTCGACACACGTTATGCTGCACAATTTTTCAAAGGAACAGCACAAGATGATGGAGTGTTTGTCCCTTATAATAAATTAGCGCCGGGAATGCTTACGCAAACCAACCCATCAAGCATGAAAGCGCAAGTGTTATCAGGTGCTTATCGTATTGGTAATGAATGGAAATTTGTCGAAACACAAGAAACAATTGATTGGAGCATAGCACCAAATAACAGTAATGTTCCAACTAACAACACAAAAGCACGACTTGCCTTAGTTCAACTTAACTTTACAACTAAAGCACTCAGTTACAAATATGGAGATGAATTTCCGTCTAGTTTAACAAACGAACAGGTTTTTTCACTTGACGAAGCAGGGGTTAACCATCCTTATTTACCTGCAACTGATGATGGTCATTTCCGATGTGGTTATATCCGATTGGTTTCTGGAATGCAACGTATAACTCGTGGCGCACACATTTGGAATGTTCAAGATTATTTAACACTTAGCAGCGAAACCAATTTAGCTGAAATACACAAAGATTTCACATTTCCCGATTTACACGACGCCAAAATTAGGGGTGGATTAGATGCTAGTCGCCCCGCAACACCACAAGGATTTGGAGATATATGGTGGTCACCCGATGGAAATGCTGGTCTTGGAGCATTATACATTACAAACCTAGCAGGAACAGCGTGGCAAGAGTTCGAACCCGATGGAAGTAACATTGATCTTGATGATCTTAATGATGTTGATGCGCCAGCGCCATTAAACAATCAAGCCCTAGTCTGGAATAGTGGAACAAATACATGGCAACCACAAACTATAGCACGTTTTCTCGACGACCTGATCGATGTTAATGCTACTGGCCCAACAAACGACCAGATTATTGCATACAGCACTGGTGCAGCAGCATGGACTTTGCGTAATGGCATATTTAGCCTAAATGATCTAACTGATGTCGATCTAACAGTGCCAGTTCCTCAATTGGGGAGTATAATAGTAAATAACGGGTCGGGTTTTTGGTTTGTTCTATTAAAGGGAGCAACTAATAATCAAGTTTTAACAGTTGACTCAACCGCCACTTATGGGATAAAATGGACAAATAATTTCTTACCAGAATACATTTTAACTGATGAAAATGGCGACGTTATGTTAGATGACGATGGAAATGTATTAAGTATCAACTATCAAGATTAACAGGAATTAAATTATGCCCGATTGGATTAGTGAACAGTACGGCGCAGAAGCCGAAAGAATGTGGAAGCATGTTTTTGAAGGTTGTCAGGAAAATGGCTCTAGTAACAATTGTTACGAATACGCAACAGGGACAGTTGTAAGACACTATGCAAAAAGCATCGGTTGGCAAAAAAGTTTTCAATTGGCACACGAGGCTAAAAAATCCGCCTTAAAGAAATTGTCAGAGACTACCTTAATTAAAAATATTAATGTTGTCGAAGAAGTTATCGGTAGGATTGGAAGAAGTAGATTGTTGTTACTGGAAACTATTTTACGCGACAATGTTTTTGATGAAGACAATGAATTCGATAATAAAATCGATCAGTTATCGAACGAAATTATTGATGACATAGAAAAATTAACGAATAAATTAGGAAAACTAGATTCAATGTTAGATGATGCTATCTTTTACGCAAAGGATTAATAAAAATGGCATTTATCAAAAACGCAAATATTAGTCAGATACAATTAGTATCTAACGTTGGCGACCCTGCGGGAAATCCATCGGCAAGTAAAGCATGGATTTACGTCAAAAATAATTTGATGTATCTCAAAACTGATGCCGGAGTTGTGGTTGGCCCATTTGGTCAAGGTGGCGCAAATCAACTTGATGAACTTTCCGATGTTAATATTACGCCTTCTCCCGGCAAAGGAAGCGTACTTGCTCATAATGGGTCTGGCGAATTCAGGGTTCAGACTGTAGGTTCGAATGGTCAAATTCTATCAGCACAATCAGGACAAACACTCGGTTTGCAATGGGTTGATAATAAAGGCGAAGACGCCTATATACTAGCATTAATTGGATTATAAGGGGAAATTATGGCTGTTACTTTATCAAGAGTTGGTGGAGCTTTAACCAATACTAAAACGACACTTTTCACTGCATCGGGAACAGTGCTTGCAATAAGCATGACATTTCACAATACCGATGTAGCTACGCGAAATGTAAAAGTTTATTTACACAATGGGACTTCGCGCAGAATTCTAAGTATTGACTTAGAATCAGGTACAACAATTATCCAACCAGAAAAGGTTGTTTTGCAAAATGGAGATTTAATTGAGGGCGAAGCCGCAACGTCTAGTGTTGTTGATTACTGGTTGAGTTTAGCAACTGTAACATGAGGGAAAAATTGTGGCAAATAATGAAATAATCGTAATCAAACAAGACGGGACTGTTAATAATGGACAGGGTGGGGGTGGAGCAGGTGGAGATGCCTCTGCTATTACATATACACCCGCATTACTAACAAGCTGGAACAGTAGCGCTGACCCTGGCAACGTAGACGGTGGTCTTGATCAACTTGCTAGTCGTACCAAAACATTAGAAACAGCATCCTCAAACCCGGATGCAGCAAATGTTACTTATACGCCCGCTGTATTAACAAACTGGAATAGCAATGCTGATCCCGGTGACGTTGACAATGCTCTCGATCAGGTTGCAGCAAGAGTTAAAACACTGGAAGCAACACCAGCAACAGATGCATCGGGAATTACCTATACCCCTAATGATTTGACGGATTGGGGCGGCATTGACCCAGGAAACACCGATGATGCACTTGACTATTTAGCCGAACAATTTAATCAAATTGACGCCAGTGAAGTTTTATACGTTCCCTCAACTTTAAGTAACTGGAACAGCAGTGTTGACCCTGGAAATACCGATGATGCAATCGATCAACTTGCTAGTCGCACTAAAACACTAGAAACGGGTGGAACAAACAGTGTCAAGGTTACAACAAATGATACCACTCCGGGTTTTCTAAATGGGAAATTAGTTGCAGGAACAGGAATTTCTTTAACCGTCCTAAACCCAAGCGGCGATGAAGATTTGCAAATATCAGCAAGTGTTAACAGTGCCGATGTAATATACACACCAGCAGTTGTAACCAATTGGAATAGCAGTGCTGACCCCGGCGATACTGATAACGCGCTCGATCAATTGGCTGCAAGGGTTAAGACTATAGAAACAAGCGGTTCAAGTGATGCCAGCGGGATTACTTATACACCAGCAGTGTTGGCAAACTGGAACAGTAGCGCTGACCCTGGCAACGTAGACGGTGGTCTTGATCAACTTGCTAGTCGTACCAAAACAATTGAAAATAATGGCGGTAAAGTTTTAACAAACGGAACAGATTCTACTTATAATTATCTCGCGAACAAATTAGTTGCTGGTGCAAATATAACACTTACAGTCAATGGAACAAGTGACAAAACGATAACAATCGAATCAAGCGCTGGCGCATCAGGAGTAGATGACATTCGCGAATTAGTATGGACAAGTTGGTGAAATAAAAATGGCAGCAATAACAGCTAAGCGATTAGCAAGCGGAACACTCGCAGCGACAAAAGGAACAATTTACACTGTTCCAGCAACAAAGTTAACAAGAGTTAAATCGATCATATTTTATAATAGTTCTTCTGTCAATTACAACACAACCACATTGTATCTAAAAAATGACAGTGGAACGTCAAAAAAAATAGCTGTTCAAACACTTAAACCCAATTCAACCTGGGTATATCAGTTAGAACACGCCATTGTATTAGAAGATGCTGACTTAATTGAAGGCGATGCAACTAATGCAAGTCAGGTGTATTATTATATTAGCGGTGGGGAAAGCGGTGTTCCGGGAAGTGGAATTGTTCCAAAACACATTTCAGATGGAGACTTGACAGCAAGTTATACTTACACCGTTCCTTCTGGACGTGCTTTTTACTTGTACAACCTCATTCTGTTTAGTACCAATGGAAATACAGCTAGTCCAAATCAATTAGATTTGAGTATTAACACTACCAGTATTATGAGCATTATGATGCGCGAAAATGAATACTTTGTGGTTGATTTTCCGATCATTTTGTCGTCAACCGATCAATTTAATTTAACAGGAACAAGCGGGATTGTTTATTGGTTAGATGGGGCCGAGGAAATACCATGAAAGAATTTATATTTTTTGGTTTGGGTGGTGAAGCTGCTGGGCAAGGATACATGCCGCAGCTAGACAATCGTTATTGTGCGGTTTTAACAGGCGGAGCAAAAACAGGTGTCGTATCAGGAAGTGGAAACACTACTTCAGTCGATTGGAGTGTTGCTGCTTTCCCAAGAGCCGATTTTGGGCGATTTGCCGATGCTGTAGCAGGTGGCATTTGGGGCCGCGAAGAAGGTTATTATTTTGTGACAGTTGCAGTCAAAGTAACTTTTGCCAACCCGATCACAACGGGTTATTTTACAGCTATTCTGTATAATAGTTATGATAGCGGTGAAATTACAAGGACGACATTAAGTGCCAATGGTTTAAGTGAATTGGCATTTGATATGTCAATAGGCGATTTCTTACCACGCGAGGGTTATTTTTACTTGCAATTTAATAATAATTCTGGAGAAAATTGCGATGTTGATAGTCGTGCATTTGTAATGAAAGTGGGATAAAATCATGACAATGATTGGCGCGGCTGGTTATGCCAGTAATATGATTACTTTGGGCGCAGGTGTAGCAAAATCATTAATCGATATGGGGTTTACCGAAGAACAAATAGCAGTAGCCGATAGCGTCCATATCAGTGTGTATAATCAAGATGTTTGGTTCTGGTATAGTGGGCGAACTCCGGCTGTGGGCGATGGACACAAAATAACAGCAAACGGAGAACGTATTGTACGAAGCATTCGCAATATTCGTAATCTCAAAATGATTGCTTCAGCAAACAATGCACTTTTAGCGATTACATTAGCAACATTTGGGAGAACCCCAGTTTAATCATGCCTAATGACCCGATTGAATTTACTGTAACCGTTACTATTGGTGGTGGCGGCGGGGGCGGAGATGATGAAAAAGTCAAAGCGTCTGGCACTGATGCTATTGCTGATTACCTTTTTCCTAAATTGGAAGAGGGTGCAGGAATTAATATTGACTTAAACAACAGTGTTGCAAACGAACTGGTTACAATTGAGTCTGAAACTATTCAGACAATTGTCCCATTTGCTTATAACGCTGTTTCTCCGCTTGCATTATATACAACGGGGAACAACGAGACAATTATTAGTGTAAAATTATATATAGACACCTTGTTTGATGGAACAGTTACAATCAGTATAGGTGAAACAGGTAACATACAACGATTAATGACCACTAGCGAAAACGACCCTTACAGTATAGGGAATTATGAAACTGAACCTGCCATTGAATATTTAGCTTCAACGATCATAAGGCTTTATATCAGCGCAGTGGGTTCAACTGCTGGCAATGGTCGTGTCATTATATTAAGCAAGAGAATTTAAGGAAAAATTTATGGCAAATCAAACATTATCAAGACTCGTCAGAACAATGCAAGATTTTTTTCGAATCGGAACAATTCGAATTAAAGATAGCGCAGGGACAGTTCAGTTGCGTAATGGTGGGGATACAGCCTATGCTGATACTGCTGTTAATAAAATTCGTCTGCAAGGGAACAATGCAACTAATGCCGTTGTATTAACATCACCTAACGGGTTGGGCGCAAATGTGACATTTACTTGGCCTTCAGCAGTTGGTAGCAGTAATCAGGTTTTGGCTGATGTGGGTGGCGATGGTACACTTGGTTTTATTAACGTTAGCGGAAACGCTAATTTGATTCAACAAGAAAGTTTTACTGAAGCGACAACATCACCACTAACCATATTTACTCCACCTGCAAACGCAAGGCTTCTTAGAATCATCATAGATTTACAGGTAGCAGCCGCAGCCGGAAACCCCACTGTATCAGTTGGAACAGCCGCAAGTCCAGCTTTGTATATGACAACTGCTGAAAGTGATGTTAAAACAGTTGCCACTTATCAAGTTGAAGAACCAATTGAATTGGGTGGCAGTCCAGATGCAATTGTATTAACAATTGTTCCAGATAGTCAGACTTTTTCTGGTATTGTTTATGTAGAATATGTTAACCCGGCATAATAAAAATTTATGGCAAATCAAGTCTTATCACGGTTGGTGGCAACTTTCTCGAATGTGTTTCGTATCGGGAAAACAAACGCATCGGTTGTCGAAAGTACAGCCGATGGTGATGTTCGAATTAGACTCGCCTCGAATATTACACAATATGGAACAGTTGCAACCAATCGAGTTCATTTTCATCGAAACAGTGCGCCACAATATCGCGTTAGTTTAACTGCGCCAACAACAATCGGAAGTGATGTTAATTTTGAGTTGCCTGCAATTGACGGAACAAATCGTCAATTTATAAAAACCAACGGCTCTGGTCAATTGGCTTTTGATACTGTTAATGAGGTAGATGAACGACTTTTTTGGTTAGGATTTTAATTTATGGCAAGTACATTAAAAAATGCACAGCTAACATTAACTGGAAGTGGGACGCAAGATACGCTCATAACAGCAGGCGCTAGTGTTGAAATTATCATTAAAGGAATACAAATAGTAAACTATTCTGTTTCAACAATAACGGTTCGTATGTGGGTTAACGGAGTAGCAAATAATAACATGGTTTTGCCACCTACCACAATGGAAGCAGGTGATTACGGTGCTTTTAATGGGGAAATTGTATTAGAGCCTAATGATACATTACGCGCCGAAGCCAATACTGCAAGTGCATGTACAGTTACGGTTAGTTATGTTGAAATAACATAAAGCGAAAAAATCATGAGTTGGAGTTGGTATAATTCGAAGGGGCAACTTAAAGTTGCAACACGCAGCGGCGCGATAACTAAACAAAATTATCGTCAAACTGCTATTAATACAACAATTTTAACTACAGATAATATAATAGAAGTTACAAATACAACATCGAGTATAACGATTACATTACCATCAGCAAGTGGCTTAACAGGAAGAGTTTTCAGAATTATTACACATGAATTTGCAACAACTTATCCAACGACCATTAATACAATTGGCGGAGAGACATTAAACGGAGATAATGTGGGAATGATATTGGAGCAAAATTTTGCAACAGTTGATTTGGTAAGTAACGGCACAGGTTGGAGAATAATTTAAATGACATATATTCCGGCTTTAGAAGTTCAATATATTGATAATGCTACCATTGATGCATTTGGTAGAGCGCGTTTTTCTAACCCCTATACAATATTCGATAGTAAGCAAATTGTTGACAAACAATCGTTATTTTGGGATGAAAGTATAACGGGTGCAGGTGCAGCTTCAACACATAACGCTAACCAAGCGAGTACAACATTGAGTGTTGCAAATGCTACTGTATCAACAGTTATCAGACAAACAAAAAGGCGGTTTAACTATCAGCCATCGAAAAGCCATTTGATTTTCATGACTGGTGTCTTGGGCGCTGGTGCAACTGGAATAACACGAAGAATTGGTTATTTCGATGGAAACAATGGTTTGTTTTTTCAATTATCAGGGACAACATTAAGTGTTGTTAGAAGAACTAATGTGACTGGAACTCCGGTTGATACAGTTACGACACAAAGCAATTGGAACATCGACAAATTAGATGGAACTGGAAGATCAAAATTTACAATTAATACATCGTTGCCACAAATATTTTTTGTTGATTTCGAATGGTTAGGTGTTGGTCGTGTTCGTTATGGATTTGTAATAAACGGACAAATTGTTATTTGCCATGAATCGTATCATGCAAATGTACTTGGTATAACCACTGTATATATGAGTAGCCCTAATCTTCCTTTGCGCTACGAAATATCAAATAGTGGAGCAGGGGGAGCAGCTAGTTTGGTTCACATTTGTTCCAGTGTTATCAGCGAGGGCGGGATGGAACAAAATGGCCCGAACTTTAGTGTAGATAGAAGCAGCACAGCTTATGTAACAGGAAATAATACCAGTTTACATCCGTTACTTTCAATTCGTTTGAAATCAAATTATTCGTTTGCAACTGTTCAACCTATGGCAATTTCAATTCTAGAAGGCGGTTCAAACAATTTGTTCCGTTTTGGCTTAATCATGAACCCCACTATAGCAGGATTAGATAATGCCAGTTGGTTATCCATTTCTAACAGCGCCATAGAATACGATGTAAGCAGAAATAATACAAATACATTAACAGGCGGTACTATATTATATTCGCAATATGCTATTTCAAGATCAGATGTTGCCTCACAATTACAAACAACATTACTTCTTGGAACAACAATTGCAGGGGTTTCAGACCAATTAGTCGTATTTGGGCAGTCAATTGCTAGTTCGCAAAGTTTATATGCTTCTTTGAATTGGCATGAACATCAATAAGGAGAAATTTTGAACGGCAAAGGTTGGACGTGGTATAATCAATTTGGTGAAATCAAAATTGCAGCCGAAGTCGAAGTGCCAGTTATGATTGGTGCAGATGGGGTTACAGCCGGGCAAGCGGGTTTAGTACCTGCACCTGCCGCAACTGATAACAAAAAATATTTGCGTGGCGATGGAACATGGGTTCAAGACGATACAGCTATATATTTAAGTTTATGGAATTAAAGGTTAAAAGAATAGCTATTCTTTAGGCTTATAAATAGTTTAATAAAGCTAAACTACTAAAATGGTGGATGAATTTTTATCTTTTTGTGGTATAATTCAATGAGACACGTCCGTACAGCATAACGCAGCGCCTCTGCCAATGCCGCAAGGCAAAGGTAAGCACAAACATGCTGTAGAAGCTGCTGGTCTTTTAGACTATGCAGAATGTTCACAACAACAGATCGCTTATCTAAAGACGAAAGAACCGTATGCAGAAGTTATCACTGACATTGCCAGTAACATCAACTTCAAAAGGCGTAGGCTTAAAACCCTACTGGAACGCATCTTACAAGGAGACAAGTTCACAATTGTGGTTGCCCACCGCGATGGACTCGCAAGGTTCAGCTTTGAGTTTATCGAGTGGCTTATCGAACGCAACAGTGGACAAGTCGTGGTTCTCAGTAAGTCTCATCACACCAACCACGCCGACGAACTTCTCAAAGACCTTCTCGCCATCCTTAGTGTCTTTGCAGCCCGAATGCAAAGTATCCGTAAATATCGCGACGAAATCGCGCAAGATCAGGCTTTATCCGTCAGTGAAACAACGGACGATCTTTCGTAAGTGGTTGGGTGCTTCACGTTTTGTCTACAACCAAACACTGGACTACCTGAAGGCACTGGAAGGCAAGCGACCCGTCTGGACGGATATTGCCAAAGATGTGATCTTTCCAATACTGCCCGATTGGGCGCGTGAAATCCCGTTTCAGATCAAGAAAATGGCTGTTAAGGAAGCCTGCGATGCTTTCACCGCTGCCAAGCAAAAGTATCGCCGCACAGGAGAACTTTCTGAACTACACTTCAAAAGTCGCAAATCCCCTAAACAAACCTGTTACATACCAAAATCAGCGGTAAAACCAAGTGGTATCTACCCAACGATTGCGGGCGCAATCGATTACACCGAAAACTTACCAGAAGATTTTCAGGATTGTGAACTCAGTTGGCAGCAAGGGCGCTGGTTTCTGTGTGTTCCGCATAAGACCACGATACTACCGGGCGAAAACCAAGCTCGCATCGTGGCACTAGACCCCGGAGTTCGCACGTTCCAGACATTCTTTTCGCCCGACATGGCAGGCATGATCGGGCAGCACGATTTTGGGCGACTGGTACGGTTGTGTCGTCACCTGGACGATCTTATTTCCCGTACCAGCACTTCAAAAAGCAGGAAACAACGCTATCGGATGCGGAAAGCAGCTAATCGTTTGCGCTGGAAAGTTAAAGACCTGCGCGACGAACTCCACACTAAAACAATCCGCTTCATGGTGGACAATTTCGACATCATTCTCATTCCCACCTTTGAAACGTCGCAGATGGCGAAACGCGCCCAGCGCAAGTTGCAATCAAAGGCGGTGCGCTCGATGCTCACTTGGGCGCATTTCAAATTCAAGAAACGCCTCAAAGTCGCGGCGATGCAATGCGGAAAAACAGTGATCGAAGTGAATGAAGCCTACACCAGCAAAACCTGTAGCTGGTCGGGGGAAATGGTCAATATCGGGTCTAGTGAAACGATTCGCGGTTCGGATGGCATCACCATGCACCGAGACGTGAATGGCGCTCGTGGAATTTTTCTGCGGGCTTTGGCAGAACTGCCCTCGTTGGAGTCTATCCAACGTGCATTGGTAAACCATGCTGGCGAATTGTCAGCATTTAGTATCTAAAAAGGCTCGGTTAACAATGCCAGTATTAACATCAGACATTTTACAAGGAACGCTTACGGGAAGCGGAACACAGGATACAATTGTAACAGCGGCAGTTGGTTCAGCACAAGAAATGATTAATGTGCAATTCAATAATTATTCTGTATCAACTCGAACATTACAAGTATGGGTCAATGCGGTTTCGAATCAAGGAAGGATACTAAATATATCCTTAGCAACAGGAGAATCTGTTATTATCAGAATCCAATTTGGGCCTAGTGATGTTATGTACGCTGAAGCAAGTGCTGCTACATCAATCGCGTGGACTTTAACTAAAGGGGTGTTGACTTGAGCGATTTTGAAATTGAAGTATACGATAGTTCGGGCGTCAAAAAGACAGCTTTTTCAACAACCGGATTAACAATTGATGCTGCTAATGTACAAAACTTAAGCGAAGCAATTGATGATCGTGTAAACGACCTCTTTACAACTTTGGGAAGTTTAGCTGTCAAAAATTACAACGATGCCGGTAATTTATTAACACTTGCTTTCAACACACCTCATATCAACGGTGGGCGACTTGGTTTACCTGTATCTAGTACAAGAGAAGAACTCCCATCAACCAATTTGGCTGATCGCAGCAGTAGTCCATCATATTCTACTATTCGTTATTCACCTTACACATCAAATATTATTGGACTTTGGGATGAAACTTATGGCGCTTGGATACCGACTACTTTTAGTCAAACCGATATTGGTTTAGTTGGTGTCAATTCAGCATTTTTGCCGATTGATATATTTGCATACAGAAGTGGTAGCAGTGTAGTATTCGAATTATTGGGATGGAATCCACCGCCTGCTGCATTTTTAACCAGTATCACAGCAGCAGGCGTTATTACCTATAGCGGTTCTTCGTTAACAAGTGCTGCAAATGGAAAAAACGTTGTTATTCGAAACACATCGCAATCTTCGGTTAACAACCGTATGTTCAATTTACAAACAAACACACAACTTAGAAATCTTAATACAAGTGTTTATTCCGAATTAGCTTGCACAGGCGGAACTATCACTTATGTTGATAGCATATTGACTCGTGCAACTGCATTGACTCGTTATGATGGGGTTTGGTGTAAAAATAACGATAAGACCAGAAAATACATTGGCACTTTTATGACTAACGAGGAAGCGCTTGTTCAAAACACACTGGCAAGAGCTTTTATCTATAATGCTTATAATAGAAAAAATCTCCCCGTTGCATATAAATACACAACCATCGCAACTGGTTCGTGGACAATACCAAGCAATCAAACTTGGCGACCAGCAAAAAACGATTATGCCCATCGTGTTTATTTTGTAATTGGATTGCCAGAAAGAATTCAGGCTAGTTATGAAGCTATGTATCAACCAGCGGCTATTAACCCTACTGCATCATCACTTTCAACTGCTATTACATTAAGTACAGAAACATGGACTTTTAGTGACACATCAACAACTGTTGGCAAAAGAATCAATACTAATTTTTATGCCAATGCTTCAAGTCAGCATTATAGTCAAGCTGGATTTGACGAGTTTGTTGGTGCAGGAAATTACTATATCAATCCTATCGAATCTGTATATAATGGCCCAGGTACAAATGTAACAGTTTATACGTTTTACAATGGAAACGAAATCCCAAATACCTATTTTTGGGCTGGTGGTTTAGTAGGAAATTTCGAGCGATAAAAAATGAAGCCTTACGTGGTAGAAATTTATGATGCCAACGGTATCCTAAAAACAACTTACAATGATACTGTATCCGTAATACCAGTTAATCGTGGCGGAACAGGCGCTAATTTAAGCGCTACAGGTGGAACTGGTCAATTCCTAAAGCAATCATCCAGTGGCGCTAATATTACGGTTGCAGCCGTTAGCGCTGCTGATATTGCATCCCCATCTAATACGTTAATTCAAACAAACGGCGAAGGGATAAAGAAACGTTACATTGCCGGAACACCAGAAATCAAAATTGTTATTGATGAGTCTGATCGAAATTATTTTAGGTTATCACTATCGGCAACAAATCCAAATCCAGATACATATAACGCGCCATTAGCTTCTTCGACTTTATATTTACTTCCATTAAACGGGGCAGGAATCATATCACTTTATGATTCTACAGAAACAGCATATATACCGAGATATTTTTCATCTGTATCGCTTAATACAGGAAGTCCAGCGCCAATACCTTATTCAGCAGCCGATATATTTGCTTATTGGGACGGGAACAATGTTCAATTAGAAAAGCAGGATTGGGGTTCAACATTTGTTTCGCAGACAATAACAAGTATAAGCAACGCCAGCCCAAGAGTAATAACTTTTACGACAACTCATACTTTTGTTGCAACCGATCTCATATCAGTAACAGGTAATACTCTTGCAGCTAACAATAGATTGTATCGCGTCATCTCGGTAACTGGAACAACAGCAACATTAGGCGAATTGACACCAGTAAGCACAGCCGCACCGGGTGGAGTTGGAACAGGTGGTATAGCTTATCTCGTTAGTACAACTAAAACAAGAGCCGGAAGTTTATTAACTAATACAAATGGAGTATTGCATAAGTTTGGCGATCAGACAAGAAAATACGTTGGAACAGTTCTATTTGACTCAGATTTGAATGTACGTGATGCAACTAATTTTTTTGGTGTATATAACTACTATAACAAACTATCTAGAATTGTAAATTTCTACGATACCGCTTTCGCAAGTTGGAGTACAGGAACAACGGCTTTTGCATGGCGACCAGCAGGTTTACATTATGGACTTAGATTGTGGTATGTTGCTGGTCGGGATGATGTTAAAATAAATGTTGACTTTACGGTAGCACCGAGTCCAGGCGGAGCAGGAACGGGTGCTTATTTAACAACATTAGGATTAGGGCGCGTATCAGGGACGCCCGATTTTTCAAAAAATTACTCAAGATTTACGCAATATTTTAACATACCAAGTACAACATCGTTAAGCACCTTAACAAATTACAATTTTTATGCTACATCTGCCGTTAGTTACTTACAAGCAATGGAATGTCTCGTTAGCAATGTGACCAGTGGATATACTGTTTTTATGTATTTCTTAAGCGGAACAAACGTAGTTTATGGTGGATTAACTGGTGAAATTTTAATATGATACAAAATGACAAAATAATTAACATAAAAATACGCGCCGTTGAAAACGCATTAAAAGCTAAAAACGTAAAATATAACATTGTTTTTGCTGATGTTGATGGAAACATTAATATAGGTTACAATAACCCGGAAGACAACGACAATCAAAAACGCGGCGAAGAAGTATTAAAAACATATAATGTTGATATGGGTGAAATCAGAAGATATTATTATGATATATATGGCGCTACTGTCGAAGAATTAGCTGTAACTTGTTTTAAGGTTTTATCCGAATTGTATCCTACGCATCCGTTAATCAGCGGGTTGCAAGATAAAAGAGAAACTGTTAAAAGGATGTTCCCTGATACTAAGGCGTTTGAAGAATTTGAAAAGGAGCAAAAATTATGAATGAAAATTACATGATTGCAATTGGTATTCTTAACAGTTTGGCAATCATTTTGGCAATAATTTCAATGAGAAGAAGAAAAAAGGCCAGACAAGCTGACCTTTTGAACGACTTTTTCACTATCGAATGATTATTTTTAAACAATGTCATCAGTGACAAAGCGTCGATAAATACGAATAGCTACATGCTCGTTATTATACAACGCTTCAATCTCAATGCATCCCTCATCAGGAATAGGAAACCACGAGTTAATGAAATTACTTTCACCAATAACAGTTTCAATTTTTGCCATTGCATTGTCAAGTGTTAAATAACGTGACTTTCCAGCAATAGGCTTATAACGACGATTATAAACTTCATCGGTCATTAACAGCAAAACATCAACAACTTGTTGCTCAGATAACATAGTTGTGGAACGAATAGAATGCGGCTTATTATTCTCGTCCATGTATTGCGGAAACACATCAGAATCTAAAACCGAAACCAGAATCTCATAAAAACTAATGCTGTTTCCGCCAATAGCTGTTTTAACTGTATCAAACAATGGCATGATTTAATCCTTGTTTCACAATTTAATGTTATAGATTGAACACAGGCGTTTTGAAATCTCAGTTTGTATTTCCGTTACTGTTTCAAATGTGTTACGATATTCATCACCAAATTTGAAACTCATTACCGAAAACAAAGGAAGCATCAAGGGTGCAACTGCTAGTAAAGACAAATCGATCATATCCAAAACGCGCTGTTTAGTGGAGATGCCATCGTTCTTAAAACCAAAGAGAGCGATGTTCTTGATACAATAGATACTAGCACCATTATACCATTTGGCGTTATACTCAATGACGTGATCAATTGCCATCCCGACAACAGCCAGATAACCATCATCTTCAGGTGGATTTTCCATTCCTGTTCCAACAAGCAATTCATAATCCATCGAATGTTTGACAACAATTCGCTTAAGCAAATCGCTCAAGTATTCGCGCTCGTTTTCTTTACGCCACATTTCAGCACGAATTGCATTAGCCTCTTCCATTGCCGCTTTAATTCTCTTGTTATCCTGTTTCAGCAACCGTTCGGCTTCGATTTTCTTGGTCGATTGAGCAATCAGGTTTTTCAAACTATCGTCCATTATATGAATCCTTGTGATTTTTACGCATCAATATACACAAGCCATTATAGCAAGTATCCGTTAAAAGTCAAGAAAAAAGCCTCTGGTTAGAGGCTTTTTGAGGTGAAAATTTGTTATCCTTCGATTAATAACTTACGAGAATTATCGGCTGATTTGTTGACCGTAACAACTAAAACGCCATTTTTGTAATTGGCTCTCATTGTTGAATGGTCAGTATTTTTCGGCAAAGCATAGTTGACATAGCACTCGTTATAGCGTTCATGGCGAAGATATGTACCTTCATTAGATTCTTCGCGTTTTGCTGATACAACTAACACCCCATCAACAATTTCGCCAGAAATTTGATTCAATTCATAACCCGGAAGATCAATTTCAAATACATACGAAGAATCAATTTCTCTAACATCGGTTCTTACTAACAAAGGCGCATTATATTTGTAAGCAGGTTGATACATCTTATCTAAAACACGATCAATGTCACGGTAAAGAGTAGTTAAATGCATAATATTTTCCTTTCAAAATCTAACTCTGTTCAAATTTCATTTATATGATACAATTGAACTATATGAATAACGCAAGAAAAATATAAAAAAAATGTAAGAAATTTACAAAGGGACACCTTTTTTTGTGCTACAATGCAAGCATACAGAATAAAAGGTTTTATCGTTTTGGGAATCAAAGTTTTTAAGTATCGACTCTATCCAACACCGACACAAGAAAAGAGTATGTTTAATACGCTTTCAGTTTGTCGTCACTTTTATAACATGTGTCTGGAAGATCGAAAGTTAGCTTACGAATTCGAGAAACGAAGTGTTAGCAAATCTGAACAAGAAAAGATGGCAATCCGTTATCGTCAAACATTCCCACAGGCTAAAGCTGTTTTTTCGCAAACTTTACAGACGGTAGCCGACGATTTAGACAAAGCATTTCAAGCCTTTTTTCGGCGGGTTAAAGCAGGTCAGAAGCCGGGGTATCCCCGTTTTAAGGGATACAATCGCTTTAACAGCTTTAATTTTAAGCAGTTTGGAGTTGGGGCAAAGTTAGATGGTAAGCGCTTAAAGCTATTTAGCATAGGGCGCGTTACCGTTCGCTGGCATAGACCGATTGAAGGCAAAATCAAAGCAGTCCGTATTGTTTTCAAGGCGGGTCGATGGTATGCTTGTTTTGCTTGCGAAGTAGAGGATAAGTCTCCCTTACCCAAGACTGGACAAGTTATTGGTATTGATGTCGGACTTGCAGCGTTGGTGACGACATCCGATGGCGATAAAGTGGAACATCCAAAGTTTTATCGTAAAAGTCAGAAGAAGCTGCGAATTTTGCAACGGGCTTTAGCACGAAAGAAGAAAGGCAGCAAGAATCGTCGCAAGGCATTGTTACAGTTGCAGCGACAACACGAGCATAGCAAAAATCAGCGAACAGATTTTGCACATAAGCTCACTTATAAGCTGGTACAGAATTACGATTTGATAGTTTGCGAAGATTTGCGAATTAAAAACATGGTACAAAATCACAAATTGAGCAAAAGCATTTTAGATGCTGGATGGGGCGTCTTCAGACAATTATTGACGAACAAAGCGGAAGAAGCTGGGCGTCAAACAGTGTTTGTAAACCCCGCTTACACATCAAAGTGTTGCTCGAATTGTGGTGCAATGTTTGAGGAATTAACGTTAGCAGATCGATGGGTTCAATGCGATTGCGGTTTAAGTTTAGATCGTGATCACAACGCCGCGATTAACATTTTGAAACAAAGCGGATGGGACACGTCCGTACAGCATAACGCAGCGCCTCTGCCAATGCCGCAAGGCAAAGGTAAGCACAAACGTGCTGTAGAAGCTGCTGGTCTTTAGACTATGCAGAATGTTCACGAAGACAAAGTTTCATTTGGCGGCACACCATTGCGCGAAAATGTGTTGGATATGTTAAGAAGAAAAGCTAGAACGTCGCTTAATCGATGGCTTCCATCAGTAATACCAGGAGATAATGAAAGACTGAACAAACCAAGACGTATAACAACACAGGAAATGAAAATTCTCCCAATACTTAAATTAGCAGAAAAAAGAGACACCGAAGGAAGCGAATAATGTTTATCACATTTGAAGGACTTGACGGGGTTGGAAAAACAACACAAGTCGAGCTTTTACATAATCACTTAAACCAGCGACATGATGTATTAACTATAAAAGAACCCGGAACAACAGAGATAGGAAACACGGTCAGGGAAATTTTGTTACAAAAGGATAAAGACCTTGAAACAGAAACCGAACTATTTTTATTCTTGGCATCACGCTCAGAACTTGTATCAAAAGTTATAAAACCATCACTTATGCAAGGTAAGATTGTCATTTGTGATCGATTTAACGAATCAACCATTGCCTATCAAGGTTATGGACGTGGCATCGGTGCGTACCGTGTTTATAATATGTGTATGTTTGCTACACAGAACATTACTCCAAATATTATTTTTTACTTACATGCTCCGCTTGAATACTTAATTGAAAACAGATTCAGCGGGAAGCATGATAGAATTGAAAATAGTGGAGTCAGTTTTTATAAGAAAGTACAAGATGGTTATGAAGACTGGTTAGAAACACTTCCAAATGTTAGGAAAATAGATGCTACACAAAATATTGAAAAGGTTAGTAGTGACATTGCAGCATACGTTGATGAATTCATCGCAAACGAAAAACGAAAATAGTTACGGACACTTTTTTGTCTATGCCTTATTGGATGAAAATGATAAGCCTTTTTATATTGGCAGAACTAAACGTCCTAACAGTCGCATTTTACAACATCTAAGTGAAGCAGAACAATACGAAAACAGTCGAAGTTTTTCTGCATTAGAATTATTGGGTTTGGTTTTTCAAGAGAAACCCGATGTTAGCAACAAAGCAAAACTAAACAAGATCAACGCAATCAAAAAAAATGGTGCAGAAGTTAAAATAAAAATTCTAGACGAATGGGAATGTGATGATATAGCAGATGCAAATCGACTTGAAGACGCATGGATAGCAGAAATAAGGCGGCAGGGACACAAGCTAACTAACAAAATATTATCTCATCGCATGAATCCCGCATGGTATAACGCAGATCGAAAAGGTTGGAAACCGGGATATTATACAAATCCAACAGAATATATAGCATGGTTAAAATCAGATGCTTACAAAAAGAAAAAAGACGAATATAACGAAAATCGTTTAGAATGGAGTAATAAGCGTTATCGTAATAAACAGCGTTATTATTCAAAGAAAAGTAAAAAAGAAACAAAAAAGAAAACACCGTTTTTTAGGTCAAAAAGGTAAAAATAATGGTTACAAACGACAATAGCGAATTAAAAGGTTTCGGAGTAGCAATACTCAGCTTGTTCATTCGGGTTATTAATTTTCTATCATTCGAACGAGCATTGGGAACAGCCCTCTTGATATATGCATTTTTGGTAGCATTTGAGCCATTAAGAAATGGTTCAACTCTTAATATATTGATTCAAACAACAGGACTTAATTATTACATTCTATCAACTTGGTATTTACTTAGTTCGGTTTATGTTTTAGCAAAAGGTCGCAGCATATCATTCTGGGCTTTACTAATATGTATCTTTCCGTTTCAACTTGAAATAATTGGCAGTCTGTTATTCTCGTTCCAAAATATTAACGCTTCTTATATAGCGCGGGAAGTGTTTGTTCAAATTGTTATACTACAAAGTATGTTAAAAAGAATAGCTATTGATACTATACAAGCAGCAAATATTAAAATTGATGTAACAAAAGAGTTGTGATTATGGACGCAAACATAATCAATATTGAACCATTGAGTCTTGGCGCTTTTTTAAGCCTAATGTTAGGGGTGTTATTTACTGTGGCAAAATTAATTTTACCTTCACTCATTAAAAAAATTAACAAAAAATTAGAAAACGACGGTGATTCAGAAGAAATAAAGACTCACCCCACACAACCTACAAAAACAACCGATGAAAATATGAAAACGTTTTTGCAAGATACCGCTAAAGAATATTATGGCACAATCAAGGATTTAGCCGATCAAAGACAGGGCGCATTAGAAAAATTACAACGTGAGTATGAAGTCAAGTTAGCTGAAAATGCCGAACTCAAAGTTACAAACAAATTACAAGAAGATATAATCAAAGACTATCGTCAAAAATATACTGATGAGCGCGTTAAAAATGAAAAAGCAGAAAATTATATTGACAAACTTGAAAAGGTTAACGATGAGTTAGAGTTAAAATTACGTGAGTACATCGTTAGACTTGAGAAGAATAACTTGATAACAAAAGAAGAAATCAAAAATCTTGGGGTTCGCGATACTGAAGAACTGATGCAATTTGTTGAAAATCAAAATAAGGGGGCAGAATGACACAAAGAATTGGTTTTAATGTAAATGGACAGCGAGTTAACGATGAAAAACGTTTACTCGATTTCGTAAAACGTGCCGAACCAACAACCATGTTAGTTATGAACAACATGGATTTAGCGTTAAAAATCCATAACATCACTGAGGGAAAGACACAGGTCGTTTATCGCGATTGGCAAGAAGACGATGCTGCATATTGGGCAACAAAATCAGCCAACGAAATAGCGCAAAAATTAATGGCTTCAAATCTTTCAAGTCGTCCTCATCAACATATATGGAAATATGTGATGAACGAACCTTATGCAAGAGGCAACGAATGGAAAAAAATGTCTTTGTGGATGAGCGACATAATAAAAATTATGGCGGATGCAGGACACAAGGCCATCGTTGGAAATCTGAGTGTAGGAAGCTACGAAATAAATGATGTGGAGTCGGGTTATTTTGACCCAGTTTTACATACGTTAGGTGAATACTCGAATAATGCTGCTTTTGGTATTCATGAGTATACAGGATTTTTACTGCCTTTTGGTTTAGGGGTTTGGGAACGAAACGAATTATTAGATGAGGCAAAATTAAAGCCAGAGAATTGGCCCAATAAAATCGAAGACTACAGTAAGAACTACGTTAAAAATTATTACCATTTACTACGAAGCACATGGTTTTCAACTCGTGCTGCAAAAATTGGTGCAAAACAACACAATATATGGTTAACTGAATTCGGTTGGGATAGAATGCCCGACTTGACATTTGGTCAAAATCATATATATGAACAATTGCAAAATAAATACGGTGTCCCAAACCCTTATGTGGAAATGCGTGGCGCTTATACATACGCAAATATGTGGAAAAAATTGTTTCCACAATGGTCAACCAGCCAGTCTATTTTTAAGCAATTTGAATGGGCCGACAAGATTTATCCTGCACATTATATCGGATTTATGCCGTTCATGTGGTCATTTGGTGACGATTGGGACAAGTTTGGATTCAATTATGGTTCAGACGATCACTTATTAGAATTAATCGTGCAATATAACAGTAAAATATTACCACCTATAGGAGAACCACCTGTGAATAACACCCCTGTTGATTTAGGTTTAAATAACCCTAAATGGAATAACGTTTATCTCAATTCGACATCATCCAAAACAAATATACGCTTATCGCCCAATGTTAATGCCAGTGTTGTTGGTAATATCAGAAAAAACACCGTTGGTTTAATTTTGATTGAAGGCGCAAAAGTCGTAAATGGATTTAAATGGTATCCAGTGCGAATTAACACAAGAGAAGAACTCGATTTCGAATCGGGTGATTTCAGTAATTTGGGTTGGGTTAGAAGCGATGTTTTTAGTTTCATTGATTATGTTAAACCCGAACCACCCGCACCAATCGAGGACTACGATACTATAAAAATCAGTTTTAAGTACAAGGTTACTGACGAGAAGCAACGTGCATTCGCAAAAGTTTTAGAAGAAATTAGCGTTGCTATTGCTAAGTTTAGTTATGAAATTGATCTAAAAATCGAAAAATAGCCATTGTGTTATATCAATTACATTGATATAATTTTGAAAAAATATTAAGGTTAATCCATTGGCAGATTTAAACGCTCACTTATGTATCAAAATGTTACATTATCACGGATTTATTACACGAACTGATGTAACATCAAAATTTTCTGGCGTTAATGGTAAAGATATAGGACGAGCCGATATATTCGCAGCGCGTAATGGTCGTGCTGTTAATATAGAAGTCAAAAACGGAAAGCACGGTTTCAATTTGGAAGATTGGCGCAGTAATCAACGTCAATGGGCTGAATACACTATGCGTCCACCTTTTTCAATTCCATATTATGTCTACTTGACTTTGGGTATACATCCAGCTAATTATCGAAACGATGTGTATTTACCGAAACGAACATGGTTAATTCCATACGATGTCATGATCGAAGTTAATCAAAAAATAATGCAATTTCAAAAAACGTTAGTTTATTGTATCAAAAAAGGTATGAACAAAAATATACAAAAGCACAAACTAGATGCAATCAGTTTGTTAGAACCATATGAATTAAAGTGGAAAAAGAATGGTTCGCTAGAAAAACCTAGCTGGACTTATTACTTGGAATCAGAAGATCGAAGGAATGTAAATTATGGTGGATTTTGGGTAATACCAGAAAATCACGAATTCACGCGAAGATTTCTTGTGATATAAAATTGTGGTACAATATAGTTTGTTAAACATATCAAAAGATGTTATGAGAGGTAAAAATTATGATCGAAAACGCGATTTCATTCTTGTTGTTTCTAAGCAGCATTGCTGGTGCGCTGACTGTGCTTATCAAGCAATTCAAGCCTGTGTTTCTTGATAAGGTTTTAGAGACAAGTGGAGAACAAGTCTATATCGTTACAATTTATGCGATTAGAACCGTTGGTGCGCTAGTCGGGTTAGCGTTGATGGGTGGCATTGGCCCGTTGGTTGAACTTATCCCGTTTTTGGCAACTGTTCCGCCGCTTGGGGTTTGGGTGTTAAGCATACTAATTATTGTGCTTGGTACAGAAGTCATTCATCCGCTTATCGAAACTTTGTATGCATGGCGCGATGCTTTAGGGCAACCGACAATCCCGCCAGTTACTCCGCCTGTTGTAACCGAAAATAGATTACCAGACGAGGATGCTCTCGGTTGACTGGTGCGGCAGCATCCATACATCGTTAGTACATTGATTTTCTAAAACAAACAGCCTCAATTTTGAGGCTGTTTTAATTTATCGATTGTGTTTTTAAACACTAAGTACGCGACTACCAAAAACTGTCCACAAGCTATTATTTTCGCCTTTATGAAAAACAATGTCTTGTATATTAACGTTATCGCTATCCATATGAATTACAGCATAAACAATACCATGTAACCAAGCTGTTTGTCGTGTATCTAACTGATAATGTGGCGGTATATTACACAAAGCGCCAGAACTAACAGCCGTTACTACTCTATAATCCTTTATGTTTCTAGGGTTATTAACACGATGAATAACTTTACCAGGACGATGATTGTGACCTTGAACCACACTGGTCGTATAACCATTATCCTTTAGCACCCCCTTTGCAGCATTTTCACCAACTCGCTTTCCGTGTTGTACAAACAACGAGCCGATATTCGTTTCTTGGTATTGTCCTAACCACAAAACGCGATCTTTTGATCGAACAATTTCAACAAACGATTCTTCAATCGTATCGGCATATGGATTGTTAAACGCATTGTTCCAACGCTCAACGCGATCATCATGGTTGCCTTTATAAGCAACAATGATCGTATCGGGTGATATTTTCTTGACATTATCAATGAGCGTATTCCAAATAGTTTCAATTTCCTTGAAAACATCTTGTGTGCGACGACGACGGGATTTCGCAAAAGTTGACAAAATATCAAAGTCAAACATGTCGCCATTCATTAGCAAAACATGGGGTTGTGCTTCTTTAAGTAATTTCAGCGCAAGTTGCAAAGCGCATTCACTATGATCAGGTATATGGATGTCGCTCCAAATCATACAAGAAACGTAATCATGTTGTTCTTCAAGTTCATTTTGGATTTCAACCCACTTATTTGTATCATCTAACTCAGGTGGATAAGGGTCGTATAGCAAAGAATTATTGTCGGTTGAACTAGACGATAATTCTTCAATTAATTTTGTAAGCGCCTCAATTTGACGCTTGATTGAAGTTAATTGCGGGCTATCATCTGATGTTTCATCATACACATCGAATTTTTGCTCATACTGCGCGACTCTTTTTCTCAAAGCATTGGGCGTAATCGGCAAACTATATTTTTCACATATTTGCGCCCATGTTAGCTCTCCACCGCGCTCCACGTGTTCGAGTCTCAATGCTTTTAACGTAGGAATATTTAATTCACTGTACAATTTTGAATCCTTCTCGAAAAATTAAACGCATTCTATTATTTTATGACACCGTATGAATATAAGCAAGGGTTAAGTTTGATTGTTATCGTTTTTCCATTGTGAAAAAAGACGGTGTGCGGGCGCATTATATAGAGAGCAAGTTAAATTAATACAAACTAAACTGTGGATGTTTAACAAATCAGACGAAATGTCAACCATATCGTGAGCGCATTGAGGGCATAGAACAGGTGGGTTTGGGATAACAACTGAGTAACTCGTATTAGGTAACTGTACCCAACGAAGTTGAAATTCCATTCCATTAATTTTGATGATTTCACCCTCGTCACAACTAACTTTAATAGCCGGAATGAAGTATCCGTTTACATCTTTGTGGCTAATATAAGCACAAAGAACTCCGTCAACAATCTTGTATATAATATCCGCTTCATCGCATTCTAAATGACACGGCCCACCCTGTTCTGGACTTAAAGCTAAAACGTGTTCAATATGCTTACAGTGAGTTTGTTTTTCTTTGTGACGATATGCATAATCAGGACAAGTGCAACTCCAAATTCGAAGTGGACGTTTATGGAGATTAACGCCATGTTCAATTGGGCTGTCATTTTGACCATAACAAACGGTATAGCGCTTTGTCCCATCAGATGATGGAACTACAGTTTCAAAGTACAAATTGTGAGCAGATATATATTTCACGAAATTACTCCTCTGTTATATGTGGTACTTGGTTATAATTAGCAACAAACTTTTCATTTCGCATAAAGTAAGGTTCGCCATCATAACCTAAAGCGAGAATAGACCCCATTGGAACTTCAGTGAATGAAAGTTGCATAGCGCTTTCACCATGTTCGATTCCGCTAATCGCTGTTTTAATTGTTACTGGCTTTGCCCAAATTCCGGCTGATTTATAGACAGGAACAAACCCGCCTGCATCAACAAAGCGTTCGGTTAACTCATCGTAATTTGGATAATCAATAGCATAAAGCGAATAGGTTTTAGCAAATAAATTAGGTTCAATAGGCCAATGATCGAAATCTTTTTCAAATTTTGCATATTGATTTGAAAAAACAATTTCTCTTTCCTCGCGAGTTGGTGTCGATGTTGGGTCATAAATCAAAAAATATCCTGCATCAACTCGCAAACGATCACCCCATACTTCAATCCAGCGAGGAATCTCTTCGCTGGAAAGCATTCTTGCCCACTTAAGAATACGATGCCTCGGTTTGTAATAACGAAAACCGAGATCAATGCGTTCTTTGACCGTAGATGAAGTGCGCCAGTAAATTTCGGCATATTGTTCGCGAATGTGCAGCGGGATATTAACGGACATGATGGACTCCTTTTGATTTTGTGAAAATTTAAGACCTTAAAGTTTTATCGGTGAAGTCTGTGATGTTATCCACAATAATTGTTGTATCGCGATAGCTACTATCGACTTTACCCTTAATTGAAACATACTGTTTTTCATGAAGCATTGTTTTGTACTTATCAAAAATCTTCGGAAAAAGGACTATCTTAATCGTACCAGCCGTGTCATACCAATCCTCCAATGTGGCAAAAGCCATTGAATAACCATTTTTAGTAACAGTTGGGAGTATCTTTGTTAATTCACCTGCAACCTGAACTGAATTCCCATCGTATTTCTCGTGATTGTTAATTACTTCAGTAATCGGAACAGTCAATATTGATCGAAAAACGCTTCTATATTTATCCGTTGGACGAGCGCTAACGTAAAATCCGAGTAAGTCTTTTTCCCATTCAAAAACATCATATTCAGTATAAGGCGAATCGTCAGCTTTTGCAATCATTTCATTTATATCAAAATTCAGACCAGTTTGGGTAAATTCGCCCATATCAAACAACGATAATTTGTTTTGAGTTTTCTTGTCTTTACTAGCACCCCAATATTTCTTGCTGATTTTTTTTAAGTCATCAGCTATTTGCAACAAGTCAAAGCGACTTCCATAACGATCAAAAGCGCCAACCTTAATTAAGTTTTGCAAAGCACGACTGTTAATCTTGCTTATATCTAACCTTTCAATCAAATCATGAATTGATTTGAATGGCATTGATTGACGCGATTCAATAATCAAGTCAATAACTTTAGAACCAACTTGTTTAACCAAATCAAATCCGCAGCGGATAGAATCAACATTTGCTGCAAATGGTTCGATTTCAAACGATTTAGAACTAGCATTAATATCAGGCGGGAGTAAGCGTATATTCTTTTGCTTACACTCGTCTAAAAACAACACCATCCGATCTTTGTTATCTACATAAGTCGATAGAAGCGCACACATATACTCAATCGGATAGTGCGCTTTCAAAAACGCAGTTTGAACACTGACCTTAGCATAATCGGCGGCATGACTATTATGAACAAATATATCATTCGCCACAAAGTTATGGTGTCCATCAACTTCAATATCGTAAACCACTTGCTCATCGAGATAATCTATGCTTTTGATTTCATCCCAAAAAATATCACTATCTGCATGTTTCAGTATAAAATCATCTTGCAAATAAGTACCAATTTTACGAATTGTAGTTCTTTGGTAGCCCCTTCTTACTCCACGCCCACCAGAGTCAGTCCGTATTGCAGATGTACTAACTCCAGTAGCATCAGAAATTTCCTTCCAAGTTTTACCATTATTAGTAATTATTTGTCGAATATAGAACCGAATATTATTTGGAATAACATCTTTGAATTCTTTGTCAAAACGAATAGTTAAATTCCTTCCAACATTAGACTTATTCCCCAAAATATAAGGTACAACAAGTTCAATAAAATTATTAATGGCTTCTGGTGAAGTTATCCAAATTTGATAACCAGTTTTTAAACCATCTCTGTATTTAAATTGTGCAGTATGAATAACACTTCTAATACCCAATCTAAGTAATAAATGTTGAACGTCCTGTGCCAGCGCAAAAGATGATGTAGCGTAAAAAACATTTTTAGAGCCACCTGTTGAAACTCCAATATGTCCAGCCCCTGTCCACATCCTGCCTAATAACAATGCTATGTTATCACTGCACAATGAAAAAACTGGTCGCGGAATATGTTTGTTTGTAGCAATAGACCCGTGTAACCCCAATTCTTTAATCCAATTAAAAAGTCCTTGTTGTTTTTGTTTGTCAATACGTCTAGACCACACATCGTAAGCTCCATTAGGTCTTTGATACTTTTTAATCGAAGTGTTTTCAAATTTTTCTGCATGGACAATAAAATCATCTGTCTCTAATTCTGAATTCGATTTATAATATACTGAAGATGGATGTGCTAAATTGCCTTCTGCAATTAAGTAACCCAGTGTTATAAGACGATAATCTTCCCACCTATTATTAAACAAAGGTTCAGGTATATATCTCGGAGTTGCAATCAAATCTTTAACATTCAATTCTTCAAGTGACTTCCATCCATCGTAAGTTAAGAACGGGTGATTAGAAGAAGCGTCAATAGTTTTTCCGCTTTTTAGTGTTAGGCGATAAATTTTTTTCGTTCCGTTCATCATAATCTTACGAACTGGCTGCTTAACTATTTTTAAGTTATCAGTAACAGACAACACATGTGATATGGAAACGTGTCCATTAAAAAGGTCATCAATTCGGTGTTTCTGCCCAGTATCAGCATCAAAAATAAGTGTGTTTCCCGCTAAACACTTATTAAAGGCATACTGTCCAAAAGTTTTAATTTCTTCCCAGATCGTATTGATAAGTTCTTCGTCGAGACCCTGTTCTTTTCCTTTTTCATGAAATCGAACTGTTTCCTTCGCCATTTCTTCGCGCTTTGATTTTGATACAATTTTTCGTAAAAAGTCTGCTTCAGATGGTGTATAACCAAACAAATCCATTGCCAATTGCATCAATTGTTCTTGGAAAGTGATAACCGAGTAAGTTTCTTTCAATATTGGTTCAAGTTTGGGGTGATGGTAAACAATTTCTTCTTCCCCGTGCATTCGGCGGATATAGTTTGGAATATAATCCATTGGGCCGGGTCGATACAATGCGACTCCCGCAACAATATGCTCAAATCGCGTCGGTTTCATTTGTTTCAACATAGCAGTCATCCCCGAACCTTCAAGTTGAAACACGCCAGCGGTGTTGCCATTTGTAATAAGGCGATAAGCCTCATCTAACAAATGGTCATGTTGTTCGTACATACCATGTTGGTAAGGAATGTTATCAATATCCCAATGAATACCATGACGCTTTTCAATCATCTCGCAGGCTTTTCGCATAATAGTTAGCGTCGATAAACCTAAGAAATCAATCTTGAGAAGTCCAAGTTCTTCACACAATCCCATTGGAAATTGTGTCGCCATTTTTAGATCAGTGTTATCATAAGATTTACCTGTCAATCGATGCAATGGAATATAATCAGACAGGGGTAAGTCAGCAATAATGATACCAGCGGCATGTAGACTGGTGTGGCGCGTTTTTCCTTCAAGCGACATTGCATTATCATACAAAGTTTTAACACGACTGTCTTTATTATATAAATCACTCAACTCAGGTATAATTTCAAGATAATCGGACAATGCTTTCATCTTGGGGGTTGTCGGAATTAAGTTTGACACTTTGTTAACTTCGTCAAGTGGATAATCCAAAACGCGACCAACATCTTTTAGCGATGTTTTTGCGCCCATAGTTCCAAATGTAATAATAGCTGCAACCTTGTCGCTTCCGTAACGGTTGACCACATAATCGATTAATTCGTTACGGCGGTTATCCTGAAAGTCCAAATCAATGTCGGGCATTGTAATACGATTGGGATTCAAAAAACGTTCAAAAAACAATCCGGCTGATATAGGTTCAATACTGGTAATCCCAAGAACATAAGAAACTACGCTCCCGGCTGCGCTTCCACGTACATTCCACCATATATCATTTTGACGCGCAAATTCACAAATATCCCAAACAACCAAAAAGTAAGTAGAGAAATTCATCTTGTTAATAACAGACAACTCATATTCAAGTCTATCAGTTAATTCTTTTGTAACTTCGCCATAGCGCCACTTCAAACCATCAAAACACATCTCCCGCAAAAATGTTTCTGATGTATAACCAAGAGGCACTGTATACTCAGGCAGATGATAAGCGTCCTTGTCAAAGTGAACATCAATCTTTTCAGCTACTTCAAGCGTGTTATGTAAAACAAATTCTGCACCTGAAAAATCAACAGCCATTTCATCGTAGCTTTTAATATAATATGTATCTTCATCAAAACGCATTCTTTGTGTTTCACTAACCTTACTTCCAGTTTGAACACAAAGTAAAATATCATGAATTTTAGCATCATCGCGCCGGATATAATGTGCATCGGTTGTAGCAATAGCTTTCACGCCAGTTTTCTTAGACATGGATAACAACCATTTGTTCAGTGTTTTTTGGTCGTCACTGTGTTCACGCGGTTGCAATTCAAGATAAAAATCTTCACCGAACAAGCCTCTGTAATAATTAATAGCAGCTACAGCTTCTTGTTCCTTACCATTCAAATATAAGGAAGGGATTTCAGAAGCAATGCAGCCACTAGAATAAATAATCCCATCATGATATTTTTCCAATAATGCACTATCGATACGGGGTCGATAATAGTAACCATCCACATGTGCAATAGAAGAAAGTTTCATCAGGTTATTATAACCCTGCTTGTTTTTTGCTAACAAAAGACAGTGATAAGGGTTTCTTTCAGTAGCGTCCTTTATTAAATGACTACGTTTAGCCATATAAGATTCCATGCCAAGTATAGGTTTGATACCTTGCTTGTTACAAGCGCGATAAAAATCAATTACACCATGCATAGCACCATGATCAGTTATTGCAATAGCTTTTTGCCCTAATTCGATAGCGCGTTTAACAAGGTCATCAATTTGAGATGCGCCATCTAATAGCGAATATTCAGTGTGAACATGGAGATGAACAAAATCGTTGCACATAAATTTTTGAAACCTTAAAAGCAAATACCCAGAATTTCTGGGTATTTTAGCTCAACTAAGTGAATAACTCAAGTGTCAAATTGTCTCAATCTTCAATAACGCCATCGCTGTCAATAACAACCTCAGCTTGATATTCATCAGGCAATTCATCAATTTCGGGGTCTAAATCAGCTTTTCCTAAAGCAACCTTAGACAACTTATTGTAAACTACAGATGATTTATCAACTGGCGGCATTCCCAACTTTTGCAAGATCGCACTGTGAATTTCAAAAGCCAAATCAAAATTAGACATCAATGCTTGACGTAATTTTTCGCGACCCTGTGCCAATGTGTTTCCATTATAACGAAAAAATGCTCCGCTTTTAGTAATAATGCCATGTTCAACTGCGTAATCGATAATTTCGCCAGTTAAACTGATACCTTCATCGAACATAATGTCAAATTCACACTTCCCAAATGGTGCGCCAACCTTGTTCTTTTTAATCTGAACTCGCGTTCGATTCCCGACTTCGCTATCCCCGACTTTAATAGTCTGAATTCTTCGCATATCAATGCGTAAACTGGCGTAAAATTTAAGCGCACGTCCACCGGGCGTCGTTTCGTTAGCACCCATACCAAAACCCGTCATTCCACCGATTTTATCACGAAGCTGGTTCGTAAAAATCAAAGCAGTCTTGGTGCTACCTAATGCTCCATTTACACGACGAAGGGCCTTTGTAATTAAACGCGCTTGCAAACCAACATGTTGATCGCCAAATTCCCCATCCAATTCCGCCTTTGGGACTAAAGCTGCTGCTGAATCAATAACAACTATACCAAAAACACCAGATCGAATACACTCTTCGGCAACTTGAACTGCTTGTTCGCCATTATCTGGTTGCGATATAAACAAGTTGCTCATGTCAACCCCAATTCGTGAAGCATAAGATGGGTCTAAAGCATGTTCCATATCAATAAAAGCACACAAATCACCTTGTTTTTGTGCTTGAGCTACAATCGATAAACACAAAGAACTCTTACCAGATGATTCTGGCCCATAAATTTCAGTTATTCTCCCGCGAGGAATACCATTGACACCTGTAACATAATCAATTCCAATGCTTCCGGTTGAATACACCGGAACATTAGCAATCATGTGATCGCTATTACCTTTGAACATAATAGTATCACCCAAATCACGCCGCAAACTATCAAGAACTTTTGCAGCAACATCTAACTTTTGCGCTAACAAGTCGTTTACATCAGAAGTAACTTCACTCGATTTCATTTTCATTTTTGGTGGCACGATCAACCTTTCGTATTAAAAATAACCCAAACCTCAGATTTCACTTGTTGTTGACGAGTATCAGGGTCAACATAACGATAACGCGCAGGAAAAACAGCCATAACCTCAACCGGAATAACCCTTTCTATAGTTTCTTTTACTTCTTCAAGATCAGATGCATGATAGTCAGACAGATATATAATATACTGTCCTTCAGTTTGAATCCTAATGTTTTCTGCTAAATAGGGTTTAACCAGAATAAAATTAGCGTTTTCCAGCTTTGTTTTGTAATCGAGTAAAATATCAAAATTTTTCAAAATCATAGAATCAAAACCAATCGGTATAATAAACAGAATCAGTGTAACCGTTTTCGTTATAAGACAATGGGTGGGATGGGGAAGATTTAGGCAACTCTAAGTCAAAGTAATTCGGATTTATGCGAATAAGGTTTGCAAATTGAGCAAAGGTATAACTTGGAATGACATATCCTTTACGAGCATATTTGACCATTCTTTGGAAAGTATTTCTAAAATGAGAAAAGTGCCTAATGCGAACAAGGTTCATCGAATAATCTTCATCAAATGCAACATCGGCAATCCCCAGTTGTTCATTAAAAACAGCAGCGCGAATAATAGAAAAATCAAAGTTGTCAATAGTTTGTTCCGGGGAAGTAAAACTGCTTGTGACTTTAGATTGAACAATTTGAACTGGTAAATAATTCGGATTACTATGCTTCAAAGTAATGGAAACACCTTGAGTTTCTATTTTGTAACCTATTTTTTGCAACGACAAGGATATAGATTCAATAAAAAAACAATTGACAGCGTAAATATCAATGTCAGTTGGCGCTTTTATATCGACTTTATGCATGAGATTATTACTATAAAATGTAGCAGGTGCTAACATATAAGCAGCATAACCACCGGCAATAAACGCTCTGTTTTTAATAATATCAAAAATGTGTAAAATCTGTTCGTTAATTCCTCGCACAACAGGAGCTAATTTAAAATCAACGTCAACGATTGGATTATACAAGGATTGTTCAAAGAGATTAGAAAGTTTGCGCTTATTTGGGTACAAAAACTCGAATGAATCGTTTTCAACCGGACAAAGCAAGGTGTTATCTTTGTAAATATAAGGTGCGCGATAAAACAAAATACTTGAAACTGGACTGGCATAATTATAAACCATTCCGGTTTCCCCGATGGGTATCATGTATTTTTTTGATTCGTATTCGTAATAAACGGGTTTAGTTAATTTTACGGTTTTAAGTTGCACATTTTACTCCTTGTTGAAACTTGCAAATCACTACACGAATAACGATACCACAACTCGCGAAAAATTAAAAGGGTGTTTTGTTAACGCGGTCAAACGTTAATAATGAAAAAATAATACAATAACAACAAATAATACTGAACTTGCATAATCAAAAGGCACAAGATAAGCGTTCTAATCTTTTTGACGTTATCTTCATCGTTTCTATTAGGATTATAAAATCCCATAATTCTATCGCCTTCCTTTATATATTAACTTGATGTGTTTTGAATGATAGATTGCATTTTGACTACTGAAGAGGCACTTTGAACCGACTTAGAATAAAATGATATAATAAGCGACCAAAATGCATCTTCATCAATTCGTATTAATGCTTCTAATAATGCAAATGCTACAGTTAAACCCGGACTTTCGTTTGTTAATATGTCAACAATAATTTTGACCAAATCATGACGATAGACTTGCTTCAAAAGCCCTGCTTTGGCAATATAACCTAAAGCCTTTGCTGCATCATGTTTTTGAATAGGTGTTCCAATTCGCAACGTATTAATAAGAATTTGGATGCCATCTTCTTGTGTATTATTTTCAGATAACAAGTCTGCCATATTTTTAGCCTATTGAATATGTATCGCTAATTGGGACACCGTTTAGTATTACAACGTAATGGTTAATTCCTGCCGATTCATTGTTATGCAGCGGAATAATTTCGTGTTTCAACTCGAAATCAACGGGTTCACCTATATCAAAAATAGATTGACTGACAGGTGCTTGAAACACGCCTATTGGAGTATCCATAATATTTTTCAAATAAAGTTTAAGTTTTTCTTCCTGGTGGTCAACAACAAACCAGATATAGAGCGAGTCATCAATAACTTTCCCATACCCAACCAAACCACAAAAGTTATCAGGAACAAGTAGTTTAACCTTATTCATCGAACAAATTCATTCTCCGTTAGTAACTTTTGACATAATAGTTTTACCCTCAAAGAAACAACCTTGTTTTGTTTCAAGGAAAGTTGTTGTAATGTTACCCGTAACACGGGCGGTTGATAAAAGAATAACATAATTGGCTTCAATGTCACCATTGACCACACCGCCTATTTCAGCAATATTCGCGTTAATATTCCCAACAATACTAGACCCTTCAATTGTTAATAGTTTTTGCTCAATTGTTACCGGCCCCTCAATTTTTCCTTCAACGCGAATATTGCCATCACTGTTAATTTCTTTTAGTTCGCCTTTGATTACAAGACCACTACCAATTACTGTTTCGTATCGACTTACATTTACACTGTTATTATTTTTAGTTGTCACTGCATATCTCCCTATTTATATAATGATCGTTCTGACATATTTTCCATACGAACAATTTTTGGCTTAAATTTACCAAAAACACTAAAGCTATCAGCATGGGATGCAATAATAGCATCGATTGGTTTGAAAACTTGGGGTGCTTCATCAATACACCCACCCAACAAATTAACTTGACGATGATTCATAATACTTTCTAATTCGCCATGAGAAAGTTTTTCAAATGCAACCACCTTTGACATAACCCTGCCACACCCATGACTAGATGAATTTAAAGCATCTTCATCCCCCTTGCCTGAAACTAAATAAGATGTATCAGACATGTTTGATGTCACTATTCCAAAAGAACTTTTACGACTTTCAAATGCTCCTTTACGATGAATATAATAATCGCTCCCATCAATTTTTTCTTTGCGTAAAAATTTATGAGTAACAAAATTATAGAATAATGGTTTTTCGCCAATAAACTTTTGTATTCTATTGTGAATAACTTCATGGTTGGCTTTAGCGTAATCTAAAGCCAGATTCATGCCATTATAGTATTCAATTCCTTCTGAAGAATCATTGTTTAACCATGAAAGATTTCTAATTGTTACATCCAAATAAGGGTGTTGTTTTATAGCGATACTAGCATATCGATCAGTAATATCAGAGCCGATTCTTCTTGAACCCACATGACACATGATTGCAAAGTAATGTCCATGCGATATAAAATGGTTATCATCAAATATATCAACAAACCCCATATTGACAAAATGATTGCCGCCACCAGAAGTACCCAACTGCTCAATAGCAATGTCTCGCAAACCCTTAATAAACGGATTTATATTCCAATTAAAACCATCTAAAATGGCGTGATGGTTTTTACCATCTTGTTTATTTCGATTTCCCCAAAATGTGTTTTTAATAATGGAATCGACAAAAAGTTGGTAATTTTTGTTAAAATGTTCATTTTTTATATCGTAAAGAGAAATTGAAATGCCGCACCCTATATCTGAGCCAACAGCGTAAGGAATATAAGAGTGTTTAGTAGCGATAACTGCACCAATCGGAGAACCATAACCCAAATAAGCATCTGCCATTAATGCGGCGCGTTCTGCGATTGGTAATCGAGCCGCATTATTCATTTGCAACAATGCGTGTCGATCAGTCAAATATTCACCAATAATTTTGTAAGGAACGGCTTTTTCGCGAAGTTTATCACTTTGAAAAGTAGATCGAACTTCTAATGTTCGATCTGTTACATATTGAATAGCTTTTTGCAATCCGAAATCACGAAAAATCTCGTAAGCCATTTGATGAAATGGATATGGCAAATTTGCTAACTGAAGTTGACGATCTAATTCTAATATATCTTTGGTTAATAAACTACTATTTGTCTCTTTCATAGTGCTTCCTCTCTAATAATAGGAAGCATAACGATAAAAGTAGAACCTTTATTTAAACCCATTGATTCCACCATAATACTCCCGGCATGTTCCTCTACGATTCGTTTGGCAATGTTTAATCCTAAACCGCTATTTCCATCGGGTGATTGTATTTCTGGGTTAACGCGGAAATAGCGGTCAAAGATTTTTTCATGATATTGTTTTTCTATCCCAATTCCATCATCTATTACAGATATAAGCAAATCGGAATCCGTTTTAGTAATAACAACTTTTATGCTTCCTTTTTGTGGCGTATAGTTAATTGCATTTCTGATTAAATTTGAAATTACACGACGCATATCATCTATATTAATATAGATAGGCGCAGAATTAACAGAATCAAAAGAAAGCGTTTGTTGTTTTTCTGCTGCTACTATACGCAACCCGTTAACTATATTTTCAACAAATATGTGGGCATCTACAATTTGCATGTCTTTGTATATATTAAGCTCTGATTTTGCCGTTCGGCTTAAGCTATCTATAATTGCATTTAGATCAGTTACTTGTTCGCGTATTGCAGATAAGTATTCAGTACGTTTTTCATCATTCAAATATTGACGTTCAATTAAATAAGCACTAGTATTAATGACTGCTAACGGAGTTCGTAAATCATGACCAGCTTCACGCACAAATTCTTTTAGAAGTCGCAAACGTTCGCGCTCAATTTGTAACTCGAATGTTTGTTTAATCGAGTTTTTTTCTTTTGCTATATCACGAATGATAACAAACAGTTTGTTTTCAAAAGCATATACGATTTGATAATAAGTAAGTCCAGTGTTATCCGATTGGTATTCTTTTTCAAACGATGTCTTATTTTCAAAAGCATCAACATATTGCTGAAAGTTATTAGTTGTTAAAAAAAACGGAAGTTCTTTTAACTTTTTGTCAATTAAATTATTTCGATCAAATCCAGATTGTAAACAAGCATTTTGATTAGCGTCAATAACAACAAAATCATCTATGGTCGTTCCAGATAACAAAGGTGCGAATAAATAGAAAGCATCTGTTGATGCGTTAAAAATCGTTTTATAAATTGCTCTAAACGTTTTCCATGTGTTTTCAACTAGGGAAATGGTCTTCTCGAATGTCCCTTCAAAGCTATGCATGTTTTGTCCCTGTACAAATCGTATGTTACAATTGTATCACAAAAGTGACAACCATGCATTAAACAACGGGCTTCGTGCAAGATTGAACTGATGTTAACAAGCCAATAATATCTTTATCTTTTTCAAGCGAAATTGCTATTGTTTCTAACTCAAACTGACTGAAACCGCAAGTTAACATTGCTTTAGTCGCAGAAGTAATGTTATGTGACAAAAGTTGATTTTTGTAATATTCAGTTAAAGCGCGTTTCCAATTTTTGTAATGTGGTGATTGCATGAGACTATCTAGCAATTGCAATAATGAAACCAATCATACAAAATATAGCAACTAAACCAAATCCGATCAGGTAAAACATAACCGTTTTAATTATTTGACGCCACGATTCGTTTGACGTGCCATGTCCAAATCCCATAATTTTTTAGTCCTTCAATCTATCAAGCTCTTAAGATTAGCGATAAATTCATCGTGAGTGAAGTATTTTTTCTTAATGATACCTGTTTCTGGGTCATATTTTGCGTAAATAATGAGTCGAAATGCATAATATAAAAAATATAATATATACATAACAACCGCATATAACCAATTGAGTGTAAAAGCAGCGACGATTGTCATGATAATTGGAAGCCAACTAAGCGCACTATAAAAATAGTAAGTCGTTTTATCGCTAATATCTATTTTGCGATTTAAGTTTTGGTTTATTCGCAAAGAAACTTCAGGTGCAAACAAGAAAAACAGAAAATGAGTAATCGTCAAAATTGAACCATTAGATGATGAAACAACGAGCATTAACAGCGCAACGATTAAAGTTGCAAATGTTACTATCGATAAGTATCTAAAGTAGTTTTTTTGTAATTTTTGTTTATTGTAACCCAACAAGCGATCAACATACTCGTGAAAATACGGTTTGTTAAAATTATTGTCGTTCAATTTAGAGTATCCTTGTTATAAACGAACTGGTTATGGAACAACTCTCGTCTGATCTTTCGAAGTAAAATGTTACAGGGTCTTCAATTGTAGAATAGTCAACATCAAATTCAGTGTTCCACCAATTTTTAACCCAATCTTCTACTAATCTTTTGGCAGACTTTTCGCTAACGGCAATGTAACTCGTACTGCCATATTGATGATCGATAGTAACTGTGAAAAATTCAAACTTTTTTAGAAAGTTAATTAAGTCAATAGGGTGATTTGGCAACGTGATTTCAATGAAAACATTTTGTGTTGTATCTTCGCCACCCCAACCCAAATCAGTTTCGCTTAAGTAATGAATGTTAGAATACTTAACGTCTAACAAATCAAACATTCGCAATAATGCTTCTTCATCAACATTTTCACTAACAACCAAGTCAAATCTACCGTCGATTTCAACAACATTAATAACATCGATTCCAAAGACATCTAAGAAACGAACTAAATCAAACTGTGCATTAAGTAACATGGGTGCGAATGCCACAAATCACCTCGTTAAACTAAATATTCAGGATGAATAAACTTGAACGACATACGCCCTTCTAAAATTTGACTGGTTTGTTCACGTTTGGGGCGAATAACAATTCCTTCAATCTGATTGAATGTATCATCATAAGTTCGTGTAGCGATGCGATACAAATCTTCAAGCTGTAAATCGAACCCGTCCTCACAATCTTCAATGATAGGAACTGTTTTCACTCCTAATTCATCACAAAATTTAATAAAATCAATTTGATCGAGATAACGCGCAGCCTTAATGTCATAGACATTAAAAGCAAAGAAATGAGTCCCTTTCAAATTCAATTTGTTTTTCTGAATACCCTCTCCGCAAATTTCGCCCTGAATAGCAAATCCAGGGCGTGTATTCATTTTTTCTAACAAACCACTTTGCAAAACCGTCTTGTAATAAGTGTCAACATCGGAAACCTTCTTGATGAGATTGCGCGAAGCAACCTCTACTTCTGAATTTTCATCAAACTTATATACGGTGCAAGATGTACCATCGAGCTTGACTGTAATATAGTAAGGATAGCCCCTCATTTCATCCAAGATTGACATATAACTTTGAACTCGCAGTTCGTCAGTCTTTGGGATAAAAGAAGGGAAGTTTCCCTTTGCATCACCCTGAACAAAACGTTCTGGCTCTTCATATTTTGTAACCCCAAGAATCTCGGTTACATCCTCAATGTTTCCATTTAATACCGGAACAGCAGTGCCAATAATAGAAACAGGAAGCGCTAACCCTTGAGAAATAACCGGAAGATAAATTGGTCTATCGTCATTAGTGATAGACTTAACAAACATCTTGTTCAATTTCATTGTTTTAACGCGAAACTTTTTAGTTCGCATAAATTCAGACCATTCTGCTCCTTCGGGAAGGATAGAATCAATCTCAAAAAATACACAATCGTCGCCAACCTGAAATTCTGTTTTCTTGACGACCAACCGCCAACCGCCAACCGAAGCCTGACAAATGCTATCAGCTTCAACTAATGGTTCAGTGGAAACATAAATAGGTGTCAATGCGTCAATTTTACGAATAGATGCTAATGTTCGTGTCATGATGAAACGGGGTATTACTACCCCTAAACTCCTTAAAATATAGATTAGTTATTCCAATGAATGCCATCGCCACTGGCAAGGAAATAAACAGCGGGTGCAGTGTTTACATCGTGAACAACCGCTGCGCTAATTACTGGCATGGGGTTTGCGTTAACAGGAATATAAGTGCAAGCATTTTTCAATTTCCCGTTGTTTGCCCAAACCCGATCCTCAGTAACGTATGGAGTATCTACCAAGTGCATCAACCCCATATTCTGTGAATCACCGTATTGCATCATTTCGTGAACAACGTTTTGAACCCCAACATTGCCATTTTGATCAAAGTGCGGGATTTCAAGATTCGGGAAACGAGAACGCAGCCCTAGTGTAACCATGTACGCAGTAAATTCAACACCCTTGTCGTGCTGCGAAATCAGTGCGTCTAACGCAGCATTGACCAGTGTTCGCAATTCATCATTGGTTACTGGTTGGCGAACCGTAACTGTTAAGTTTGAATCTTGTGTAGTCATCATAAAATCACCTTTCGTTGGTTATACTGATTTAAAGTATATAGAAACAATCAAAAAATAGCAAGTGTTAGTTTGGCTCAAGCATCAACAAAATTCTTGCAGTTTGTTGGCTGGTTTGGAAAACAACATGTTCTCCGCCGCGACCACTATTAGTGGTTGGCGCAAAAACGGAATGGTATCCTTTAGGTGGTTGACTACCGCTGTACAATCCAGTGACTTCATAACCCTTACCTAAAATGACCTGATTCACAAACATCAGATAAGGAAGCTGAGAACGCTTGTCATTGACATAATCGGTATAATACAAGCTGCGAACACTGGTCGGGCCGAAGTAGATACCGTCCCCCAACCGACGCCCGTTTGCAGCCGTTTTTGGTACAATCAACCCCGTTTTAAGGATATGTTGTACGTTATGTCGCGCTGTTCCATGAAACAAGTGGACAACATTAGGGTTTACTTTCGGATAAGCGTTCTCCCAATTTTGATAAGTGTTTACAAAATTAGCGCGTTCATTGGGAATAGTAACCATGTACGCTTTAATGATTTTCGCTTCTTTGCGACCCGATACCGCCATAGTATTGCTAAATTTTTCAATAACTAAATCGTAGTTATCCTGACCCGGTTCAAATACATCAATGGTGATTCCTAGTGACATGTAATGAGCAATAACAGGGTCATAACGATAATTGTTTTGGGTGTTACTATACTGAAGGGTTGCTAGTGCCGCTTCCAATTGATTAAGCCTGTCTTCTTGTTCAACAAAATCAGTAAAAATCTTAACTGCTTCATCAATAATAGGACGGTTCTTAAAACGAGGAAGTTGAGTCGGAATATGCATAAAATATTCCTCGCTTAAATCAATGATGCGACTGTCAGTAGGGTTGCTCTTAAAAATATGACTGGCTTGAACTAGCAAACTGCGTCCTTTGTTGATAGCTTCAAGCGACAAACTATCCACTTTCTTTGTCAAAAAACTATTGACTTTTGTTTGGTTAGCCGAAAAAACCAACTTAACCAAATCCATGACAGCAGGTTTTATCGCAAGACTATGGTGTTGCGGGTTATTATCGACTGTTGCCGGAAGAGCAGCCGTATTCAATTTCTTGGCAGCAGAATCTATGTCAGCTTGACTAGCCGAAACAGACTGATAACCTTTTTTACGGCGACGGTCTTCCTGTTCTTGAACATCATTCATACTGGCAATAACGACGCATTCGGTTCGTTCAGGTGCTTCGGTTGGGCCATAAGCCAAACGCATGACACCTTCTTTTTGCCAAAATTCAATGACATAACTTTTGTTGGATTTTCCGCGTTCGTAAAATTGCCAACGAGAAACATAGTCAGGTGTAGTTTGAGGTTTGTTTGTATCAACAAATCCGGTTAGACTTTTTCGAGACATAATCGCATCCGAACCTTTTTTGCAACTAACAATATGCACTCATTATAACAAAAAAACACACTTTGTCAAGAGAAACGTTCGATTTCGAACGTTTCTCTTGACTGTTAAATATTGTTTTTCCACTCACAAGCAGCGCGATAAATGGCTTCAAGTTGATAGAACCAAAATTGCTTTCTGACAAAAGGATAGTTACGAATGTCAAA
>JALHRJ010000001.1:91439-208361 GCA_022841475.1 Cyclobacteriaceae bacterium | reverse complement strand
CAAAGGCTCCAAGGGGAAGTTCATTAATCTCTTCATGAGAAATGGTTGTTCGGGTATTACTCTTTTGGGTCATTTAGCCTGCGGATCTTAATGTTTAAATAGGCTTGCAAGACAGTCATAAGTGGACTGATGATGCAGAAGAAACAATAGGGTGCATAGGCCATAGTGGCAACCCCTAAGACATTAGCTTGCGTAGCGCCACAGGTATTCCACGGTATCAATACAGAGGTAACGGTTCCTGCGTCTTCCAGCGTTCTGCTCAGCAGTTCGGGTTTATAACCACGTTTACGATAAGTATCTGCATACATACGACCGGGCACGGCAATGGCCATGTATTGATCTGAAGCTGTAAAATTGAAGAAAATACACGTGGCTGCCGTTGAGGCCACTAGAGATCCTGTTGAATGGGCAAACTGAATAATTCTTTCAGCAATTGCCTTCAGCAAACCTGATGATTCCATTACACCTCCGAAAATCATCGCGCATAAAATCAACCAGATTGTATTCAGCATACCACTCATGCCTTTGGCGGTGAGTAGTTCGGTGATCATCGGATCGCTGGTTTGAATGTTGATTGTTGTCGTCATGGCATTCATCACGGCTACGAAAGATGCTTTTAAATAATTGCCTTCGATGTTTGAAATCTGTTCGATGATCTGAGGCTGAAAAATTATTGCAGCAATGCCACCCAACAGCGCACCGACTAACAAGGCGGGTAGTGCGGGTACTTTTTTTACGATCATCACAATGACTAAAACCGGCACAATAAATAAAAGTGGATTTAAGTTAAATTTATCTTCCAATGCAATCAAAACGGCCGAACTATCAGCAGCTACTTCGGCAGTATCCAACATGAACCCCCATACAAAAAAGATAATCAAGGTAATAACAAGCGTTGGCACCGTTGTATACACCATATATTTAATGTGTGTGAATAGATCCGTGCCTGCCATAGCCGGAGCCAGGTTAGTCGTGTCGGAGAGTGGCGACATTTTATCACCAAAGTAAGCGCCTGAAATAATGGCACCGGCAATAACCCCTTCGTGAATATCGAGAGCCTTACCAATTCCCAACAAGGCAATACCAACTGTTGCCACTGTGGACCAGGAACTTCCAGTTGCCAGTGAGACAATGCAACACACCACACAGGCAGCAAACAGAAAAATGGTGGGGTTGAGAATTTTTAATCCATAATATATCATGGAGGGTACAATGCCGCTCAGCAACCAGGTTCCGGAAAGCGATCCTATTGCTAAAAGAATAAGCATAGCCGCCATGGCCGAACTAATACTTTTTACTATGCTGCCTTCAATTTCCTCCCAGCTATACCCTAATCGAAAAGAAATTATCCCCGCCACACCAGATGCAAGTAATAAAGCAATCTGGTTGGCACCAGAGATAGCATCATTGCCGAGTACAACTACGTTGATGGTAAGCAGTGAAATCAAAATCGCGATGGGAATAAGAGCCAGTAGCAGGGTGGGTTGCTTTTTCGAAAGTTCCATTATACGATTTTAAAAAGTTAAGGTAAGAATAAAAACCAATTGTAAAAGATTAGAAGGAAGAGGTTTTGTAAATAACTCCCCGATCTTTTAAATAGTCAATAATGAAATTGAAATTCTCTTCCTCTTCACCCAGGTATTCGGGGGGCGAGATACCCTTACGGGAGAATTTCTCACTAAGCACAAGGTTAACAGCAGCTGTGCAGGTATAGCCCGTGGTGCGGGCCATTGAAAGTGTTCCGCTTTTACGATCGGTGCGATCCAGCAAATTGTATTGTAATTTTCTTTCCTGTCCGTTTTCTGTTCCTGTCATACGAATTCTCATCACGGTAAACTCTTCTTCCCCCGGTTTTAATTTCCAGATTGGAAAGAGCAACTTGGCGGTTAGGTCTATCGGCCTCACTTTAACTCCCTTCACATCCATTTCTTCATACGAAAAGAAACCGGTTTCACGCAACACGCGCAAGTACTCCACACACCCGGGGTAACGCAACGTCTTTTCAATCATATCAGGAATGTGTGACATGGTTTTTATTAATGATCGCAGCCCATCCGAATTCCATGACTCTAATGTTCCTACTTCGTCAAACTGAATCAACTCCACATCCGACAAAGCTTCTTTAATTACAATCCCACCGTTTTGAACATATCGGGCCGGGCGGGTGTATTCTTCAATTACATCAATCGGTGAAAACACCGCTTTGTATTCATACGGCCATTCACGCACTAGTGGCAATCCGCCCACCAGACATTCGTACGAATTGATTTTCATCTTTTTATTGTGATAGCCGAGAATGATGTTGCCCATCCCCGGAGCCACTCCACAATCAGTAACAACAGTAACGTTATGTTTCTTTGCCAACTCATCAAGCAAAAACGGATCTTCCGGAAAGAATGAAATGTCGACCATATTTTTACCGGCTTCAATCACATTTTTACACATTTCAAAACCCATGAAGCCAGGCACTGAACCCACCACCAGGTCAAAGGGTTTAATCAAGGAAGAAATAATGGTAGCATTGGTAACGTCTGCCTTTTGAGTTTTGATGCCCATGCTATTTAATTCAGACAACGCGTGCTGATTAATATCCACGGAAGTGACATCGAAGTTTTTTGAGAGGTCAATCGCTATTGCCTTGCCGACTAAACCAGCCCCTAAAACAATAACCTTTTTCATTTTCTATTTAATTAATAAGATCGTAATTCGTACTTCCTAAAATGCCAACGTATGATTGATGCCACCAAAATACTGGAAAAAGCAAAACATTCATCTTTTTATTTGAAGGTACTCAACTGGTCGTTGAACCTGATGATTCCTTTCAATAAACCGCACGGGTTTCGGATTATAGAAATAGGGGATTTCAGATTAAAAACGATTATGCCTTATAGGCGGAGCAATTTTAACCACATTCGTGGGTTACACGCGTGCGGTCTGGCCACGATCTCTGAATTCACCACGGGATTCTTGCTGCTCAGTAGTTTGGACATGAAAAAGTACCGTATTATCATGCAACGTCTCGAAATGAATTATCATTATCAGGGCAAAATGGATGCGGTGGCTGAGTTTACAATTTCGAAGGAATGGCTGGAAGAAAAAGTAATTGAACCCTTAAAAAGTCAGGAAGCCATCGTGGTACCTTGCGAGGTAAAAATTCATGATGTAAAAGGCAATCACCTGACCACTGGCTTGGTCTATTGGCAATTTAAGGATTGGGCTAAGGTAAAAACCAAGACATAAATTACTGCTGGCACGTTGAAATTCTATTTACATCACACAAGCGACTTAGGAAGACTGGTTAGGGATCGAGCTACCTATTTGTTTAATGAAGGGGATCATTTATCCCTTCAGTCGAAACGAGGCTGGCATATCTTTGAATATATTGAATTGAATTCGTTGCAGGTCTATGCGCGGATTCTTTTTCATGTTAAGAATGGTCAAGCTAGTAGTCCGCTAAAAGCTCCTTTTGGTTCTGTTGAGATCTTTCGAAAATTAAACGAAGTCCAACTCACCTATTTTCTTGAACAAGTGCAGAGGCAATTGATTATCCTCCGGGTTAAAAAAGTTACAATTCGAAATTCTCCAGACTTGTATGATCTGCAAACATCAAACCTGGTGCAAAGCGTATTGAAGAAGTTAGGCTTTGAGAATACGGAGGAAGTGTCCAGTATACTTTTGATTGATGGGAAACCGTTTGAACGAAAAATCAAAATTTCAGAACGCCAAAAACTTAAGAAGGCTTCGGGCATATTTGAATTTAAACATGCGGGTAGGAAAGAGTTAACTAAAATTTACTCTTTCATAGCCACGTGCAGGATGGAGAGAAATCAAGCTCTTTCTATGTCCTCACGGGAATTGCGAAAGACTATTTCTGTTTTTCCGGATCAGTTTTTTCTTTTTACAGTCGGCTCAAAGACAAAACTGGCGGCAGCCGCCATTGTGATTCAGGTAAGCCAGAATATATTATATACGTTTTATTATGCGCATGCTAAAACGTATAATACAATCAGTCCTGTAGTGTTTCTTATTTCAGGAATCTATGATTTTGCAGCAATAAAGAAATTTAAAATGATCGATCTCGGTACTTCCATGATCGGAGGTCATGTTAACCGATCACTGCTTCATTTTAAAAAAAGTATTGGGGGTGTTACGAATAAAAAGTTGACATTTCACAAAACATGGTGATGAGCACTCCGCTGGTAACGATAATCTGTATTTGTTACAATCACGCGCGGTTTGTTCAGCAGGCATTAGATTCGGTGATGGCACAAACCTATAGCAACCTTGAATTGATTGTTATTGATGATGGCAGCAGCGATGGTAGTGCAAAATTGATTAAGCGTTGGATTGCTAATCACCCCAACACAACGTTACTAATCAACGCAACAAACCTTGGCTATTGCAAAACGTTTAACAAAGCATTTACAGTCTCTAAAGGCAGCTTCTGTATTGACCTGGCAGCTGATGATTTGCTACTACCGGATCGTGTAGAGGTAGGAGTGAAAGCACTCACCGATGCCGGAGCTGAGTATGGTGTCACCTTTTCTGATGCCGAGCATGTTGATGAGGAAGGAAAATTTTTACGACTGCATTCTGAAAAACATCCCCATAGCAGCATTCCTTCAGGTGATGTTTATAAGGATGTGATAGATCGGTATTTTATTTGTTCGCCCACCATGATGTTTCGCAGAGAGGTAGTCGAGCACTTGAATGGCTATGATGAGTCACTTGCCTATGAAGATTTTGATTTCTGGGTTCGGGCCGCACGAGCGTTTAAATTTATTTATTATCCACAGGTGTTGGTTAAGAAACGGTCGGTTGCCAACTCGATGTCAAAAAATCAATTCACCCGGGCCGGTGATCAGCGATGGTCGACTTTATGGGTATGTGAAAAGATCCGCGATTTAAATCAAACTCCGGAAGAAGGTAAGGCCTTGAAACGTAGAGTGTGGTATGAATTGAAGGTAAGTTTGAAGCTGCTTGATTTACGTTTGGGTATTGAATACATCAAGTTATTGAGAACGCTTTAATTACTCACTTCCTGTTATCCTCGCCCAATACCATGCTCAGATAACTGTTGTACCGACTACTTGTAATTTGATTTTTTTCAACAGCGTCTTTCACGGCACATTTTGGTTCGTTGATATGCAAACAACGTGAACCAAATTTACATTCGTTTCGCAACTCCCGCATCTCCGGAAAATAATCAGAGATTTCCTGTTGCTCCATATCAACAAGGCCCCACTCTTTAATGCCGGGCGTGTCAATAATAAATGTGGTTGCATCAAGCTGAAACATTTCCGCAAAGGTGGTGGTGTGGGTTCCTTTTTCTGAGTAATCTGAAATCGCCCCGGTAGATTGTTCAAAGTCCGGAGAGAGCCGATTCAATAGGGTTGATTTTCCAACACCCGAATGTCCTATTATCAACGTCACTTTATTTTTCAAAACGTCCTCAATGGATTCCAGGCTTGCATCCTCTTGTGCTGAAATGGCCAACGTCTTGCATCCTACATATTGATACATAGTCATCAACGCTTCCAGATCTTCCTGTTCGTCTTCAGTAAGAATATCACGTTTATTAAAAACTATCACTTGTGGAATGCGAAATGATTCTGCGGAAACCAATACCCGATCAATAAAGCCGAGCGAGGTTCTGGGTTGTTTAACGGTAGCAACTACCAGCACTTGATCGATATTTGCAGCCAGCACGCTGGCATGCCCGGTTCTTTTTACCGATTGACGTAACATGTGATTATCGCGAGCGAGAATATGCGTGATGACAGAGGCTTCTTCTTCGGCCTCAAAGTTTACCCTATCGCCCACTGCAATAGGATTACTTTCGCGATACCCCTCTAAACGTAACTTGCCTCGCACCCTACATGCATATTTCTTTTGGTCTTCTCCTGCCACCTCATACCAGGAGCCGGTTGATTTTAATACCCGGCCAATCATGGTGCAAGAAGGTTAGCGCAGTACTTCATAATTTTGGCGGTGGCACCCATGTTTTCTTTGACGTACGATTGGGTTACCTCACAGGCGATTAGAAAATTTTCAGGACGACTCACCATCAGCTCATAATTATTCTTTAACTCGGAATAATCAGCGACAGCAAAGGCCCCACCTCGCATAATTAATTCATTCGCCTCCTGAAATTTTTCATAGTTTTTGTTGCCAAAAAAAATTGGCACCCCATAACAAGCAGCTTCCAGAATATTATGCAATCCTTTTCCATAGGCCCCACCTACAAATGCGAACTCCCCGTAACGATAAAGCTGCGATAACATCCCTACGTTATCAATGATAAGAACAGCATAGGATTCGAGATTTTGATTCGCTTTTGAATAACGAATGCTCTTTGCATCAACTGATCTTTCAATTTGAACCAGAAAATCTTCACTGATCTCGTGGGGAGCAATGATGAACTTTAAAGAGTTCTTATGTTCGTTAATAAATGGAGCCAATACCTCGAGATCTTCAGCCCACATGCTACCAATAACAAAGACGCGATCGGTTCCCTTAAACTGCTGAGCCACTGTAATCTCTTTACTATTTTGTGTAATCGTAAAGACCCGATCAAACCGGGTATCGCCTGCTAAGGAAGCAATTGTGATTCCGATTTGTTTCAACAAGTCAATGGACTGTTGGGTCTGCACAAAAAAGTGATTGAAGTTTTTTAAGATTCTACGAAAGAACGATCCATACCATTGAAAGAATACCTGATCAGGTCTGAAAATGCAAGAGGCTGAGATTACGGGAATGGAATTTCGTTTTAATTCTGCTGCGTAATGATACCAGAATTCATATTTAACAAAGATCGCAAGTGCAGGCCTGGTTAGTTGAATAAATTGTCGGGCGTTTCTAGAAGTATCCCAGGGTAAGTAAAAAATATAATCAGCACCGGCATAATTTTTCCGAACCTCAAAGCCTGATGGTGAAAAGAAAGTAAGTAAGATTTTATAGTGGGGATATTCACTTTTAAAGGCTTCCATAATCGGGCGGCCTTGTTCAAATTCTCCCAACGAAGCACAATGCACCCAGACTACAGGATTTTTATTTTCCGCAAGAGAATTTTTAATTTTTTTAAAAAGTCCTCTTCGTCCAGTAATAAAAAGTCGTGCTTTGGCATGAAAGGTTGATGCCAGTAAATAAACTAGCCTGAGAAACTGAATAGAAAGATTATAGAAGAGCAAGTTACTTTCCTTTGAAATCTGGTTTTCGCTTTTCCACGAAAGCCTTCATGCCTTCCTTTTGATCTTCTGATGCAAACGTGAGATAGAAATTTTTTCTTTCCAGCGTAAGCCCTTCGTCTAAATGAGTTTCGAAGGAACGATTGATAGATTCTTTGGCAAGTTGCACAGCCACTGGTGAAAGTTGTGCAATCTCTTTCGCTAACTGAAAGGCTTCATATAGATACATTTCTTTTGGTACCACCTTGTTGACCAATCTATAAAAGAATGCTTCTTCAGCGGATAAAAATCTTCCGGTCAGAATGAGTTCCATCGCTTTAGCTTTACCAATCGCTTTGGTCAATCGCTGGGTTCCACCGGCTCCGGGTATCGTTCCAATTTTTATTTCAGGCTGGCCAAACTTTGCAGTCTCGGATGCGATTACCATGTCGCACGTCATCACAAATTCGCAACCACCGCCTAACGCAAATCCTGACACGGCAGCAATGATGGGCTTTTTTGTTTTCCGGATCTGATCCCACGTACTGAATTGATCGATCATCAACATGTCAATCGCAGTTTTGTCGGCCATTTGTTTGATGTCCGCGCCAGCGGCAAAAGCTTGTTCGTTGCCGGTGATGATGATTACCCGCACCAGATCATTTTTATCCAGTTGCTGCAATGCATCTCGCACTTCTTCCATCAATTGCCGGTTGAGGGCATTGAGTTCTTTCGGACGATTTAATTCGATGAGCGCGACAAAGGGTTCTTTCTGCTCCGTGACTTTGATGAATTCCATTTTCTGAAAACTTTCAGCAAATCTAAAGAATTCTGGTGGGGTGGTGTAAAAAAAGAAAGACCTCCTCTCGTTTGAGGAGGCCATTTCTAAACCAAAAGGCGGAAAAAAAATATGCTATGCAGGTTTATATGCCAATGAGGGGTTGATAAGTAACCTCTTGTCTTTAAGGTAGACATAGTTTACTGAATATTTTTAAAGCCTATGAAACAACTAAAGAAAGGTTCATACTAAGAAGTTTGAGCCAACGTTGAATTTGATGACACTTTAGAACGATAATTTATAAATGCTTTAAGCTTAATGAATTCTACTGCGGTTGGCTTTTTTACAGCAATTCTGATTATAGCAGGGCACTGTTCCATTGCGCAGGGTTCTTTAGGGTTTTCCATAAACTACGGAGATCGAATTGTGCTTACTCCAGACTATCCTGATTTTCTTAATAACAGTAAATATTTAACTCCCACACTTGTTTACGTGTATCAACTGAAGTTCGCCTCAGGATTTTCAACTGTTTTTGAGGCTCAGGCCGGTGCAACGGCCTATCAGATTATGCCAATACCACATGACACAATAAGCGCTAACAATCCCTTAGGCCCGTTCATATTATTCCGTGAAACACTTTTTGTTAGCAGAGTTGGAATTACGCCAGGCAAAACATTTAGGCTTGGGAAAAATGAGTTGTTTATTGGTATGGGTGGCGGAGTCAGTTATTACTTAGGGACCTCTTCGAACAGTGTCAGTATATTCAAATTTGATCAGGGAATAAAGTATAAGATATTTTCGGCCGTTTCCCATGCCCCCGAACATGGTACTTTTGCAGGGTTTGCTGAAGCTCAAGTTAGATTGACTTTTACTAACAGAATTACAATGTCTTTTCAATATTTACGGCACTTTAGATCAATCATGGAAGGGGAGTTTGCTTTTTATAGCACCCAAGTGCCTGCATCAGGAACCTTTAAATTTGTTCCGCAAGGAGTTTCATTTCAAATGTTATATCAGTTAAGGCAATCACCTACTAGTGATAAAATTACTTTTGATTGATGTGGACTATAAATCTTTTATTATTTCTGCTGTAGTACAATAAAATGAAGATTCTTTTTGTTTGTCTGGGTAATATTTGTCGCTCGCCTTTGGCGGAGGCGATTTTTAATCACAAAATAAAAGTGCAGAAGCTGGATCATTTTTTTGAGTCCGATTCATGCGGCACGGGTAACTATCATCTTGGTGGCCCAGCGGATTCACGCACTACTTCTATTGCGTTAAAAAATAAAGTTGACATTAACCATGTTGTCCGGCAATTGTCGGAAGATGATTTGATTGATTATGATCAGATCATTGCTATGGATCAAAGCAATTATTCTAACATTTTGAGAATAGCTTCCGCGAAAGAAAATAGACATAAGGTGCGATTGATGCGTGATTATGATCCGCAGGGAAAAGGCGATGTGCCGGATCCCTACTATGGAACAGAAAAAGATTTTCGAGAGGTTTTTGAAATCCTTGATCGTTCTATTGATCAGTTTATTGCGGAACTCAAAACGAAAATTTGATGATGTTCACGAATTTCTCACCAATACCTGCAGGGTAGTTCGTGAGGATTGTTCCAGCATCACCCCGGGTTTCGATATGTACTCAGCAAATGTTGCAGCGTCATAATTTTTGACGGTAATCAAAGTCAGGCCAGTGTTGTAATACACTTCAAAACTTTTGCTTAGTGATTCAATCAACTTTAGAATTTTTTGATCACGAAAATCAACGCAAAAGGAAAAGGTGATGGCCGAGTTTTGCATTACGTTGATGCGTACATCATGCTGTGAGAGTGTTTCAAATATGGTACTCATTTGATGCTCGTTTACAAATGAGTAATCAGTCACCTTGCAGGAAATCAGGCATTGGTTGTCCTTAAATACAATTAAGGGTGGAAGTTTCTCTACTTTACAGGCATGGATAATGGTTCCGGGCAATGCGGGATTATCAAAGTTTTTAACCAACAAAGGAATATTTTCGTTGGCTAATGGCTTAATCGTTTTTGGGTGAATGACAGAAGCTCCATAATACGTCATCTCGGCCGCCTCTTGATAGGGTAATTCATCAAACACAATGGCGTTGGGCAGTCGCTTGGGGTCTGCGCTCATCACTCCGGGTACATCTTTCCAGATGGTTACTGATTTTGCTTGTAGACAAGAGGCAAAGATTGCCGCTGTATAGTCAGAGCCTTCTCGCCCCAGTGTAGTGGTGGTTTTATTTTCAGTACCACCGATAAATCCCTGGGTAACAACTATTTTTTGCTTTAAGATTTCCTTCAGAGGCTGCACCGCTTCCCGGGTTTTTTCCCAGTTCACTTTTCCTTCGCGATACGTTTCATCGGTGCGGATATAGTTTCTGGCATCGAGCCACTCGGCAGCAAAACCTTTTGATTTCAAATACTTACCCAGCAAAAGCGATGATAAAATTTCACCGGTCGATACAACCTGATCGTAAATGAAATCATAATCGCCAGTGGCAGATGCATTCTTTTCTATTTCCTGAAATTGGGCAACGATAGTTTTAAGGAAGGAAGGATCGGTTAAATCTAAATTTTCAATAACCTGCAGGTGATAGAGTTTGATTTCTTCCAGTGTGTGTTGAAAGTCTTTTTTTTGATGGGCTAGTGCGACAACTTGTTCGAGGGCATTGGTGGTTTTGCCCATGGCCGAAACAACGACCAGGAGTGGCTCGTCAGCATATTCTTTAATGATCGCAGCCACGTTTTGAATGGTAGATGCATTTTTTACGGAGGCACCCCCGAATTTAAAAACCTTCATGGTCTTATTTAATTGATTTCAAACGTTTGCGATGCTATATTTGCTGTTCTTAAAAGACAAGGCCCGAATTTAGTAATCCAATAGTCAAACACCATCTTAATGACCAATTTCATGGAAGCTTCCCGCATTGCATTGCCCATTGGCACAGCGCTGGACCGGTTCATAAAAAATAATCAGGATCAGTTTCAATATGCCAACGGGGAGTTATCGCAATTGCTGCGTGATATAGCACTTGCTTCCAAAGTTGTAAACAGGGAAGTAAACAAAGCAGGATTGATTGACATCATGGGGCCCATGGGATCGCAAAACACAGGGGGAGAACAACAACAAAAGCTTGATGTGCTGGCCAACATTCGTTTTACCCGGGCACTTACCAAAGGGGGTGAAGCATGCGCGTTAATTTCAGAAGAAACCGAATCTTTTGTGGACCTAAACAATGAAGGCCGGTATATGATCGCGATCGATCCGCTGGATGGTTCGTCAAACATTGATGTGAACGTTTCGATTGGTACGATCTTTTCGATTTATCGCAGGAAGAGTCCGGTTGGTCAACCTATTCAGGAAAACGACATCCTGCAAACAGGTGATGAGCAAGTGGCAGCCGGATATATTCTATATGGATCGTCCACGATGTTGGTCTACACAACGGGCCATGGCGTGAATGGCTTCACGTATGAAAGTACGTTAGGTGAATACGTTTTGTCGCACCCGGATATGAATATTCCCGAAGACGGGAAAATATATTCTATCAATGAAGGATTATCGAACTCATTTTCCCAGCCTGTGAAATCCTATGTTCAATATTGTAAAGACAATAATTATACGGCCCGGTACATCGGCTCACTGGTCGCTGACTTTCATCGCAACCTGCTGAAGGGTGGGATTTATATTTATCCGGCTACAGCCAAAGATAAGAATGGCAAATTGCGCTTAATGTATGAGTGTAATGCATTGGCATTTCTTGCCGAGCAAGCAGGCGGGCAAGCTACCAATGGTAAAAGCAGAATTTTAAAAATCAAACCGAAAGACTTGCACGAGCGCACCCCATTCTATGTGGGTTCTAAAAAAATGGTAGAGAAGGCTGCGTCTTTTATTTAGCAGGCTCTTCTTTTTTGTCTTCAAAAATCTCGGGCGCGACTTCCAATAGAAGGCTGTACCATTTTACCAGTTTCTTTATGTCAGAAACATAAACCCGGTTCTCATCGAATTCTGGCAGGACTGATTTAAGAAAGGATTTCAATTCATTGGCTTCGGAATCGCCATCAACGCCTAAATCATTGTTGAAGTCTTTGTAGATTTTCTTTAGTACCTCTTCCAGCGATACAGTTCCTTCTTTGGTTGTCGTGTAAATAGAAATTTCGCTCAATAAAGACAATCGTTGAGTAGCACTTGCTACAACCCGGGTCTTTGTCGCATCCAATGATTCAAGTAATACCCCTGATTTACCAGGTTTCAGTACTTTGAAAAGCCCACCCTTGCCACTAATAGACGCGATTTCAGATAATTCCATGTTGCAATAGATATTTAGCGCGCAAAACTAAGCATTTTAGCTCTCCTCCTTCATAGCAGTTTCAATAAAATCAAGTAAGGCAGTGCGACCTGATTTTTTCTCAGCAGACGTAATAAAGAAAGGTGGTAGTTCTTCCCAGTCCTCCAATAATTCCTTTTCAATTTTATTTTTCGATTTGCCGAGTTCACTTTGTTTCAACTTATCTGTTTTGGTAAGAACTACAGCAACCGGAATGCCCAGCGAACCAAGATGTCGGATAAAATCCATGTCTTTCCCCTGGGGGGGAATACGCGAGTCAAGCAACACGAACGTGCAATACAAATTCTCTCGCTTTTCAAAGTAAGTTTCAATCATGGGCACCCACTTTTCTTTCAGGCTTTTGCTTACACTGGCATAGCCATAACCTGGGAGATCTACGAGATACCATGATTTATTAATCAAGAAATGATTGATCGTTTGCGTTTTTCCCGGTGTTGAGGAAGTTTTAGCAAGATCTTTTCGCCCCGTAAGCATATTAATAAGCGATGATTTGCCCACATTGGATCGGCCGATAAATGCAAATTCGGGTTTGTTTGGAGGCGGACACTTTTCAATGTCGGTATTGCTGATTATAAACTCTGAGGAAGTGATTTCCATGGGTTCAAAGGTCACATTAAATGTTTGTAAAGTAACTTAGGAATGAGATGTTACGCAAAACAATTGAAGCACGTGTCAGCCTCCCGATTTATCGGGGTCGAAGGCTATTTGGATTTGGTCAGATCAGTTTTTCCCTGCCTGATCCGCCAACTGGAGGATTCGGCAGACAGGGCCTCAAACGGACAGTATATCGAATTGCCCCACATCAGTTATAAATGTAATTTCCTTGTACTTTATTCGCTGAATTTGTAAATTTTGGTACGTATAGTTTTTAGTAACTTGCCCGTACCTTGAAGGAATACTGTTTTTTAGTGGCGGCAATCTAATTTTTGAATCACATGCAGCGGTTTCGCAGCGGTCTTATTTTTTTAGCTTTCATTCTTGCAGCCATCCCTACATGGGCTCAACAACAAGACAAAGTACAAGCACGTCAATATTTTGAAATGGCCACCGAGATCATGGCCGGTACTAAAGCCATTGATGATGCGCGGGAATTGATGGTGATCGCGGCCGATTATGATACGACTAATCTGAAGGCAAACATGGATGCGGGTTTGATGCATCTAAGTACCATTCAGCGTGAGTTGGCAGTAAAATACCTGATGCGTGTTTATCGCAAAAACGCAAACTTCCGCTATGATCTTGAATATCAGATAGCCCGCAGTTATCAGTATGGACTTCAGTTTGACAAAGCCATCGACTACTTCACACGTTATAAACTTAAGTTAGATAGAAGTCCGGATTATAAAGGCAAGGATAAAGTAGATGCCAAGGAAGTTTCGCGAAGATTAGAGGAATGTGCAAATGGCAAAGAACTGGTTGCTAGTCCACAACCATTTTCAATCACCAACCTCGGGCCGGAAATTAATTCTGAATTTGATGATTATGCACCTGTTGTCAATGCGGATGAAACAGAATTAATATTCACAACCCGAAGAAGAGATGGAAACCTGAATGAAAATGTGGGCGATGATAACAAACCATTTGAAGATATTTTTATCAGCAAAAAAGCAGGCGATGCGTGGCAACCGGCAACGAATTTAGGTGCCTCGGTTAATTCCCGGTTTAATGAATCAAACATTGCAATATCGCCTAGCGGTAACACTCTTTTCATTTATAAAGATGGCGTAGGCAGTGGCGATATTTTTTCAAGTACTAGGCAGCCCAATGGTACCTGGACCAAGCCCGTGGCATTGCCCGGTGTGGTTAACTCTTCATTCTATGAATCCTCCATTACGATTACTGCAGATGAGTCAACCATCTACTTTGCCAGCGAACGACCCGGAGGAATAGGTGGGCTTGATATTTATTCTTGCAAAAAGGATAAAAAAGGTGCGTGGACAATTGTAAAAAATCTTGGGCCGGCCATTAATACCGAATACGATGAGGATGCGCCTTATATTGATCCCGATGGCAAGACGCTTTACTTCAGCTCAAGAGGAAGAAAAGGAATGGGCGGGTTCGATATGTTTAAATCGACCCTGATCAATTTTGAAAAAAGAGAATGGACGGAACCCGAAAATCTCGGCTATCCGATCAATACACCTAATGATGACGTTTTTATCGTAGGCACAGGCAAGCCCAATCGCTTTTATTACTCTTCCGTGCGAGATGATGGTTTTGGATATTCTGACATCTATCTGATCACCGATGAAAAGAAGGAACCTGAGGTTGCAAAAGCGCCAGAGAAAAAAGGCATTCAACCCATTAAGTTTATGTTAGAGGTTGTGGATGCAGAGACGAAGCAACCAGTGGCAGCGACAGCACGCATGCGTGGAAAGGATAACACAGTGATAGGCTCTGCCGGATTGGGTACCGGTTTATTTGAGTTTGGTATCATGGCTACCGTTCCAAAAGAGTATACCGTTTCTATTGAAATGGATGGATACATTTTTGAAAATATAAAAGTTTCGTTGGGTCGCGCTACCGAAGAGCCCCAGACAGTAACCCGCAAAGTTTTGCTTCGCAAAGTGGCGGTAGGTGAGATTTCTGCACTGCGTCATGTTTTCTTCGATTTTGGCAAAGCAACTTTACAGGAAGCTTCATTCGAAGAATTGAATATGATGCTGACCATGATGAAGCAAAATCAATCGATGCAGGTAGAAATCGGTGGTCATACTGATGATGTGGGCAGTGATACATTCAATAAAAAACTTTCTCAACAACGCGCGGATGCGGTTAAGTCTTACCTGTCATCCAACGGAGTTTCAGGTCGCAGAATCAAGTCGGTAGGGTATGGCGAGGAACGCCCCCTTGTATCCAATGACGATGAAACGGGTGGCCGCGAAATAAACCGCAGGGTTGAGTTTAAAGTATTGGCCAAGTAATCAGAAACCATTCGCAACCTGTCTTGTTTTAATAGTACTTTTGTACTTCTTTAAACTAATTACCTCGTTTTGACAGTCGTTCCCTATAAAGAAGATGATTCCGGAAAAAAGCAGCAGGTAGCCCGCATGTTTGATTCCATCAGTGGAAACTATGATTTTCTCAACCATTTTTTGAGTTTAGGCATAGATATCCGGTGGCGCAAGAAGGCTGTCAAACTATTGGCCGATGGCAAACCTAAATTGATTTTGGATGTCGCCACAGGCACCGGTGATTTTGCCGTGGAAACCTTAAAGCTTAATCCCGATCAGGTTATTGGAGTTGATATATCTGCTGGGATGCTGGAGGTGGGCCGCAAGAAAATGAAAGATCGTGGCTACGATCATAAAATCGATCTTCGACTGGGCGACTCAGAAAATTTGCCCTTTGAGGAAAATAAATTCGATGCCGTGATCGTTGCCTTTGGGGTGCGAAACTTTGAAAATCTTGAAAAGGGACTTGCCGAGATGCTCAGGGTGTTGAAACCGGGAGGAAGAATGGTGGTACTTGAATTTTCAAAACCCAGGATGTTTCCATTTAAGCAACTGTATAACTTTTATTTTAATTTCATTTTGCCTAAAATAGGACGATTGATTTCACGTGATCCGGCTGCCTACACTTATTTGCCAGAGTCCGTGCAAGCTTTCCCGGATGGTGAAGAGTTCACTAAAATTCTTGACCGTTTAGGATTTAACCAAACTTCATGCAAGTCACTAACCTTTGGAGTCAGTTCGCTTTACACAGGAATAAAATAATCCTGTTGTTTTGTTTGGGGTTGGCTCCTGTGGTTTCTCAGGGTCAGATCTTCAAGTGGGCACGCCAAAACAATCCTAACTATGATGAACGACTCATTAGTTATGGCTTTATGATCGGTCTGCATACCACAGCCTATCAGGTTACGTATTCCGATCAGTTTGTTACCGCACCGTTTGATACCGTGCATTCTGTGATGCCGGAATTTTCACCCGGCTTTTCGCTAGGTTTTTTAGTGAACTATCGAATCAATGAATTTTTGGATTTACGACTCATGCCCAAGGCAGGTTTTTATACCCATAAACTTCGTTACACCTACACGGATGAAACAACGCAATTGCAGTTTGTAGAAACAACACACGTAGAATTTCCCATACTACTTAAGTATAAATCAATGCGCAGAGGTAATGTGCGCATGTATATGATTGGTGGCGTTACACCTGGCTTTGAGCTTTCTGGTAAAAACGATATTCAGGCTTCCTCGGCCACACTGGATATTCGTAAGAACAACTTGCAATTAGAAGCAGGTCTGGGCTTTGATTTTTATTTTCCTCTTTTCAAATTTTCTCAGGAGATTCGTTTTGCCCGTGGAATTTCCAACATGCTGGGCACCGATTCCAGTATTTATAGTGATCCGATACAACGGCTAAATACTAACACAATAGCTGTGTATTTCATTTTCCAGTAATAGGTTAATTACACGTTTCGAAATATGGCTCATCAGCGTATCGTTCTCATCACCGGTGCTACCTCGGGTATTGGCGAAGCAACAGCCCGGTTATTGGCAGCCAACAACTTTAAACTCATTCTTTGCGGACGAAGAAAAGAACGTCTTCAAACATTGGCTGAGGAATTAAAAACACAGACAGAGGTAACAACACTTTCTTTCGAAGTGCGAAATCAAAAAGAAGTAGCGGCAAGTATTGAATCGTTGCCACCGGCATGGAAACAAATTGATGTGCTGATCAACAATGCAGGCAATGCGCACGGTCTTGACCCCATCCAAACGGGTAGTGTTGATGACTGGGATGCGATGATGGATATTAATGTGAAAGGACTTTTATATGTTACCAAAGCGGTGATGCCGGTAATGGTGCAACGCAATGCTGGTCATATTATCAATATTGGTTCAATAGCCGGCAAAGAAGTATATGGCAACGGCAATGTGTACTGTGCCAGCAAGTTTGCGGTGGACGCGTTGACCAAAGGCATGCGCATAGATTTGAATGCACACAGTATAAAAGTTACGGCCATTCATCCGGGGTTAGTAGAAACAGAGTTTTCGTTGGTGCGCTTTAAAGGGGATGAAGAGCGTTCTAAAAATGTGTACAAAGGATTTGAGCCATTACAAGCAAATGATATTGCTGACTTGATTTTGTTTGCACTCACACGACCACCTCACGTGGTGATTGCTGATTTGGTTGTGTTGCCGACTGCTCAGGCAAGTGCTACGGTGGTGAGGCGGAATTAAAATGATTTTAATTCTGTCAGTTGATTGACTGAATTAATGTAAATTCCGTCAATTAGTTGACGGAATTTTACTACATTTAAGCCTTTGAAGATTTGCGATGGCTATTACACGTATTTTATTGAATCGCATTGCTAAAGCGTGGGCGCCAGGTAAGGTTATTGTACTACTGGGAGCCAGGCGCACGGGAAAAACCTTTCTGGTACATCAACTTATAACTCGGTTAGGCAAAGAGCAATGTCTTTTGTTGAATGGAGAAGACATGGTGGTGCAACAACAACTGGCACAACGTAATGTGGCCAATTACGAGTCAATCACGGCAGGCTATAAATATCTTATTATTGATGAAGCCCAAAAGATACCCGAGGTAGGATTGGTGTTAAAGCTACTGGTGGATAGCCTAAAAGGTATTTGCATTTTAGCTACGTGTTCTTCCATGTTCGATTTAAGCAACAAATTGGGTGAGCCACTGACCGGGCGCAAACAAGAGTTTTGGTTGTTTCCCATAGCACAACTGGAGTATGCAGAGCAGGAAGATAGGATGCTGAGACAGCAGACACTACCTGATAAATTGATATATGGATGTTACCCAGAACTAAGCTCGATAAAAACGCACATAAAGAAACAGGAATACTTGCGTGAACTTGTTAATTCCTACCTATATAAAGATATTCTGGCATTAGAAAATTTACGCAACTCAGACAAGATTTTCAGTCTACTAAAACTAATTGCCTGGCAGGTTGGAAAAGAAGTATCATTGGAAGAGTTAGGCAGGAATCTGCAGATGAGCAAGAACACCGTTGAGCGTTACCTGGATCTCCTTACAAAAGTGTTTGTCTTGTTTAGAATATCAGGCTATAGTAAAAATCTGCGTAAAGAGATTGTAAAAACCAAGCGTTGGTATTTTTTTGATAATGGTGTACGAAACGCAATTATCGCCAACTTTCAACCCCTGCATAATCGTGATGACCGGGGGATGCTGTGGGAAAACTACATGGCCTCCGAACGATTAAAGGTTCAGCATTACAAAGGTATTGTTACGAATAATTATTTTTGGCGTACACACGACAGGCAGGAGATTGATTGGGTAGAAGAACGCGAAGGCAACCTCTTTGGCTACGAATTTAAAATAACCGAAGAGAAGCAAAAGCCACCCAAGGCCTGGAGAGAAGCCTACCCGACAGCTGCTTTTAAAGTAATAAGCACTTCAAATTTTGAAGAATTTGTGCTGAAGAAATAGCAACCTGCTTACTAAAAGGAAAAAATTAAATAGTGCAATGCAAATTTGCGGTGAACGTGCTCACCAAAGGCATGCGCATTGATTTGAACGCACACAGTATTAAGGTAACAGCCATTCATCCCGTTTTGGTGGAAACAGAGTTTTCGTTGGTGCGCTTTAAAGGGAGAGCGTTCTAAAAATGTGTACAAAGGATTTCATCCTTTAGTAGGAAACGATATTGCCGATCTGATTTTGATTGCACTCACCCGGCCACCTCACGTAGTGATTGCTGATTTGGTTGTGTTGCCGACTGCTCAGGCAAGTGCTACTGTTGTTAAGAGGGGATAATTCTAAAAAGTAAATACGAGGAATGAATAGTTATTGTTTTCTGATTCTATTAGTTTTTTACCCTTTAGCATCCGCGATTTCTCAGGGATGCTTTATTGATGGATTTGCACGTCTGGGTAACTCGAGAATTCAGGAGTAGAATTTCCGGAGCGCAATAAAACGGTTAAGAAAAGCCTATTGGGCTGCGGAGCTCCTGACTTACGTCAAGTCTACTACAGGAGAACCAATTTCACCGGATAATTTAAAAGGTAAAGTTGTAGTTGTTAACTTTTGATCTACTATCGCAAAAATCATAGTGTGTGGATATATTCGGCTGGCCAACAACTATGATTATTATGGTATTATAAGAAAAATATCATCTGGTGGTTATCTGGATGAACGAGCACAGACTTATGTCTACAACGAATTGTCTCCAATCATTCAGAAATACTTAGATTAGTTATGTAAAGTGATAATCGTAGCTAACAGTCCTCTACAATGTGCTAATAAATATGCTCAGAACTTAAGGATTGAGTTTTATTTCTGCATTTTTCGTAAATTACTTTATGAGGGTTAAAAACACCAGTGTTATCTTTTTATTTTTTGTGTCTTGCTCTTTCTGTCAAGCTCAAAAAAGAACTATAAATCATTATCTGGAAGCTGTTGGGGGTGAACGGCAATGGAAAGGGTTATCAAGTCTTATTGTTGAATCCGAAAGTGAGTACATAGAATCAGCAGTAGGCGATTTAATTCTACCTCCAATTAGTTCGAAAAACCACACACGAGCAATTAGTAGAACACCTGGATACTTTAAACTGGAGATATCCAGTTTGAGCAATGGTAAATACAAGTTAATTTACAATGGAAAGGAATTGAAGGAAATTTTCGAAGGAGGTCATGAGACCAGCGCGCCAGAATACATTATCGATGAATACAAAAGCAGAAGTTTTCATTTGGGTGAACCATGGATTGTACTGAATGCAGAGAAGGTTAAGTATATTCGAAACGAAATAGTTGACAGCAGAGACTGCTCTGTATTTAGCGTTATGCGAATGGGACTCGAGCGATTATTTTATATTCACAATGATGACAATCTATTGTATATGGTATCTATGTTCGATGGAAAAACACTCACATACTTTAGTGATTATAGGAATATTAATGGATATATTGTTCCTTTTAGAAAGCGAGGATTTGTTAATGGCAAGCTCGAGGTTGAGTCCTTTATAAAAAAAATTGAGTTTAATCCAAGTATTCCTGATAGCGAATTTTCCTTTTAGAGTATCGGGATAATCTCTCCAGATCGTAAAACTGTATAAATATTTCTAAACTGTACTCAAATCAAAGGGAATGGATTTCTTATGAAGAACCTAATTGCATGTACTCTAATTTTGTGCATGGCTTTCTATGGGCAATCACAGTCTCTTGAGCCGGTAATTGAAAACTATTTTGAAGTGATTGGCGGTCGCGATAAAGTGGCCCAAATTAATGCGTCAAAAGAAGTATCATTCAATTGGTTTAAGCGAAAACTATCTGACAATCCAGACAGTTCCAAAGCGATAATGACTCAAACTATACTGAGAGAGCCTTTTTATAAAAGATTTATCTCTTACGATGATAAGGGAAATTGGAGCAATGAGTTTTATTATAATGAAAAGGGATCAGTTATGGCAATGGGTAGTATAATACAGAAAGGTTCAGACCGAATTCAGGTAAGTATATGCCTTGCCAGTGATTTACTAAAATGGTATGAAAAGGATAAATTGAATTATTTCGGCAAGGATAAATTCAAAGGCGGGGAATATGATGTAATCAGTAAAACGGACAATGGCAAAACTGAATTTTTCTTTTTTAACACGAAAACGCATTTGTTGGATGCGTATAAAAACAAAGATTGGCCGGATAGGATAACGTACTATAGTGTTTATAAAGAAACTAACCTTCTATCTCACCCTTTTCTTTTAGAGACATACGATCTTGATAATCTCATTTATAGGCAAACCACAGAGACATTTGAGTATAATCCAAAGATTGATAATGACATATTCTTTTTTAATGAGAAGGAATATGAAGCGCGGAATAGACCGAAAGTAATGTATGAGAGTATTAAATTAGATGCCAAAGAGGGTGACCTTGATAGTTTTATAAAAACTAATTTTTTAGGAAAGCGTGTTCTTGTCGATATGTGGGCAACGTGGTGTGCGCCTTGTAAAAAAGAGTTCAGGAGTTACGATTCCGCCTACTATTCGCTGATGGATGTTAATAATATTAGCCTTGTTTACCTCAGCATTGATAAAGATGTGGATAAGAAAAAATGGGAGAGCGATATCAACAAACTAGGTCTTAAAGGATATCATGTTAGGGCAAATAAACAAATGGTAGAGGCTATTCAAAAGTCAATTTTTAATAGCGGGCCAATCACAATCCCTCGATATATATTGATTAACGAAGTAGGTGATATTTTATCGGAGGACTTTTTGCGCCCGTCAGATCCTGAGTTCAGTAAAATGATTAAGAAATCATTTTGATAATTTGAGAAGCCCATGATAATGATCAACAAAAAGATTGCCCTTTTTTTACTTGTTGTTTTGATATTGAATTATTCGAATGGTCAGACAAAAGAGGATGTAGTCGAAAAATATATGGAGGCTGTAGGTGGTGTAGAAAAATGGAAGACTTTGCAAAGTGTCGTGCTCTCCATGACTCAATACCCAAAGGAGGAAAGCGTTATTAAGATAGCATCAATACATAATGGTCAAGTATATGATCGCTGGATATCATTTTCAAACGCTGGAGATTCCTCTACTACTTGCTTTAATGGTGATAAATACTGGCGACAGGTAAAAGGAGGACCACCGAATCATTTGATTTCTACGCTCCATTTTACGCAAAATACGCACGACTAGGCGAACCAACTTTCATGTTAAATGCGGATTCAATTGAACTTGAAGGAACGGTGGATTTTATTGCGGGAGATAAAAAGGTGTTATGTTATAGCATGGCACTTTATGTTGAGGGCAATCGATACTTTAGATACATTAATACAAGCACATACTACCTTGAAGGCTACACACGTGGGGAATCTGGGGATCCGGTAACGTCATTGAATGATTATAGAGAAATTGATGGACTGTTAGTTCCATTCGAAGAGATTACTTATAGAGGAAACAACATTGAATCAAGATTCGTGACAAATTTGATTTACTTCAATCAAACTATACCTATGCCGGTCTATGAGTACCCGAAAGGGTCAACAAACATTATATCAGCTAGTTTATTATTTAGCTTAATCCAAAAAGACAAATGAAAACCCACCTTATTAGGTAATCAAGCGCTTTTACAATATTTTGCATAGGAAGGCACTATGTTAATGACAGTTCGAAGGGTGTACACGTTCTTGGTATAGAAACTTTTGTCTCGTATAAAACACACTAACGAAGCAACTCTTCCACTAAAATATCCTCATCTATTTCTTCCCAGTGAATACCCTCGCCACCACCAATCAAACGCCAGTTGTTGCGTTGGGGTTCAGAAGCATCGCGCAGCCGTGGAAACCAGTCAATAGGAATGGCGAGTTCGCGCCCATCTTCCAATCGAATAAACATTTGCAGGTTTGTGAACCAAACATCTGCAGCATTGCTTGATTTATTTGAGATTAAAGTATTCATCCCATTTTTGATTTAACACTTCCCTGTTTTCAAGTACCAATTTACGAATCTCGCTTATTTCTGCGACTTTAAATCGCTTAGACTTTACCAACTCAACGGGAAACAGGTCAAATTTAGCCGTTCCTTCACCTTTTTCAATGTGAATATGTTTAGGCAAGTGCTCATTTGTGTAGAAGAAAAAGCGATAACCATTTATTCTGAGTAGTGTAGGCATATTTGACAGTCTACTAAATCAATTTCTACTTCCTCCTGATCGTACACCCCACCGCTCGCTGCACAGCCGGTTCAGATTTTTGACCAGCGAGTAATTTAGCAATAGCGTCTTTTAGAAAATTTTGTTTTACATCCTTACCTACTTGCGGATTGTCGTCAATTGCTCCACTGTAGGCAACTGTAAACTTGCCACCAGCGGCAGAAAGTAAAAACACTTCCGGACTCCTCCGTGCGCCAAATGCTTCCATCGCAGTTTGATCTTTGTCGGCCAGGTAGGGCACATTCAAATCACCGTAGTGGATAGCCATTTGTTCTAAACTTTCTGTTGACTCCTGATTGGAGTTGATAAAGATAAATGGAATTTTACCAGCATAGGTATTCACCAGTTCTTTCAATCTTTCTTTGTAATAATTATCAAACGGACATTCGTGGCTGGTGAACACCACTACCACACCCACAGATGAAGAATAGTTGCTGAGTGAAATCTCTTTGCCGTCTTTGATATTCGTAAGAGAAAAGTTTTTTATCTCTTGCGCAAAAGAAACAACCGACAAGAAAAACAATGCAAGAAGTAATAAATTTTTCATATTTTAAAGTTGTAATATTTTAAGTTTTAGTGTGCACGAGCACATAATCGGGTTGTATGCTATAGATCAAATCCAACTCACGACTGTAACCATTCTTTGCAATTTTGCCATGTAAATCACCATTACGCATCAACGCGAACGGAGCCACATATAAATGGTCTGCAAAATGAAGGCCACGTTTTCCGTACGATTTATATAACGCCTCTTTTGCACACCAATACACACAATGTTTTATCACATCGGTGCCTGCATCCTCCAATTCTGGTTGAGAGAGTACCCGGTGAGCTATGGTTAATAATTTTTCTTTGGGTTGCTCCAGATCAATGCCTACTTCCAACATGGGATCGATCTGAGCTGCTACGTAGGGATAAGAGTGAGACAGAGAAATAAAGTGGGTGTGATTTTTTAACGATGGTTTTCCAAATTCATCCTTCTCTAATCCATAAAACTCCATCCCACATTGCTCTACCAGAGATTTTATTAACGATCTGCCTGCGAGCCACTCTAGGCGTTTAGTATAACTAACAATCGAACTGTCGATGGAATCTCCACTTGCTTCGACAAGTTCATTTTCGTTTTCAGTAATAAACCACAGCGCCCATCCACTTTGCTTGCTGGTCTTTTGTATTTTGAGTAAGGGCATTGGTTTCTATAGCTTAATAGTACAATTTTGGTAAAAAATCTGGATTCCGGGTAATTCGATAGGACAAAGTTAGCTATGAACTCCGTTAAAGTAGAAAGACTTCGCACCCTCACCGGCCATCGTGATTGTGTTTACACATTAGATTCGCTCAATAAAGAGAATCAGTTTTTCTCGGGTGGAGGTGATGGCATGATCGTGAAATGGGATCTTACGAATCCCGAAGAAGGTGAGTTGATTGCCAGGTTGCCAAATTCGGTTTATTCAATTCACCAATTAGTGGATACAGATCTTTTAATTGCTGGCCATAACTACGAAGGAATTCATCTGCTGGATTGGGAAACAAAAAAGGAAGTTGCCTCGCTGAAGTTAACCACAGCTGCCATTTTCGATATTAATCATGTCGAAAAGGATCTTCTGATTGCTTCAGGGGAAGGAGCTTTGTTTGTTGTTGATATAGATCAACTGGTCATCAAAAAAAAGTTACAAGTCTCAGATAAAAGTGCAAGAGTGTTGGCTATAAATCCTCTTGCTGGTGAAGTGGCAGTCGGGTTCAGCGATTATTTCATCCGGATTTTTTCATTAGAAGATTACAAATTGAAGTATGAATATCAGGCTCATCAGAATTCTGTGTTTGCACTTAGTTACACACCCGATTATAAATTTTTAATCAGTGGTTCGCGTGATGCCCGATTGAAAGTCTGGGATGTAGCCTCGGGCTATCACCAAGCCGGGGAAGTAGCGGCACACCTTTTTGCAATCAATCATTTGGTCTTTAGTCCATCCGGTGAATATTTTGCTACGGCCAGCATGGATAAGTCGATTAAGATCTGGCAAGCAGATGAGCTAAAGCTGTTGAAGGTTATTGATAAAGGGCGTCATGCAGGGCATGGGACTTCGGTAAATAAATTGCTCTGGACATCATTTAATAATCAGTTGGTAAGCGCCAGTGATGATCGCACTATTTCTGTGTGGGATATTAAGTTTGAGAATCCCACTCCCCCAAGGTGAGGGTAGTGTGGAAAATTTGACATAAATTCATACATTTGGCTGTGGATTAACGTTATACAGCGACATCCAGAAGGGAAATTGCTGGCATTTTTTTGGCTTAACCATTTTTTTAACTATTTATTTAAACCACGCCCGTTATGAAAATCACACCGTTGGAAATCCGTCAGAAGGCATTCGAAAAGGTACTTCGTGGCTATGACAAAGATGAAGTAAATGCTTTTCTACAGTCGCTTTCGCAGGAATGGGAACGCTTGCATGACGATACCAAAGAGCTACGCATGAAGCTTGAGGCTACCGAAAAAGAGGTATCTAAACTGCGTGAAGTAGAGAGTTCATTATATAGAACTCTGAAGACAGCGGAAGATACAGGTGCGAATGTAATCGGACAGGCCAATAAAACTGCTGAATTGATTTTGCGGGAGAATCAACTGAAAGCAGACTCAATTCTCAATGAGGCAAAGACAAAAGCTAAGAATGCCATTGAAGAAGCTGAGATGATCTCCAAACAAATGTTGGAAGAGATGGAAGAGAGGTTGAAGACACTCGGGCAGCATTATAAAACACTGGAATTGCACCGCGATAATTTATTATCCGATATGAAAAGAATGGCAGGTGAAACGATCGATCGCGTTGAACGAGCCAAGTCAGCGGCACGCGATTTTGACCCTGATCAGCATCTGGCGTTTGCGAAAAGAGAAAGCAGAAAAGCGTTGTTTCCCAATGCAGCAATGGAAAGTGAAATAAAGAACGCACTACCTCCGGTAGCACCTGAGCCAGTAAAGTCAATGGTGGTTGAAGAACCACGCCATCAACGTTCTTTCTTTGACGATATTCAATGACCGGTAAAGTAGCGTTGGAAGGTCTGGAGTTTCATGCCTACCATGGCGTGTATCCCCATGAAAGATCTTCCGGAAATAAATTTGAAGTTGATGTAATGGTTGAAACTGAGTTTCAGGACTCAGCATTTCATGATGACCTCACCGGTACCATCAATTACGAAGAACTTTACGCCATTGTAAAAGAAGAGATGGCTAAACCTTCCAAGCTTTTAGAAACTGTAGGGCACGCCATCGCAAAAAAAACCCTGGTTTCTTTTCGTGAGGCTAAAGCCGTTGAAATTCGGATTTCGAAATTTAACCCACCCATTGGGGGAGTTTGCAGGAAAGCAACTGTTATGGTTAATCAAACTCGATAGTCAAACACATGGCTTTGTCGGTTAATCCTGACACAAACTTTGTGTCTTAGTGCCTTTGTGGCTAATTACATTTTAAACCTAACTAAACGTTTTTATCTGATCGGCAAACATAAAACCCCGTGCATCTGCTCCTTCATAAAAATCAACCTCTTTGCCGATGAGGTACATGGTGTGTTTTTTATCAATGTGTATCGTGATGCCTTCCAGCGTGTAGGTTAGATCGGTAGGCTTTTGCTTATCAAAGCCGATAATCAGAGCAACGCCACCACAACCGCCCCCACCACGAACTCCCACGCGTAAACCGTATTCTACAGGAATATTTTTGGTTTCCATGATTTTCCGAACTTCCTGAGCGGCTCGTGCCGTTAGTCCTACAGGTTCAATTTTTTCAAGCATCCAGCGTTATATTGGTATTCAAACAATCAAAAATATCTAAATTTTAAACACCTTTGATCTTGATTTAATTCCTATGGAAGCATTAATTGAATTTGGTAAGATTTTGATTCCGGCCTCGCTGGTCTTGTATGCGGTTTATCTCACCGTGCGGTCCTTCATCATAAAGGAGATTGAAATGAAAAAACTGGAAGTTCGCACCCGCAGTATTGAAATCATTCTGCCAGCCCGGTTACAGGCTTATGAGCGGATGACTTTGTTTTTGGAACGCATTGCACCACAAAACCTCTTGATCCGACTTAATAATCCAGGCTTTTCAGCCCGCGATTTTCAGAAAGTGTTGTTGGATGAGATTCGCAACGAATACAATCATAACGCATCCCAGCAAGTGTATATGGGCGAAGATGTGTGGAACCAGATACGCAATGCCAAGGAGGATTTGGTTATTTTGATTAATGAGGCGGCATCGCATATGCCTGCAGAGGCCAATAGTATTGATTTATCGAAGAAGATCTTTGAAATGGTGATGGAGAAGAAAGTGGATTTAATTTTGCTTGCTCTTACTGAATTGCGAAAAGAAATTCAGCAGACTTTTTAATATGTCACGTACTGCATTGGTGGCCGGTTCAACCGGATTGATTGGAGGTCAATTGTTAACGCTGTTGTTGGAAGATACTTATTATACAAAAGTAATAGCCCTTAGTCGTAAGCCACTGTCGCTTACACATCCTAAACTTCAAAATGTTTTAGTGGAAGTAGATCAACTCAATCAACATGTTGATCTGAATGCAGAGGATGTTTTTTGTTGCCTGGGCACAACCATCAAGCAAGCCAAAACGAAAGAAGCGTTTCGAAAAGTTGATTTTGATTATCCGTTAGAGTTAGCAAAAATATTAAAGGCGAACGGAGCAAAGCAGTTCTTGTTGGTTTCGGCTTTAGGGTCAAATAAAAACTCAGGCATTTTTTATAATCGCGTTAAAGGAGAAGTAGAGGAAGCTATTGCTGCAGTACGCTATGATTCTTTTCACATTTTTAAGCCCTCCTTGCTGGTAGGTCCAAGAAAGGAGCAACGGTCTGGAGAAGATGCGGCCAAAGTTTTTTATAAAATTTTCGGATTTCTTATTCCTAAAAAGTATAAAGAAATAGAATCCATTAAAGTTGCCCGAGCCATGCTGGCTAACGCAAAACAGAACCTACCCGGGATTTTTGTTTATGAATCGGATGTGTTACAGTCATATTAATCTATCTCATTCATGATTGCCGTTATTCAACGTGTTGCAGAAGCGTCTGTAAAAATTGAGGGCCAGGTAAAGGCAAGCATTTTATCGGGTCTACTTGTTTTGGTAGGTATTGAAGAAAACGATGGCACGGATGATATTGAATGGCTGGCAGGTAAAATTGTAAATCTGCGCATCTTCAATGACGAACAAGGCGTAATGAATGTTAGCGTAAAGGATGCTGGAGGAGATATCCTTTTAGTAAGCCAGTTTACGTTGCATGCCAGTACAAAAAAAGGGAATAGACCTAGCTATTTAAAGGCTGCCAAGCCGGAAATTTCTATTCCCATCTATGAAAAATTCATTTCAGCAGTAAGTACTCATTTGGGTAAACCGGTTCAGACCGGAGATTTTGGGGCTGATATGAAAGTGAGTTTAATCAATGATGGCCCGGTGACCATCTTGATTGATACAAAAAGCAAAGTATAGACTATATAATGGCTAATCCGATGAAAATCAAATTGGCCAGTATATAAATGCTGATAACCAATTTAGCACCAACGGAATTTACTCTTTCGCAGGCCTCTTTATTTCCTTTATCAAACTGTTTAAGAGAAATGGCAGAAACTACCAGTGTTGAGAAGATAGCGAGAAAGGTAAGTGTATGCAGCGTGTCGACAAGCGTAAAGGACGAAGACTCAGGCAAGATCGAATCAATAATATATTTATTACCAACCGTTGCAAACAAGCCACCCACAGGTAAACCAAATCGTGGTTCAAACTCAGAGGGATGCGGAGTAAAACTGATAATGGAAATCAGAAATGCAATGTACATGCCAATAAAGATTTTCATAAATAACCCCCACGCATCGCGCTGAATATCCATTTCAATCAAAAAAGATGAGAAGTACTGAAGATTTCTTTCCGGATTGGGATCACCGAATCCTGTTTCATAATCGTTCGTGCTTGCTGTAACTCTGAAGTTTACAATATCCCATCCATCAATCGCTTCTTTATTATCGAATTTGCTTCCCTTTACATCAGGTTTGAAAACCAGACTATTGTTGTCGAATAGAGTGTTTTCAATCTGTACTTTAAGATGTTGTTGATCAAAAGGAAAGTCGCGTACATTCCAGCTTTCCTTCATGGTAGATTTCATTTTCATAATGGCCCACGCTTTGCCATCCAAACTATCCATGATTATTTCGGGGGTCTCAATGGATTTTGCGTTGGGAATGTCTAGTTGAGTTGAAAAATCAAAATCCGGATTGTCATACACAAACCAAAGCCAGAATCGCATGGTATATTCCTTATCACGAAAATTAATATCATGCACGCTGATCACATACGAACCAACAGTGACGGTGTCGGGTTGGCCTACCGCAGAGGTAAAGCCGGCAAGGATAACAAGCAGAACAATAAGCAGCCGCGTTTTCATCAGGTTAGGTATAGTTCGTGAAGGTAAGAAAATAATAAATTTTAAAGACAAACTGCCGGCTTTACCGGCAGTTAGATTTTAATATTTCAAATTCACTTTTGCGTCCTTCGGTTTTTCCTTAGGTTTCTTCACATAGGTCTCTAACCAGGTATCCATCTCCCACAAGGTGTGCATAATACTTTCTTTGGCTGCATACCCATGGCTTTCGTAGGGCAACACCACATACCGTGCCGTTCCACCATGTCCCTTAATAGCATTATAGAAACGTTCTGTTTGTATCGGGAAAGTACCAGAGTTATTATCCGCCTCGCCATGAATAAATAAAATTGGTTCTTTCAATTTATCAGCATATGAAAAAGGCGACATCGTAGTATATACTTCCGGTGCCTGCCAGTAGGTGCGCTCTTCAGCCTGAAAACCAAATGGTGTAAGTGTTCTGTTGTATGCACCGCTTCGCGCGATCCCCGCTCGGAAAATATCTGAGTGTGCGAGTAAATTGGCAGTCATAAAAGCTCCGTACGAATGTCCTCCAACGCCAACGCGGGTCGGGTCAAGTACACCTAGAGAAGCGCCATGATCAACCACAGCTTGAGCACTACCCACTAACTGTTGCACATAGGTATCATTGGGCTCCTGATCGCCTTCACCAACTATAGGCATTGAAGCATTATCAAGCACTGCGTAACCACGCATCACCCAATAGATGGGGCCGCCCCAACTTAATCTTGTGAAAGTATAAGGCGAACCTTTTGTCTGTCCGGCAGCATCAGCTGATTTAAATTCACGCGGGTACGCCCACACCAATCCTGGCAAGGCTCCATCTTCTTTCTTATATCCAGGGGGTAAATACAAATCAGCGGTGAGTTCAACACCATCCGCACGTTTATATTTCAACACCTGCTTCTTTACATCTTTTATTTGTGGATAAGGATGTGGAAAAGAAGTGAGCGCAGTTACCTTGGATGAACCCAGCGTGCGTAAATAATAATTTGGATTTTCTGAGTTGGATTCTCTTGAAGTTGCGAAGGTTCCTTTTTTCAAATCCAAAAATGTAATGAACGGTTCGTAATAAGGCGCGACACATTGCCATTGGCGGGTTTTCTTCAACGTGTTCAAATCCATCTTATCAAGAAAGGGCATATCACCAGCAGGTGATGATCCCGTACCACTTAAATAGACGCTGTTGTCTTTGTTAATCAGAATAACATTTCGACCGTACGTGTTTGGTGCCGTAATAACACTGCCGGGATCATTATAACCGTCTTCATAATTACGATCGAAGACAATTTTCTTTTGACCTGTTGCTGGATTCACCTGATAGACACGTTCTTTCCGATCGTTGGTCCAGCGTTCATACACCCAGGCAACATCATCATTTCCCCACGTTATCCGTGAAAAGCGCAAAGGCATACTCACCAATTCTTTAGGTTGTGATGTGAAGGGAGACTCGAGTGTAAAAACTTTGTCGCGAATTTCTGCTTTTGCTTTAGGGTCGCCACCATCCTGGGCATGTGCCCATACGAGTGTTGCTGGTTTATCAGCACGCCAGTTGTGATTGCGTGGTTCTTTTTGAGTTGCGTTGTTTCCTGTTGGAATGTAATCAAGTAATGGAATTCTGGTAATTTCTTTTACCAGTTTTCCATTCAGATCAATCACACTTACCAGGGTAGGAAATAAATATGCAGGCACCAGATACGAGTAGGGGCGCTGAATAATTTCTGTCAGAATAAACTTCCCATCGGGGGATGGATTAAAACCAGCATGAATAGAACCGCTGCTCACAATTTTTTCCTCACCACTCAGATTTTTTAAGACCAGGTCGGATTGGGTGTAGTAATCAAACGCAGCTTCGTCATAAGGATTTTTTAGTAAATCCTGATAGGTGCGTGAAGGCGCTTTACGACCTAAGTTTTCTTCTACTACCGGGCCTGCCGGCACGCGTGACTTTGCTGGCAAAGGTTTGATGTTGTCGGGCACTACTGTAAAGAGTAAGGATTGTGAATCAGATAACCACACGTATCCACCCATGGCTGTATTTACCTTTCTATTGGTAAGTTTTGACGCTGTGAGGGTAATCATGTCTATAATCCAAAGTTCAATTTTATCTGCATTGTTCTGCAAAAAGGCAAGCTTCTTACCATTAGGCGAAAAGGTGATGCTGCTGGCGGTAAGTGGCGATGGAAGATTTTTAATTTCCATTTCCTGATTATCACTCAGTCGTTTTGCTTTAAGACCGATCGTATAATTACTGCGACTCGGACTAAAATTCTCTGGGTTAATCCGAAGCCCGGCAATGCGCAGCTCAGGTCGGGATAGTTGTTCTATAGTAGGGAAGTCTGAACGCTCCATCAACAACATCCACTGCTTGTCGGGCGAGAAGGAAACGAAAGGTGTGAGCGGAGCTTCCAGCAATTTCGCAATTTCTTCTGGTGGCCTCTGATAAGAAAGATTTTCCTGACTGTTGGCAATGGTTAAGGGTAGGCAAAAAAGTATGACCAATAATTTTTTCATGGGTATTTGATTTCAACAGGTAATTTACTCGTTTAATCCTCATATAGACTTTAAATTCTCCGAAGGCTCTAATTTTATTGACAATCGGCTCAGATAAGTCAAAATCTTAACCTATTTTTCGAATCAGTTTAAACAATAATTTATTATGCAAGATTTGCTCGTCCTCACGCATTCTGTTTTACGATATTTTCTGCTTGTTTTTTTATTGATTGTTATTATTCGATCATTAATAGGGTGGCAGAAGAAATCTGAATATTCGGGTTTGGATGAAAAAGTTAGCTTGTGGTTGTTCATGTTAACGCACACACAATTACTGATTGGACTGATTTTGTATTTTATTAGTCCACTCGTGATTTTCAGCGGTGCTTCCATGAAAGACCCAATTGCCCGCTATTGGCTGGTGGAGCACATCACGATGATGCTTATAGCCATCATTCTGATAACCATGGCCCGGATCACCGCAAAGAAAATGTCGGATGCGGTGGCTAAACATAAACGACTATTTATTTTTAATGCAATTGCCATGTTGGTTATTGTGGCAGCGATCGCACAAAGTGGCCGCGGATTCTTTAGTTTGCCTGAGTAGTTAATTTAAAATAGGATCATTATAGACACTCATTAGAGTGAACTGCTGGCTATTAATCTAAGTCGAAAGTGGTACCTTTAACTTAAATTTTTTGTTATGAAGTTCATACTTTTCTTATTTCTTTGCCTGCTTGGCTTTACTATTTCAGCACAGGAAATCAGCCCGCGCTATGAGTTGGTGAAGATGAATGATAACATCAATACGCTTTATCACCAGGTGTCACCGGTTATTTCCACAGACGGAACCAAGCTTTATTACTTTGTCAGTAACCACCCGCAAAACACATATGGAAAGGAGAATAGTCAGGATATCTGGGTGTCTACTTTGGATGAAAAGGGAGTGTGGTCAGAAGGTAAGAGACTGGGACCACCTTTAAATCAAAATCGTTATAATCAGGTTTTTAATGTTGTGGCCGATGGTTCGCTTCTGGTGCGTGGCGGCAGAGCAAAAAACTCAAAAGGTTTTTCAATGGTAAGCCCAGGTGGATCTTGGACAGAGTTAAGTATTCCTGGCTTCGCTGACATGGACAAGGGAATGTTTAATGGGGCCACTATTTCTTCGGATGGTCAACACATAATTCTTTATTTTTCTGAGAAGGCCGGTGATAAGTTCAGCGACCTTTATCTTTCAAAACTACAAAGCGGACAATGGAGCAAACCGGAAAAATTGAAAATCAGTTCTGCCGCAGATGATTACAGTCCGTTTATCTCTCCCGATCAAAAGACACTTTATTTTTCCAGTGATCGCTATTCAAAAGATAAAGTAGGAGGTACAGACATTTATAAATCTACCCGACTTGATGAAACCTGGCTAAATTGGTCCGAACCCGTAAACCTGGGTCGTTCTATCAACACACCTTCAGGTGACGCTTATTTCTCTATTGATACACATGGGAATATTTTCACAGCGCGTGCCGGAGCTCGTGTGGATGGTGGAAATTTTGATCTCTTCATTTTAAGACCCCGTAACTTCAAAATTGTACTGACAGGAACCACATATAATCAAAAGTCCCAGTTGCCTATTCAGTCGGTAATAGAGGTAAAAATGAAAGAGCAAAAACCGGTGAATTTAAAAACCACACTGAATGGAAATTTTGAAACCCGCATGCCTGATGTTACTGAATATACATTGACTGCGGCTGCAACAGGCTTCCTCCCATTCACGCAAACCTATAAGGTTCCTGTAATCAATCGGGACACTACTTTGCATGTTGATGTCTATCTAACCCCCCTTGCCAAACAACTCGTGTTGGCAGGTGATGTAATCGATAAAAAGACCGATCAAAAGATAAACTCTGCAAAGGTTAATGTCGTACTAAAATCTGATCGCGCCACGCAATATGCACTGAATGCGGTGGATGGCAAATATGAACAGGCCATTTCTAGTTTAGGATGGTATTTATTTAACGCCTCTGCCGAAGGTTATCTGAATTCTGTTGACAGTGTAGAAGTGAATAGCCAGGAAATAACGCCTGTGATTAAGAATTTATTTTTAACACCCATAGAAGTTGGACTTACTGTGCGTTTGAAAAATATTTATTTTGATTTTGACAAGACTACATTGAAATCTGAATCATTTGTCGAATTAGATAAAGTGGTAGATTTTTTAAAGAGCAATTCAACAGTGTCCATCGAAATCTCTGGCCATACGGACAGCAAAGGGTCTGATACCTATAATCAAAATCTTTCGCAAGGCAGATCACAATCTGTTGTGGATTATCTGATCAGTCAGGGCATTGATACTTCGAGACTTCAAGCGCATGGCTATGGTGAATCAAAACCGATCGACTCCAACGAAACAGAAGAAGGGCGCGCGAACAACCGCAGGGTTGAGTTTACGGTATTGAAAATCTAATGGACGTCAACGGAATCAAACTCCTTGCCGCAACCATCGCACCGATAGATTTTTTTCTCCTCCAGAAAGGGACTTACAAATATCATGGAAAGCACCAAACGGAGAGTGCTGGGTTTGCTCGTTGATAAGGCAACATGATGCGACCTGCAATGCGGACATTGTAGCGTTTCTTTCTCAAGATTCGTTTCTTCTGTCAACACTTCCTTCACGCGGTCGCGGTCTTTCTCAAAAACATGCAATCGTACTCCGGGGAATAGCTCGTTGCGAATAGGATATAAGCCAACAAAGTTTTCATCCGATAAGAAACAGGGAATCCCATAAGCATCCAGTTTGGTTTTCACCAGATTGGCAGCCATGACCGTATCATAGGAGTCAAAAACGATAATTTTGTCAGGATTGTTCATATACAAGTAGTTAAGTAACAACACCGGATGCATGTTGCCGCTTCTTTATAAATATTTTTTTAAACTATCTTGTAACATGTTGTACCCTCCACCGTCTTGCTCTTGAAACGATGAATCTCGAAGCCTTTGAAAACCGGGTTCTGCCAACAAAAAACAAGCTTTTTCGGTTTGCCTTCAGGCTTCTGGGAAGCTCGGAGGAAGCAAAAGATGTGGTGCAGGAGGTTTTAATCAAAGTGTGGAACGGACGAGAGCAGATGGCCGAAGTACAAAATATGGAGGCCTGGTGTATGCGCATCACCAAAAATCTCTCCCTCGACCGGCTTCGCTCAAGACAGCGAAGAGCCACCGATCCGATTGAAGAAGGCATGCAGATTCGAAATGAAACATTAACCCCTCATGAGAGGACTGAAAGTCATGAGAACATGCAACGAATAAATGAAATGATTGCTTCGCTGCCAGAAAAGCAACGCCAGGTGATACACCTTCGAGATATTGAAGGGTATAGTTACAATGAGATTTGTGAGATACTGGAACTGGATATGAACCAGGTGAAAGTGAACTTATTCCGGGCACGGAATACGGTAAGAGAAAAATTTATAAAGATTAACGCGTATGGACTCTAAGCACATAGAAGCGTTGCTGGAGAAATATTGGAATTGCGAAACCTCGTTGGAGGAAGAGCAACAACTGCGGGAGTATTATCGTGGTGAGGTGCCGGAATCAATGAAGGAAGTCGCCCAGGTATTTCAATATTTTGACTCGCAACAAAAGCAACAGGTAAACAGTGTGGATTTTGACGCTACTGTTAAAAAGAAAATTAAACAACAGCAACCGGATGCTAAAGTAGTGCGACTGTTTCAAAACTACGGACGCATTGCTGCAGGACTTTTGGTAGTGGTAGCAGCGACTTACTTTGTAAGGCAAGAAGTAAGAAAAGCTTATCCGCCAGAAATAGCCGACACCTATAGCGACCCGAAGCTGGCGCTGGAAGAAACCAAGAAAGCTTTGATGATGATTTCAAAAGGGTTTAGCAAAGCACAGAAGGAAGCTGGAAAAATAAAGGTCTTTAATGAAGCGGAAGTGAAAATTCAAGGAAAGACCCCGGATGAGTCAGAAGCAAACGACACAAAAATTTAAGAAAGAGTTAAGTAAGAAATTAAAAAATTTTAAATAGATACCCGTATGAAAAAGTTATTAGTTGGATTTGCGATGTTGGCAGTAGCAGTTACTGCCCAGGCCCAAGGCGATGCGATTTCTAAATTCTTTACCAAATATCAGAATGACGAAACGTTTAGCCAGGTTAATATGAGTAGCAAGATGTTCAGCCTGATGGCGAACCTGGAAATTGAAAATCCAGAAGATCAGGAAATTGTAAATATGATCAGCAAACTAAAGGGATTGAGAATCTTAGCAAAAGAAGAGGCAAGAAATTCTCGCGAGTTGTACAAAGAAGCGTTGAGTATGATACCCACCAAAGAGTTTGAAGAATTGATGACCGTGCGCGATAAAGATAAAGATATGAAGTTCTTTATCAAGGAATCAGGTGGTAAAATCAGTGAGTTGGTGATGATAGCCGGTGGCAATGAAGAGTTTATGTTGTTGAGCCTTTTTGGTGAGATTGATCTGAAGCAGGTTTCCAAAATCAGCAAGAAGATGAATATTGACGGGTTGGAACAACTCGAAAAAATCAAAGACAAGAAAAACTAAAAATTCTGGATAATGAAAAGGATGTGTGTGAGACATGCATCCTTTTCCTTTTTTATTGCGTCCTATCTATAAACCATTGTTATGAAATCAATATTAGGCGTTTTACTTATTCTATTAATTACGGTGGGCAGTGTGTCTGCTCAGAGTAACAGCTATCAGATTCTTAAAGAAAATTTTAATGGCCAGCCAGATGTTCATAGCTTTTCAGTTAGCGGTTGGGTAGGTCGGGTGATTTTAAATATGGCTGGTGAGTATGAATTTAGAGATGCCATCAAAGAACTCAAACATGTGCGCTTTATTACCATCCCACGTGCTGAGTTTGAAGCCCGGAAACTTACAGTTAAAGGCTTCAAAAATGTACTAAAACAGGATTCATTTCAGGAGTTAGCATTTATTCGTGACAACGGTGAAGAAGTCTCCATATATTTGAAGGAAGGAAACAACCATAAGAACCATTACTTCGTATTAGTGGAGGACGAACAAGAGGTGGTAGCTATCGAATTAAAGGGTTATATAGATCTTGAACAGTTGAATCCTACCAACACCACCATCGCAATTAATAAATAGAGCTGTAACATGAAATTAATTTATACCCTGATCCTTTTTTGCTTTGTCGCTGCGAGTTTTGGTCAAACAAAAACTACCACGGCATTGGATGAAAAGTACGAAGGCTTATCCCTGTACTTTTACAAGAACACGCTGAAAATGCTTAACCAGACCGATGACCCTGAGTTTGATGAGTTGATCAAAGATATTGAGAAGATGAAATTTCTGATGATTGATAAAACAAGCTCTAACTTTGGTAAGAATGAATATGCCAAGCTTATAGCCGGATATCAATCTGAGTCGTATGAAGAAATGATGAGTAGCCGGTTTGACGGAAGAAGTTTCAATGTTTATCTCCGCGAAAAGGATGGCAATGTTAAGGGCACGATTATTCTTGCGAATGACTCAACCAGTTTATTTGTACTTGATATTTTAGGAAAGATCGCGCTTGACAAAGCACCGGCATTATTTAAAACCATTGACGGGAGCACTGATATAGGTAAGAAAATTAAAGACTTTACTGGTCAGAATGATAAGAAGGAGGAGGGGAAGCCTGAAGAGAAGAAGAACGATAACAAGCAGGACAACTAATTAACCCACTAGTTATTTTGGAAACCGTACTATCCATTCAAAAGCTCACCAAGAATTTTGGAAAGCTTTGTGCTGTTAACAATCTTGATCTTGAAGTAAAAAAAGGCCAGGTCTTTGGTATGCTGGGCCCCAATGGTAGCGGCAAAACTACCACACTCGGCATGTTGATGGGTGTAGTTAACCCAACTTCCGGAAGTTTTTCCTGGTTTGGTGAACCCGCCTCACATCTTACGCGCAAGAAAATTGGTGCGGTACTGGAGCACCCGATTTTTTATCCCTACCTCAGTGGCCAGAAAAATCTTGAGTTGAATGCAATGATTAAGGGCGCAGATCCCGGCAATATTCCAAAAGTTTTGGAGACTGTTGAGTTAACCGCTCGCAAAGACGACAAATTTCGAACCTACTCGTTGGGTATGAAGCAACGGTTGGCAATTGCGTCTGCACTTGTCAGCGACCCGATCATTTTAATTTTGGATGAGCCCACCAACGGACTCGATCCGATGGGTATTGCCGAAATCCGCGAGATCATTAAAAAAATTGCAGCCGATGGCAAGACCATCATATTAGCCAGTCACTTGTTGGACGAAGTGCAGAAAGTATGTACACATTTTGCCGTACTCAAGCGGGGTACATTAATGCACACTGGACCTGTGGATGATGTTGGAAAAGGCGAGGAGCTGGTTGAAGTGCAGGCCTACCATGATGATTTGGGTGTATTACTGCAAGAGTTTATGGGCAGCGCTAGTATTAAAAAGGAGAATGGTCTGTTTCAGGTGATGATGAAAGACGGATATCATAGCAAGGATTTAAATCGTTTTTTATTTGACAAGGGCATTGTTGCATCGCATCTGGCCACCCGGAAGAAAAGTCTTGAGAAGCAATTTCTGGAAATCCTTTCTGATGCAGGTCATCATGGTTAATTAAAAAAATTTATTTGCCTTCTATGTTACATCTCCTGAAAATAGATTTAAAGAAAATGACCAGCTACCGCACCTTTTGGGTGATTTGTGGCTTGTATTTTCTAACGCTTGGGTTTACAACCGCCAGCGGAATGGAAATTCTAAAATGGCTGGCAAGCAAAGGAGCGGAGTTTGGTGCTTCGATAAATATCAACCGCGTTCCGCTTTATCATTTCCCGGATATCTGGCAAAACCTGATCTGGATCAGTGGCTTGTTTAAAATTGTGCTTGCCGTGATGGTAGTGATATCGATCACGAATGAATATCAATATCGAACCATCAGGCAGAACATTATTGATGGGATGAGTCGTTGGGAATTTTTACAATCAAAAATTCTAACCAACGTGATGCTTAGCCTCATGAGTGTTTTGATGATCTTATCCATTGCGTTGTTTACAGGTTTCATCTATACACCCAAAATTGAATGGGACTACTTTTTAGTAGGTAGTGAATTCTTTGTCGCTTATTTTCTCGAAATCTTTGCGTTTCTTTCTTATGCCTTGATGCTGGGTATATTGGTGCAGCGCTCTGGTCTTACCATTGTGTTGCTCATGTTATCGCACATGATTGAAGCGATTATTAAGTTAAATATTTTTCGCTCTAGTGTGGAGGATCAGATCGGTTTTCTAAAGCAGTTTTTTCCTTTAGAGTCCATTACGAACCTTGTGCCACTGCCATTTGCACGTTACGCTTTTCAAGAGATTCAGGATTATGTGGCTTTAACTGCTGTGGCTATTGCCATCGGCTGGACTGTTCTTTTCAATTATTTCGCTTATCTGAAATTAAGAAAATCCGATATCTGATTTTAACCAGCAGCAGGCTACTTAGCGAAGACAAAAAAATCAATCTTCAGGGATTGTTATGTGAAAGCAGTGCGGATGTGTATTTTTGAGAAACACACAAAATCATTGGAACGCACTGAAATAATTGGCCTGATTGCCGGCTTGCTTACGACAGCTGCTTTTATTCCTCAGGTAATCAAAACCTGGCGAACAAAATCCGCGAAAGATCTTTCCCTTATTATGTTTTTGCTTTACTGTCTTGGGGTACTGCTCTGGACTATTTATGGAATAATGATTGATGAATTTCCAGTTATTCTTTGGAATATCATCACGTTGGCACTGGCCTCTGTGATTTTATACTTTAAGCTGAAATTTAAAGATTAATGATCGCACCCACAGTGTTTATTACTCGCGGCTTTTTCGAAACACTCTTTTCCTTCCTGATAGGAAAACCAGGCAAGTCCTAAGGTGCCCAACGCATCCGCGTAAGCGAACCCTGTCCATTCATAAATCGCACTGGAGGCCAGCAGCACACACGACATGTAAATACACACTTTCGTGCAATTGGCATCCGCTAAGATCGCATCCGAGTTGAGTGCTTTGCCCGATTTAATTTTTCCATAGATCAAAAAAAGCATGACCACGATGGAGATCAGTGAAACAATTACACCCCAAAAAGTAGTTTCAGGTTTTCTTCCGAGGTAAATAGTAATAAACGATGAGATGGTTAGGCCGGCTACTAGTAAATAGAAAGAATAGCCGGTGATCTTTAAGGCTGTTTTTTCAAACGTACTTCGGTTGCTTTCCGGATGGTTGCGAATACGCATAATCATGTAGATGATTCCAATACCCGAAATCATTTCAATGAAACTATCAACCCCAAAACCAAAAAGAGCAAGCGTTTCATCTTCAAAACCAAACCACGTAGCAATAATTCCTTCTATCAGATTATAGACAATCGTAAAAATGCCTAGCCCAAAAGCAAGATCGTACCATTTTTTTTCATGACTTGTAAGACTTAGAGAATTCATACACGAAAAGTAAGACAGACAAATTTCTGCTCAAACTTATTTTCTATAATTATGATGTTGTTGCAACGGGGCTACAACAAATTTTAGGTGTTTCTGCAACACGGTTACAGTACGAAGTGATTAATCGAAGTTTGTTTTGAATGGGACTTATAAACCTTTTACACTCATTCCACCATCAACGGAAATATTCTGGCCGGTGATGTAACTACTTTTATCCATAGCAAGATAGGCAGCCAGGCTGGCTACTTCTTCAGGCTTGCCAACCCGACCAAGCGGTGTGCGGGCTATAATTTTTTCCAATCGATCGGGTTGTGAGAGCACAGGTTCAGTTAATGGCGTTTCAATGTACCATGGTGAAATAGCATTAACGCGAATTTGATCCGCACTCCACTCAGCAGCAAGGTGTCGCGTTAGTTGTATGATGGCTGCTTTGGTCATTCCATACGGTGGCCCACTTTGCACGTCCACCATCCCGGCCACGGATGCAATGTTGATTACACTGGCATGACCTGATTTTTGTAACAACGGATGGCATGCATGTGTAAGTTGTAACATGCTGAACAAGTTCGTTTCAAACAGTTGCCTGATTTCTTCTTCGCTGTATTCAATAAACTTCTTACGAATATTAGTGCCAACATTGTTTACCAGCACATCGAGTTTGCCCCAGTTTTCTGAAACGCGTTTCACCAGTTCTTTTCTAAAGTCAGGATCGTTTAAATCGCCTTCGTAAGTAAATAAGTTGGCCGAGTGCTTTACCTTTCCCTGAATGGTTTTTGTGTTACGTGCAATCACCAATACTTCGGCCCCTAATTCCAGGTATTCGCGGGCAATAGCTAAACCTATGCCCTTGGTGCCACCGGTTATCAATGCTTTTTTTCCTTGAAGAGTCCAGCTACTCATAACGGTTGTTGTTTTGCGGTTTCTTTTTTCACGACCAATAAGAACCAGTTCTTATCCATGGCCAGATATCCCTGCTCGTAACAGAAGTGATAGGTGGCTCCCTCTTTGGTTACATACTGACTCGTAAAGTAAGTAAAATCAAAGCCTTTCTCATTTAGTTTATCACGATTCACTTTGGCCTTGCCGGTGGGATTTAGTTCCAAAAGAATCCTGCGATTCTTCCTCAGAATGTTGGTGACATTGTTCATGTAGGCGGTCTCATCCCGGTTCAATTTGTTGTTGAAAGAGACCCGGCACTGATCCGAACAAAATTTTTTGTCCGCCCGGCCCATAATTTTACCCCCACACTCCAGGCATACTTTTTCTTCCTTTTTAGCCATTTTTTGAAGGATTTACTGATTTTACTATCCGTTTATAAACGTTTATAAACGAATATAACCGAAAGTAATTGATTAATAAACGACTACGGTTACCGACCCGCCACACCTTTGTATCACCAATCGGGACTAACCCGGTGGCAGAATTCGTAAATCAATGTTTAACAATTAAATAGTACAATTATGAAAAGTTTAAGAAACAGTGTGCAGTTGATCGGTCGCTTAGGCAAAGACCCAGACGTGAAAAGCTTTGGCAAAAGCAAGAAGGCATCCTTCTCCATTGCTACCACGGACACCTACAAAAACGCGAAAGGCGAAAAGGTAGATGACACCCAATGGCATAACATTGTGATTTGGGGAAGCCTTGCCGAGGTAGCCGAAAAGTACCTGAAGAAAGGTAACGAAGTGTGTGTGGAAGGAAAACTTGTACACCGCGACTACGAGACGGACAAGGGCGAGAAGCGCTATGTAACCGAGATTAATGTCAACGATTTGTTGATGCTCGGATCGAAGCAGAAGTAAAATCTGCCCCTCCGTTCAAAAGGCCTCGCTTTGTCGAGGCCTTTTTTATTTTCAACCATTCGTGTATTAGCGTAAACAACCTTCAATTATCACCGTTTCTATAAACTGAATGATTATTTTTGTGCTGATGAGTTTTAATTATCCGCAGTTTCTTTGGGCCCTCGCAGCTCTGGCCATTCCCCTCATCATTCACCTCTTTAATTTTAGAAAAACTACCCGCATCTTTTTTTCCAATACCCGTTTTTTACAACAGGTAAAGCAAGAGACTACCCAAAAAAGAAAACTGAAGCAATACCTGGTGCTGGCGAGTCGCTTGTTGTTCTTACTCTTTTTAGTGCTTGCCTTTGCCCAACCTTTTTTACCAGCCCGCGAGCAGCTTACAACGCAACGCAATTTGGTTGTGTACCTGGATAACTCTTTTAGCATGTCGGCCCCGGTACAGGAAAAAGTGCGCGCACTGGATGCAGGTGTTGGCTTTGTGCAGGACATAGTAGAATTATTTCCGACCGAAACCCGGTTTAAACTTCTCACCAACGACTTTGCTCCGTTTTCTAATTCCTTTAAATCTAAATCAGAAATTCTAGATCAGCTTTCCCAAATCCGGTTGTCGCCCATCAGCCGCACGTTTGATGAAGTGATTAAACGGATCGGGGAGCCCGGTAATACAGTGTTCTGGATTTCAGATTTTCAAAAGTCAACGTTTGGGGTTGAGACAATCCTTGACTCAGCCTGGCAAGTGCGGTTGGTGCCTATTGAGTATCCACAGGTCTCGAATGTTTTTGTTGATTCAATTTATCTCGACAATCCATTTATTATTGGCGGAGAAAAGAATTCAATTCGGGTGCGACTGAGAAATGACGGACCGAAAGCACTGCAAGGGTTGGTAACTAAATTGACTATTAACAATGTTCAGGCTGCCACATCTTCTGTTACGATTGAACCTAACAGTCTGGTGGAAACATCATTCGATTTGTCGAACGAGCTGAAAGGCTATAATAAAGTTGTATTTAGCTTCAGTGATTTTCCAGTAAGCTTTGACAATGAATTTTATTTCACGCTAAATTATTCTGGCCGGTTGAAGATAGTCGAGATAAAACCAGATCTCAGGACGACCCACATAGAAAATGTTTATGGCAACAAGGAACTCTTTGATTTTCGTGGCTATGCGGTAGGCAATATAGATTACAGTGTACTGAATGATGCTGATCTTGTGGTGCTCAATGGAATTGATCGTATTGATAATTCCTTAAATGCAGCGCTTCAACTTTACCGAAATAATAATGGCTCCTTATTGGTGATCCCGGGTTTGTTGCCCGATCTCAGTTCGTATAAAAACGTGTTGACGCTGCCCGCGCTTACGAAGATTGAAAAATCTGATTTACTTGAGTTGGATAGACCAGACTTTCAAAATCCATTCTTTGAAAATGTATTTGAAGAAAAGTCAGCAGTTCTTGCTATGCCGAGGGCACAAAAAATTCTGGATTGGGGATTAGATCGGGATGCTATACTCCGATTTAAAAATGGTCAACCTTATTTATCAAGATTCGAAAACACATTCGTGCTGGCCAGTTCGCTTAATCGCGAAGTAAGTGACCTTGCAACCCATGCGATCTTTGTGCCGGTTATGTACAGGATTGCAGCCACGGGCAAGAAGGCCGAACGCAAACCCTATTATTATTTGTCAACATCGCTGGTGACCGTACCGGCCGATAGCCTGGCGGGTGAGGAGCCTGCCCGGATGAAAGGTATTCAGGAATTGGTGCCCTCGCAGCGTAAGTTTGGTGATCGATTATTATTGGAGATTCCACGCTATTCAGTGAATCAGGGATTTTATTATGTGACGCATCAGCGCGACACGTTAGACCTGTTGGCTTTTAACCTGGAGAAAAAGGAATCCATGCTGGATCAGTTTACGGGTGAGGAAGTAAAGACCGCGTTGGGTGGAGGAAATCAGGTGTCAATTTTTAAATCAACTTCTACGGAAACTTTCAGCAACGAAATAAAAGAGAGATATTTGGGTACGCCTTTATGGAAATATGCTGTGGTGCTGGCATTGCTCTTTCTGTTGGCGGAGGTATTACTTATAAGGTACTTAAAGTAAACTGCTATGAAATCAATGAATTTTTCTGTGCCTGATCATGTGAATTTTGACGAAACTGAATGGAAGATTATCCTGGCTGGAGAACTTTATGAGCGCGAAAAGCTTACCCTGGGTCAAGCTGCTGAGTTGGCAGGCTTTTCAAAACGCGCATTTATTGAAATAATGGGTAAATATGGTTTTTCCATTTTCACTGATACTGTGGATGATTTAATTTCCGATCTTAAGAATGCCTGAAATTATAATTTCAGACACCAGTTGTTTAATTCTCCTTCAAAAAATAGGGCAGCTAAATTTATTACCAAGGTTATATTCACAAATTTTTGTAACGCCTATAATTGAAAAAGAATTTGGAAGTGATCTTCCTAAAGAAATTCGTGTTCGTGAACCATTGGATATTAATTTATTAAGAACATTATCTCAATTTGTTGACTCCGGTGAGGCAAGCGCTATTGCTTTAGCATTTGAATTTGAAAATAGTGTTTTGGTTTTAGACGATCGTAAGGCAAGAAAATTTGCAAGTTCTCTGGGTTTAAAACTTACAGGTACACTTGGGATTCTGCTAAAGGCCAAACAAATGGGATTGCTCTCGTCTATGAAACAAGTATTAGAAGATCTGAGAAGAACTGATTTTAGAATTTCTCAGGCCATTATAGATAGAATATTGAAAGAAGCTGGCGAAATTTAGGCACTATGAAAATACTCATCCGGTCAGCATTAATAGTCTCCCCCCAATCCCCCTTTCACAAAAAAAAGAAGAATGTTCTCATTCAAAACGGGCGCATAGAGGAGATAGGTGATAAAAATTATTCTGCCGATCGCGTGATTGAAGCCGAAGGTATGATCCTTTCCGCGGGGTGGTTTGATTTGGGCACCTATGTGGGCGACCCCGGGCACGAGCACAAAGAAGATTTGCAGTCGCTATGTAAGACTGCAGCAGCCGGAGGCTTTACCGAAGTGGCCGTGTTGCCCAACACACACCCGACCGTTCAAACTAAAAACGAAGTAAGCTATATCACCGGACTAAACGAAAACAGGTTGGTGCAGTTACATACCCTGGCAGCAGTTACTAAAGACTGTAAAGGCGAAGAACTTACGGAAATGATTGACTTAAACCATGCCGGTGCCATTGCCTTTTCGGATGGATTGAAACCTGTATGGCATACAGATATTTTTCTCAAATCATTACAGTATCTGCAAAAGTTTGATGGCTTATTGATCGATCACCCTGAAGACATCTGGCTTAACTTATTTGGTCAGATGCATGAAGGACCACAAAGCACTATGTTAGGTTTGAAGGGTATGCCGCGCATTGCCGAAGAAGTGGCGGTGAGTAAAAATCTTGAACTGCTTGGCTATGCTGGTGGGCGGCTTCATTGTGCCAAATTATCCACTGCTAAATCGCTGGACCTAATTCGCAGTGCAAAGAAGAAAGGTCTGAAGATAAGTTGTGATGTAGCAGCCTATCAGGCATTGTATAACGATGAGGAGCTATCCGATTTTGATACAAACTACAAAGTAAATCCTCCCTTACGCGAGAAGATTGATCAGGATGCGATCATCAAAGGACTCAAAGATGGCACCATTGATGTACTCGTGAGTAACCATGTGCCGCACGAAGATGAAAGTAAATTTTTAGAATTTGATCAGGCTGAGTTTGGGTTGATTAACCTGCAGACTTTTGCTTCACAGATTGTCTCGCTGTCGCGTTTTGTCGAAATTGAGGAGTTGATTGAAAAAGTAACGGATGCACCTCGTAAACTATTAAACCAGCAGCCGGTTGTTATTGATGTGGATGTCAAAGCTAATTTGACTTTGTTAGATCCCGCGCATGATTGGATTTTTACTTCTGAATCGAATTTATCTAAATCCAAAAACTCTCCGTGGCTCGGCAAAGCGTTGAAAGGAAAAGTCGCGGCAGTATTCAATAATTCAAAACAGTGGATTGATGCCTAAACCGGCTTCGAGACTGGTAGTTATTTCGCTGCGCAATGGATTGATTGCCGGCCTTTTGGGTTTTGCCTTTTTACTGGCACTCTATTATATGGGGAAGCACCCGTTTCTCTTCCCTGTTTATTTCGATTTTCGCATTATTTTGTTTGCGGTTTTTATGGTGATGGGGTTAAAAGAACTACGTGACGACCATCAGCAAGGCGAGCTTTCCTTTGGCCAGGGGATGATTAGCAATCTTTTATTTACCACAATTTTTGCAATGATCGCGGCAATAATGATCTGGCTTTTTTGCGTCATCGAGCCGCGATTTTTATCGAACTATATTGAAACGGCTATGAGCCAAATGAATGCCATAGCACCCGAGGTAATTGAACAATTAGGAAAAGATGAGTTTGGGCGTAATTTAAGCGCCCTTCCTGCAACTAAGGGAAAAGATTTAGCCCTCGATTACTTTGTTAAAAGCTTTATAATCAGTTTTTTTATAAGCATAATTATATCAGTAATTTTAAGACGTCAACCCAAAACCACTTAATTATGGAAGAGAATAATGAGAAGTCAGTAGTTTCTACCCGAGATGCAGGTATTCGTTATGGATTATTTTCTGGAGTTATTTCAATTGTTCTTTTTTTAATACCTGCATTACTTGGACAAAATCCATTTCAAGGAGTTTGGAACTGGGTAGGAATTCCTATAGTGATAACATTAATCGTATTAGCGCATAAATACTTCAAGGATGAAGGGGACGGATTTATGTCCTATGGGCAAGGTGTGGGTGTCGGATTTTGGCTGGCGCTTGTAGGTACAGTAATAGCCGGACTTTTTTCATTTGTTTATTTAACATTTATAGATTCTGCTCCTTTCGATTTAATGCTTGAGGAAACACAATTTAAAATGGAAGAGCAAGGCACTCCGGAAGAGGCAATAGATATGGCTATGACTTGGACTAAGAATTTATTCTGGCCTATTTACGCGATGGGTGGTATTTTAGGAGGTTTAATTATAGCCCTAATTATTTCAATCTTTACGCAGAAGAAAAGCCCGGAGGAATCATTTTAAATGATAAACTTATCAATAATCATCCCCGCTAAGGACGAACAAGAATCTATTCCAGAACTCAGTCAGTGGATAAGCCGTGTTATGCAGCAACACGGCTTTTCTTATGAAGTAATCTTTGTGGATGATGGCAGCACCGATGGCACGTGGGAGGAGATACAAAAACAAAATCTGATCAACTCCTCTTTTAAAGGAGTAAAATTTAATCGCAATTTTGGTAAGTCAGCGGCTTTGCACACAGCCTTTAAATTGACACAAGGCGAGGTGGTGATTACCATGGATGCCGATTTGCAAGACAGTCCGGATGAAATTCCTGAGCTGTATAGACTCATTAAAGAAAATGGCTTTCAATTGGTAAGTGGCTGGAAGAAAAAACGACACGACCCGATTTCAAAAACTATTCCTTCGAAGTTTTTTAATTATGTTACCCGTAAAATCTCGGGCATTCACCTGCATGATTTTAATTGTGGACTCAAGGCCTACCATCATCAGGTTGTAAAAAACATTTCGGTGTATGGCGAAATGCACCGTTACATACCGGTGATTGCCAAGTGGGCGGGCTTTACAAAAATTACAGAGAAAGTTGTTGAGCATCGTGAACGAAAATACGGTCGCAGCAAATTTGGTTGGGAACGATTTGTTCGCGGCTTTCTGGATTTGTTGTCGATTACCTTCATCGGTCGGTTTGCCCAGCGCCCGATGCACTTCTTTGGAGCCTGGGGTATTGTTTCGTTTTTATTTGGTTTTGGGTTTACAGTAAAAATTTTATACGATAAAATTGATTCGGTCTTCATTTCTAAAATTCCGCTCAAGCGTGAGGTAACCGAACAACCCATATTTTATCTGGCGCTGGTTGCGTTGGTAGTGGGTGTGCAACTTTTCCTTACGGGATTTATTGCCGAATTACTGGCCAGGCAATCCGTTTCTAAAAGGAAATACCTGGTGATTGATAGAGTGGGCGTGGAGTCAGAAAGCTTAAAGCTTAAAGCCTAAAGCGGAAGCATTTTACTATCCAATTTTAGCTTTCTACTTTTAACTTTGAGCTTTAAGTTTTTTACTTTTCAGCTTTCCACTTCAGCTCTTCACTCCCCTTCCGCATCAATCACTACGTTGTGTTTGTTGCAGGCCGAATCTAAATCGGCACGCCACATTTTTATCAAAGCCCGGCCTTCTGCAAGATCTTCATTGGCGCGGGTTATAATTTGTGCATCCTGTTTTTCGATGGCTTCGAGAATAAGATTAAAGGCTTCTAACTGATCAGCGGCTGCTTGCACATATACTTTATGCAGGCTGGCTACCTCTTCCGTAGCGGGTTTAATGTTCTTTAGTTTATCATAAAACTCCTGATACCTGGGCACAACGGTTTCGGATATGGTATAATACATAAGAGAGTCGCTCTGATAGTTTTCACCACTTACACTTTCGTAAGCAGTTCCGGCTTCAGATTCTAACGCAGCCACGGAAGGCATTTCGACATTGATGTAGTTAAGCAAATCTTGCTGAACTTTATCGGCACCGCATTGAAATAGCAGCACTAGCATAGGTACATAGAGGAGTTTTTTCATAGGTTAATGGTTTAGGTTATTCGAAGGTATTAAAAATGCGCCTCCGGTAAGAACTATTTTTCGATTACCTTTGTAATCAGGTTGCGTTCTTGAGAGTAAATTTTGCGGCAGGGATCCGCCAATAGGCGGACAAGTAAGCGAAAAGCTGTAAAGGTTAAAATTAAATGCTTTAACGTAACTTTGCCAACTGCTTACTGCCAACTGCCAACTTTTTAAATCCGGGGCTGACCGGTTTTGACAGGATGCGTGGGGGTGTATGCCAGCATGCAGGCTCATGGGATGAGAGCCTTAAAAGATGGTCCTACAATTATAAGTGGCGAGAATACTTACGCCATGGCTGCTTAATCTAAACTAAGTTTAGGTTTGCTTATCCGCTGATAAGATCGGTGGAAGCCATCATTGCCCGGTGCTCTGTTTAGCGGTGCCGGAACCGCAGTGTCGACAGCATAAACTGGGCCTCGTTGTTGTTGCGCAACGGTGTCGAGATAACAGTAACTACGAAGTTGTTTAGGCTGTTGCCTGCCTTGCAGCTTCCGACAATCAAAGTCAACTAAGCATGTAGAACGTACACGTTCATCTTCTCTGGACCAGGGTTCGATTCCCTGCAGCTCCACTGGATTTCAACCAATTGAAATCAAAAGCCCGAATTCGTAATGGATTCGGGCTTTTTGCTTTTTAGACCTCTCCATTTTCAAGCATTTATTACCAGTCCGTAGGGGGAAATTCGGGGACAATTTTAATGACAAAAAAAGTGTCCCCGAATTTCTAGCAAAGACTCTGATATACAGCTGGTTCACTAGCTGAACATCTTGAGTTTAGCATTATTTAAATCAATGTTTAACCCTTAATCGGAACACTTATGTCAGACATGATCAAAATCCTTTTTTTTACAAGACAAAGTAAATTGAACAAAGACGGATTAATTCCTATTTATATAAGGATAACCGTTAACGGTAGAAGATTTGAAACAACAACTTCGAAATATGTAAATCCGACTCAATGGTCTAATGTGGCAATGGCAACAATAGGAAAAAGCAAAGAGTCAAAAGAACTAAATAATTTCTTGCAGTCTCTAAGATCGAAAGCGTTGAACATTCAAACTAGGCTAATCAACATGGCTACACCCATTACAATTGATGAATTTTCTAAACAATGGAATAATGTAAAAGAGAAACCAAAAATGCTTTTGGAAATTTTTCGACAGCATAATGAACAAGTGAACGCACTTATCGGAAGCCAATACTCATCAGCCACCTGGAGACGATATGTAACATCTCATGATCACACACTTCACTTTCTTCAATATAAATATGGCCTTTCAGATATTTCAGTAGACAAGATCAAGTATGAGTTTATTACCGATTATGAATTCTGGTTGAAATCAATTAGAAAGTGCAATCACAATAGCACAATAAAGTATCTAACAAACTTTAAAAAAATTATAAACATCTGTTTGAAGAATAGTTGGATTGATAAGAATCCATTTGTCGGATTTAAAATGACAAAGAAGGAAGTCGAAAGACCATTTCTTTCACAGGAAGAATTAATAATACTTGCAACAAAACAGTTCACAATGCCGAGGATTGACCAGATTAGAGATGTGTTTTTATTTTGTTGCTATACAGGATTAGCATATGTTGATATTTGTAAATTGAAAAGATCTGAAATAGTAATTGGTGTAGATGGTGAGAAATGGATATTCACGCACCGACAGAAAACAGAAACATCTTCACGGATTCCTTTGTTACCTCCGGCATTAAAGTTAATTGAAAAGTATAAGGACTCTCCGGAATGTATTATCAAGGATCGACTTTTTCCAGTACTCAGCAATCAAAAAATGAATTTGTATTTAAAGGAGATAGCTGACGCTTGTGGAATTAATAAGAATTTCACTACTCATACAGCACGACATACTTTTGCTACGACCGTGACATTAACAAATGGAGTGCCTATCGAAACAGTGAGCAAAATGCTTGGCCATAAAAATTTAAAAACAACACAGCACTATGCTAAGATTCTAGATCTTAAAGTGAGTGAGGATATGAAAGTTCTTCGTTCTAAATTTAAGAGCGGTTTAGAAGCGGAAAGCAATCTTTAACACTGAAAAAAGACTATGAATCTTCTACCAACAACTATCAACATATTATTTCAAGTCTCAAAGAAAAAATCCGTCTCGCATAACCAAAAGCATCTTTGGCAGTTAACAAGGAGAATAATAGGAAAGAGGAGGTTTATGAACCTTAATTCACTCTAGCTGACTATCAATATTTTAGATTGGTCGCCTTCGCGTACTCACCAGAAGACTCACCTATTTTTTTGACTGCTAAATCTCCAATAAAAATAAAGAGTTGAGCGCGCATTCACAAAAATTTCAAATGAATTTTTTCGCCAGTGATTAACTTATCCGATTCCATTCTTGTAGATATACTCGATAAGTTCTGCGGTATTTCTGACATTCGTTTTCTCTATTAACTGTTGGCGATAAGTTTCTACAGTCCGCACACTTAATTTTAATTCTTTGGCAATCTCTTTATTTATTAATCCTTTTGACACTTTAAAACAAACCTGAAGTTCCCTCGGTGTGAATGAAATCGCAGGTACATTTTTAGTCATCCCCATTTGAAACCAATGGAGTAACTCAATTTCATTATCTGAACGAAAATAGAAATCACCTTTGGCCAGCGCATAGATAGCCTTAATAATATGTTCAGCGTCACTGCCTTTGGTTAAGAAACCCTTACCGCCAATTCGAAGAAAATTGGTGGCAATCGGAATTGAGTCAAACATCGTTAATAGAATAATTCTTGCAGTACTATTTGTCTGAAGAATTTCTTTCGCTGCGTCATAACCCGTCATTTTGGGCATCCGATAATCTAGAATTAAAATATCCGGGATGAAAGTCGGGTAAGCCTCCACAACTTCAACACCATTCCGTGCTTCAAAAACTTCCACAGTTGGCCATTCACTTTTCAATAACGCTACTAATCCAAGCCTAGCCATGGGGTGATCATCAGCAATGAGGATTTTTTTTACAGTCATATGTTTACTAATGTAATATTTAGAATTGGAAAGTAGAATTTAGTTTTCGGAGGATGCGATTCTATGAGATTTTCGAGTTCAGTATCGTATAAATACGGTGCTGAGGATTATGTATGATTTTACCGATAGTTGTAGTTTTATAGAAGGCAATGAACATTATATTTAGTCAATATGACGAATCTTTTGCTTGACGAGATTCAAAATAGTATGAGGACAAAACAGAAGTTTGATAATGATAAAGGCTATTGCTTTTTTTGCGCTTTGTAATTCCCCTCCAAACTACAAGCACAATCGGATGATTTTACAACGCTGCTTTTGTGTAAGATGAATGGAGTTTATAATGTGGATAATTCAACAATTTAAATAGTGTATTGAGTATCACCGAATTTATCATGCCACATCAAAGTGGTGATGACCACCACTTAGAAACCTATTAAAAGAATTTTATAGAAAAGTAATGAGTATACTTAAAAGTAGCCTGCCATTAATATTCTTAATGGCTCTTGCTTCCAATCTCCAGGCACAAACAGAAAGCAACCCAATGAAATTTGATGTCATCCCACCCGCACCGGAGGCGGCATCATTGGGAAAATTTATTGATATGCCGGTGAGTGCCTATTCAGGCATTCCCAAGATTGATGTTCCTGTTTATGAGTTAAAGTCATACGAGTTAAAACTTCCGATTAGCCTTAGCTACCATGCTTCAGGAATTAAGTGGGAAGAAATTCCCTCCTGGGTTGGAGCAGGTTGGACACTTAATGCCGGCGGCCTTGTAAGTAGGACAATCCGTGGTAGAAATGATGAGGATGTCAACTATGGTTTTTTCACAAGTGCACCAGCCGCTAACTATGATATTCCTAGTTTCTTCAACGCAAATGGTTCTATAGACATCACAAATTTTAACTATGTAAATGCAAACTGCGGACCGATCAACAATCCTCCAACCCCACAATATCAGAACGTGCTATACGCTTCTAAGGGCGGACTTGATCTGGAGCCGGATTTATTCTTTTTCAGTTTACCAGATGGTCAATCGGGCAAGTTTGCTTTTAGTCGGGCAAAACAAATGAAACTGGTTCCCGATCAATATGCCGATGTAACCTATACGGTTCATCCACAGAATGGCTCTTTATTTCATACATGGAAGGCAACAGGCAAAGATGGCACAAAGTACTTTTTCGAAAAGCAGGAGATAACCAATAATCACACTCCGTGCAAAGAACTATTTAACGGCACCCCGGAGACTTTTACGATTCCCGATGTAGTCGCGCCCTCTACGTGGAAACTGACTAAAATTAAAAGTGCAAATGGTCTTGATTCTATCTGGTTTGATTATGTCGCTGAAACACTCAGCTATGAAACCACAACGTCAGTGACTACCTACGATCGGGTCATCGGGAATTTAGGCTCACCGGGAAGTTCCATTTGTATGAATCAGACTGTGGTAAATGGTTGGCGTCTGTCAGCCATCCACACAGCTGCCGGATATAGAGTTGAATTTGTAGCAAACACCTCCCGGGCAGACTTAATTGGAGGAAAAATGTTGGATGAAATAAAAATCTATTTTAAAACTACATTTATCAAACGACACCTGTTAAGCTACACGGGCTCGTTGCCAGTGCTTACATCCGTTCAGGAACATTTTGAAGCAACGACATTAAACACCAAGACCCCCTCCTATGAGTTTACCTATTACACGGAAGGAATTGACCAGCCTGTATACAACAGAACCAGTTATAATCTGGACCATTGGGGTTACTACAACGGGGCAACCAATTCAAAACTATCACCGCCTACTATTTTTCAGAATGTCTTCTATGCAGGCGCAAACCGAGAACCTAGCCTCGCAGCAGCGCGCTGGATGACATTGAAAGAGGTAAAGTATCCAACCGGTGGTACATCAACGTATGATTATGAACTGCATGATTATTCAAACATCCCGGCGTTTACTGATTTTACCTATTCACCAGGGTTAGTACCCCTTGAATCAATTGAGTTCACAATTAGCAATAACCCATCGGCAACGTATCAGCAAACCAAGCAATTCACATTAGCTCAAAACACACCGGTGGTAATCCTGTATGAAATCCCTGCAATTCCGGGTGGGGGTATCCCACCCTATGGGTGCCATGGCAGCCTCTCAAAAAGTGGCGACCCTCAATTTCCTATTAACTTTCTGAGTGGCAACTCCCAGATTGCATCAGCCCCTATCCTAACCTTTACTTCGGGCACACATACTCTGTATGGCGAATTTACACCATCTCTTTTCAATTGGGGCGGACTAGACCTAAGTACACTCAAATTTTACATCAAGGTCTACCGCCTGGAAAGTATGGCAGACCGGGTTGCAAATAATTCACTCAAAGGCGGTGGCCTGCGCGTTAAGAAAATAACTAATGTGGGCGACCAGACCCTGACTAAAAATTTTGAATATAAGAACAGAGCCACGGGCATCTCTAGTGGTAAGCTCGCTACCTTTCCCATCTACACCTATCTGGCTGACTTTTCTGATGGTCAGATGCAGGCAGTTACAGTGTGCGTAACCAACAATACTGGTACGATGCTTACCCGCACAAATGCAACCTCAATTCCACTCGCGGTAAGTCAAGGAAGCCATGTGGGGTACGATGAGGTGACAGAGTATTATGGAGATGCTACAATAAATAACGGCTATACCGTGTACAATTTTACAAACACGCCGGATGTTGCCAATTTCATTTTTCCGTTTGTACCCAGCCAATCCTTTGCCTACAAAAATGGACTACTCTTGCGTCAGGAGGATTTTAATAGTGCAAACAAACCGGTCAGACTCACAACAAATGCCTATGAATATTTACCAGACCCTGGAATTACTATCATGGGAATGAAAATAGCTCAAACACTTAACTCTGGTTGCACCGGATGTCATAACCGGGTATTTACCTATAGAACCTATAATGAACTTACTGAAAGAGTGCGACTGGTTCAGACAATTTCGCACGTGTACGATGTGCTTGCTGATAGTTACCTCGCCACAAACAGCCACCTTACCTATGATGGATTTGACCAGGTAGTCCTAAAAACTGAAACCCTGAGTAATGAAACCTCAAAGAAAAAATATACAAAGTACATCTATCATCCTACGATGAAGACCACTCCCGAGGAAGAGTATTCTTACTATTCTCTTAACAATACCGTGGACTTTGAATTTCAGGGAGGCGTGAAAAAGGTATTTAACAGTTACTTAAAACCTTCCGAAATATATCTGCTGGAAACCACTCCGGCTATATACCCTTCCAATCTTCCGGGGAGCCATGGCTTATTTAAACGCAGGCTTCAATTCACACAATTTGACACACAGGGCAATGTGCTTTCGTTCAAGAAAGAAAATGACCCATCTTCAACATCGGTAATTTGGGATTCCAATAAGATTCTCCCTCTGGCACAAGCCATAAATGCAACGCACAGCCAGATCGCGTTTACAAGTTTTGAAAATGCAAATAACGAGGGAAACTGGACCTTTCAACTTAGTCAGGATCCCGCAGCGAAGACCGGAATCTATAGCCACAAGTTAAACCAATCAGTGACCCGAACCGGACTGGTGTCAACGGTAAAGTATGTGGTGAGCTATTGGGCAATAGGTGGAACGCCAACCATCAACGGTGTTATTGACAACCAGGATGGAACCTCTGCCGAACCGGATGGGTGGTGGTATTATCATAAAATTGTTTCTGGTATCACGAGCCTCACAATCAGCGGATCTTCTACTATCAAAATAGATGAATTGAGATTGTATCCTCAAACTGCCCTGATGACGACTTACAACTATGACATGAAGTATGGCATGACCTCCAGTACCGATGCAAATAATTTCACCACCTACTATTCGTACACCAACCGCAGGCAACTCGAATTTGTAAAGGATTTTGAGAAGAACATCCTAAAGAAAAATGAATACCGTTATGCACGCGATAATTAATAGATTCATGAAGGCCAGACAACTTTTTTTCCTTTTCTGTTTACTGGGGATCGCCTCTGGAGCTCAGGGTCAGGATGTGTTGACACAAAATATTCATTGGTCAGTTTCACAGGCAGTTGACCTAAGGACCAGTGCGAGCAGAACGGAATCTTTCGAAGTAAGAACTTCGGACACTCAAATTGAAATTATACAAGGTCAGGTATCAAAGTCTTTCAGAATTATTTCAAAAGACGGTACATGGCAAAATCTCACCAGTGATGGAACTGTTGTTTATCAATTGAACTATGGTGGCAAGACTGGAAGTGGTACGCTTCAACGAGTCAACGGGCAATATTCCTTTATACTAGACTTCTCTGGTCACAAAGACGGTCTCAAGCAAAAATTTGTCATCTCATCCTACGAAGTCAAGTGATATGAAGCATCTCGTCATTATATTTCTACTCTCCCTTACAGTGACTTCCCTGATGGCGCAGATCTCCGGAAGTCAAACTGCGTATGTAGGTGATAATCTTACCTATTCCTATACCGGCTTTGTTGTAATACCGGAATGGCAAGCTTCAAACGGCAATGTGACCTCTTCGTGGTCTTCAGGTTCAACCTACTATGCTACTATTTCCTGGACTACAGAAGGAAGTGGCTCAGTCATGTTTTTTGACAATGGTGGTTGGCTGGGATCACTCTCCGTTACTGTGTATGCGGCCGTTCCACAGGCACCCACTCCTAATCATAGCTTTACCTGTGGCACGGGGACTGTGAATCTAAGCGCAACCCCGGGCGCAAATGGGAACAATATTAAATGGTATACCCAGGCTACGAAGGGTACCTACCTCGGGCAAAATCTCTCATATACTACTCCCTCACTCAGCACCACAACAAACTATTATATCACTACCGTTAACACCTCGACAGGAATTGAAAGCTTCCCGCGGGTTATAATCACAGCCTCCGTTCATGCGGTTGTTGGAACGCCTACCGGGTTAACAAGTGGCGCAACCCGCTGTGGCACCGGTACAGTTTCCTTATCAGGAACACCCGGCACCAATGGATCCCATCTGCAATGGTATGCAGCTTCATCGGGCGGTTCTCCGCTGGCCACGGCTAATGCTTATGCACCAAGTGTAAGTAGTTCAACAACATTTTATGTCAGCAGCATCAATCTTTCGACATTGTGTGAGAGCGCCCGACTACCGGTATCGGTGACAGTAAACCCGATACCCGATAATCCAACTGTTACATCAGCCAGTCGCTGTGGAACAGGGACGGTAAATCTAAGTGGAACCCCGGGAACAAATGGTACAATACTCAGGTGGTATGACGCTTCCGCAGGAGGTTCGCTGCTGCTCACAGCAAATGATTTTCCAACACCCTCGCTTTCTTCAACGACTACCTATTGGGCCAGCAGTTATAATAGTAGCACTTTGTGCGAAGGAGCAAGAGTCGCTGTTACTGCTACCATTAATCCGATTCCAGCAAACCCGACTGTAACTAATGGCGCCCGGTGTGGCACCGGCACTGTTGCCTTAAGCGCAGCCTTTGGAGCCAATGGTAATACAATCCGGTGGTACAGTGCTTCGAGTGGAGGAACACCATTTGCTACCGCCACGGAATATACGACCCCAAGTATTACCACGACCACCAGCTACTGGGTCACCAGTTACAATAATACCACCACATGTGAGAGTACCCCCCGGATTCAGGTTACAGCAACGATCAATCCGATTCCTTCAAACCCCACAGTTACAAATGGCTCACGTTGTGGCACAGGTCAGGTTGCATTAAGTGCGACCTTTGGGGCCGATAGCAATACAATCCGTTGGTATAGTGCATCGAGTGGAGGAACTCCATTTGCTACCGCCACTGATTATACGACCCCAAGTATTACTACAACCACCAGCTACTGGGTCACCAGCTATAATAGCACTACTACTTGCGAGAGTACACCCCGGATTCAAATTACAGCCACCGTAAACCTGGTACCCGGAGCTGCAACGTCAAACCCAGTAAGTCGATGTGGCACCGGAGTTGTTTCTTTGACAGCTACCCCAGGCGCAAATGGCAACAGTGCCCGATGGTATTCAGCGTCAACGGGCGGAGCACCGCTTGCAACAGGATTAAGCTTTGGGCCATCGATCAGCGCAACCACCACCTATTATGTTAGTACGTATAACACTACCTCGACTTGCGAATCAGTAACCCGGACGGCTGTTATTGCGACCGTAAATGCATTGCCTGCTACGCCAACAGTAACTGGTTACTTTGGCCGATTCGGATTCGGTGCAATCACCCTGATTGCGTCCGGAGCCCCACAGGGTACAACATATCAGTGGATGAATAGTAGCAGTGTCAACATTGCAGGAGCAACCGCAGCCTCGTATACTGTTGATTACGCAGCCAGTACAACCTATCGTGTTAAAGCAATTAGTGCTGTAGCATGTGAAAGTGCGCACGCGGTTGTAACCGGAAATGTTTTGCCAATTCCTGTAGTGTCAACAGCCGGTAATCCTTACCTGGCAACTGGACAGAATGTTATACTAACAACCCAGAGCGGTTACACATCCTATCAATGGAAGAAAAATGGAGTTAACGTCAGCGGGGCCACCTCCACCAGTTATACGGCCAACTCATCAGGCAAATACTCGGTATTTACAACCTTAGCGAATGGACAGAGTAAGGAATCAGATTATCTGTATGTTACTCAACTAACTAATCAACTTGAATCAATAGTTGCTGAAACGTGTACGAACACACCACCATCTGCTGTCTCAGCGGCCATCCGAAAAAATTATGTTCGTTCTTACATCGCTAAGAAACCCGCTCTTGCCACAACCGATTTTGTCTATTCCAATTTTGATCGTACCGAAGTGAGCATGACTACACAATACATTGATGGTTTAGGGATGCCAATTCAAACGATGGATAGACAAGCTTCACCGCAAAACAAAGACCTGGTCATCCACATGGAATACGATCAGTATGGAAGAGTAGTAAAAGAGTTTTTGCCTTATTCAACTACTTCTTCGGATATAGACGTGGATGGCTTTAGGAAAAATGCAAAGTTGGAACAATACAACTTCTATAGCCAGGGAACTCCTGATGTCGCTACTTCGTGCTGGCCATTCAGCGAAACTCAATATGAAGCCTCTCCGCTTAATCGTGTCCTCAAACAATCCAGCCCCGGTGAAGACTGGAAAATGGGTAGTGGTAAAGAAGTGAAAATGGATTCGTGGGCACTAGGTAGTCAGGACCTACCCGTTCGCTATTTTACCGTAAACACCACAGGCCAATTGGTGCAGACCGGAACATACAACATGCGCGAATTAATAGTTTCGGAAGGTCGTGATGAAAATGATCAGGCCGCCCGGCAATACAAGGACAAGGAAGGGCGCATGATCTTAAAACGCATCAAAGGCGATAAAGATGAATGGCTGGATACCTATTACGTTTATGATGTTCTCAATAATCTCCGTTTTGTATTAACACCCCAGCTAATCAAAGACCTTGCAGGTGCAGCTTTTGTCTGGGCCAGCCATAGTGCGCAGGTTGATCTTCATGGATATCAGTATAAATATGATGCCCGCCAGCGCCAGATTGAAAAAAGAATTCCGGCAGCAGGCTGGGTGTACATGATTTACGACAACCTGGATCGGCTTGTGTTGACACAAAACGCAGTGCAACGCAGCACAAACAAATGGTCATTTACCAAATACGACATTCTCGGCCGGCCTGTAATGACCGGGGAATACACTGATGCCACCGCTTATGCTACACTTAGAACAAATGTTTCAGCCCAGTTTGGGTACGAGGCTAAAACAACCGGCAATGAATACACCTATAATGGATCATTTCCAGTCATGGCAAATGATGCTTCCGTATTAACAAAAACATTTTACGATAACTACCAGTTGCCTTCTGTTTTTGTATTGTCCTCAACACACAACTATGTTGTAGAAAGTGCACTCTCAGGTTTTGGCACTGGATCGCCCACTACCTATAACAAACGCATCAACGGGCAGGTGACTGCCACCCTGGTTCGAAACCTCGAAACGAATGCGTGGCTGGAGTCGATTACGTACTATGATGACCGCAACAGGCCTATGCAGTCAATAAGCCGCAATGTGCGCAACTCAATCGACCGGGTTTCGATGGCCTACGAAAACAAGATCAGCCCCAACATCTTAAAAACTGTTACTGTCCACCATGTTGGGGGTGGTGCTAATGAAAAGAAAATTGAAGAACGCGTTGACTACGATGATTTCGATCGCCCTATTACGGCTTATAATAAAATAGGAACTACGGAATTTCGGATTTCCAACAATCGCTATAACGAAATCAATCAGGCAGTAGAAAAAAATTTACACAGTACCAATGGCACAACCTGGTTCCAATCGATAGACATGAAGTATAATATCCGCGGCCAGCTTACTCATCTTAACGATGCTTTGTTAAGCGGCACCGATCGCGATTTCTTTGGCATGGAGTTATTCTACCAGAACGGTTACCAGCAGAAACAATACAACGGAAATGTAAGTGGTGCACGATGGAAGAGTGTACACGATGGCGAGCAGCGCAGTAATGGATATGTTTATGATCCACTTAATCGGTTGCGGTTGGCACAACACACGCGTAAAAACATCACCACGTCTGCCTGGGATCAGGAGGTGGATCGATACAATGAACATATAAAAGGCTATGATGCCAACGGAAATATCACAGCCCTTGAGCGCACGGGCCTGCTTACACCCGGCACTCAAAATTTTGGCCTGATCGACAACCTGAGTTATTTCTATACCGGCAACCAGTTGCAACGGGTGTATGATGCAACGGCCAACACCGCTGGCTTTAAAGATGATGCCACAGGCAGCGGTACCGAAGCCGACTACACGTATGATGCCAATGGCAGCCTCACCAAAGATGATAACAAAATGGTTGGCAACATCGAGTACAACTACCTGAACTTAGTTAAGAAAGTAACCAAAACCAATGGTGAGTATGTCAAGTATGTTTATGACGCAGCCGGCCGGAAGTTGCAGCAGGAGGTCTTTAATACGAGCCATGTAAGCCAGAAAAAGACTGACTATGTGGGTGCCTTTGTATATGAAGGCAACGTGCTGCAATACATAAATAACGGAGAGGGCCGTGTTGTGATGACGGGAGCCACGCCAGAATATCAATATCATCTAAAAGACCACTTAGGCAATGTGCGCATTACTGCCACCACCAAAGCCGATGTAACAATACATACAGCTACCCTGGAGACGGCAACCCAAACAACTGAGCAGGCAACGTTCGCAAACTATAGTCGCGCCAACCTCGATTTGTTCGATCATACCGATGCGGGAACTACGTTTACCTATTCGCAAATACTCAACGGTGGCTATGCCGGGCAGGTAGGGTTGGCAAAAAGTTTTGCTGTGCAGCCGGGCGATACCATTAAGGCCGAAGTTTTTGCCAAATACTTTGGCACCACGGGCAGCAGCAGCAACCTCGCTGGTTTTGCGAGTGTTCTGCTAAGTGCTTTTGGCCTGGCCCCGCCAGCCATTGGCGAAACCGGCACGGCTGCATCTGCCATAAATAGTTATGGAGCTATGGTGGCTGCAGGCACAGCTCATAGCAATAACAGTGGTTGGCCCAAGGGGTATATAAACATTTTATACTTCGATAAAAATTACAACCTGATCGATCTTGCCTTCCAGCAGCTAGATGCTGCCTACGTGCAAACAGGGGCAACCAAGATGCCTCACCAGTTGCTAACCCGGGTTATGCCTATTACCAAAGCGGGCTTTGTATATGTATATTTAAGTAATGAAGGGGCCACGCAACAGGACATTTATTTTGATGATATAAAGTACACCCATGTAAAGAGCCCGGTTATTCAGGCCGATGAGTATTATGCTTTTGGGTTATCAATCTCGGATAAGAGTTATCAGAAAGCTGGTAGTATGAATAATCCATATCAATATAACGGCAAAGAGAAACAAGAAGAGTTAGGGTTAGACTGGTTGGATTATGGGGCTCGCATGTATGACAATGCTATTGGTAGGTGGATGGTTGTGGATCCTTTGGCTGAAGTAACGAGGCGATTTTCGCCCTATACCTATGTATATAACAACCCAATACGCTTCATCGACCCGGATGGAATGCTAGGCACTACCTATGGAATGGGTGTAAATTATGAAACAGGCGCTGTAGATACGTATAATTATGGTGGAGGTCTGGAGGAAGAAAGCACTGATCCTACTAAGCCTGGTGACAAGAAAAAAGAAGAGACCGCCACCGCACCTCCAAACGGCAGCAAGGAGGAAAGTGGTAAAACCAATGAAGGGGGTGACGAACCTGGCATATTAGAAAAAATAGTAATGACTATCCTCTTCGGGCTCAATGAGTACGGCACGGTACTTAACGAACAGAATGGAGACAACACCGACAATTTTGAAAACAATATAGAAACGGCCGTTAAGGATATCGAAGAGAAAGCTGCGATTCTGAACTCTGGAAGAATGATTCAGCAGATGCTTACCCAGCCTGCAAAAAATATAAACAGCCTGAGTAAAAATGCTGGTAAACTAAGTGGTGCGGCTAGTCAGATTGCTAAAAATAGGGGTCTGTGGAAATTGACTGACGAAGGTGCTGTTGCGATCAAAAGCCATTCAACTTGGGGTAAATTTTATAAAGGCAAAGGAAAAGATGGCCTGTGGTGGTCGGTAGACATTACCGCACATGGTGCAAGTCAATTTAAAGTATTTAAAGAGTCAAACAAAGGGCTGGAGTGGGTACATAATGCCGATAAATATGGAGATTTTATTAAAAATCAACATAAAAGCGCAACGGGAACTCTTATTCCATGGGGTCAATTAAAAACAATTAAATAATAGATGAAGAATTTGTTAGAAGAAATTAATCACGAGTTCCCATTTAGCTGGGCAGACCTGAATTCGTACAGAGACAGTAATGCTTACAGAAATGAATTTTATCTTAAAGATAAGGATTGGGTCACTGAAGATTTAATAGGCATGTTTGATTCCTTATTTGGCAAATTCAAAGCTAACCTATTGATCTTTAATAGACAATGGTGGAATTTTTGTCTTGAAACTTGGGATATTGAAAGTGAGGCTAATGATTATAACTTGGCCGGTAAATCTGAGGAGGCTCAAAACTACCTAAAATTATTAATTAACAGTCAGATTCAAGTTAGCTATGATGGTTGTTGCATATGCAATGACTGGCCTAAATTTTTAAAAACAATCCTCGAATGTGTTGTCAAGAATAAAGCTCCATATAGCCCAGTGTTCTGTGATATAAAAAATGAATATTTCTTTTACTTTCATGAATCAGGTAGCATTGGAATCTATTATAAAGAACGTAATCCTATAGTGATGAAAATTTTGAAAGTTGGACATGAAAAATATTCGGTGCAAGACTGAGCGTCTTTTTATTTCATTGTAGTGGGATGAATGCTACACCAAAATCAAAAAAACCAAGGAAGTCGGAGGAAAAATCTGAATTTGTTAGAGTTGTTCTCGATATATTGAGCCTAATAGCATCGTGGTTCAAATGAATTTAGTTTTAGTTGAATAGCATAGAGGTTAGCCAACTGATTGAGGTAGATACGGATGATAAAATGAAATCAAAAACGTTCGGACTTTTTATTAACTAGCGGACTAATCTTGGTTGGAACATTTATAGCTTCTGTATTTTGGCGAGACCTTGGATTTGGCAAAAACTTTGTTCCTCTAGGACTATCAATTGTCATAGCATTTGCAGTTAGTCTTGCTGGAATAATTATCGGTTTTGGGGAAAGGAAGGAACCTATGACCTGGAAAACATGGATTGGACTTATTGGTAATTTTATTATAGGAGGACTCTTTGTCATTTTGACAGTTTATGCCATGAAAAGATTCACTGAACTTAATTAGACTCACGAATCTTCCAGACTTTGCTTTCAAAGCCTTCCAAATGTTACAATCAATTATGTACTTTTTACCCTCAGTATAATCAACAAGAAGTAAGATCTTTAATACGTGAATTCTAGGCTAATAATTCTATGTTTTCTTATTTCTAATCTGGCCCTCGCCCAGCAGTGGGATAGTCTGAATTTCATACTGCCCACAGATACCCTGTTACAACAATCAATTCGAAAGGCTGACTCCATCACACTCTCCTTTCAATCCAAAGCCGATAGCCTCAATGCCCTCTATCAAGACCAGTTCTCAAAAATAGATGCCACAAAAAATCAATTACAATCAAAGATCGATAGCCTCAACAACCTAAAACTCCCCACGGAAGCCCTCACGCCCAAACTCGATAGTTTGAATCAAATGAAGGATCAACAACTTTCTTCCCTCACCAAAAAAGTGGAAGACCTTAAATCAAAAGCTACGCAAGGCTTAAAAGAAATTCAACTACCACCCCAGTTGCAGGAGCCCATGCAAAAGCTTCAGTCATCCATACAAGAATACTCATTACCGTCATTGAATACGACAACACCCGGCATACCCTCTTTAGAGATGCCTAAGTTGGGTAATACAAAATTGCCTACGCTCACCAATCAACTTGCCCTCGATCCCAACCTTAAAGACCTCACCAGCAATCTCAACAAAATTTCAGGTATAACTGATCAGGCCGGTCAGTACGCGCAAGACGCACAGAACCTGGTGAAAGGAAACCTCGATGAGGTGAAGAGCCTTGACAAAACCATCGAAGCAAAAGTAGCTGGGATGGATGGAGTAGACCAACTGGCGGAAGGTAAAGCACTAATGACGGAATACACACAACTTGATTCTGCCACTCTGAAAGCTAAAGCAAAAGAACTAGTGCAGGAACAGGTGATGAACATGGCGCAGGATCATTTTGCTGGCAAACAGGAAGTGTTGCAACAAGCGATGGACAAGATGAGCAAATTGAAAAGTAAATATTCGGAAGTTAAGAGTCTGGCCGAACTCCCTAAACGCGCGCCCAACCCGCTCAAAGGCAAGCCACTCATTGAACGGCTGGTGCCGGGTCTATCGTTTCAGATTCAAAAGAGTCAATATTTTTTACTGGATGTAAACCCCATCCTGATGTACCTGATCACCCCACGCCTTTCTGCCGGAGCCGGCTGGAACCAACGCTTGCCGTTTGATGAACTAACAGTCAGAAAAGAAGAACGAGTTTATGGTCCTCGTGCAGCGGTTGAATTCAAATGGACCAAAGGCATCAACTTCCGGTTGCTTCCCGAACTCATGAATACTACCATTCCTCCCCTTATTGCTAGCAGCATGGGGATAGATCCCGCCTACCGTGAGTGGGTGCCCAGTGTGTTTGTAGGTATCAAGAAAGACTTCACCGTCTACAAAAACATCAAAGGCAACACCGAAGTACTCTATAATCTCTACGACAAAGATGGCATGAGCCCCTATGGGGATAGACTGGCCGTGCGTTTTGGCTTCGCGTTTCCGATGAAGAAGAAAGTGAAGGCAAAATGATGGACTGATGGGTATACTTAATGTTTCAATCCAATGAGGCTCTCTTTAATTGAGGGCCTTATTGCTGAATTCAGCTTTTAAACAAAAAATCGTTCCCACCTTCGCCCGTAGTTGTGAAGTTTAGATTTTAAACGGTTTCACCTTGACTCCTTTCTTACAGCAATGAAAGGAGACGAAATATTTCTGGCAAAACAGAACCAATCCATGTCACGGGATCACCTGCTGACAAAAGGCGATCTTGAAGATTTCAAAGCGGAATTTTTCAATGAAATAAAAAACCTGCTCACTACCCCGAGCGGTGTCAGCAAAACCTGGCTGCGCTCCCCAGAAGTGCGCAAGCTGCTTGGTATCTCTACAGGCACTTTACAAAACCTGCGGGTCAACGGCTCTCTTCCATTCTCTAAAATAGGAGGCATCGTTTATTACAAACAAGAGGATCTCACAAGACTGCTGGAGTCCAATCACAAGGAACGGTAATGGACAAGCTCGCGCTCCTTACTGTATACCTACATAAAATTGTCGCTGATAACGGACTTAAACCGGTTCACCTTTCTTTGTCGCTGGCAATCTGTGACTCCTGGATCAACAATCACTTTGAGCAACCCTTTCGGATTTCCCGAAGCGAATTAATGCGAGCCTCGCGCATTCGCTCCTTTGCCACCTATCATAAGGCACTTAAAGAACTTCAACGTTTAGGCTATCTGGCATACACTCCGTCATACCACCCGATTAAGGCAAGCTCAGTCTACTTGTTGAATGAACCAGCATCCACACCCGTATGAATTTGAAACGACTTTCCCTCGATGAAGTCAAACAAATTCCCATCGTGGAATATTTATCCCGTTCAGGATTTGAACCGGCTTACATCCGGGGAACTGATTACTGGTATCATTCACCGCTCAGGGGTGAGCGCACGCCATCCTTTAAAGTCAATACACAAAAGAATGTCTGGTTTGACCACGGGAGCGGAGAAGGTGGAACTCTCCTTGATCTGGGTATGAAGCTCCATCGCTGCTCACTCTCTGAATTTCTAAACCTGATCAACAAGGACAACTACCACAACGACTTTTCTTTTCACCCGCCTGAACCTGTTCCAAAATTAAAGGAAAATAAAATTGAAGTCCTCAACGTATCAGAAATCTCCAACTCCAAACTGATTCATTACCTGAACAGGCGTGGCATTGACTTGGATCTTGCAAAAATCTATTGCAAGGAAGTTGAATTCAAAATCGGGCTAGGTATTTATAAAGCCATCGGCTTTCCGAATGTGGCCGGAGCTTTTGATTTGCGCAATCATTGGTTCAAAGGTTCCAGTACTCCCAAAGAGATCTCCCTCATCTCAAACAATTCAGATCGCATTGCAGTGACAGAAGGGTTTATAGATTTTCTTTCATTACTGAAAATCGACCTCCCGATTATTAAGTCAGAAATCAAAGACTCCGATTTTCTGGTGCTTAACTCCCTGCGCCTGATCGCCCGTACGATTCCGATCCTTAAGTCAAAGCCGGAGATCAACCTTTTCCTGGACAACGACCTTGCGGCCGCGAAAGCGAAAGAAACCTTGAAGGAAAATGGGATTCAATTCAATGACCGATCAACACTCTACCGCAATCATAAGGACGTGAATGAATACCTGGTCATGTCCAGTAAAGAAAAGAAGACACAAGATTTACAACAAACAAAAATGAAAGGTAGGAGGCAATGACATTAGTAATACAGCAACCAATTTTCAACTAAAGAAAAAACATGACAAAGAAGATCCATTTTATTACCCAGGCCAAAGGCGGCTCCGGTAAATCCGTACTGGCCTTCATGCTTGCAGAAAAATATCAGCACGCAGCAGTTCTTGATCTGGATGATGCCACCACCACAACAATGAAACAACTTGCCTATCGTAAACCGGTTAAGGTCTCATTCCTGGATCCGCTCACTAAACGAATCGATCGTGGTGCTTTCAATGGACTCTTTGAAAGTGTGATCGAAGCTAACAAGGAATTGTTTATTGCGGACCTCGGGGCCAGCGTGGCCGAACAATTGCCAAAGTATTTTGCCTTGAACGGCATCGAAGTGATTTCAGAAATCCTGCTCACAAACCAGATTGCATTGCAAATTACCTGCGTAGTGGGCGGTGGGAATATCTTCAAAGCCACTATGGAATATCTTGAGGAGCTTGTTTGGGCAACCCAGGGATTTTTGGAAATCACTGTGGCCCTAAATGGTTTCTACCCTTGTTCACCGGAACAGGAAACATTACTGTTTTCTTATTGCAGTCAGCACAACCTTCGCTTGATCAACTTTGATCTGGTTAAGGACAAAGGAGAGATCGCCCTACGCACGGTAGAGAATGTTCTTAAAGATGGAAAAGGTATTTCGGCCTTAGGTCCGTTCGCAGCTATCTACTTTAAGAAACCTATCGAAGAACTAAATCTCTAACCGATGGCCATGACTAGCCAGGAACAAAAAGAGTTACGCTCATACTGTGCCTTCCTGCTTAAAGAGTATGGATTTCAGTTTTCACCCAGTGACCCGGTCATCCCGGCACTCTATATTATACACAAGGAGATGCAGCTCAACAACCAAAACAACAAAGTACTTGCCACTCAGGTGAAAGACGCTGCCTCGCAAATAAGTCCGCAGGTGTTTCATTTCAATGTAAAAGGGGAAGCCTGGAGGTTTCAATTGGGAATCGCTGTCAAAAGTTTTTTATTTGGACTTCTTGTTTTGCTACTATTGGGAATAGCAGCCTGGACCTGGTCAATGGCGAATGACATTCACAAAGCAAAGGTTATCCTTCGCGCTTCAGAGAACATTGGTGGAATAGTTAAGCACGTGAAGAAGAATGAGGCTGGTTATTTTTTCATTGACTTCACTATAGCCCAGGGAGATTCGATTCAGCATTTTACCGAATTCCAAAAGTTGAATACAAAGACCGTTCGGGTATTTCTGGGGAAGGAATCCAAATCACAATATTAATGGAGTATAAGTGATGGAGAAGAAACACATCATCCGGTTTCTGAAAGAAAAAAAGCGTGGTGCCTATACACTACTTGTCGAAATGTATGCAGATGTAGTTTCTTCTATGGCAGTCACGATGGCCTTGGAAATAATCCGGGAAGACCTTGAGAAGGAATGTGGCGAACCTGTAATGCTCAATTATTTCAGTCTCGCCCAGGCAGTTGCAAAGTATAAAAAGAGCAGTACTGCAAAGCCCGGAGTTCCCAGAAAATGGGAGTTCAGGGATGCCAGTGAAACAAAAGATCAATCAGTACCAGGAAAGTTCAAAATAGAATAACCAACATCAGGAAGCTTCAATGAAGCTAAATCAAAATCAAATTGGATATGACAAGCTCAATTAAGCACCGGAAACTTCAGCTATCAGAGACACCTTGCAAATTCGGAGCAAGCAATGTTTTCGCTACGCTTCAACCTGCTTGCCCCAGGATTTTTTTACGTATCCATTGACCACTTCGTTCGGATTAAAGTCATGAGCAGACCAAAACTACAAGATCAAAACAAACGACTCGTTCAGGTCAACATCAGGCTCACAAACGCTGAGAATGAAAAAGTGACTGACTTCGCAGCAACCGCTGGCCTCAGCCCGGCCAACTGGATCCGCTATAAAATATTCATTGGGAAAAATCCTCCTGTCAGAATGTCTCCTCTTGATGTCTCTATTTATAGTGAACTAAAAAAGATCGGGGTCAACCTCAATCAGGCTACGCACAAACTCAACCTTGGAGAATTTCCAAAGGAGATTACCACGGTACAAGTTGAACTGGTCTCTTTATTAAACACCATTCTTAAAACCTTACTCGATGACCGCCAACATGATCAAGGGTAGGGGCTTTCGGGGAGCCTTACGCTACAACCTGGAGAAAGTATCGAAAGGGGTTGCTGAAGTACTCGACCATTCTTTTGTGAGCGTATCTGAAAAAAGTATCCTCAAGGAGATTCAAATGATCAAAGTCCTTCGTCCTAACCTTCAAAAGTATTTCTACCATACCTCCATCAACTTTCCACCTTCTGAAGACCTTACCAGCGAGATGATGGTATTGATCGGGAAGGACTACCTTCAGGAGAGTGGCTTCACGCAGAACCAATACATCATGTTCCGTCACAATGATGCAGATCATCCACACCTTCACATTCTCGTTAACCGAATTAACTATGATGGCAAGGTTCTTTCCGACAGCAATGACTTTGCCCGTTGTGAAAAAATTCTTCGTGACCTTGAAAAGAAGTACAAACTCACCGAGGTGATTTCAAGCAAACAGGCACAGGAACGGGCAATGACTAAAGATGAACTGGAGATGATGAAACGTACCAACACTCCTTCGCACAAAATGACTTTGCAGGTACTGATCAGAGACACAATCACTTCCAACAATAAATTGACCTGTTCAGAATTTATACAGGCGCTCGAAAGCAGAGGCATCAATCTTTTATTCAATCAGGCGTCCACAGGTTTCGTAAGTGGAATCTCATATTCCCATGAAGGAATGATTATTACTGGGGCAAAGCTTGGCAATGATTATAAATGGGCTTCCATTAAAAACACTATTAACTATGAACAAGAAAGAGATCGCGCAGCAATTCACCAAGCAAATGATCGAACAAAATCCAACTCATCTATCAGCCGAACAGGTGCTCCTGATCTTGAAGGAAATCCAGTCACTCTACCTCAAGGCACAGGAAAGCAATCAACAACATCTCATCAACGTTCGAATACAACACAGCATGATCGAAAACAATCTCAAACAGGGTCGAGAGCTAAACACGCTAATCAATCTGCAAACTCAAAAGCTTCTCGACTCAACCTCCACACTTCACAAAACTCAAAAGGCCTCGATCTGGCAGCGCTACTGGATGACCATACTCATGGGAATCTTATCGACCCTGTTAACCAACCTGATCTGGGGGTTGAGAATAGGGTAAGGAGAAGAAAGAAGAGAAAGCGTAGGCAAATATGACCGGGGTGGATTTTTGATTTCGTAAAATGTTATAACAGTCCAGCGGGGTCATTCCCCTAAGTCCTGAATTTCAAGATGGCGCTTGTGGAGATCAAGCATAGGATATTTTGTCAAAATACGAGTGACCTAAATTCGTTAACTTTCTTAAACCACTATTGGTAAAGGGAGACACCATTTAGTTTAATCAAGTAGGCAATAGAAGCTCCGCGTCCTTCAGAGTAGTTGGGATTATAGCTAGTTGGTTGCGTATAATAGACAGGAGAGTTGTTTAGAACTGCGTAAAGACACATCGCAAGAGACATCGTCTTTGGGCCGTATGGGGCAAAAATAACTTGTTTTCCCTTTGCCAAGGAACTTATTTTATCAAAGATACTAGGAACCGATTTGGTATCTATTCGATAGATTTGTTTGGTATCAATCTTCGTAGAGCCATCTAATTGATTGACGAAGTCCCACGTTCGTTGATAATAAGGAGGACCTGGCGGAAATGGAAACAGAAACTTAATATCTAAACGATCTTGCTTGTCTTTCAAGAATGTAGGAAGGCCAAGAGGCATGAACCCAATACCAATTACTGCTAAATCGATCTTGCTTTCATCTCCATCAAGAGGAGAAAACAAAGATATGGGTGCCCAAGATTGAGCATTATCGGAGAGATTACCTTTAAAATACTTCTCTGGCACTGTATAAGTGAGAATTAGGTTTTTGACTGAGGCGCTTCTCAATAACAATTTCGTTAGAGGGAAGAAAAATCGTTTAGGGAAAGCTGTGATATCTAACACAATTTGACCATTTGATTTCTCTATCAAAGCGTTGCAAGAATTTATTATTTTCTCGGTTGGCTCAAGAAGAGAATGCTGTTCGACTTCGTTCGGTTTTGCTATACTTTCAATAACAGCTTTACATTTGTTCCGCAGATCATCATGTGCATTTGTATTTGTTGGATCTGTAATTTCTAAAAATTTCGAAAAGTGCAGCGAATTCAACTCGGAGAGTTCCTTATAGGTACCACTGCATCTTATTTCAGTAGCCAGACAACCAAGAAGCGAGAATTTTTCGGATGGGAGCTTGCTTAATAACCATTTCAACTCTCCCCACGGTCTAAATACCATATGTTACGGAGTTAAAATAGGGATCCTTGATTTTTATTGTCAGGAGTTCGTTTCTTGATTTTCTGATTAGAAGTCTTACTTTCTTCTACCACACCCGACTTCACCAACCAATCTTCTAAATCGTTTAAAGAAATATATTTGGGCTCCTTTGTATGCGTGGATGGTAATTTGAAGTACGGTGATAATATTGGGTTTAGATAAAACTTAATTCGTTTTTTCCCGTCTTTAGTTTTGGTCGTGTGAGGCCTGTCGTATAAGTCACCATAAGATGCTGCATCCATAAGAAACTTATTGATTCCCTCATTCTTTTGGAGATCTTCAATCGTTATTGAGAACCCATTCTTTCCGGGATACGACATTTTTAAATCCTGAGTTAGTTCTTTGTATAATTCTGTACCAACAAGTGTGATAAAATTTTTCCTTTCCTTTCCACCGGTTTCCTTCGAGATATTTTCAAACCATTTAAAACTTGCTTCCAAAATTCCTAATGTCTGAATGGCTTCGTCTATTACGGGATGATTTTTTGCTGGTTTCGTACTTGAACTTTTATCACGCAACCATACTTCCCATATCTGTTGACAAAGACTTAAAAAAGCGAGAATGTTCCCACCGCTTAAATTGAGTATGTCATCTTTACCCTCCCAGATTAATTGTTGTCGATTTCTTGACGCAATTTGAATTAACGCTTGTTCCGTTCGCTCTTTAACCCAGTACTTTTTATTATCCCAAGGAAATGGCTTTTTCTTTGGAACATCATTCACAATTCCTTCTTTTCCTTTTTGGCGAGCCCATGCCTCTCCTAGTCGTGCGGATAATGGGTCTTCGTTTGCAAGCTTGATCAAGAAATTCCTCCAGCTCTTAGGCCACTCCGGATCTAATTCAATAGCTCTTTCTTTATTCCCTGAAACATATTTTTGAGCTTTTTCAATTGGCGTGTATCCGGCCCCGAATACCTCCTTTAGAACACTTTGGTTTTTATAGTTTATTAAGTACTTACTTTCGCTAAGTCGCTTAAAAAAGATGTCCTCGGCAAATTCCGGAAAAATGTATGCCCGCTTGTTCTCTGGTCTTCTTAATACATCATCGATCGAAATTGAAATGTAGTTCCGCATTTGTTCAAGGCGTGCGGCTGTTCCAATTATTTCTTGTTTTTCGTCTGACCATGCGAATGGGCGAGTCCCAATCCGATATGAAACACTTTTATCTCGCATCGCAAGTAGTTTGTGTATCACGGATTGGTAGGTTGTACCAAGACCACTTACTCTTTGATCAATCCAGGCGAGCTCTTCATACTGATCGATCCTAATGAATATATTGACATCATTTCCAATAATTCCAGATTCACGTAGTGCATTCGCTGCTGCTGAAATTGGTATACCAATATTAGTCTTCGTTGTTGAAATTTCAACAGGAATATTGTCGATGTTAAAATTTAAGTAAGATCTATAGGTGTTGAGTCTAGTTCTAAGTTTTTCATCCAGGTCTTCCAAAGTGGTGATGCCCTTGAGGTAACTAAACCAACAATCATCACTCCGAATAATTTTGATGAATTTGTTGATAGACTTCTCTGTTAGATTAATAGAGAGTTCCTTGCTTAAGGAAACATTTAGTTCTTGGATAGATTGCATGATATCCCGAACAACAAAATAATTCAAAAAATCACCAAAGTAGATAGCAAGTTCATTATTTGAATCTTCACCTTTTACACTTATTGATCGCTGACCAAAGTCACTTACGCTGCTGCGAATTAAATTTATGCCTGCGCCAATGAACTTTGAAAATTTGGTAGGAACCGGGAATGGAACATCGCTTTTCTTGTAGGCAATACGAACAGATGGTTTAAGTAGATTTAACATCATACTTTTACCTGTTCCCGGAAGACCTTTTAATATTACATTACCGGGTTTAAAGAGTGCTGTTGTGTGATTTACCAGCTTGTCACTATAAAGTCGTACGAAGGCATCGGATCCAATTGACTCCGTCACATACAGTTCATGAAATGGATTTAATCTATCCTCCATAAATTATGATCTTGAATGCCTTTTGAAGAGGGGTTTCCACGAGCTTGACTCCACGTGTATTAACGGTAAACTATTATTGGGCGTGTTTGAAAACATGACAGTTAGACTTCCTGTATCACTGTACCCAAATTGCTTCACTTTGCTTTTGTCATTCGTTCCCATAACTGTATCGTACAATTTTTCTGACAATGAGATAAATTCGATTAGGGAAATATTTGTATAGCCTAATTTATTTATGAGAAACTCTTTAGGAATGTGAATGACTGGATTGAAGGAGAAGTTTTCGTTGTTTATTTCTTTTATCTTCTCACAACCTGGATTGCAAATCACCAGCGGCACAAATAGCACCTTCAACTTAAATGTCTCTACACAGTACTTGATTGGGTGAAATACCTGTGTACCAGTGCCAACAAAATCTTCAAGAAGAACAATTTGTTTCACATTGTTATTTTGAATGTAATTTTGAATTCTTTCATCACTGCCGAATTTTTTGAGCGACCTCCAATCGGGCCGAAACTCATGAATACTTGAAATGTTATTTACATGATAGAATTGGTTGATTCGAAAGCTATCTGTGATTGGGCAGAACCAAGTTGAGTCAATCATCTCTTTTAGTTCTGTCGAGAAATCAATTTTATCAATTCTTGCTACCTTCTGGTCAAAAAGCCAATGGCAGACAACCGATTCGAATGCTGTTTTATGCAAAGAGTTGAGTTCTTCTCTTCCTATGTAGAATAAGTTTGGAATTAGACGCACAAGACTTTTTTGATCCTCCTCAGATTCAATGTTATTTAACCATTCATTCAACCTTGCTTCAAATTCCGGATATGCACCCAGCGTTGGTTCATAATCATAAAATAGATGCTTGCTCAGATACCTCATATAGGAATTGATACCTATGAAGGTATTTCCATCTTCATCCCCTGACCATTTAATTATTTTCTCTTTATAGCTTAGCATTAATTTTCTCTCTTAAAATGGAAGCTAAAGTTGCTGAAAGCGGTGGGGGAACAGCGTTGCCGATCATTCTAAATTGATTTGATAGTGAACCAGTAAAAACGAATGAATCTCTAAATCCTTGAATTCTCGCGGCCTCTCTCACGGTAAATCCCCTATTCAATTCTGGATGAACAAAAAATCTTGGAGTCCCAAATCGAGTGTCAACTGTATAGGAGAGTTGAGACCAATCTAATCTCCGGTATAGACCATTAAAAGTTTGCGATAAATCAATTCTCCGCCCTACTTTTCTTAAGTAACCCTTTTTCAATAATGAATTGATTTTTGGGTCGACATCATATTCGAACTCCTTTTTTAAATCGGACAACTTCACGGGATCGGCATCCCCATAGTCTCGCACACGAATCTTTCTTCTTAGGTCAATCAATTTTTCAAGAATAGCTTTTTCTTGCTTAGTCACTTTCCCATAGACCTCTGGTATGTCCCAAGAATGAACTGATCTTACTCCCTTGCGCACGTTTGAAAGTTTCTGCCCTTTGTTTATGCTGTTGATGATCTTTAATTCGTTATCGTCAATCTCAATAAAATGTTCCTGATTGGGAAGGCCTTCAACATTTGAAATAACATCCTGTAAAGCAGCAGGGGGTATTTTAGGTAGTTGGAAGTTCAGAAGGTCTTTGTCCTTTGATGCAAAAAAAAGAACACGCTTCCTAATTTGAGCAAGCCCGATATCCTTACAGTTGATCTTTTCAAACTTGGTGTGATAGCCTGCCTTTATGAAGTTTTCTTGAAGCTTTTGCCAATACTTCTTGTGCTCTCCTGAAAGAGAACCCATAACATTTTCTGCTATGAAAATTCGTGGCTTAACCTTAATGGCAATATCACCACCAGTAAGAAGTAATTTATTTCTTGGGTCATTTAACTCTCTTTTTCCTGCCGTAGAAAAGCCTTGACATGGACTTCCTGAAAGTAAGACATCTACTTCTCCGGGTGCGTAATCAAATTCCTTATCAGGTGCTTTGGAGAGATCAAGATTGGTTATTTTCCCTTTGAGATTTGCATTATAAACCTGAATTGCAGAATCATCAATATCATAAGCGCCTAAGGAATTAAATCCTTGTTGCTCAAAGCCATCATCAAATCCACCGCAACCGCTAAAAAGGCTAAGAAAGGTCAAGTTAGAAGAAAGCGACTGAATGGGTGTCTTCACTGTTAAGATTAAAAGGAGCTAAAATAGGCAAAAACCGGGAAAAACCGGGAAAAAGGGCCCCTTATTTAACCTCATTGAGAGGACCAATGAGACGATGCTCTCTTTATTACATTCTTTAGACGGACTTTTAAAATCAAGAAATTTCAACAAAGTTTAGGTATGGTCCAGTTTTGGATGAACGTGTGTAATATCCCAAATTTCAATCGTAGAGATTCCATCCAAGTGACATGCTAAGTTTTGTTTTCCGTGTATGACTTAATGTGAAAAAAAATGGGTCCTTAAAACAACGGGAAAATTCAAGAATCGATTCAACTTTTGCGAAGATAAAATTTGTTAGACTTAGGCTTGATGCCCCATTCGAAACACAACTGTCTCAATACATAACTTCATAAGGTACATAGGAATCTTGACCTGCATTTGTTGCCTTCACTACTTTCATTCAGTTTTGATTTTTCGCAATCCTAAGAATTAATTCTGTCACAAAAATGCTTCGGGCAGCAATTCCCAAGCCTTGTCAAAAGACTACGGCATAAAATTCAATGTGCCTGAAGGCTGCGTATTTTTTTCAAATTTATTCCGTTTCCTTTTGACAAGCCTGCTGCCCTTCGCAAGGGTGCTCCATAATTAATTCTTACGATTATGGAAAACACAAATGATCAAACAAAGCAATTTCAGGTAGCAGAAATCCTGCTCTCTTACAAGTCCATTGTCTTACCTTCCTTACGTCCAAAGATCACCAGCTCACGGGACGTATATAAAATCCTGACTGAAAACTGGGATCAAAACAAGATTGAATTTGTTGAACAGTTCAAAGTGCTGTTGCTCAACAGGGCCAACAAAGTATTGGGAATCTTTGAAGTTTCCTCTGGAGGAGTTTCCGGAACAGTTGCAGATCCCAAGCTCATCTTCGCAGCCGCTATAAAAGGCAACGCTAGCGGCATCATACTTTCACACAATCATCCTTCAGGCAATCTTCAGCCTAGTCAATCAGATATTGACCTGACAAGAAAAATTAAGGAAGGTGGCAAAGTGCTGGAGGTTCAACTTCTTGATCATATAATTATCACCAGTGAAAGCTATTACTCATTTGCTGACGAAGGGTTGATTTAATCCTTTGCAACTTCTAACCCGAACTCATATTCGAATTTTCCTTCAATCAATTCTCGCAACTGTTCCACACGGCTCAGCAACGTGAAGGCAATGTGGCCAGGAATACGATATGTGACTTTGTAACGCACATCGGTATAAGCTTTTGCGAGATAGGAATATAACTCGCGCTCATCCGTGGTATTGCATGGAAAGAGATCCCGAGCATTCGGAAGGTAACAGGCAACTAAATCAATAAGCTTCTTAATGTTATGCGTATTGGCGCGATACTTCATGTGCGCTTTAATGGAAGTAATACAGAGTTGTTCCACCGCCTGATGAAGAAGAAAGACACCGACATCATGTGTTCCACCACCGATCGCATCAGATGCTATGGCAAGAAAGCTTGCCGATAATTCAAAGGCGCGTTTGTATGCACGTGGCTGATGAATGGAATCACCTAATAGATTTGCGGTTTCAGTGAATGGAATCTGAAAGTCATCTGCTTTATACAAAATCACTCCTTCACAAAATACTGTGCTAAAAAAGGGATGTCTTTCGGAGATAGCGCGTATAACGGAGGCCTCACCATGACAAAGTACGTTTACCGATAGATGTTCTTTGCACCTTGATGCAACCAGGTCCATGACCTCATGATCCTTCCACCGACAAGTCGCCCTTCTCAGAATAAGCAAATCATAATGTTTATGTTGAGAGGCTTGGGACATATAACAGCTTGTTTGTATAACTGAAGTGCTTGAAGCCCCAAAGCACAGAACAACAACCGCATGAATATCTTGAGCAAGCCGATCTACGAGCAACTGGAATTCAGTAGAAATATCAACAGACAGTTTCATAAGGCTCTGCTTCAGCTTTATCAATCTTTCTTTTTGGAAGCCAATCTTTTCTTTTCGTTAAGCAATTCATGATAAGCCTTCAGCGCCTGCTTCGTGATGGAATCGTAATCAGCTTCGATCTTCTTGCTACGTTTGTCCAGAATAGTATCATATATAGTAAACGTATCATCGGTGTGATCATCCAGCCCGACACTTCTTAGAATTAATGAATCTAGGTGAGGTTGAAAGTAACAGTCATCCAAGCCCACCTCATGAAGGGCATGGAATAGCTTTCGACTCTTGAGCTCTTCTTTAATTAGATAAAGAGACATCTGAGTTTGGGAGGGCAGTTTTACAAGCGGAAACCTTAAATTCTTCATATTTAATATTTGTTTTAAATTATTGGATAATGTACATTTACAGTATATAAATGTATATAATATGTACATTAATATATATAATAAATACATAAAATAATGATAAGTGGCTGATTGTCAACAGACTTGATTTTATTTTGAGCCTATATATGGGTAATTTGAAAGGGCATTACCCTTTTAGAAATGGCTCAGAAAGAGAAAATAAATAGATTAAAAATTGTTCTTGCAGAACGTGAAATCGCACAAAAAGACTTTGCTGAAATGCTGGCAGTAACGCCCCATACAATTTCAAGAATCTGTAATAACGACACACAACCATCACTCAGATTGCTACGAAAAATGGCTTTAACACTTGAAATTGATATTAGGGAATTGCTAATCCCCACTCAGTCCTTAAAATGAATAGACACAACATCAAAAGTTACTAACTATGAGCAATGAGAGACAGATTCTCCCAACCAAGAAAGGCCAAATAGTTAAGATACTCAATTTGTTCCCTGGGGAAGATCCAAATGAGAGCTACCTCCTGGCAGAAGATCCAACACCATATGATATTAATAAAAGACTTCTTGTATACTCTATAACATCTATCCTTAGAAGTAAACACAGTGGCCAAACTCCGTTTGCTGACCAGGTTGAAAAGGGTGGCCTTACTGTTATCGGGGAATCACTTGAAGAGTGGGTCGAAAGCTGGAACGATAAAATCACCTATCTATAGAGTAAAAACCCGGATGCTAATCCAGAGTGGACGTACACGATAAAAAGACACGAAGCTTCAATATGAGCCGCATCAGGTCCGTTAATACGAAACCTGAATTGCTCGTGAGGAAGTTTTTATTCTCAAAAGGTTTCAGATTCAGAATTCATGATAAAAAGTTGCCGGGCAAGCCGGACATTGTTTTGCCGAGATTCAGAACTGTTGTACTCATTCATGGTTGCTTCTGGCATGGTCACAAAGGATGTAAATATTTCAAGATTCCAAAAACAAGGACTAAGTGGTGGATCGATAAGATTGATAAAAACCGTTCAAATGACTACAAAAATAAGGCTTGGTTAGGCCAGGAACACTGGAAAGTTATTGCGATATTTGAATGTCAACTGAAATCGAAACGGGATAAAACCCTTACCAAATTGCTTAACCATCTTAAATAGATATCTTACTATGCTTAGCAAAATAAATAATCCATCAGATGTAATTGCATTTGCAAGACTATTGATAAAAGAAGGAATTACTATTCATCCCGATAGCGATTTCAATGATTATGTTGATATGAATACCCACAAGCCAACATACACAAAAGCTGATGCCAAATTAAGGAATGAACTAATGAATCAATGTTTCTCAGTTTGCAATGTGTATGGAATTGATATTTATGATTGCATGGGAGAAGTTGAATTGAAAGAGACAGGTCTTGATCAATTCATTCCTTTGCCAACACAAGCTTATTCCGAATGATATTCTGAGTTATTCAGTTAACTACGAAAGGTACATGAACACAATTGAAGAACATTACAAGCTTTCACATCCATTCTACAAGCTAATGGAATTACCCGAAAAGGAATTGAGAGCCATGATTAAATTAATGAGCCGGGAAGAAATTATCAATTGGCTTAAATGGAATGACCCAAATGGAGTTTATTCGGACAATGATTCACTTCGTGAATTAGGAAATATTGTATCTAAGGATGAGGGGGCAACAATAATGTTAAGACAAATTTTAGGAGGTTAGTATGCCTTACAATTACATTGATCTATTCGCAGGTGCTGGCGGGCTCTCAGAAGGATTCATTCGCGAAGGATTCAACCCGGTGGCTCACGTTGAAATGGATGAAAATGCATGTAATACTCTTACAACACGACTTGCATTTCATTTCTTGACTGATCAGAGAAAAGCAAAGGCATATTTTTCATATTTAAAAAATGAAATCCCAAGAGAAGCTTTGTGGAAGCAAATCCCTGATAAGCTCAGGTCCTCAGTAATTCACTGTGAAATTTCTGACAAAACAATTGATGACATCTTTGCTAAGATTGATGCGAATATTGAGGGCAGGAAAAAGGTTGACCTGATTATTGGGGGACCGCCTTGTCAGGCGTATTCCTTAGTGGGAAGAAGCCGCGATCCCAATGGTATGAGATGGGATAAGCGCAACTATCTTTTTCGCTACTACGGTGAGTTTCTGAAACGATATAAACCTGAATTTTTCGTGTTCGAGAATGTTCTTGGTCTGCGAACCGCTGGTAGCAAAAGATATCTGAATGATATGCTTCAGCTTTTTGATTCCATCGGATACAGTGTGGCTGAGCCGACTGTGTTAAATGCTGAAGAGTATGGTGTGTTGCAGAAAAGAAGGAGAGTAATAATTATTGGAAGAAGAGGCAAAGCAAAGTTTGACTTTCCTGTGCCCGAAAAAGTCGACAATACTTGGAAAACAAAAAAGGACTTATTTTTCGACCTTCCGAAGTTGAAACCTGGTGACGAGTTGGGAGTTACGAATTACACAAAACCTATTAACGAATATCTGAAACAATTCGGCATTAGAAACGGTGTGGATTTTGTCACCCAACATATTACCCGCAATCACAACACAAGAGATTTAGAAATATACAGCCTCGCCATTGATAAATGGCTTAATGAAAAGACAAGGCTCAAATATAATGATATCCCCAGAAAGCTTCAGACTCATAAAAATACACTTGCGTTCTTGGACAGGTACAAAGTTGTTGATCCCGATGGACATTCTCACACAGTGGTTGCTCACATTGCTAAGGATGGACACTACTATATATATCCAGACTCCAATCAAGTAAGATCAATTTCAGTCAGAGAAGCTGCTCGGTTACAATCTTTCCCGGATGATTATTATTTTGAGGGTGGAAGGACCGCAGCTTTTAAGCAAATTGGAAATGCAGTTCCGCTACTAATGGCGCAATCTATCGCAAAAGAGATTAAAGATCTGCTATGAGTGATATTGTAAATCTCAACAATGACGATCGGATAGTCGAAAAGCCATTCAAGGCTAGGGCAAGGTTGTTACCTCAGCTTGGGGATATGCTTATCAAGAGTGAGGACGTTGCTTTCTTGGAATTGATTAAAAATTCTTACGATGCAGATGCTGATAATGTGATCATCCTAATGGATAAAATTACTGACCCTACGCAAGGGATTATCATTATTGAAGATGATGGTATAGGAATGAACATGGATATTATCCTTAATGTTTGGTTAGAGCTTGCGAGTAATTTCAAAACGCTAAAGGTTATTAATTCTGACTTGACCCCAAAAGGGAGATTACCGATTGGTGAAAAGGGTATTGGCAGGCTTGGAGCTCATAAGCTTGGGAATAAAATTCAACTTATTTCCAAAAAGAAAAATGAGAAAGAAGTTCATGTTAACATTGACTGGAGGGAGTTTGACAAAGGGGATTATCTCGAGAATGTACCGGTCAAAGTGATAGAAAAAAAATCACCGGAATATTTTGTTAACAAAGAAAGTGGCACCTACATCGCTATAACTGATTTCAATAAAAAAACGAAATGGGAAAGGGGAAAGTTTCGTGAAATACAAAGGGTAATAACTTCTTTTACCAGTCCTTTTGAGGAGACAAACGAGAGCTTTAAATCTAGAATTGAACTTTTAGATCACCAAGATTGGCTGGATGACATTGTAACTTGGGAAGATATCAAAGGCCACGCCATGATGACCTTTGATATTGAAGTTGAGGGAAAAGAGATTACAAGATTTTTATATGAATACAATCCATTTAGGGTTTTTGAAAAAGCTAAGCTACGGCAAGTAAAATATGGCAATTTTAAAAATGAATTAACCGGAATAGATGAATTCTTAGATGATAAATTGGTTTCTGCTAATAAAACAATCTTACAAGATTCAAATAATGCTGAAGCAATTGATATAAGTGGTTTAGGTAAAATCAAATTCAGAGGCTATATCTTTAATCTGGAAGCATTTGTAATCAAAGACACGGTAAGTGATAAGAAGGGCCTGAAAAAGTATTTGAAAGAGAATAGTGGTGTAAAGGTCTATCGTGGAACAGAACCCAATGAAGAGACCAAAACTAGTTATACGAGAGTTTATAACTATGGCGAATCTGGGAATGACTGGCTGGGTTTAAATTTAAAGAGGGTAAACTTCCCTTCAAGCATAAGCAATAATTTGATTTTGGCAGGAGTTTTTTTAGATAGAGAGGACACCAAGATTCTTAAAGAAAAAACAGATCGTCAAGGATTTATTGAGGATGAAATGTACTTTAAATTCCGAGACGCTATTAATCATTGCGTGAGTGTGGTTGACATTTTTAGAAGGTCGGATGCAAAAGCTTTAAGAGACCTTTATGGACCAAAAGGAGGAGAGGAGCCTGTAATTTCATCCATTAACAAACTTAGAGATTTGGTAAATGAGAAAATAAAAACGGACAAACCTCTCAACGTTGCGATAAATAAATATCTGGATGACATAGAGACGAGCTATGCAACTATCCAGACCAATCTTCTTAAATCCGCTGGCGCAGGTCTGAGCCTTGGAATTGTATTACATGAAGTGGAGAAGATAATCAAAGAACTTCTCCAAATTATAAAGAATGATGAAACCAACAACGTATCGAAACTGGTACGCAGATTAAGCAAACTCGTTAAGGGTTATGCTGAAATTTTCAAAACATCAAGTAGGAGCAATTTTGAATTTAGAAATGTCATTGATGATGCATTGTTCTCTGTTGAATTCAGATTGAGAGCCCATGAAATTGAGGTCATAAAAAATTACAAGAACTCAGATGTTAAAGGAAATATTGCAAAGGGCCTTATAGAAGGGGTGATCATTAACCTCTTAGATAACTCCATATATTGGCTTGAGGTCGCAAAGAATGAACATAAATCAATACTTAATAAGAAGATATTTATTGATATCATCAAAACAGGCGAAAATGTTCATATGGTGTTGGCCGACAACGGTACTGGCTTCCTAATAAATACTGATGAAGTTACACAGCCGTTTGTAACAGGAAAAAAATCAGGAATGGGACTAGGGTTACATATAGCCAACGAAATAATGCTATCAGAAAAAGGAAGGATTGACTTTCCAGATTTTGCTGATTACGAAATACCTTCCGAATTCAAAGGCGGTGCCATTGTAAGCCTAATATTTCCTCTTTAATCTATGCAAGCTTATTTCAGGACCGGTAAGACTTTAGTAATTGATGACCAATATAATGAGGCAAGGCCTCTTCTTGACGCCTTAAGCAAAAATCAGATTCCTTTTTTTTACACTCAAGGCAAGCCACATTCCGATTTCCCTCTACCGAACTCCGACCCGAAAGATTCTCAATTTTACAATCTCATTTTCCTCGATTTGAATTTAGACTTTAAGTTCGCTGGAAGTCAGATTGGGAATGATACCGAAGAAAAAACATTTAAAGGAACCCATGCTCAGATTCTGAATACAATTCTGAGAAACGACAACAGAAGTTTCATTATTGTAATTTGGAGCAATGAGGAGGAGAACTTCTCTGACCATTTTTTGAAATTATTTGAGGACGACAAGTACACTAAGAAGCGACCCTATAAAGTCATTTCATTAAAAAAATCCAATTACTTTTTATTAACTGAAAAGGGCTATGAATTTAAAAAGGACAATAATGGCCACACAAAACCATTTGAAGAATCTCTTTTTAAGGAAGTTATGAATGCCCTGAAGGATTTGGAGGGATTTAAACTTTTTTGTGAGTGGGATTACGTTGTTTCTCAATCTGCTGGAGAAACTATTGATGACTTTATGAGCTTGGTAAATGAAATTGCGAATGATGGGCAACGAGAAGAATATATTGCAAAAATATTAACGTTAGTCTCTATAAGTTATTCAGGTTGGGAAGGATTCTTGGGGTTCAAAACGGATGAGGAGAGGACAGATTCCTTTATGCTTGCCCTCACACAGATTTTAAATGATGATATTGATTGGAACGTTCTGAACAAACGGCAAAGTGAATTTAAAAATTGGAGGGCGAAAACAAAAAAAGATATTGAAGGGCTGTATGAGGAAATAAATCATTCTTTATTGAATAAAAAACTACTGATTTGTTATCCCAATAGAAAAGATCTAACAGGATCCGTTTACAAACTATCAGAAACATCTAAGGAACTGAGGCGTATACTAAGGGACTGTATGCACCTTGATCTAGTTTCGAAGACATTTATCAAATATAAAAAAGGACGCGATGAGGATAGAAAGAAGGATGCTCAGTCTGATTTCTTTTTAGATTTTATAGTAGCCAGACTTACTCCAATAGAAGTGAATGTTACTCCACTATGTGATATTGTTCAGAATAAGTATATAAATCATCGAATACTAAGTGGTTTTTTAGCTTCCGCTAAGTACTCTGATTGTATTAAGAAGAGCGACTTAGCCTTTTTTTACAAAAGCCCAATATTTTCCTTTGAAGATAGAGATGTTTTTATTGGTTTGGATTTGAGAAGCTTTGGTTCTTGCCCTGCTGAAGAAATTGAATCGAAAAGTTATTTATTTACCTTCAGAACAAATCTTACGAATGATATTCAAACTAGACTCGCTGCCCATGTTTCAAGGCTTGGAGTTTTAAATTTATAGAATTCTTTATTTACGAGGTCAAATAATCTGATTTACTAAAATGCCCCAAAAGGTTTTAGATATAGCATTCAAGCAGAATAAGTGACTCAATATGGAAGCAAATCATAAGCTAGGTTTATTTGTATCCTACTACCTTTCGAGGTTTGATGAAGAGGCTTCTAAATACCTGGCGTATGGCAATCAATTAGAAACTCACACTAGAATTGGTGAACTACTCTATATTAATCCTCACACTGTAAAAAACTGGAGGGACGAATTCGATCCATTGTTTGAACATCGGGCAGTCAACTTAATAATTTAAATGATTGACTACTCAAAATATCTAACTACGCCTGCTATTCCGGAAGCAAGTTCAATGATTGAAACTTTCAGGGCTATTGGGTATAGCATCGAAGCGGCAGTTGCGGATATTATTGACAACTCAATCTCGGCAGGTGCCAAAAATGTTTGGGTAAATTTTGAATGGCTGGGTGAAGCAACGTGGCTTTCTGTTCGCGATGATGGCAATGGAATGAATAACGATGAGTTAATACAGGCCATGCGTCCAGGAAGTAAAAATCCATTGGATGACCGGGGCGCAAAAGACTTAGGGAGATTTGGTTTGGGCTTAAAGACTGCATCGTTCTCACAATGCAGAAGGCTGTCTGTTATCGGTAAACGAGAAAACTACTCTTCAGTTTTCTGGACTTGGGATCTTGATTTTGTAAATCAAACCGGCAACTGGAATCTTATCCAATTTCTGCCCGAAGGTAACTTTCAGCAATTAATTAATGATTCACGATCTGGTACAATTGTCATTTGGAATGTGATAGACAGGCTCGTGAAAGATCTGAATAAAGAAGATGAGAAAGCTCTGGACAAATTTCTTCAGATCATGACTCAGGTGAAAAAACACCTGGCGATGGTGTTTCATAAATTCATAGAAAATGGAAGGATTAAAATTCACTTCCAGGACAGACAGTTAGAGCAGTGGAATCCATTCATGCCAACCGAACTCGCCACGCAGGGTTTTCCGGAAGAACCACTTTACAATGGAAAAGTATTTATAAAAGGATATGTGCTCCCGCACAAATCAAAAATTCCAGAGGAAAAATTCAGAGAAGCGGAAGGCCCGAGAGGATGGAATGAACAACAAGGATTTTACATCTATCGCAATGAGCGATTGTTACTGGCTGGAGATTGGCTTGGGATGTTCAGAAAAGAAGAACATTATAAACTAGCCCGGATTGAGATCAATCTCCCAAATCATCTGGATTCTGAATGGCAAATTGATATCAAGAAATCTGTAGCCCGGCCACCACTGAAAATACGCGACCAACTACGGGCATATGCTGGCAAAGTTAGGGCGCAGGCAGTGGAGGTGTACAGACACAAAGGCAAGAATGTTAAACCATATCCAGGTCAGAAGTTTGTACCCTTGTGGGTTGACCATAAGAGAGGCGCCAAATGGTTCTATAAGGTTAACCGTGATCATCCGTTACTGGAAATAATAAAACAACAAGCTGCCGAAAAGCCTGAAAAGGCAATTGAATCTTTGTTAAAACTCATTGAAGAGACTATTCCGGTAAAATCAATATATATTAGAGAAGCAGAAGAGCCAGAAGCCCAGGGTAAACCGTTTGAGGGAGCTGATCAGGAACTAATCAGAAAGACGATGAACCAAATGTTTGATAATCTGACTAGCCAAGGTAAAACATCAGAGCAGGCTAAAGCTATTATTCTGAATATTGATCCCTTTAACCAGTTTCCGCATTTTGCGGAAGTCATAAATTGATTCTATGATTCTACAAGCCATTAGAACTGTCAGGACTTTACTCCCACTGACGGGCTCAGTTACCACACAGCAAATCGAGGAACAAGTAAACATTGTGTTGTCTATTCCGCAGTATGCCTCTATTGATAGAGATTTACTGATTCGGGAGGTCCAGTCGATTTACAACATAAGAATTGATGATTTCAGAATAATCGAGGCCATTGAAAGAAGGAGGCCATGGATTAATGACAAAAAAGCTACCGTTAACTGGACATTCTGGAACCGTTACCGGGAATTCCTTCAAACAGAAAGAAACTTATCAACCACAGTTGTAAATCAGGTAGATCGTCTCACTGATAGAACTCTTGACGGATTATTCGACCCCACCATTAATGGCGTAATCAGCAAATATGGATTAGTAGTAGGTCAGGTACAGTCTGGGAAAACATCGAACTATACTGGGTTAATATGTAAAGCTGCTGATGCAGGTTTTAAGTTGATAATTGTTCTTGCAGGTATTCACAACAATTTGAGAAGTCAGACGCAGCTGAGACTTGACGAAGGGTTCCTTGGATTTGATACACAACATCAGCGCGCATTTGATCGAAACAACATCTGGATAGGTGTTGGCAGAATTGATCAGAATGGTGTCGCGCATTCACTAACCTCCAGTCAAGAGCGTGGTGATTTTACTGCCGGAGCCGCCAACTCGCTCGGAATAAATTTCAATACGAATGAACCTATTATAGCAGTCGTTAAAAAGAATTACCGCGTGCTGGATAGGCTTCTTGCGTGGCTAAACGCTCAGTGCATTGAGGTTGATGGAAGGAGAGTTATCCGTAATAAATCATTGTTGCTTATTGATGATGAGGCTGACAATGCTTCAATAAATACAAATCCTGAAAATGATCAGGCAACTAAAATAAATGGTCAAATCAGAGATATTATCAGACTTTTTGATAAAAGTGGTTACGTAGGATATACTGCAACTCCTTTCGCCAACATCTTTATCCCGATAGCTGATGATAGTTTATTCCCGCGAGACTTTATTATAAATCTTCCGGCTCCAACTAACTATATAGGACCAGAACGAATCTTTGGTTTTCAACCAGTAGAAGATGATGAATTATCTGATACTGTTTTGCCAATTGTACGAAGAGTGGATGACTACCATCACTTTATTCCGAACGGCCACAGAAATGCCGACCCTCTGCCGGCCGAGGCACCTGCTTCACTCAGAATGGCAATCAAATGCTTTATCATAACATGTGCTGTCAGAAGAATTAGAGGACAGATAACGGCACATAACTCTATGCTTATTCACGTAAGTAGATTTATTGCATGGCAGCGGCATGTCAGAACGCTTGTTGAAAATGTATTCGACTTCTATCGCAGAGGTATAGAAATGAATATTCCCTCTATAATTGAGGAAATCCGACAAGCCTATGAAGTTGACCAGGATCAATATAGATCATATGTAACAACATCACAACAAATTCTTGAATCAGGTCTTAGAGGTATTGATCCGCAAATTCGGGTTCACAGTTGGGCAAATGTGCTAAGTCGCCTGAATGAAGCGGCCTCCCGGATACAGGTTAGGGAAATTAATGGTGGTTCAGCTGATGCCTTAAGTTATTTCGACCATGTGAATGGATTGTCTGTTATAGCCATTGGTGGTGATAAACTTTCACGCGGGCTTACGCTGGAAGGTCTCTCAGTCAGCTATTATCTCCGGGCATCCAGAATGTATGATACCTTAATGCAGATGGGCAGATGGTTTGGATACAGGCCAGGGTATGTTGATCTATGCCGCCTTTTCACGAGCAGAGAGCTCAATGAATGGTTCTGCCACATTACGCTGGCTTCTGAAGAGTTGAGAGAAGAATTTGATTACATGTCGGATGTTGCCGGAAGCACTCCTGAACAATATGCACTCAGAGTAAGAACCCATCCCGGTATATTACAAATATCTGCTGCCAATAAAATAAGGAGAGCCGTCACTGTAGACATTTCATGGGCTGGACGGCTTGTTGAATCGTACGAGTTTTCTAAGAATATTCAAATCATTAATACAAACTTAGCGGCAACGAGAAGTTTTATCAATTCTCTTCCCGGAGCACCCGAAATTATCAACGACAATTATTTATGGAGAGATACCCCGGCTCAACTCGTTAGAGTATGGCTGCAACAGTTTAGACTTTCAGAAAACCTGAAGGCGGCAGACCCTGCTAATCTTCTTCGATTTATTGATGCCCAATTGGTAAACCAAGAATTGACAAACTGGCGGGTAGCAATAATGTCAAAGAGAAGTACTGAAAGCCGAAGCCAGCTTACAAAAGATAACCTCGTTTTGAATATTGGTCACTACCTGAGAAACTTCGATCTGGAAAATTCAAATGATCAGATCTACTACATCAGGCGATCACACATAATTAGTCCAAGAGATGAGTTCATTGATTTAACACAAGAAGAAATTCAAAGAGCTATGATCAGAACTGAAGGATTATGGCGATCTAAGAATAAAGATGGTAATCCGGAATACCCCAATGGTGAAATTGTGAGAAACGAAATAAGGAGACCTCAAAATCCTTTACTCCTCATTTATTTTCTCGATCCCTCTGGAGCTAACGGACCCCATGACCAGGTGCAGATTACGGAACCCATCGTGGGTTACGCTATTAGTTTTCCGGCAAGCAGATTCAATGCATCTGTTACATATGCCGTGCACGAACAGCTGCTGCCCGCTTTTAATGTAAATGACAATCTTGAGGAATTAAATGATGATGAGGATTGAGCAAATATGGAGTGAGTTAGAGAATGACTTGACAGGAACAACGGGATTTCTTTTTAGAAGGTATTCTGGTGTTGTTCAACCCGATTTATTCGTTGCACTGAAAATGCCTGAGAAAATAAGATGCATTGCAGCCTCTGTATCAAATTCAATACATATTGATTTGTTACCATTCTCCAATCTGCGAGATATTCAGGCAGAAGTTGTAAGCGACCCACAAAACGATAATCGAAACATTCTGCTGTTTAAACTTTTGAATAATATTCACTCTGATGTATTCTCTATCCTATGTGAAGACTTGATGCTCAACATCGGAACCCCGGCAGACCAAAAAGAACTCGTAAAAAATCTGCTTAACAGATTTTTTAAATGGAAATCATTATTCGATAAGATAAATACACCGGGCTTAACCCACGAAGAGCAACACGGTCTATTTGCGGAATTATACCTGCTTAGAAAAATGCTCCATGCCCGGATTTCCAATACAACAAATATTATTCGAGCCTGGGTTGGACCAGATAAACAAATAAAGGATTTTCAAACCGGCAACATTGCAATTGAAGTAAAGTGCACAACTGGTAATAACCACCAGAGAGTCCATATTAATGGGGAGAGACAACTTGACCCATCCAATCTTGCAAGACTTTTCCTTTACCATTTATCAGCTGAGGCCAGACAAAATGGAGGTGAGTCGCTGATATCTCTGATCAATACCATTGAAACTATTCTTGAAGGCGATTCAATGACGCTTACTCAATTCAAAAGTAAATTGATGGAAGCAGGCTATTTTGATCATCACGCCAGTTTGTATGAGCAAACCGGATATATTACCAGAAATGAATTCTACTACAGCGTATCCGGAAATTTTCCTAGAATTGAAGAGCGTGATTTGCGGCCAGGGGTTGGTGATGTAAAATATTCTATAATTACATCACAGTGCTCTGAATTCTTGCTCACTGAAGTAGAAGTATTTAACGAACTTACATTTTAATGAGCGATCAACTCGAACATAGCGAACTGCTGAAGTTTCATCAGTCAATCCTTCAGGATATTAAATCTCTTCAGCTTTCGGAAGAAGAAGGTGGCAATCTTGAGCAAATTTTTACCCGAAATGCACTGGACATTTTAACTGAAGCCGGTGAGACAGAAAATGCGAGAGATGCCTATGATGAAGGTCAGCTTGGTACCAAGAATCAGCACAAAATAAATGCTTACGCAGAACCTGACAATTACGAAACAATCGACTTGTTTATTACAGTATTCAAAGGAACCGATGAACCGCAGAGAATACCAAAAGACGAAATTGAAACAGCAGTAAAAAGGATTTCAAATTTTTTCAGGAAGGCTAAGTACAAAGAGTATGTTAGTGAAATTGAAGAATCATCACCCATTTTTGATTTTGCACACACACTGGCAAACTCAGAAATATTAAGCTCTAATCTCGTTAGAGTAAATGCAATAATATTAACAGATGGAGTCTATCCTGGTGAAAACCCAGCTACTCAAACGGTATCAGGAATTCCGGTATTCTATCGAGTAATCGATATTAATTATCTCTATAATGTTACTGAGAAGTCTCACATACCAATAGAAATTGACTTTAAGAGTGAGGGTTTCGAAGTACCTTGTATTTTGTCTCCATCTGAAAATAGTGAGTACCAATCCTATCTTGCCATAATACCAGGCACAGCTTTAGCAGCGATCTATGAGCGATATGGCTCGCGATTGCTTGAGCAAAATGTCAGGTCATTTCTCCAGTTTACAGGTAAAATCAATAAGGGTATACGAAATACCATATTGAACGAGCCTCATATGTTCCTTGCATTCAATAATGGAATCGCAGCTACCGCAGAAGAACTGGAAATTTCAAAGACTAAAGATGGAAGTGGATTATTAATTTCAAAGGTCAAAGACTTTCAAATTGTAAATGGGGGTCAGACTACCGCATCAATCTATCATACGCACAAGAAGGACAAGAAAGAAATCACCGACATTTTCGTTCAGCTCAAATTATCAGTCGTTAAGAACCGAGAACACTTCAGTGAAATTGTATCAAGAATTTCTGAATACGCAAACACACAGAACAAAGTATCTGTTTCTGATCTGAGTTCCAACCGGCCTTATCATATCGAGCTCGAAAAGCTGTCCAGAAATATTTTTGCTCCGCATGTCGTAGGGCAAGCATCACAACAGACGAAGTGGTTTTATGAAAGAGCAAGAGGTCAGTATAAGAATGCAAGAGTAAAGGAAGGCTTCACTAAAGCCAAGCAAAAGGCATTTGATCTGAGGAATCCAAAGAATCAGGTTTTTACAAAGGAAGATTTGGCGAAATATGTAAACGCTTACAAAGAAGAGTATGATGGAAAGAAACTGGTGGTTGGTCCGCATTGGGTTGTTAAGGGTAACCAGAAGAACTATGCTCAGTTCGTTGGATTCAATCTTGAGAAGAAGGTAGACAGCATATACTTTGAAGATATTATTGCGAAAGCGATACTCTTCAAGTCTGCAGAAAAACTCTATGGTGTCAAGCCTAATTCTATCGGAGATATGAGATACATCACGGTTCCATACACCGTAACTTATTTTGGTTTGAAAACAGATTATAAACTAGACCTTTATAAAATCTGGAGAAATCAATCGTTGTCAGAAGCATTAAAAAACCTGCTATATGACCTAATGAAACAGGTCGAATTGTTTATTAAAGCTAAGGCACCAGGAGCACTCTACGGAGAATGGGCTAAAAAAGAGGAGTGCTGGAATGAATTGAAAGCTCAGAAGTTCAATCTTGACTTTAGCAAGATAAAATCCGATTTCGAAGACCCTAAAAACCCTGCGCAAAGAAAGAGAATAGCAGACGAGGAGTCTGCCCTTAATCAGATTCAGGAAGAATTGGAAAAAATCAAATCAATCCCTCCTGAAATTTGGCACAAAATTGAAAAATGGGGAAGGGCAACGGGTGAATTGAGTGAGCAGAGAAAAACTGTTGTCTTTAACATGGCAGGCAGAGTTAGGAACAACTCCAAAATATCTGACTATGAACGGCAAACAGCTATTGATATACTTGAAGAGGTAATAGAAAAAGTGCCAGAGTTACTGGATGGCATTGATGAGCTTAATGAGCAAAAGAAAAAAATCAAAGTCGAAGAAACTGATATTTCTATAGAGTTGATTCAAAAAGTTGTCCAATGGGATAAGAAGAATAAAAAGCTCCGAGTTTCAGATTTTGTATTCATGTCAGAGCTTGCTAAAGGTAATAAACCATTAACTGATCGAAATAAAACATTCGCCATATCCAATCTTACCAAGGTCAAAAAATATGGGTTTTCCGAATAAAGTGAGTTTCCACTTTCTTCAAATGAAGATAGAATGAAAATAGCCCTCTAAAAAAATAGTTCCTTTTTCGAAATATCTCACGCTCATTATTAGTTGTGTTTATTATATTTATGATCTAATACGGATTGATTCCATTTGATTGAAATTGAAGCGGAGGAAATTCGGTGGACTTAATAAGTCAACTCGTCTAATAAATTGATTTATAAGTAAATAGTTGGGAGTTTCGATTCCCTGCAGCTCCACTGAATCAAATTCACCTAATAACAAAAGCCCGAATTCATAACGAATTCGGGCTTTTTGCTTTTTAAGGCTATTCATTTTTGAACAAACTATGTCATTTCCAGGTGGGCAATTAGGTGGACATCGCGGAGACGAAGAGTATGTCCACCTAATTTGAGGGTAGCTAACTGATAATCAAGGTGTTCATTGTTTGAACATCTTGAGGATGTAGATCAAAATGTTAAACTTTAAAATAGCTGGTTATGAAAAGTCTAAAATTCAGTTTCCTAGTAAGGAGAGGTCGAGCAAATCAATCAGGGCTAGTACCTGTTTTCTTAAGGGTGACCATTAATGGCAGTCGCTTTGAAACGGCAGTTTCCAGATCAGTCCCAGAAGAGTTATGGTCACCTAAAGCTGGTAGGTTAGAAGGTAAAACAAAAGAGGTTAGAGAAGCAAATGAGTATCTTAACTCAATCTCTGCAAGGGTGTACGCTATTCAGGTGCAGATGAGTTCATCGGATTTTCCATTTTGTCGAGATGAATTTATGAGGCAATGGCATGGAGTGAAAGTAGAGACAAAAATGCTTTTGGAAGTTTTTAAACAACACAACGAACAGGTAAAAACACTTATCGGTAGTCAATACTCTTTTGCAACTTGGAAAAGATATGTCACTTCACATGGTCACACGCTTGACTTCCTTCAATATAAATATGGAATCTCAGATATCGCGGTAAGCCAAATAAAGTACGAGTTTATAACTGATTATGAATTTTGGCTTAAGTCCGTTCGCAAGTGTAATCACAATAGCACCATCAAGTACCTGACTAACTTCAAGAAGATTATTAACATTTGTTTAAAGAATGGGTGGATTGAAAGGAATCCTTTTGTTAGTTTTAAAATGGCAAAGAAGGAAGTGGAACGCCCCTTTTTAACAGAGGAGGAGCTTCAAATATTAGCGACCAAAGAATTTGCTATGCCACGGGTGGGGCAGATCAGAGATATCTTTTTGTTCTGTTGCTATACTGGTCTTGCGTATGCAGACATTTCTAAATTGAAGCGATCGGAAATTGCGCGTGGGATTGATGGGGAGATGTGGATTTTTACTCATAGGCAAAAGACCGAGTCCGCTTCGAGAATTCCATTGTTGCCAGCGGCCCTCGCTTTAATAGAGCGGTATAAAGACTCACCGGAATGCATTATCAAAGACAAGTTGTTTCCTGTATGCAGTAATCAAAAAATGAATTTATACCTGAAGGAGATCGCAGATGCGTGTGGTATCTCGAAAAACTTTACTACGCATACTGCTAGGCATACTTTTGCAACCACGATTACATTAACCAATGGCGTTCCGATTGAAACAGTTAGTAAGATGCTGGGCCATCGAAGCCTGAAGACCACACAGCATTACGCAAAAATTATAGATAAAAAGGTTAGTGAAGACATGCTGGCATTGCGCGGAAGACTACAAAACAAATCCGTCCTGAATTAGAAAACAGTTTCATAACTCTTAAATTTGAATAATGGATGAACATCAAAGTACAAAAATTGACCCAAGAGTTATTTTGGGGTAGTGATACCCACCGAAGACCTTCATGAAGTGAAGGATGCCATGCAGTGTTTAGTGTTGCCATCTAAGTGTAATCAATTAATTTAGTATATCAACATGAGACTGTGACGTGTTTCAAAAACCCTGCACGACATATATATCAGGCGGCAACTTTATCGAGACAGTGCAAACCCCGGACAGACAGACACAGACAAAATTATGAGACACGAAACCTTTAAAGCGGAAAATATTGACGAAGTAGTTTGGTTGCGACTGAACCGCTTGAAAAGTGTCAAACTATGCGAAAACTTAATCAGAACTAAATTAGATAAAACACCCAATCCTGCTATTACAGAAGAAATTATCAAATCAAAAGCAATAGGACTTTCTTCTGCCATTGACAGCGCAATTGGTTATTGGCAAGTCAATCCACAATCTGTAAACGCCAAAGTTCTTTCGCGCTATTATTTCCTTTTGCAAATGACCATTGCAGAACAAGTGAGTAGTGTTAAAAACACAGACGACTTAAAGACCGTTCAAAAGCACACAGAAAATGGACACGGTTTAGCGACAATAAGTAATCCAAACAAAGACTTTCCGACAAACTATTTCACATTGGCAATAAGAAGCGGACATTTTTATTCTTATGCTAAATCACTCGGTATTAACACTAAGACATTTGATTATGAAAAACGACCAAGAAAGTTTGAAGAAATTACCGACAATTCTAAACTCGTTAGTTTAATTGACTTGTTTAGACGAATCCCCGAACTAAGCAATATTATTGAGGAATACACAGACCAACCACCGCTTTCTTTTCATATTGGACATTCAGACATCAATATGCGTGATGACTTGGACGCAGTGAAAGAGCATATAGACAGAACAGGCGAATTTGTTTTGTCAGCACCTATTACATCAGCACAAAGAACAACTTACGTTTCTATCTATTCAGAATCAGAAAAAGTTTCCACAGATTATTTAAGTTCATTGGGTTTACCTATAACTAACTTTCGTATTGCAGAAAAAAGTGCGTTTTCTAATGAAAGAATTATAGTTGGACAAATGGTTCACCCTACTGACCATTATTGGCATCAATACTTGGACACTTATCATTCATCTTATGCGCCAACATCCTTAATCGTTCCATTGTGGGGTGCGACTACTGACATAATCGTAATCAATTTCACTCTACTTTACACTTTAAGTATTATTGTTCGATATTTGCCAGATTTGTGGTATAGAATAAATTCAGGCGACTTAAATCATATTGGTTCATTGACGGAGTATTATGTTTCTATCATTGACCATATTGTTCCATTAAAAATGTTGGAGCGGATAACAGAAGCACATATTTCAATTCATCAACCTGGAAGTTTATTTGGACCAATATGATAAAAATCAGACGCCTAACAGCACCTACACGCAAATGGGGTTCAGTGCTTCTATGAAAGTGAAGTGCCAAATCCCAATTCTGTACTTTTAATGAAGTTTAGTGCTAAAGAACCCGTTGCGTGTAGCTGCAAACCGATGAGTGTAATGTACAAAACATGAGTGTATTCATAAGTCATTCGTCCAAAGACCAATACATTATCGACCAATTCACTGAGAAGATATTAATTCTTGGGTGTGGATTGAGAGACGACCAAGTGTTTTGTACTTCAATTGACGGACTTGGAATTAAAACAGGAGAAGATTTCAGAAATCATATTCGAAAAAACCTTTTGACTGCAAACTTTTCATTATTAATGATAAGTGAAAATTATAGACGAAGTGAAGTATGTATGAATGAGATGGGAGCTTCTTGGGCAATTGACAATTTGAATGTAAGACAGCTAATTTTTCCCAAACTTGGATTTGAATCTCTTGGACTTCTTTTAAATGTTAGGCAAGCCTCGCGAATTGACAAATCTGCAGACCTTGATGAGCTGTTTGAAGAATTAACCAGTCATTATGAAACCGAAAAACGGGTCTCTAGATGGAACAAACATAAAACTGACTTTTTAAATATCCTTGACGAATTTGAAAAGGAGAATTCAAATAATGTTTTCCCGAGTCCGATCGAGTATTTCAGTCAGTATTTAAAAGAAAATGCCAGCTTAAACAATTTACTTCTTAATGCCCACCCCACTCTTTTGGATTGTAAAGCTGTTTTTAACGAGTCGATTTATAAAAAGTTCTTTGAAATGTACTGCGAGCAATTTGAAGCCTTAACGAGAGAGTATCAAGAATCTCTTTATCCAAGCAAAAGGATCCTTCGTATCGTTAAGACAAGCACAATGGAACTAAATAATGGGATAAACAATATAGCCGGAGGAATGGTAGATGCCGCACAGAAAGGGTTCTTTAAATATAATACTGAATTTTATAGGGTTACGTTTCTTGAAAATGAGAAATCGGAATTTGGTACCAGCTATAAAGTTTTCTGTTATGTAAATGACAAATGGGTTTTCTTTCCGAAACCATGGAGAATGAATGAAAGATAAAAAACCTACACAGAACAAAATGCTTCTGGAAACAGGGCGGTGTTGTGTAAGTTCAAAGTGTTATCTACATTCCACGTTTAGTTTCAGGGGACAGGATTTTTCTTTGGTCAATATGACATTGCGACTACTCAGAAAATTTCCTTGAACCGAACGTTTAGTTTAAAACTAAAATGATCTCATCACTGGCACTCTTAATATGTTGGCGGTAGCCCTGATGGGTCATATCTTATTTCTTGAGATAAAGTCACGTACACCCTGAAGCATTAGGGCAACTTGATCAATAGTGTACTCACTATATTTTCCATGTGCTGCTTTATTTCTAAGGTCAAGCCATGATATCACGCTCTTCAAATCTAGTTTATTATAGGCAGATGCTGTTGATAGTTCCGAATTTAATAAGTCCGCTTTTTTCGGAAATGCCTTTCCTGTCTTTGTGTCCTCCGTGGGTATTTTGTTTTTTAACGCGAGTTGTCTCAAGTGCTCCTCCAATGTGCTTCCAATCACGACAGCAGCAGGGTCTTTATATCTTTCAGCAATCAAATGTTCAGCCATTTCTAAAAAGTCTGAAAATATCTCTGCTGTCACAAGTCCTTTGTATGTCACTAACCATCCTTTTTCAATCTCAGATTTTATTGAGTTAAGAATCCCTCTCGCTTGTTTTGTGTCATAGGGTTCAGCATTTAGTACCACAGCATCAAAGTTCCTGTAGTAAGGATGATCTTCTCCGTAGAGAGTCTTGATGAAAGATAGAGATGAAGTCCTCAACTCATAAAATAATTCGGTGTCGACCCAACTACCTATTCCTCGTGAACTACTCGTCTCTGTCGCGGATGTTCTATTTGATAAGTCAATTAAACTGTCAACTCGTTCCTTAAATTGCTTCATAGTCTATTGGGGCTTGTCGACAACAACACTGGTGCATGGGCAATGGAGGGAAATCGAAGCCCATCATTGTTCCACTAAACCAAACGTAATTTGAGAAACTAAACTACAAAATTTACACCGAACCCCGCCATTGATTACGGATTTCTTGATGGCAGTACAATTAATAGTCATTATCGTAGTCATTAAGGAATTCTTCGTCAATTCCCCTGAACTCGAACTTGGGCATTTCTTTCGGTTCACTTATTGTTAATTTCGCAAGTCTAATATGGTATGGGTGAATCAATTCAATTGATTCGTGATACTCATCCCAAGATTCCAATGACAACTTCTCAACAAATTCTATATTATAATTGTCTACTGATAAATCACTGCCTTCAATTCGAAATTTGGTAGGTTTAATTTTGTTATTAAGGTGGTCTATTAGTCCTTGAAACTCTTTTATCTCAAAATATTTGTAATATGATTTCTTGGTGAGTTTAAACTTAAATCGAAGTTCTTTTACTGGAACCAAAACGTCATTTGTAACATACATTTTAATTTTAGCAACGTGTTCAATGCGATGTTCAACATTATCATATATTAAATTGTTCCACATGCATAAATCATAAAATGCTTCCCTCGCTGTGAAAAATGTTTTACCGTCATTAGTAAACTTAAAATCACCAATTGAAGAAGGTAATTTGACTTTTATACCTTTTTTGGCAAACTCAGCATAGTTGTCATCTGCGACTATACCAAAGCTAACATTATATGCTCCTGAATAATCGGTTAGAATCACTGGCATTTTTGCATCCAATGTCCATTTTGGATTATTGAAATCGTGTGCAGTTAAAGTGTCTATACTGTGTGTCTTCGCGAATTCTATTGCACTTTGTGAAAACCCTTTAGCGGAAATTATAACACCTTTATTTGCTCTAACATCTTTTATTACTGATAAAAATTCTCCTATGTCGTTTACATCAAGTCGTTTATTATGGTCTCTTGCTTGAACAATGATTAAAACTTCATGAGCTCCAATATTTCTTCTTATGGATAAGTCAATCTCTCTTTTTGTTTTTGAATCCTGTCCATCAATTCTGTCGTTTATTTGAATCTTGGATTCGGAATCAAGTTTAGAATAGATGAAATTTATATATTTCTCAAACTCCTTTCCGTTATTCTGATCCATTGGTCCATTCCTTTGTCTTGCCACTAACTTTTTTATAACGACTTGGGTTTTCGAGTCGAGTCTCTATCTCATTTTGCTGAACGAAGTTAGAAAAACTAAACTTCAAATTTACACTTCACCGTAAGCTGGCATAAACATTTTGTGCTTGTTGCAGTTGGTGGCGATATTGGGTTGCCAGAAAAATATGTAAATCTGCCAAAAACAGGAGGCGATGAAGGTGCCGAAATAGCCCATGACCTGTTGACTTATTAGGTTTTTAGTGTGTGCTCCTTTGTAGCCGCTCAAATAGTACAAGTACTTACTCATCAGTTCTTCATTCGTCTTTTCTTTTTTCGCTTAATTCCAAGCGCCTTTTCTGGATCAATATCGGGTTGCGGCTCTGCAAGCAGCAGATCACCCGATGAATGACCCCTCACAAGGTCTGTTAAGTTGAAGTTATATGGTCCCTCTTGCTGCTCTACATTATTTGGACGAAGTCCCGCGTTTGATTTGTGCCGCATAGGGGAAGGGGTGGTATCATCGGAACTTTTTCTTAAATTCACCCGCTGAATCAATCTTCTATCCCTTTCTTGGTTATAATCGATTCGACTTCTAATTGATGCCCACTTGAAATCATTACCCAGTTTTGCTCCTGTGATAGTAAAGCCCTGATAAGAATAAGTTATACCACTGACGTATCCGGTTGAAGCCTGATTGAACATGATATTGACGCCTTTACTGTTGAGTGACTTTATAAATTCAGAACAGGATAATTTTTGTCGAGAGCCAAGAGCCTTCTTGATAATTGATTGCAAGACAATTTTATGGGAGGGTGAATTTGTCCGCTTCATCATCTCCATTTCATCTTTGGTGACGGCTCGTTTTTGTGCCTGTTTGCTAGAGATTACCGGAGTGAGGTTGTATTTCTGTTCCAGTGAACGCAGATTTTTTTCGCAGTTGGCGAAGTCATTGCTATCGCTGAGTACTTTTCCATCATAGCCGATCCGGTTTACAAGGATATGCAGGTGCGGGTGACTTGCATCGTGATGACGAAACATGATGTATTGATGTTGGGTGAAACCACTTTCCCGCAGATAGTCCTGACCGATCTGAAGCATGATGGTGTTTGAAATATTTTCACTGGGAGGGAAATTGATGGATGTGTGATAGAAGTACTTACGAAGGTTGGGCCGGAGAACTTTTACCATCTGAATTTCTTTCAGGATCATTTTCTCAGACACATTCACAAATGAATGATCGAGTACTTCGGCAACGCCTTTAGCTACTTTTTCAAGGTTGTAACGCAAGGCACCACGAAAGCCTTTACCCTTGATCATGTTGGCGGTCATCGAGGAGGGCTTGAAGGATTGTTTTCAGGATGTTGGATAGTTCAAGTTGGAGGCTACGCAGGTCCTGAGGAAATTCACCTTGATTGAGTTTGTGTGTTGCCTGATTGAGGTTGACCCCGATCCGTTTTAGTTCGTGGTAGATGGATGCATCCAAGGGTGATAACTGTGTAGGCGGATTCTTGCCGGTGAAGATTTTGTGCCTGATCCAGTTTGCCGGACTGAGTCCACTGGAAGTTGCCCATTCTACAACTCTATCATTCTCTGAAGCAGTCAGCCTGATATTAACCTGCACAACTCTTTTGTCACTGTCATTTATAGGTGGCCTGCTCATAAGTGGTGATTAATTAGCTTACAAAATCGAACGAAGTGGTAAATAGTTGTGAGTGTCCTCCAGACAAGCAGGTTGAAGCGTAGCGGAAACATTGCTTGCTCCGAATTTAACAGGCTCATCATATCACTGAACCTAATTGGATCTAATTGCCTTTTCTTAAACGTCATTGGAAGATTTGCTATTATTTTAATCTGATTGGTCTAATTTGAACCTGCCTGGAATTAATTTTTGATCATTTGTTTCGTAGGCATCTTTGAATTCCCATTTGGAGGTTTCCAAGGAAGTTGATTTGTTCAAGACCTTTTTAGGTACTTTGGCGGCGGCTTTGGCCAGACTGAAATAATTAATTTCAACAGATGTTCCGGTTTCCTTTTCAAGATCATCTTTGATAATGTGGAGTGCCATATTGATTCCCATAGTGCTGATTACATCTATATAAGTATTTACGATTAAGGAGTAAACGCCACGCTTTTTCTCTTTCAGGAACTGCACGATGTATTTTTTCTCCATGACGTTGAATGATTGGTTTACTGCTGATCCTTAACCTCAGTCCGAACCTTTTCCCAGATACACCCGCACCGTGTTGGAGTTGATCCGCACAAAGTCTTTCGCATACCTAACGGAGTCGCCCTTTGCCGATGTGAAATCGATGAAGAAAGAACCCGACTTTTCTTTCTTCACCGCCTGGCGCAGTTTGTTAATATTTCCCGAAGATTGAATAATTAGTCTCGCCTGTTGTATATCATGAACATTTGACCAATGCCAGCTTCCCGCGACACAAAGCAGTAAAACGAGGATGCCACCTGCTATCCACCGAATGGTGATTCCCATTTGAAAATTCCAGGCTTCACCTTCTACATTGAAATGAATCTCCTTTGGATGTATTTGGGAGGCAGCTTCTTTCACCATGGCACCAAGAGCTTTGTTACTTTGGTTATTTCGCTGCATCTCTTTATGTATAATATAGAGCGCAGGAATAACAGGATCATCCGGTGAAAAATGAAATCCGTACTCCTTCAGCAGGAAGGCACAATAGGTGCGTAAATCACGTTGTTCGTTTTCAGTCATAGCCATACAGCTATTGATTTAGTTTAAGAGACTGCACTAAAGATCCAATTCTTCTATGGGCCTTTTGAAATAGATGGCTGTGAAAGGACTTAAGGCTGATATACCGTTTCCATCTTTGAGTACATTCTCTACGGTGCGCAAAGCTATTTCACCTTTGTCTTTGACCAGGTCAAAAGAGATCAAAGAGAGTTTGTTTGCCTGTGCGTAATCATGCAGTACAATGCTCTGTTCGGAAGAACAAGGATAAAAGCCATTGTGGGCAATAATGATTTCAATACGTCCCCCGGCAGCAAGAACAAGTTCATCCAGGTATTCCATTGTTGCTTTAAAAATATTGCCACCACCGACAACACAAACCAATTGAAGTTGAATGCTGCTTGTTTGAAGTAATTCAACAATGGTCTCAATTCCGTTTAATGAAAAATACTTTGGCAGCTGTTCGGCTACACTGGCCCCAAGGTCTGCAATGAAAAGGTCTTTGCTGGTTTCGGTAACACTTTCAAAGAGGCTGTTGAATGCACCGCGGTCAATGCGCTTTGTGATCGGGTCAAGAAAGGAGACCTTCACTGGCTTGCGGTAGGCAAGTTGTTTCAGGGTGGTTGTCGTGGCATCGTCAAGATCGAGAATGGCAGCCTGCTTGTACTTTTCTGCGAGCATGAAAGCGAGTACAGATTTGCCGGAGCCGCCTTTGGCTTGGGTGATGAAATAGATTTTCTTTTTCATGGCCTATGTATTTATGATTGTAAATTATTTTATCAGGAAGGGTAGAAGCCTTACATTCTCATGCGTGTCTTTCTTCGGTGTCGTCTGGAAAGTGGAGACGGTTCCAGTTCTTCAACTTTGCTTTGCTTGGTTGCTTTGGAGGCGACCAGGTATTCATTGACATCTTTATGCGGCAGATAAAGTGCTGAAGCATCGATGAATGGTACACCTTTATCTTTCAACATTGCCTTTGCGTCTGTTGCAGGCTGATCATTATCGAGGAGTAGATTTACTTCCTTGTGTTGTTGAAGAAGTGGCTGAATGCGGTTAAGGAGTCGGAGCGAATTGAGAATGAGAAAATCAGAATCTTTCGTTAGGGTTATGAATTCCGAATTTTTAAGCTGAACCACGGAAAGAAAATCTATGAAGCCTTCGAGTACGGAGAGCTTTTTATTTCTGACACTATTCACACTACCTCCAAACCTGTGAATATCCGGATCCCCTATGCGAACAAGCGAAATGTCTTTCGGTGAAGAAGAACCTTTGAACCAGTGATTGCGCAGTTCCCAGGCTCCGGCTTGATTGGGAAAGCCGATGGCCGAATACTCACGCTCATTCATCTGAAACCTGATTTGTTTGCAGTATTGCTGAGCAAGGTCTATCGGAATACTTCGGGAGTTGAGATAAGTGATCAGGTCTCTATCGGTGAGCTTGGTTATTTCCAATACTGAAAGTTTGGCGGGTGAAGGAAAGGATGCAGAAGGCTTGCCGGCCAGTGAGGAGATGATGGCCCCAGATAGTGAACCGGGAATGTCCAGGTTATCCGAAGTTAGCCGTTGTAAAAATTCGCGGGGTGAACAAGAGAAGAGTTTCATGCCCAGATCGATGATGCTGCCACCCGCGCCAGTGCCATGATCGAACCAGAGGTTGAGATGGGCGTTGACTTTGAATGATGGAGCACGTTCTTCCCGAAATGGTGAATGATACCAGTGATCGGCACCGCGCACTTTAGCTGGTTCAAATCCTAAACGACTGAGGTAATTGACAATGGAAATTTGTCGTGAGGATTCAAAGGAAAGTTTAGTGTTGCTCATGCAGGACAGGGTTGGAGTTCAATAATGTGACTTCACTTCCCAGGAGGGGATGATAAGAAGGAGCATATTTGAAATAGCCAAAAGATTGCAGCTCTTTGATTGTTTTGTGATAGGTAGCGATTGATCGAATGTGTGAAGAGCGCATCATTAGCTTTCGCGTAACTCGATATTGGTCATTGAAGCCTTGATCAATCCATGCATGGCAAAGGGCGAGGCATAACGCAATATGCACGGGACGCATGCGGGGATCAGCGACCATTCGCTGGATGATACATTTGAGGTGCATAAATTTGATTTGCTCCATGACTCAGTGGGAAGCATTTTTCTCCAGCAGCCTGATGATATCCTCATGCTTGTAAAAGACGATGCCTCCTATCTTGGTATAGGCCAACGTTCCATTGATGCGCAGGTTCTGCAAAGTGCCTGCGGAAACGCCCAGCATTTTGCGGACTTCCGAGGAACGAAGCCACTGCTTAGCTACATGATTGCTATTTGACTTTAGAAGGTCTTTTATTTCATTGATCAGTGACACGCGAAAATTCTCCAGGTCACCTAGGGTGATAAGTTCATCACGAGTGAGCCTTCTTGGTTCGAGCATTTCTTTTCCCATTAGCTTTTCTTTTTTTTTGAAGGCAATACAATTTATGAGCTGCTTGGATGCAGGGTAATAACCTGTTCAAAGATTAGAATGCCGGAAATTGGAAGTTCACAAGTAGGTACCTAGTTGGGAGAGAAAAAGGGAATGGCCATGTTCACAGTCACAATGACTGAATTTAAACCCCTATAATGTTCCATTGAACGAGGTCAGAATTCTATTTGGTTAATAAGGAGGGTGTTAACCAACAATTAATTTTACAAATTCAACGTTTTTTTGGAGCATTAAACAATGCCATTACGGATCGCGAAGCTAACTAATTCTGCTACGTTGCTAGTTTTGGTTTTGTGCAATAATTCTTTACGGTAGTTCTCGGTGGATCCTTTCGTTATATTCAGAGACATAGCTATTTCCTTCGCAGTTTTGCCATCGCATGTTAACCGTAAAACATCTAATTGGCGAGGTGTAAAACGAGTCCGCAATGGCTCTTGTAATTGTTTGAGGTTCTGGCTTAAAACTTTTTCTGTGGAAGCACAAAAATAGTTCAACCCACTCATCACTTGGGAAATGGCCATTTCGAGAGATGAAAAATCGCAGGTTTGTTTTAACAAAATTCCATGAACACCAATTCTTAATATTTCTACGATGGTAGCATCTGCTGCATGAAATGTCATTGCAATCACCTTCGTCTTGGTGTAATTCTTTAAAATGTATTCTGCAGCTTGAAGACCATCCATAACCGGCATACGAACATCTAAAAGTGCCAAATCGATGTGATTCGTTTGCACTTGATCAAGCGCCTGCCTTCCATCATAAGCAATATAAACATGATTGATAAAAGGCATTGTAATTAGAAGTTGTTGCAAGGCTTGGCACAGCAACTTATGGTCATCGGCTACTAAAACATTTACTTTCCTTTCCACAATTTTTATTATTTGACAGACAATTAAACTAAAAATGGAGGTGTAAACAATAACCATTTTTGGAGGGGTCCTTGCGTGAGAGAACATGATGTAAGATATTCCACAAAGAAGATAAATATTAAAATAGAAGCTTGCAGATATGGAAAAGGCGGCCGCAGATTTTTTAAGTTATTTGAAAATACCAATTTCAAGGCGCTATGTGGAACAACTTATTGCTGCACACCCTGATTTTCCTTCATTGTTGGGTGTATCTGATGTTTTTAGCAGGCTTGGAATAAACCACCGCGTAACAAGAATTGATAAGGATAACCTGACAGATTTTGATTATCCCTATTTATTGCCTTTGGACAAAGGAAATGGTGAACTTCTTGTTATTGATAGCCATGAAAGTTTGCGAAAAAATTACAATCGATTAGACCAATGGGGCGGTGTAATATTACTGGCAGATACTGCAAAAAATACCTCCGACTCCGAAAACAATATTTTATACTCTCATGAAAAAAAGATAAAAATTTATTCTCTTTTGGCGAGTGTGGTTTTTATGGGTCTTGTCGTGACATCACAGAGCGATTCATTTACCTGGACGAACGTGTCCTTGCTAACTCTGGCACTATGTGGATTGGGTGTGGGGTATTTTATTTTTGCAAAACAATTTGGTATAACCTATTCCTCAATAGATGCTTTTTGTGCCACCGGTAAAAATACTGACTGTGATGTTGTACTGAATTCTGAGGTGTCGATTTTAGGGATTAAACTTTCAGATGCGACCTTAATATACTTCTTATTTCAAACCGTACTACTTGCGTTCGGGCCGTTGCTCACAAAACAAGAACATATAATTTCGACGCTTTCCGCGTTAAGCTTATTTACCCTTCCCTTAATCTTTTTTTCACTCTACTATCAATATTATATCGCTAAAACATGGTGTCGCCTTTGTGTATTGGTGGTAGCACTATTACTTGGACAGGCGGGCATATTTGCTTATGCCTTTACTGAAGGTCTTATTACGCTGCAGGGTATAAGTTCTCCCTTTTTAGCTACTCTTTTCATGATTGGAATGTTTTTGCTGGCAATAGTATTAGCGCTAAAAGGTATTATCGGGCGTTATGAAAGGTTAAGTCAAACAGGAGGCACAGGCAACAGGATTAAGCACAATGCAATGATATTTTTATCAATTCTTCAAAAGCAAAGAAAATTTGACGATACGCCGTTTGAAAATGAAATGGTAGTTGGCTCCCCGAAAGCGCCTATTAAGATTACTTTATGCAGTAACCTTTACTGTAATCCTTGCAAGTTAAGGCATGAAGTTGTAGCGCAGTTGTTGGCTATGTATCCTGAAAGCATTCAGTTAACCATGAGGTTTGTAAAAAGCGGAAAGGACCCAGACAGTGTAAGCCATCTGTTAAACTTTTGGTACCAAATCATCAGAGGAAAAGAGAACGAGGCGGTTGATACCATGAGCCTGGTGCACGATTGGTTTAAAATTTGGGATTTGCGGAAGTTCAAAGAAAAGTACCCCGTCGATACAGATAAGCCTGAGGTTGCCCACTTAGAATCCCAATGCTATCGCTGGATAAATGAGGCAGGAATTAGACAGACACCAACTTTTATTATTAACGGGTATGAACTGCCACAAGAATATGGAATTGGAGATTTACTGGCGATGGTTCCCTCACTGCATAATCATATTGTGAAAATGGAAGATAAAGAAATGGCTGTGGTAATGAATTGAAAAGGACATTAAGAAAATGCAGCAAAAATTCTAACCACCGTTTTATGATTGTAACGTTGACCGAAAACCGAGGTTTCCAAAACGATTTTTACACTATCTGGCATAAACAAGTAATGAAATGGCAATACTATCTATCAATACATTAAACTAAAAAGAATGAAACCAAAAAAAATGAACCTGAAAAATATCAAGGATATTCTAAGCAGGGATGAAATGAAAGCCATTATGGCTGGTTCCGGGATATGTGGTATGAGATGTCCAGGGACTAGCGTGAATACATGCTACATAGATACCGCGCTACGTTGTGTTTGCGTTGCTAACGGTCAAAAGAAGGATTGTGTCCCTGCTTAAATGCAAATGGTTCAATTCAAATTCTTAAGAGATAATAAAAAGTAGATATAGAAAATTGTTTGGCCAAAACAGGGGTTTTATTGGAACTTGTACCCTACCGCAAGGTGCAAACAGGTTGTATGTATCAATTAAACAACTTAAATTTATCAATGAAAACAAAGATGAGTCTAAAAAACATCAAGGATGTGCTTAGCCGTGAAGAAATGAGAGGTATAATGGCAGGGAGTGGTTGTTCCATTCATACCTGTAAGAACGCTAATGGGACTACTAATAACTGCTACAGTAGTCCCCACCATGGCCTAGCGTGTAAGTGCGTTAAAGATTCCACTGTTGTGGACTGTGGAAGTTAGGAAAATTAAAGTAGCTGTCTCGAATTGGGGCAGCTACATTTTTTTTATTAATCGCCGGTGATTCTACTAACAAGATAATAATAATGAAGGTTTCTTCAATAATAGGGATTCTCATAATCTGTATTTTGGCATTTGGTTGCCATACTGAGAAGTCAGATGAAGTTACTCTTGTGATTGAAAAGCAAAATGCCGATTCGATCGCGGTAGGGATTTTTCACCTATCCATATGGGAAATAGATACTTTGTTACAAATCACCTTAGATCCTTCAAAAGACAAAACAATACGTATCAATTTGTCTAAACCACTCATGACATCTATTCACGTCAATGATGTCTACTACAAAGTCTATTTAGAACCAGGCAATAAGATGAAACTTTTCTCAAAGGATTCAAATGAATCATTTTTTGAAGGTGACGGTGCAGTGATTAACAATTATTTACTTCGGAATAAAACACTTGTCAGCAATGAAATTAAAGCTGCTCTTAAATCAGAAGATGAGACCGCATTCATTAAAAAAGTTGATTCGTTAGAAATTGTGTCTAAAAAGTTTATGGAAACTTATATAAAACAGGTTGCAGCCTCAGATAGTGATATTGCAATTCTACAAAAATTTCATCAACTGGAATATGCCCTGTTGAAGGAGGAATATTTATTCTATTTGCACAACTCAGCATTTTTACAACAGTATTATGATAATAAAGAAAAAGGAGTATATGAGGATTTCAGCCCACCAGCAGAGCTAAAATTCGCATCCGCCAACTTACTTAAGGACACCCTCCTTTATAACATTGGGGACAGCGACTATCAAGGGCTACTCTTTTATTATTTGCAAGAAGAAATTCATAATCCTCTCATAGATGCGAAAAATCTTGACAAGCCAAATTATCAATTGGCATTAAAGACTAACAAGGTCCTGGAAAGGGGCGACTATCCAATAAAGATAAAGGAACACTTAATGGCAAAAAACATTCATCTATGGATGCAAGCCCCTGGAATAGGCTATGAGTTAGATTCAATATGGGATGACTTCAAGGCGAGGTTCCCGAACTCGAAGTATACTGTGGGTCTTCAAAAGCAATACAATAAGATTTCCTTTGTTTCCCTAGATGAAAAGAGTACTACCGTCGTCAATAGTAATGGTGAAAAATTAGCTAATCTGCGAAATCAAAAGTTTGAAGATTTTTATGGCTTAACGGCAGAGGGCACTAAAATATCATTAAGTAATTACAGTGGGAAGTATATCTATATTGATTTTTGGGCGACATGGTGCGGCCCTTGTCGAGAGGAGTTACCATACTCAAAAAAATTAGCAAAAGAATTACATGATAAGGATGATATTGTTTTTCTCTTCGTATCAATTGATAAAAAGCTTGCACCCTGGAAAAAATTTCTTGAAAAAGACATCGATAGAGTCGGCGAGCATATTGTCGTACAAGATGAGCAACTAAAAATTTTAGAAGAATCTTATTTGCTTACATCAATACCAAGATATATGTTAATTGATGAAACCGGCAAGATTATTGAACCTGATGCACCACGTCCCTCATCAGGGTTGACGAAGGAACTCCTCTTAAAGCTCAGAGATCAATAGCTCACAAGGTTATTTGCAACCGACCTCAATGTGAAACGAAAATCTATCGCCCTACTTATTTGCTATATAGGTGAACTGCCGTGGTACTTTCACTATTTTGTACATACTTGCCGATTCAATCCTACCGTTGATTTTATTCTGATAACAAATGATACAAAGAACTATGATTCTCATTTGCCATCAAATTTAAAACTGATTGTTATGCAATTAGATGAGATAAATGAGTTAGCTACCGCGAAGCTTGGATTTAAAGTGAAAATTTCAAATGGGTATAAACTTTGTGATTTTAAACCTGCCTACGGGCTATTATTTTCAGAATTGATTAAGGGTTTCGATTTCTGGGGGCACGGCGATCTAGATATGATATTCGGCGACATTCGTGAATTTATGACCGAGGAATTATTGGAGACCTATGATTTAGTGAGTGTACGTCATGACTTCCTTACAGGGCAGTTTTTATTGTTTAGGAACAATTATAAAATGAATAGTATGTTCCAGTTAAGTAAGGACTATCAAAGAGTAATGGAAAGCGATCAACACCATTGTTTTGACGAAACAAACTTTCAATGGGATGGCTTTAGGGAGGGGAAAGATTATACTGAAATCCCTTCTGATATGGAAAGCATGACGCATCTCGTAAAACGACTGGAAGCAGAGAAGTATATTAAGCCACATTTTGATTTTCTAATTATTGAAGGGGTGCCAGGCAGGTTGGCATGGGACAGGGGGAAGCTATTTTATAAAAATAAATATGAGGTATTACTTTACCATATGGTACTTTTCAAAAAGGTCTATGCTCCAATAAAACCAGTGAAGGTTATCCCGCTGAAGTTTAACATAAGCCCGACTCGGATTTACCACTGCTAAGCACTACTCTGTGGCCTTCATGAAATTTACTACTTATCGTCAATATGATGCCATGGATTGTGGTCCCACTTGCCTTAAAATGGTGTTTAAGTATTACGGAAAACTAATTAATCTCGAAAGCATAAAACGCGCGGCGCAAATAGGCAATACTGGTGTTTCTTTGCTCGGCATGGCAGAGGCGGCCGAGAAGTATGGCTTCCGCACGGTAAGCGCTAAGGTTTCATTTGAACAGTTATTGAACGATGCCCCTTTACCGTGCATACTCCACTGGAATCAGTATCATTTTGTGGTACTTACTCCATCTGCCAGCCCAAAAAAACTTACGATAGCCGATCCTGCCAAAGGATTGATCACGCTAACTAAAGAGGACTTTATCAAGAATTGGATTTCGGCTAGCAAAGAAGGTGAACCTAAAGGAATTGTATTGCTTCTTACACCGCGGGCAAACTTTTATCTAAATGAAGATGATTCCAGGAAAGAAGTGAGTTGGGGCCTTCTGTCACAATATACAATTCACTATAAAAAGCAGATTTTTCAACTCTTCATTGGTTTACTACTGGGCAGTTTGTTGCAACTGATTTTTCCTTATCTCACCCAGAGCATTGTTGATACGGGCATTAATTCCCAAAACCTACATTTTATTCAGATTATTCTCGTTGCGCAGTTCGCCTTGTTCTTTGGGCAAACGGCTGTGGAATTTATCCGCAGTCGTATCTTGTTGTTCGTGAGTACTCATATTAATCTTTCGATACTTTCCGATTTCTGGGTGAAACTGATGCGGCTGCCGTTAAGTTTCTTTGATACTAAGCAGACAGGAGATATTATTCAACGCATTGGGGACCATCACCGCATAGAAAGCTTTATAACGGGCACAGCACTTCAAACCTTATTTTCCCTATTCAACCTCATAATCTTCTCTGTCGTGCTAATATCCTACAACACAACTGTGTTTATCATATTTTTTGGAGGCAGTGTTTTATACCTGATGTGGATTAGGATTTTTTTTGGTTATCGGAGATCACTTGATTATAAGCGGTTTGGCATAGCGGCCAAAGAAAGCTCTGCAACTATGCAACTGGTATTTGGTATGCACGAAATCAAACTTAACAATGCTGAGCATTTAAAAAGATGGGAATGGGAAAGTCTACAAGCTGCTCTATTTAAGCTAAATTTCCGATCTCTTTCGTTAAATCAGTACCAACAAGCTGGAGCTTTTTTTATCAACCAAGGTAAAAATATTTTGATCACCTATTTTGTGGCCAAATCCGTTCTGGATGGGGAATTAACCTTTGGGGCAATGTTGGCCGTTCAATATATTATCGGGCAGCTGAATAGTCCAGTTGAGCAACTTATCTCATTTAGCCAGCAAGCGCAAGATGCTAAGATTTCGCTAGAACGATTGAATGAAATACACCAAATAGAAGATGAAGAAAATAATGAGCGGCCGTACGCAAACATTTTTTCCGAAAATCATGAGATAAAACTTAACGATGTTTCGTTTACCTATACTGGTGCGGGGAACGCACCGGTACTTTCAGGCATTAATATGGTCTTTCCAAGCGGGAAAGTTACGGCAATTGTAGGAACCAGTGGAAGCGGCAAAACTACTATACTAAAACTAATTCAACGGTTTTATGAAAATTATAGTGGGGAAATAAGAATCGGTGAAAGCGATTTAAAGTATATCAGCCCACACTTTTGGCGCTCTGTATCAGGCAGCGTAATGCAAGAAGGGTATATTTTTAGCGATAGCATTGAAAAAAATATTGCCGTGGCCGATCAAGTACCCAATTATGAAAAATTGATGCATGCTTGCAGGGTCGCAAACATTCTTAGTTTCGTTGAATCGCTTCCTATGGGATTTAATACAAAAATAGGGGCGGAGGGAAATGGAATAAGTTCGGGACAAAAGCAACGTATATTGATTGCCCGTGCAGTTTATAAAAATCCAAAGTTTCTATTGTTCGATGAAGCCACCAATGCGTTGGATGCAAATAATGAAACAACAATCATGGAAAATTTGCAAGATTTTTTTAAAGGAAGAACGGTAATCATTGTAGCTCATCGGTTAAGTACTGTAAAAAATGCGGATAAAATTATCGTTGTAGAAAGAGGCTCTGTATTAGAAGAAGGAAATCATAGAGAACTTGTTGAAAGGAAGGGAAAGTACTTTGAATTAGTTAAGAATCAACTTGAACTCGGGAATTGAATATGCTAGAATCCACCCTTAATAAAGAGGAACCGACAGAAAATTTTGAAAGGTCAAATATTACTTCGCTACAGCGCTCTGAGTTTATTCAGGATATTGTATCTGATAAGCCAGGCTTTATAATTCTTTGGGGAAACCTTTTATTCTTGCTTATTTTTTTACTGATTGTAATTGTTTGTTGGGTGATCAAATATCCAGATGTGATTGTGGCTTCGGCCAAGCTAACGTCTATCAATGCCCCCAAGCCCATCGTTAGTATAATTAGTGGTAAGGTTGTAATGTTGAATGTGGTTGAATCTCAATTTGTAAAAAAGGATGAGGTCGTAGGCTATGTTGAATCAATTGCAAGTCATGAGGAAGTACTTAAACTTTCGAATGTTTTGGATACTCTACAGACATTGCTAATAAATCAACAAGCAGATCAAATTAAGAAGTATTTTAAAGATACCTCCTATCAACTTGGAGAATTGCAATCCTCCCATCAGCTTTTCTCTCAAGCCTTTCTTTTATTCACCAATTACCTAACCGATGGATTTTATCAAAAGAAAAAAGTAATGTTAGATAAGGACAAACTCAATCTTGAGAAACTCTACCAACACTTGATGGATCAACTAAAGCTGCAAGAACTTGACCTTGCCTTAGCGCAAAAAACTTTTAACGCAAATCAAGCCTTAAAATTTGAAAATGTAATTTCTGACTTTGACTATCGTTTAGAAGAAAGTAAACTTATCAATAAAAAATTAAGTCTACCTCAAATAAGATCGGCCATATTACACAACCAAAATCAACAGATTGAAAAGGAAAAGGAAATGATGGAATTGGAAAATACTATTAGTCAGCAAAAATTGGTATTTCATCAAGCTCTAAATACTTTCAAAAGTGATGTGGATGAATGGAAGAGGCAATATATTCTAACTGCGCCACTTGAAGGCAAAATAGCGTTTGCGTCATTTATTCAGGTCGGTCAACAACTTCAATCTAATCAAACAATCTGTTATATCAATCCGGGAAATAGCCAGTATTTTGCTGAGATCAATATCCCGCAAGCAAACTTTGGAAAGGTAAGTGTGGGACAAAAGGTTTTGTTAAAATTTGAATCGTACCCTTTCCAGGAATTCGGGGCTGTAATTGGCGCGATTGATTTCATCAGCCACATTCCTTCGGAAAAAGGTTATTTAGCAAAGGTTTCGTTAACAAATGGGTTGAAGACTAACTATAGAAAGGAAATTCAATATCGAGAAAGTTTATCAGCCAACGCTGAAATTGTTACCAAGGACATGAGATTATTAGAACGTTTTTATTATACGTTCTTAAAACAGGTAAGACAATAATTTTAATACTTGCAGTTCAAAATAATAATTCAACATGAAGGTTAGGAAGTTAAGACAAGATCCAGTAGGCCAGAAAACTTATGTATTCTCCCCTTGACAATCACTAGACATGGGTTGCTGTTCGTTGGGTTCAAAGTGCGTTTGTAGTTAATCAAGATGACCTTGCAGTTTAGCAAGGAACACCGGAGCAGTGCAATCTCCCACAGTAATGAGGCATGAATTCCTATAGGATAGAATGGCTATGAAGCGAGGTCAAAAGATCCGATGAAGAAAAAATAGAATTAGTAGGACACCTTGATTTTTCTTGTCAAAGTAATTTTGATTAATATCTTTGAAGTATAATTCGGATTGACATCATTTGATTGAAAATGAATAGGTGGAAATTCGGTGGACTTATAAGTTCAATCTTCGTATAGATTTGATTTGCAGTTAGATAATCGATGGTTTCGATTCCCTGCAGCTCCACAACTTAATCCCATGATTTTGAAAAGAGTCATGGGATTTTTTGTTTACAAGAATAGTATATGATGAGGGTTCCCTGCCTGCGTGATGCAGTCAGGCAGACAGAATTCACAGCAGCGCAACATTAGTCTAATCAATGTGAATTGTAAGGACTTTTTTTATTGTGCTGAGCAACCTTTCTGAATCACGCTTTCTTTCGAATCTTCTTCTTCTTTGGAACCTTCCCGATTCTTACATCACCTTTTAAAATAAAACGGCAGGCTTTGAGTACCAGCTCTTCAAAATCATCTTCATCAGTCGGAATGTTTTGCCAAACGGATTCGGCAGAGCCGAGTAAGCGCACAGAGCGCATGCAGGGAAAATCTTTTTTTAAACTTGCATGATGTTCGTGAAGAGCCGCCAGCCACACGCCATTGTCATCGGGATGTTCGTGTCGCTGGCGAAGAATTAAAACCAGCTTCTCACCCACATAAATAGCATAACAACCAAACATGGGTTTCACCCGTGGTGGAATGCGATCCAGTTCTTCGAGTACAAATGCAAAAGGAATTTTGGACTTCATAGACGTGTTGGCAATGTTAATAAATTTCTATTGTTAATGTAGGTCGCATGACCACTAATACCAAACACGTACTATCCACTTACTCATTTAATTTTCCTGACGTAAGCGGTGATTATGTACAAAACAAAAAAGGTTGACATTGCTGTCAACCTTTTTCTGAATGAACTTAACGTTCATTACTTCTTTTTCTTAGCAGCCTTTTTTGCTTTCTTAGCTACTTTCTTTTTTGCAGCCTTCTTGGCTACTTTTTTCTTTGCTTTTTTTGCCATAGCAATTTTTGTTTAAGTTAAATAATGCCTAAATGTAATTCTATACTTTGTGAATAGCAAATTTTGATGTAATTGTTTTCGATCCGGACTTTTATCATGGATGATGTATATATCATGAATATCGAACAACAACATCCTATCATCCTGTTCTAGCAATGAAAATATTTATTCACTAGCGCACTTGCCTTTTTTATATCTTTGATTTGTATGAAACAGAAAAAAATAATTAGAATCGCAGTCGTTATGCTATTAGCGCTGACGGTTGTAAGCTGTGGAAAAAACAAAGCGACAGTAACTGATCCGGTTATACGTGTATGGATTACATCAGCCGATCAATCACAGTTATTAACAGAAAGAAATAGTTTGAAATTTAGTAGTGATTCGTCCATGGCTTCAATAATTAAAGTTGATTCGAGCATCACCTATCAAACCATCGATGGCTTTGGTTTTGCGTTGACAGGTGGGAGTGCGATGCTGCTAACTACAAAGCTCACGACAAACGAGCGAGCTGTTTTGTTGAAGGAATTATTTTCAACAGCAGACAACGGAATCGGCATCAGTTACCTGCGAGTGAGTATAGGAGCTTCTGATCTGGACGAACTGGTTTTCTCGTATAACGATTTGCCTCCTGGACAAACGGATCTTTCCCTTTCTCAATTTAGTCTTGCCTACGACACACTTCATCTTATACCTGTATTAAAAGAAATTCTGGCAATCAATCCGCAGATCAAAATCATGGGCAGTCCCTGGTCGCCACCAGTTTGGATGAAAACAAATAATCATCCGAAAGGGGGAAGTCTGAAGCCTGAGTATTATGAGGTGTATGCCAATTACTTTGTAAAATATATTCAGGAAATGGCAAAAGCAGGAATTGCCATTGATGCGATTACGATTCAAAATGAACCGGAGAATCCAAACAACACACCCAGTCTGGTCATGACAGCAACTGAGCAAAATTTATTCATTAAAAATTATTTGGGCCCCGCCTTCAAGGCAGCGACTATCAACACAAAAATTATCTTGTTTGATCATAATTGTGATCATCCTGAATATCCAATTTCGATCCTGGATGATCCTGAAACCAAACCTTTTGTTGATGGATCTGCCTTTCATCTTTATTTGGGAGATATTGATGCGCTCGACAAAGTTCATGATGCTCATCCGGACAAGAATATTTATTTCACGGAACAATGGACATCGGGTAAAGGTGACTTTGGCGGAGACTTGCGCTGGCATGTAAAAAATTTGATTGTAGGTGCAACACGCAACTGGAGTCGTACAGTGCTGGAATGGAATCTGGCTGCCGATAAAAATTTTGATCCTCATACTCCAAATGGAGGCTGCGATCTTTGCCAGGGTGCATTAACGATGGGTGATTCTGTAACGCGTAATGTTTCGTATTATATTATCGCTCATGCCTCTAAGTTTGTACCACCGGGCTCAATTCGGATTTCTTCAACGATTGTTGACAACCTTCACAATGTTGCCCTCATAACTCCCGAGGGAAACAAGGTTTTGATTGTTGTAAATGATAATGAGATAGAAAAATCATTTTCAATAAAGTATAATAACAAGTTTTCAACGACTTCACTTTCCGCGGGTGCAGTAGGTACTTTTGTGTGGAATTAATCTTTTGAATATATGAATAGGATACTCGTGCTCATTTTAATGTTGTGTGCTTCCGTCTCATTGCATGCACAAGACACTCAATTTATAAATCCTTTTGGAACCAAGCCACCCGGCTACACACATGTTGTTGTAGTGAATGGTCCGGGTAAGACGATTTATATTTCTGGCCAGGTGCCTGTGAATGCAACGGGAGAAATTGTGGGAAAGGGTGATTTGAAAAAGCAAGTAACGCAGGTTTATGAAAATCTGGAGATTGCTTTGAAGGCCGCGGGTGCCACTTTCGATGATGTAGTGAAAATGAATACGTATGTAGTCAATTACAAACCTGCCGATGTATCAATAATCCGGGAAGTCCGATCTCAGTATTTGTCACGCGAAAACCCACCGGCCAGCACACTTGCAGGAGTTCAGGCACTTTACCACCCCGATATTATGATTGAAATTGAGGCTATTGCTGTGATTAAATAGTTTTTTGAAAAGGCAGTCTTTATTAACTTTGCCGGAATCTGAAGAAGTAAGTTTTTATTTGGCTCAGTATTACAATGCCTGCCCGTACTGAACGGTACGTTCAGGCGGGGTTAGTATTTCAGATTCCCCTGCCTGCGTGACGCAGTCAGGCAGGGATTCTGAAGATGCAGGTTCTGAAACTAGAATTGCATTGATGTAAAATTTTAATGTGTCATTTTGGCTCCGTATTACAATGGATAGTATTTCAGATTCCGATTCTGAAGATGCAGGTTCGATTCCTGCCGGGGTCACAATTTATGTTTATTGTCTTTCTAACTCTGCCAATCAGGAAATTTATGTTGGCATTTCAAACGATGTGGAAAGGAGGCTTATTGAACATAATAAGGGAAGGA
>JALHRJ010000001.1:0-91429 GCA_022841475.1 Cyclobacteriaceae bacterium | reverse complement strand
GATTCCTGCCGGGGTCACAATTTATGTTTATTGTCTTTCTAACTCTGCCAATCAGGAAATTTATGTTGGCATTTCAAACGATGTGGAAAGGAGGCTTATTGAACATAATAAGGGAAGGAATCGCTATACCAAAGCATTTATTCCATGGAAGGTCATCTATAAGGAACCACATCCCGATTATGGTGCTGCACGAGCTCGCGAGAAATATTTCAAATCTGCAGCTGGCAAAAAGTATCTTCATAAAATACTAGATGCAGGTTCCCTGCCTGCGTGACGCAGTCAGGCAGGGATTCCTGCCGGGGTCACAATTTATGTTTATTGTCTTTCTAACTCTGCCAATCAGGAAATTTATGTTGGCATTTCAAACGATGTGGAAAGGAGGCTTATTGAACATAATAAGGGAAGGAATCGCTATACCAAAGCATTTATTCCATGGAAGGTCATCTATAAGGAACCACATCCCGATTATGGTGCTGCACGAGCTCGCGAGAAATATTTCAAATCTGCAGCTGGCAAAAAGTATCTTCATAAAATACTAGATGCAGGTTCCCTGCCTGCGTGATGCAGTCAGGCAGGGATTCCCTGGCTACCGAGTCTACTTGGTTTGCTTACGTCCATCCAGGTAAGATTTACTCAACTTTTTCTCTTGATATGTTTCTATCTTGATATGCCTACATTCGGTCCCATAAAACTGCCCCAATACGTGCTTGATTTCTCCATGGTTTGGGAATTTGTTTCTGGCCAATGATCCTTATCAAACCCCGGTGCATTTTCAAGTACTTCCTTACTCTGATCAAGAATGAAAGCGTGTCTGCTGGTATCGAGTTTCAATGCGTTAAATGGCACTGCAAAGAATTTTTCGCCTATGCCCAGGAATCCACCATACTCAATTACCACATACTCAATTTTTCCATTGTGCAGGTTCAGCATCACATCTTTTACCTCCCCCAAATCCTCATCTGAATTATTGTAAACCTCATTTCCAATAATTGTCAACGCTGTTAAATATTTAACAGGGGTATTAGCTTTATTTCCGCTATCGTTAACTCCTGTGATATTGTCGTTTTCTAAAGTTTCCATGTATTAGTTGGTTTTTAATGTTACTCACTCAAAATATGATGCCATAACTTGAATTTCATTTTAGATAACAGAAATGCTTGGTAGGGATTACATACTGTGTATTTAAGTCACATAAGATTCTTCATTGAGGTCGGATGTGCCCATTCTTAGACTCAGATAATTTTACTGGCAATAGGACCTTGACAAAGGGAGTCTTCACTTAAGGATCCAAAGGCAATTTTTAAAATCAGATTTTTTCTTCCTCAATTCTTTACTATTGATATGCATTTTGTCAATTGAGAGCGGCCGTTTAGCGTGGTAAGGTTTTCGAAATGAGAAAGCAAAAGCTTGTTCCAACATTTCTTCCAAGGGGAATTTTCACCCCTTTCAGATGACGTATTCCACACTGTGTGCAATGCAAAGTAGGAGCGTTCACAGCGTAGTCTCATAATCTGAAAAATTAGATTGCTTTAAAGTCGATAAATCTCCTTAATGGTCGATATGATGCCGTTCAAATTTTTAAATTAGTTGGGGCACTGTATGGCATAGTATTTTCTTCTATGAAGTTAATTCATGCAAGGTGTGTGAAGAATTTTTAACTAATAAAAAGGACTATTATGAATGCGAAAAATTTAATTGGGGGCCTATTGGCCGGAGCAGCGATTGGTGTGGCAATAGGCATTTTGCTAGCTCCTGCAACTGGCAAAGAAACGCGTAAAAATTTAGCAACCGGATCAAGGAAGTTGGTTGATAGCGTAACAGGTAGTGTGGAAGAATCACTTGAATCCCTGAAAGGTAAGTTTAACATGGGAGCAGACGAGGTATCGAAACGTGGAAAGGAACTCATTAATTCTACGAACGAAAGACTTAAAGTTTAATTTTAAATTTAATCCCAACAAGTATGAATAAGCTTCAGATAAAAGGTTCTTGGAACTCAATGAAAGGCAAACTAAAGCAAAAGTATGCTAACTTAACTAATGATGATCTTACTTATGTAGAAGGTAAAGAGGACGAACTCTTCGGAAGACTTCAGAAATCATTAGGTAAAACGAAAGAACAAATTCAGGCCGAATTAGCGAGTCTTTAATAAAGTTGTAATAACAACCACTTTTTTAAGCGCCATCGGAAATGATGGCGTTTAATTTTTTGCCACCCCGATACGATATGATTACAAAAAAGAATAATTCATCGCTAAAAACAAAAACGTTGTCAGAACGGGCGAATGAAGCATACGATCACGGCTACTCAGAAATATTTAAGGTAATAGATAAAAAACTCACTACCGCAGACGGTAAATTTAGCTTTGAACCAACGGATGTTACAATTAACAATACATACCGATTCGATAATCATTCCGATCCACTGGACACGTCAATCTTATATTTGGTGGAAACCCGTACAGGAAAAAAGGGAACTCTCATCGATGCCCCTGGTGGTTATGCGGATGTTGTAGTTTCAAATTTTGTACGTGAAGTATCTAATCGCCAGGAAAAATAAGTAGTGTATTCAGACTGCACGAAGTGTAGACTATTATGCTCATCCCAAAGAGGATTGCAAAACCTTATTGAATAATGACTATAAGGTAAAGTGGTCCGACTATTGAGGTAAGCACACGACTACACATATCCATGAATCTTTCTTATTTGAATTCTATCCACCACCTACGTGAATTTGGTGTTTTACTTAAACAAACATTTAAACAATGGATTGACCGGGAACCATTTAATAATAGTGTTATCATCGCGTATTACACAATCTTCTCCTTACCAGGCCTACTAATTATTATAATAAATATGGCAGCATATTTTTATGATAAGCAAGATATAACAAATCAGATTACAGGGCAGATTCAACAAGTAATGGGCGGAGACACCGCCAAGGACATTGAATCGATTGTCAAGATGGCAAGTGAGACAGAAGGCTCTATCATTTCATCGATAATTGGAGTTGCCACTCTACTTTTTGGAGCTACCGGAGTATTTTATCAGTTACAACAAATGCTGAATAAAATTTGGAAGGTAGAGCCAAAAGTTAAAACAAAGCATAAAATACTCGAACTTATTCGTGACCGGGTTTTTTCCTTTGGGTTGATACTTGTTGTAGGATTTTTACTCCTGGTATCGTTGGTGCTATCGGCAGGCCTAAGCGCAATCAGTACCTGGGTATCATTGCATTTATCGGAGTCTCTTAATTTTATTTTTAGTGCCTTGGATATTATAATTTCCCTTGCCGTAATAACCTTCCTTTTTGCTTCCATCTATAAATATTTGCCAGATGTAAAGATCGGATGGAAAGATGTGTGGCCAGGAGCTTTCCTAACTTCGATATTATTTGTTATCACTAAGTTTGTTCTGGGTTTTTATTTCGGCCAAAGCGACTTTAGTTCTACTTACGGAGCCGCAGGTTCAATCATTCTAATTATGCTGTGGGTTTCCTATGCCGGGATGATTCTTTTGTTTGGAGCTGAGTTTACACAAGTATACATAGGTAAGCATGGTGGAAAACCCAAACCCACCGCGGTTGCCGTGTCTACGGATAAGTCTAGAAAGCAAGCAGTGGGAAAAAAAATCCACACTAAAGCATAACAATTGTTTCTCTTACCACGCTACAACTAGTTTTAGTCTATGCAGACGAGGCATCTTTTCTGGCATAAATTTTCTTACTGGGTGCATCAAAGTGAAGTATGACGATAAAGAAGGCGCTAATTGATGTAGCCAGCATTTATAAATTTATTATAGAATTTTTCAAAACAACATTTTCTCCACCCTATGAAGGACGAGAGATTTTAAATCAGTGTTTTGCTATCGGGAACAAATCTTTGTTTCTGGTAACATTCACCTCTTTTCTTGCGGGTATAGTTTTTACAAAGCAGTCTCAGCCATCGTTAGCATCGTTTGGCGCGGAATCCTGGCTGCCTTCATTGGTTTCGCAGGCCGTTGTGCGATCGTTGGGTCCATTAATTACAGGATTAATATGTGCCGGTAAACTAGGTTCAAATATGGGTGCTGAGTTGGGGAGCATGAAAGTAACAGAACAGATTGATGCTATGGAAGTATCGGGAACGAGACCTTTTTCGTATTTAGTGGTTACGCGCGTAGTAGCCTCTACCTTGATGTTGCCGCTCTTGGTTATATATGCAGATGGGGTAGCCCTTATGGGTTCGTTTATCATGGTAAATTCCTTTAGTGATTCCGGGTTCCAGTTGTATATCAATGAAGTTTCTACATCCATCACTTATCTGGATGTCTTTTCGTCTATGATAAAAGCTGCCTTATTTGGTTTTGCCATTGGTATTATCAGTTGCTATTCGGGTTATAATTCCGATAATGGAACGATTGGTGTTGGCAAAGCTGCAAACATAGCTGTGGTGGCATCCATGACGTTCATTTTTATAATTGATTTAATTATGCTCCAATTTTTGAATTTGGTTCGCTAATGGTAACCCTGACAACAAATCATACAACAGGAGTGCCGTCATCACTGACCAAGGTGGTGGAGATCAAAAATCTCAAAAAGAGTTTTAATGATCGCGTTGTGCTGAACAATGTAAATCTTGATTTGTATGAACGGGAGAATCTGGCAGTGCTTGGCAGATCGGGTAGTGGTAAATCAGTATTGATAAAGTGTATGGTTGGTTTGCTTAGAGCAGACGAAGGGGATATTCAGGTTTTGGGTTACGATGTATCTTCTTTATCAGCCAAAAAACTTATAGAGTTGCGGCTTCAGGTCGGTTTTTCTTTTCAGGGTAGTGCGCTCTATGACTCTATGACGGTTCGCCAGAATCTTGAATTTCCGCTTAAGCGTAATTTGGGCATCTATGATCGGGACCAATTAGATGAAATTGTGATGACGTCATTAAAGGAGGTAGGATTGGAACGTGCCATAGACCAGCGACCGGATGAATTATCTGGAGGAATGAAAAAGAGGATTGGTATCGCCCGAACCTTAATTCTAAAACCTAAGATTATGTTGTATGATGAACCAACTTCGGGTCTTGATCCTCAAACTTCCGAGGAAATCAATGAACTGATACTTCAGGTTCGTGATCAATACCACACAGCATCAATTATTATTACACATGACGTAAGCTGCGCCAGGCAGGTGTCCGATCGTGTTGTTGCATTGATTGATGGTGAAAGCAAACTGGAAGGCACATTTGAAGAGCTGGAAGCAGCCAATGATAGTAATCTTAAGCACTTTTTTAATTATTAGTATGGAAAATTCAGATGTAAAAAGAAATATCAAACTAGGGGCATTTGTCGTTGGTGGCATCGTAATATTTTTAGGGTCCGTATTCTATATGGGACGAGAGGGTAATATGTTTAATAAAACTTTTACGGTATCAGCAATTTTTAAAAATGTGGAGGGCCTTAAAGAGGGTGATAACGTGTGGCTGTCCGGGGTAAAGATTGGTACTGTAAAAAGAGTTCAAATTGTGTCCGAAGGAAAAGTGGTTGTTAGCTTTTCATTGAAAGACAAACAAAATGAATTTATCAAAAAAGATGCTACTGCCTATGTGGGTTCAGATGGCCTGGTAGGGAGTAAAATTGTGGTAATCAGACCTGGATCGGAGGCCAAAATTATTCAGGATAATGACACCATTAATGCACTTTCACCTACCGATACGCAGGAACTATTCAATATTGCCAAGGAGGTGGGTGTAAATGCTCGTTCAATTTCAAATGATATAAAATTAATTTCCGAAAGGCTTAATAAAGGGGAAGGAGTTTTTGGTGAACTATTAAGGGATGGTCCGATTGCAATGGACCTACGAAAGACCATGTTGGCATTGAAAGCAACCGGAGAAAATACGGACCGGATTTCCGAAGATGCTAAGAGAATAATGAATGAAATAAATTACGGAGATGGCCTTATTTCCAAATTAATCAATGATACTACGTATGCGGTTACGTTTGAAAGTACATTACAAAACATTGCACAAGTGGGTAAAAACTCCAAATCCATGTCGGAGGACCTTCAGCGCATAATTGCAAAAATAAATAGCAACGAAAACGCAGTTGGTGTTTTACTCGCAGACACTGTCTTTGCACAAAAATTACGTGGTACTATGGATAATGCTGCTGCTGCCTCTATTAAACTTGATGATAATATGGAAGCGTTACAGCATAACTTTTTGCTGAGGGGATATTTTAGAAAACAGAAAAAGGCTGAAGAAAAAGCTAAGAAATTATAAATTATATTTCTCATGAAACCACGCACCGAAATAATAGATAATAAGATCGTAAATTGTGTAGAACAACTGGCTAGTTTTTTAAAGCCAGGTGATATTTTTCGCAAGCTTCACGGGCGCACGCAGTACAGATTTGAGTTACTCGATCTGAATCAGGGACAGGTACTTTGTGAGAATATGGACACTCATCGTGCAGAAACGATTTATTACAAGATGCCTGTATTCAAATTAATTTTCACGTAGCCTGGCATCAACCAGAGATTCATCACTACTTGATTTTTTTTTATTTCGCATCATTATGGAAGAGACCCCTTTAAGAATCATGGGTACAAATAGCCGGGTAAACCACCCTGCCTTCGAAAGAAGCTTTTGACCAACAAATAGATCAATCCCCACCGATGTTGCGGCACTCATGAGCGAGTGATTAGTATCATTCTTTTTAAAGATATTGAGAATGGGTAACAGATACATGAAAGGTTGTAGTTTTTCCTTTATATCCTGAAGTCCTGCCTTTAGAGTTAGTCGCTGTTCGACTATATTGGCTTCAACGCGTTTTCTTTCGGCTAGTAATTCCTCGTAATTATTAATCTTTGTCATATATTTTTTTGATAATTAAATTTCTGATTTTAGGCACCCATATTTTTTCGGAAGTAGCCAATATAATTCCAAACAGAACTGTGTAAATTCCACCCATTATAAAAAATCCTATTTTCATATCCTGATAATATTCGCCAAGCCACCAAGCGGCCCCTAATCCAACAAACAGGAAAACAAAAACGGCTATCATTAAAGACAAAATTCCAATTATACTTACCGAAATCCCGAGCGAAGTGTGCTCCGTGACTTTTAGAGCCACAAGATCTCGATACGACTCAACAAGTTCTACAGCTGTATTAGCTATATTTTCTGCGCTATTATTTTCTTGACTCATAAATATTTGTTTTAAAATGTTACTTCAAAATATTGTTTATACGTGATTAAATTAATTATCATACTTTAACACTACGTTTTCTCCTCTGTATTATCTCCAAGCAGGATCCCCCACGCTTCAAGATCGGGCACTTTATCAAAGATGACTTTAAGAACAGCTAGTCCGGGGATGGCCAGAAACATACCCGGTATCCCGCATAACGCACCGCCCACTAAAACCCCAATCACCGTTACCAATGCGTTGATTCTTACCTGATTTCCAACAATTAAGGGCATGCCAACATTATTATCTAATAGTTGTACAATCGCCAGAATTGCACCTACCCAAAGTACTTTGGTGGGTTCGGGTGAACTTACCAGCGTAATGAGCATACACAGCACATTGGCTACCAACATGCCTACGTAAGGAATTAAGTTTAGAAGAGCCGCAAGAAGCGCCAGGAAGACTGCATACTTAATACCTAAAATTAAAAAACCTATTGTGTTTAAAGTAAATACAAGTGCAGTTTCTATTGATAACCCCGTAAGATATTTTTGGGCTACAGTTGTTGATTCTAAAAGAATATCTGCTACTCTATTTTCTGTATCACGTTTAAAGGCTGTTATCAAGAAGGTTTTAATAACCTTTCGATAATAAAGTATCAGATAGGTATAGAGTGGCATTAAAACTACATAGGTTAAAATGCTCGTGAGTGATACAAAAGTTAATCCCACCAATTCAGGAGCATTGTCTTTTAGATCATCAACCGTATCCTTAAAGTATTGATTCTGTTTGTAAATGGTCATGTTTGTACTTTCCTTAAACCACAATTGAAACGATTTAGTAACTTCATTGATCCGTTCTTTTATAGCTGGCACATCATTCATGAAATTAATGACCTGGCTCGATAAAAAGTATACGATGCCAAGACCAACCACAATGAAGAGTAGGAGAGGGATTAAGATTGAAAATGGTTTATTGAATCCCTTTCTGGAAAAAAAACTAGTAAGTGGCAATAATATATTCGCTAATAAAATCGAAAATAGAACAGGTAAGATTAAGTCTTTACCATAAATTAATGCCACACACAGTGCGGCAAGTATAATTAGAATAAAGGCAAATTTTTGATGGAACGGACTTTCTTGTTTAGCGAACATAGAGATTTGACTTTACGAGGGTATCATGGTTAATTATCATGCCAGAGAAGTTCTTTTGAAAGCCGGAATCCTCGCGCTTCCCACAGAAGGAATGAGAAAATAATTCTACACACTGAGATAATACGAAAAGGTCAATGAATGACTTTCAATAGTATTGCAATGAGACATGCGATTTCAAATTATTTAATTTGTAACTTTTTCTTATACTGATCAATGTCAATGGGATCGCCAAAGATAAAGAACAAAGCAACTTTCCAGTTTTTTGAGTTTTTAACATCTTGAATGATATCAACGTATTCACGAAAGTTAATTTCTATTGGATCATAACTACGGTTTATGTTATGTGTAATCCCATAAATGGGTTGTTCCTCTTCTTTTTGATGTGTTTTAAATATTCTATCCCAAATAATAAATGTCGCCCCAAAATTCTTATTCATGTATTTAACCTGTGAGCCATGATGAACTCGATGGTTAGAGGGCGTGGCAAAATGTATTCTACCGCAGGGTGTAGTCTACGGATATATTCTGTGTGAACCCAAAACTGAAATAATATGGCTATTTGATTTGTCACGAAGATGATAATGGGATGAAAGCCTATTAGCGCCACGGGAATAAAGAAGATGATTTTCACGTATTGAACCCAACTGAGGCGGAAGGAGATACTTAGATTGTAGTGTTCTCCTGAATGATGTGCAACATGCGTTGCCCATAACAACCGTAAATGATGAGAGATGCGATGTGCCCAATAGCTACAAAAATCAAAAATTATGTAACAAGGTATAAATGACCACCAGCTTAATTCCATGCGCCAGGGAACCAGGTTGTAGGCTAACAGGAATAAGAAGAACAGAAGTGTTTTGATCAAAACACCTATGCCAACGTTACCAAGGCCTACCAACGTTGAACCGATTGTCTCCCGCACATCATAATATTCTTTACGCTGAATGTAGGATATCACGTACTCCAGGATAACAAAAAAGAACATGACAGGAATAGCCCATATGATTAAGTTAGGGGTGTCTGCCTGAAGGATTGATATATTGGTAAGGGGAATTTTAGCGGCTCCAAAAATGTCTTCTAAACTCATTGAATAAAAATTGATTCGTTTGTATCGCACACGACAATAATTGTTCCTTTTAATTCCATTACTAAGGTCTCTTCATTTTTCAGAAAATATTACTACGAATAATATACACTAACGGGAAAGTTCAAACTCTTCGAATCGATGAATCAGCTGATGAGAAAATAATTCTACATAATGAGATAGAGAGATTGTAAGACAGCAATCCTTTCAAACAAATAGTCAATTGTGTAAATATTCTAAATGGTACAGATATTGACTAATGTCAAAATGTATCAAACTAACTATTATGAATAATAGACTTACAAAACTAGTGGCTTTGATTTTCTTAGCCTTAAGTTTTTATCAAGCGCAGGCACAACGAGGTGCTATGGGATTTCATGCTACTGTAAATGAGTACGATGGTGACTTAAATGGCAACGAACATCACTTTTATCAATTTAATAATCTAAAATTAGGCGGGGCTTTTTCGTTGCAACAATACATTAACCCATCTTTTAATTTGATGGAGAAATTTTCTTACAACCGAATGATCTATAATAATCCGGATCGCACGGTTGGCATGGCAGCTGAAATGTTTGCGCTCAATTTAAAGTTGAGATATAAGTTCAATAATGGTTATATATTTAAGGAGGATGCCGCCATTGCTCCTTTTTTAATGGGGGGTATTGGGGTTACCCGTATTAACTCCAACGTGGATACGGAACTTAGTGATGCAATAATTTCTGATAAATTGTTCAAAGCGAATGTAGCATTGGGTGTTGGTATTTTATTCCAATTGACCGACCGCGTAGGTGTTGAGTTTGCGAATACTATCAATGCACCACTTTATGATGGTTGGGATGGAGTCACAATCGGTAATAATGATCTCTACTTACAACACAGTGCTGGGTTAATTTTTAGTCTAAAGAAACCAACGGACACAGATAAAGATGGAGTGCCCGATAAAAAGGACAATTGTGCAGATACACCTTCTAATGCAGTGGTAGATTCTAATGGTTGCCCTGTTGATTCAGATGTAGATGGTGTGCCTGACTATCTTGATACATGCCCCAATGTTGCGGGTCTGACGCAGTTTAACGGTTGCCCGGATACGGATGGTGATGGTGTTGCGGATAAGGATGATAAGTGTCCGGATGTTCCGGGAGTTGTTCGATTTGCGGGTTGCCCGGATAGTGATGATGATGGTATTCAGGACTCCGAAGACAACTGTCCCAATCAGAAAGGTCTGGATATTTTCAAGGGCTGTCCTGATACGGATGGTGATGGTGTTGAAGATGCTAATGATAAGTGCCCAAATACGCCTGCAGGCGTTAAGGTAGATGCAACAGGTTGTATTCCAGATACGGATGGCGATGGTATCAACGATGAGGAAGACGGGTGCCCAATGCTGGCTGGGATTAAAGCAAATAAAGGATGTCCGGAAATTAAGCCGGAGGTACAGCAACTTTTTCAGAGGGCGCTTCAGGGGATTCAGTTTACCTCGGGACGGGCGGTGATTAAACCGGTTTCGTTTCCGATTTTGAATGCAATTGTTAAGGTGTTGGATGATAACCCAAGTTATAAATTGCTGATAGGTGGTCATACAGATGATGTTGGTTCTGATGCCACCAACCTTACGTTATCTAAAAACAGGGCTGATGCTGTAGCTAATTATTTAATTACAAAGGGGATTACTCCGCTTAGAATTTCTTCAACCGGGTATGGTGAAACTACACCCATAGACGATAACAAGACTCCGGGTGGCCGTACCCGTAACAGGCGTGTAGAGCTGAAGGTTGAATTCTTAAAATAAGTTGCGAAGATTTGGCAAAGAAGCTCTCTTATTATGGGAGCTTCTTTTTTTTCTACTGTGAAGTTAACTATTCAGACTGTGGAAAGGACTCCCCACCCACGCGTGCCGGAAAAGGGCATAGGGCATAATTTGATGTGGCTGACTAATTGCTATGATCAATCGAGAACAAGGATATAATAGGCAAGTTAAAATCGAATATTCACAAGGGTTATTTTCTTGAAATTTTAAATAATGAGTATATGAATATGAAAATAGTTGGAACAGTATTGTTAGTCATAGGAATAGTGATGACAATCTTCACTGGATTTAATTTGGTTACAAAGGAAAAGGTAGTTGATCTCGGGTCAGTCGAGATAAGTGCAAATAAAAAAACACCTATCTATTGGTCACCCATAACAGGAGGCGTGCTGGCCGTTGCCGGGATATTACTTCTGACCTTGGGAAGAAAATCAAAATAGGTGAATTTAACTTTTTTACTCCCGATGAATCCTACGTCACCCAAAGTTTTACACCGCGCTACAGGTGACGCGATGAAAAATAAAAAGGTATTGATCATTGATGATCAGAAGGACTTTGGATTTTTAATGGAGGCATTCTTTTCAAAAAAGGGTAGTAAAGTTTTTGTAGCATACACTATCTCAGAGGGCTTGCAAGTATTGCACGAGCAGGCCCCTGACTTTACCTTTTTGGATAATAACATGCCCGATGGATTTGGTTGGAGCAAGACGGATTTTATTTTAGCGAATTATCCTGAAACAAAACTAATTCTTATCTCGGCCATGGATGTTCCGAAGATCGCTTCAACTTCGTACCGCATTCTTCATAAGTCTTATTTAAAAGATGAACTTAATAAGATGTTCCCCTAAAGGACTATGCTAATATGAAACCCAGGCGTACATTTTAGCTACGCAAATAGTCATTTACATTTACTCTACTCTCCATGAGGTTACTTGTTCCTGAGATTGATCACCTTTTGGATCCCTTAAAATCTCATTTTAAAAAGGATAATTTCACTCATAAAGAGGTTAATGAAAATCCTCCCTTCCGATCTGAACTTTTCAGCAAAGATCAGATGGAACTTCATGCCCAATATCTGGCGGGAACTCACGTACTGAGCAAGACTACTTCTCCGGAACTCTTACTGAAGGGATTATCTGAAAATGAGAAAACCATTACGCAGGTTAATGAACTCCTGAAGGAGAGTGTTAAAGACCGAAAGTCTATAAGTCCTGCGGCTGAATGGCTTCTCGATAATTATTACCTGATTGAGGAGGAGATAGTAATTGGGAAGCGATATCTCCCCAAAGGGTATAGTAAAGGTCTCCCAAAGTTAAAAAGCGGATTCCCCCGTGTCTATTCCATTGCGATTGAAATAATTTCGCACAGCGATGGTCATATCGACATTCAGAGTTTAAGTCATTTTATTGCATCTTATCAGAAAGCAAGTAACCTTACACTGGGCGAATTATGGGCTATCCCAATCATGCTTCGGTTGGCGTTGCTCGAAAATCTGAGTCGTATAGCGACACGGATTGCGGTAGATAGAAAGGACTCTGCTATTGCTAATAAATGGGCACGCCTTATTGTTGACACCGCTGAAAATGAACCCCGGAATTTAGTGTTGATAATTGCGGATATGGCTCGGTCAACACCCCCTATGGTAAGTGCTTTTGTAGCAGAGTTTGTTCGGAAACTACAATGGAAAGGACCCGAGCTTACCTTACCATTAAATTGGGTCGAACAACACCTTAGTGGAACCGGTGACACAATCGCTTCGATGGTTGCCGTTGAAAATCAAAAACAAGCAGCCAACCAGGTCTCTGTTAGCAATAGCATCAATAGTTTGCGATTCTTGGCAAAAATGGATTGGCGTGAGTTTGTCGAAACCATGAGCGTTGTGGAACAAACGCTAAGACATGACATTGATGGCGTTTATGCCAACATGGACTTTTATACACGCGATGAATACAGGCACAAAGTTGAAGCCATTGCAAAGAACAGTGGCTTGAATGAAAACGATATTGCGCGCATTGCCATAGAATTTGCCAGGCATAGTTATGCTGAAAATAGTCTGGACAAAAGGAAAGCACATGTAGGATATTATTTGATCGGGAAAGGTATTTCGCAAACAGAAAGAATGGCCCGCGTTCAATTGTCGGCACCTGAAACTATTCTTAAGGGGATACTCAACGCAAAACACTTACTCTACAACTTAAGTGCGATAATTATTACGTTGATGATTGCCAGTACTATGATGTTTATGGCAGCAGCGGGTAACCCAAGCATGAGCTGGTTAATTGTGATGAGCATAGCAGCATTAATCGGAACTAGTCATCTTGCTATTGCTATAGTGAATTGGGGAGTAACACTTTGGATCAAGCCAAAGCCATTACCAAAACTCGATTTTTCAACGGGTATCCCCAATGAGAACAGAACCCTTGTAGTTGTACCCACGTTATTAGTTAGCATTACTCAGGTTGAAAAACTGTTAGAGCAATTAGAAGTTCGGTTTCTAGCCAACCGTGATCCTAATCTTGTTTTTGGTTTGCTAACTGATTTTACGGATGCACCTTCCCAAACACTGCCGCAGGATTATTTATTGTTTAAGTTGGTTGAAAGGAGAATAAAAGAATTAAATCAACGATACGAACGGGAGTCGGATGATACATTTTTCCTTTTTCATAGGCCACGAGTATGGAATTCCACAGATAAGATATGGATGGGGTATGAACGAAAACGTGGAAAGCTTTCAGACCTAAACCAATTGCTTTTAAGAAAATCAGATAATCAGTTTTCGTTGGTGGTTGGAGACGCTCGTATTTATCATGCATTAAAATACGTGATTACCCTCGACACCGATACACAATTGCCACGCGATGCTGCATGGAAATTAGTCGGACTAATGGCACATCCTTTAAATCATGCCTTGTATGATGAGAAGAAAAAGCGAGTAGTGGAAGGGTATGCGATTATCCAACCACGCATTGCCATTAGTCTACATGGTGCTACCCGCTCTGGGTATACCTATCTGCATGAAAATGATTCAGGTATTGATCCTTATACGCGGGTGACTTCCGATGTATATCAGGATGTATTTGGTGAAGGATCTTTTATTGGGAAAGGCATTTATGAAATTGAAACCTTTGAAAAAGCATTACAAGGTCGCTTTCCAGAAAATAGAATTCTAAGTCATGATTTATTAGAAGGTGCCTATGCACGTTGCGGCTTTGCCAGCGATGTGCAGGTGTATGAAGATTATCCATCGAACTACCGTCTTGATGCCAACAGGCGGTATCGATGGATTCGGGGCGACTGGCAAATTGCGATTTGGTTTTTACCGTTTGTTCCTGGTGGAGACAATAGGTTAAAGAAAAATTCAATTTCCGCCTTGTCGCGTTGGAAAATATTCGACAACCTGAGACGTAGCCTGGTGCCTGTTGCACTTACTATGATTTTGATTGTTGGCTGGACTGTGTTTTCCTTACCCTGGCTTTGGACTTTACTTGTAATGGGTATTGTTTTTATTCCTTCTATTATTATTTCGGTTTGGAATCTCGCATGGAAGCCTGATGAAGTGGGTGTCTCTCAACACATCAACAACGCCTCTAAGGCAACATCCAGAAGTATTCTGCAAGCAGCCTTCACATTTGTATGCTTGCCCTATGAAGCATTTATAAATATGGATGCTATTCTGCGCACGTTATGGCGTGTAGTCATTAGTGGTAAAAGATTATTAGAGTGGAGTGCATCAGGATCTATAGTAAGTTCAAAGGAAAATTTACTTACAACGTATCGCACCATGTGGATTGCACCTGCCTTATCTATGGGGCTTTTAATCCACCTAATTAATGTATCGTCACCAGCACTTTTTATGGTACTACCTATTTTGTTGGTATGGTCGCTATCTCCGCTTATTGTTAACCTGCTTGGTAAGCCTTTAGACTCTGAAATATCTATATTAAATGAAGACCAGAAACTTTATTTACGAGGGCTTGCGCGAAAAACCTGGTCATTCTTTGAAAACTATGTAACGAAAGAAGATAATTGGCTGCCCCCCGATAACTTACAACAGTTTCCGGTTCCTGTTGTTGCGCACCGAACATCTCCAACCAATATTGGGTTGTCGCTTTTGGCCAATCTTGCCGCTTTTGATTTTGGGTATGTAACGGTTAATCAACTTATTGATCGGACTACGAATACATTTTCTACTCTTAGTAAGCTTGATCGGTGGTCTGGACATTTTTTTAATTGGTATGATACACTTAACATGAGTGTATTGCACCCACGTTATATTTCAACCGTGGATAGTGGCAACCTTGCCGGGCATCTGTTCACATTGCGGCAGGGTTTACAGGAAATACCCCATCACCGAATTGTGGAACACAAGTATATGCTTGGCTTGCAGGATACTCTTCAGCTTGCCCTTAATGAAATTCCACAGAAGGAAAAGGATTTGCATTTACTTTTATTTGAATTACAGGCATCGGTGGAAACGCAAGATTTTCAGTTACCGTCTCTCAAAGTTCATTTCGAAGCTGTTTTGTTTAGGCTTACAACTTGTATGACTTCCCTTCATGGTCGTTCAGTCGATGCATTGGTATGGCTCATCGCAGCTGAACGGCAATTACTGTCTATTCAGGCCGATCTTTTGTTGGGCGCACCCTGGTTGTTTGATCTTGCAATACCAGAAAAATTTATAGATCATAAACTAGTTTCTGGAATTCCTACACTGAACGAGCTGGCGAGGATGGATAGGGATATTATTTCAGAAGTTACAAAGTTAGCAGATCCTCAAAACTCTGAAGCCGAAAATCATTGGCTAAACCATTTCGAACAATGTGTTCATAGGGCTAGCACATATGCTCGCCAAAGAATAGCAACACTGCAAATTCTTGCTGCGAAGTGTTTAGAGTTTACAGATCAGGATTATGATTTCTTATATGATAAGTCGCATCACTTATTGGCGATCGGATATACCGTTGATGACCATCAGCGCGATGCAGGCTTTTATGATTTGTTAGCTTCTGAAGCAAGACTTGGGTTGTTTGTAGCAATTGCTCAAGGTAAACTTCCGCAAGAAAGTTGGTTTGCTTTGGGAAGAAGACTAACTACCGCTGGCACTACTCCGGTTTTACTTTCATGGAGCGGATCCATGTTTGAATATTTAATGCCTGCTTTAGTTATGCCTACCTATAAAAAAACGCTGCTTGACGAGATGGGCATTGGTTCAGTTAAAAAGCAAATTGAGTATGGTGAAATAAATGATATCCCTTGGGGTATTTCGGAGTCCTGCTATAATTTGGTTGATACACATTTAACATATCAGTATAAGGCATTCGGAATTCCGGGGTTGGGCTTCAAGCGTGGATTGGGTCAAGATTTAGTTATTGCACCTTATGCCACTGTGTTAGCATTGATGATTGATCCTCAGGCTGCTTGTAATAATTTGGAAAGAATGAAGTCACTTGGGTTTGAAGGAAAGTATGGCTTTTTCGAGGCTATTGATTATACACCCACTCGACTGTCACGTGGACAAACACATGCAATCATTCAAACCTTTATGGCACATCATCAGGGTATGAGTTTGCTCTCACTGTCATCACTCCTGTTGGGTCAACTTATGCAAAAGCGATTTGAGAACGATACGCAATTGCAAACTGCATTATTATTATTGCAAGAGCGGGTTCCTAAATCAACGGGCTTCTATTCCGGCTCCACTGACAATAAGAATGTGACCTCGCCTTCCGTTACTCCGGAAATCCGAATTATAACCACACCGCATACCCTGATTCCCGAAGTTCAACTGTTATCGAATGGCCGGTATTTTATTATGATTACCAATGCGGGTGGTGGCTATAGTCGTTGGCGCGATTTGGCTGTTACCCGTTGGCGTGAAGATGCAACGTGTGATAATTGGGGAATGTTTTGTTATATCCGCGATTTAGATAACCAACTATTCTGGTCTACCGCTTATCAACCAACTTTGAAAGCTGCTGACAATTATGAGGCGATATTTTCGCAAGGCCGCGCAGAGTTTAGAAGACGAGACGAGGGTATTGAAACGTACACGGTAATCATTGTTTCACCCGAAGATGATGTAGAAATAAGACGTGTGCATATTATAAATCATTCACGCAGTAAAAGAACTATGGATGTAACCAGTTATGGAGAAGTGGTGTTGGCCGCCCCTGCTGCAGATGATGCGCATCCTGCGTTCAGTAATCTTTTTGTTCAAACTGAAATTAATGAACATCAAAATGTAATTAGTTGCACCCGAAGAGCCCGATCCAAACAAGAAAATCCTCCATGGATGTTTCACTTAATGAAAGTTAGTGGTGTAGAGCCAACGGAAATTTCATACGAGACTGACCGAAGTAAATTTATTGGCCGGGGGTACTCATTAAGCAATCCCGTTGCAATGAGTAGCACTAACTCATTATCCGGCTCTCAAGGTTCCGTACTAGACCCTATTGTTTCCATTCAATATAAAATTGTGTTAGGTGTTGGTGAAGCAGCTATTGTTGATATGGTAACCGGAGCTGCTGATACCCGCGAAATAAATCAAAGCTTAATTGATAAATATCAGGATAAGCAATTACGAGATCGGGCATTTGAATTAGCATGGACGCATAGCCAGGTAGTAATACGACAAATAGGAGCTACAGAGGCTGATGCACAGGTATACAGTAAATTGGCTAGCTCCATTCTTTATCTTAATCCCGTATTACGAGCACACCCCAGTGTAATTTTTAAAAACCTTCGGGGGCAATCTGCTTTGTGGAGTTACTCGATATCTGGTGATTTACCAATTGTACTGTTATTGTTAACGGATTCAGAAAGTATAGTATTGGTTAAACAATTGATAAAAGCGCAGGCATACTGGCATATGAAAGGCCTGGCGGTTGATGTAATCATTCTTAATGAAGACCCGAGTGGCTATCGACAGGTTTTGCAAGATCAGATTCAAGGCTTAATTGCAGCAGGAATTGGAACAATGTCCGTTGAGCGCAAGGGTCGGGTTTTTGTAAGGCCTATAGATCAGGTAACGCAGGAAGATAGAATTCTCCTGGAAACCGTAGCGAGGCTTGTTGTCTCTGATACGCGAGGCACTTTAGAAGATCAGTTGAGCAAGCGCACAACAGCAAAAGCTCCGGTTCTTAAATTAGTTCCTACGCGACTGCACCCAATAATTAATCAGTCAATTGAAACTCCGAAAGATCTTCAGTTCTTTAATGGTACCGGAGGTTTTTCACCAACTGGAAAAGAGTATGTTATTGTTACAGGAAATAGCGTACACACACCCCTGCCATGGATTAATGTTATTGCCAATCCACATTTTGGTACTCTTATTTCTGAAAGTGGTTCTAGTTATACATGGTTCGAAAATGCTCACGAGTTTAGATTAACTCCCTGGAGAAATGACCCAGTTCTTGATAGTACAGGCGAAGCTTTCTATCTGCGGGATAATGAAAGTGCTCAGTTTTGGTCGCCCCTGGGATTGCCTGCGAAAAGTTCAACTACATATGTTACGAAACATGGATTTGGGTACAGTAAATTTGAACATCTGGAAGACGGGATTCGATCGGAGATCTGCATCTATGTTGATCATGAGTTACCTGTAAAGTTCATCGAAATAAATGTTGTTAATCAGTCAGGGCGTACGCGAAAGCTTTCAGCTACCGGATTTGTAGAATGGATTCTGGGTGAGTTGAAATCTAAGTCTGTTATGCATGTAGTTACTGAATTAGATTCTGAAACAGGGGCCTTAATAACCAGAAACTCCTTTAATACTGAATTCCAAAATTATGTAGCCTTCTTCGATGTCGATGCTCCGGAATATACCTATACAACAGATCGTACAGAATTTATCGGACGAAATGGTTCCCTTCGAAATCCCGAAGCAATGAGTCGGCTAAATCTCTCTGGCAAATCAGGAGCCAACATGGATCCTTGTGCTGCCATTCAAGTTGATTTTGTACTAGAGAGCGGACAAACAAGAAAAATTATCTTCAAGCTGGGAGCTGGTAAAGATTTGCATACAGCCAGGGAAACGATTCAGCGTTTTCAGAATAGTGTAGCAGTTACGCAATCTCTTGATCGGGTGCACCAATTCTGGAAGGACACGTTAGGTGCAGTACAGATTCATACACCGGACGAATCTGTTAATATTTTAACAAATGGTTGGTTGTTGTATCAGGTAATATCATGCCGGTTGTGGGGCCGCAGTGGTTTATATCAATCGGGCGGTGCGTTTGGCTATCGTGATCAACTTCAGGATACACTGGCAGTAATGCATACGCAGCCTATTCTAACCCGACAACAAATTTTACGCTGTGCTTCACGTCAGTTTGTTGAAGGAGATGTACAGCATTGGTGGCATCCGCCACAAGGACGCGGTGTTCGCACTATGTGTTCTGATGATTTTTTATGGCTTCCGTTTGTTACCAGTCGGTATATTGCAACAACGGGAGATGTGCAGATATTGGCGGAGTCGGTTCCATTTTTACAGGGCCGGTATCTGAATGAAGATGAAGAATCTTACTATGATTTACCAGTTACCCTGGATTCACAGGCTACGCTTTACGAACATTGTAAGCAAGCGATTATTCACGGTTATCGATATGGTGAACATGGCCTTCCATTGATGGGCTCCGGTGACTGGAATGACGGAATGAATCTCGTGGGCATTGAAGGTCGTGGTGAAAGTATTTGGCTTGCATTTTTTCTATACGATGTTTTAATTAAGTTTTCAAAAATTGCTATACTTCAGGGTGATGTTGAATTTGCAACTGAGTGTGATGAACAGGTGACCCGGCTAAAGGAAAATTTAACAAAAAATGCCTGGGATGGAGAATGGTATCTGCGCGCTTATTTTGATGATGGGTCACCGATGGGTTCACGAAATAATGAAGAATGTAAAATTGATGCTATCTCACAGAGTTGGTCAGTCCTTTCCGGAGCTGGAGAAGCAGAAAGAATAGCTAAAGCGATGGAGGCCATGAACAAGTTCCTTGTAAATCGTGATAAGGGATTGATACAGTTGTTGGAGCCACCATTTGATAAAGCTGATATGGATCCAGGCTATATTAAGGGATATGTGCCCGGAGTTCGTGAGAATGGAGGTCAATATACACATGCTGCGATCTGGGCTGTGATGGCTTTTGCAAAATTGGGTGATGTTGAAAAAACGGAGGAGCTATTGAAGTTAATAAACCCAATTCTTCATAGCAGCACTTCACGTCAAACAGCTATTTATAAAGTGGAGCCGTATGTTATGGCAGCCGATGTGTATGGGGTATATCCGCATACAGGTAGGGGCGGGTGGACATGGTACACCGGCTCTGCTGGATGGATGTATCAACTGATCACTGAGTCTTTTCTTGGTTTACGAAGGGAGGGGACAATCGTAAGGTTTGAACCCTGTATTCCAGCCCATTGGAAATCTTTTTCGATGCGATACAGGTTTGAAACCTCGCATTATTTTATTGAAGTAAAACAGAAGGCTGGTAAAGTAGGAGGGGTACTACTAGATGGAGTTGCCCAACACACAGATTATTTTGAGATGGTCAATGACGGTAAGGAACATGTCGTTATAATTTCGCTGGGCAACAGAGATCAGAATACTTTAGATATAGACACTGAATCTCTTCTGGAATTGAAGTAGGTATAATTTATATATCCTGAATAGCTTTTCTTCTTTTATCTTTCAATGCTTTGAAGTGCGAAGGAGTTAACCCGGTTATTTTCTTAAATTGAGTTGATAAATGAGCAGCGCTACTATAGTGTAATTTGTGTGCGATCTCGGATAAAGTTAATTCCTCGAACATGATCAGTTCCTTAATGCGTTCAATTTTAAGTGAAATCACATATTGTGCAATAGTTGTAGCTTCTATCTCAGAAAAAAAATTGGCTAGATAAGTATAATTGTAGTCAAGCTTTTTACTTAATACATCAGAGAAATTGGTAATTATTTTTTCATCTGTATGGTATACATAATCAATAATTACTTCCCGTATCTTCTCAATTAAAATGCCTTGTTTATTTTCCAGTAATTCAAGACCAGCTTTTTTTATGATGGTATTAAATTTTTTCCTTTCATCGGGGTCTACATCTTCTTTAGTTTCTATTTCACCCAGATCTATTTTGATAGGCGTTATGTTTAGTTCTTGCAATGCGTCTTTTATCACAACCTTGCAACTGAGGCAGGCCATATTTCTTACATACAGTTTCATGGTTTTACGTTAAGCATAAAAATGTGTAGGGACTTTTTATTAAATTGTCTTTCAGTTTTCATTAAATTAAAAAGGATCCCATTGCGAGGATCCTTTTAAGTGATCTGCTTATTGGCATTACTTTCTACCCCAAAGTTCCACAATGGATTTGTTATTAGATTCGTTTTTGGTATCATACCAAAAGATAACCTTTTCAATCGTTTTATTACTTCCTTTTAAATCAAGGATACGACCATCATTTGTTTTATTCACTTCATCAGGAAATGAAATATCTTTGGTGTCACCATCTGCAAAATGAACTGTGCACTTGTGCATTTTAAGCGTTCCGTTTTTCACCATAAACTTCAGTTCGGAGAAATGTTGATTGTTGGATATTGATACCACATCACGGTCCAGGGTATAATCCACTGTGCGAGTTCCCAACAGAGTCCAACCATCAAGAGATTTGTTGGCAGTTTGAGCGAAAGTCATTGGCGCTTGTAACATAATCAGAACGATCGCCATGAATGTTAGAATAGTTCTTGCTTTCATAATTGTATTTATTTTTATATTGTTCGAAAGGATAGATTCGACAGATCACTCCTATTATTCTTATAGAGATAACCATACCACAATGATTTGCCATCATTCAAAGTGTTTAAACTCATTTCTTTACTCCTATGTGGATTTATTTTCTTGTTGAGGAAATAATCGCTCAATAACTCATCCGTGTGGCAGAATTCTTTCTGTCTTCGCCACAATCCGGTATAAATAATACCAGATAAATCTGTGGTTTATATAATAATCCGGGTATTACTTGTAATGACTAATCTTTTCAAACCTCCCAACTTGCGTCATGATATTGGGTATATCTCAGGAGATAATAGGGTAAGAATATGAAAATATTGATGGTTGATGCGGATTCGGATAACAGACTCTTTGCAATGTTTGCGTTTAAAGATTTAAATGTTGCACATTCTATGGATTTTGTGAATAATAGCGCAGAACTAACGGACTACTTCACAACCAGGCTGAGGTCTAACAGTGAACTTCCTGATCTGGTTTTGATTGATTCAAACTTGAATGAGAACGATAAAATAGATTCTTTGATAGAAATTCGGTCAAACCCAAAATTAAGACATTTAAAGACTATTGCATTTTCAATATCAACGGCAAACAGGCAGTCCTCATTGAATGTGAATGAAAATGGTGAATTGGTGCGATCATCCAAGGATGACGAGTTAGTTTGGATCTTTAAAGAAATACGTGATGAATTGGTTGATTCGCCAGGATGGGAATATTTGATTGAGCGGCCAAATTCTACTGTCAAGAAGCACAGTGCGCAACAGGGAATGCTACGTATCTAAAGTCTCTCAATTTTTCACTAATTCCAGATCTTTCAAATCTAAAATCCGAAGTCCCTTATCTAATATTTCGATAATACCTTCTTCTTTAAAGTCGGCAAGAGTTCGGTTTAACGACTCTGTGGATGTACCTACCATTCCTGCAATATCTTTTCTCGTAACGGTAATAATATAAGAATCACCATTTTCTTGCGGCCGATGATTGTTATTAAGTTTAATCAAAGCAGTGGATACTCGTTGCCTTACTGACTGATAGGCAAGTTCAAGTAATAAATTTTCGGCATTATATAAGTTGCTTGATAACATGGATATGAATTTTCTGGCTATTTCTTTGTTCGTGTAGATCATAGTAAGAAAATCCTGCTGTGGTATCAGGTAGATTTCTGCTTCCTTTAAAACCACCGCAGTTTCATTATTAGGCTTATTCTCCAATAGTGGAAGAAATCCTATGAACTCACCTTCATGATGAATGCCGGTGATTAATTCTTTTCCATCGTTGGTTGATTTGTAGGTTTTTACCTGGCCTTTTGAAATAAAGTATAGATGAAGCGGCTGAGCCCCTTCCATAAATACGAAATCTTTTTTCTTGTAAATACGGCTCAGCCGGCCTGGTGAGATTTTTTGAAATCCTGGAAGTTGCCTTGTTTTGTCGAAAAAATCGTTAATGTCAGTTACATTATTACGAAACGTAGTTTTGATTAAGTCATATTTTTTCAGTCGCAGTTCAATAGCATTGAATAATTCAAGTCCATCAAAGGGTTTGGTGATATAATCATCTGCTCCCAGATTCATGCCCATTCTAAAATCTTTGTGTTCGCTTTTTGCGGTTAGGAAAATGAAAGGAATATTAGCCGTAGAAGGATTCTTGTTGAGGATATGCAAAACGCCATATCCATCCAGATCAGGCATCATGATGTCGCATAAAATTAAATCGGGTTGATATTTTTGTACTAATTCAATCCCTAACCTACCATTATTGGCAGTGTACACCTGATAGTTCGCAAGTTTTAGAATGGAGGCGATATTTTCGCACATCTCCAGGTTATCTTCAATTACTAAAATGCTTCTGTTCATATTTTTTGGTCAAGGGCAACACTAGTCACTTTACTGCTAGTCTCTCCGCTTGGTAAGGTTACGATAAATTCTGTGCCAGAATGTAGCACACTTTTAAACGAGATACTTCCTTGAAGTAGTTTTATATTTTTATCTACAATATGTAAACCAAGGCCAGTACCGTCAAAATTCACTGCGTTTTTAGCTCTGTAAAACCGATCCAAAATATTGCTAAGTTCATTGGCAGGAATTCCCATGCCGACATCCTTGCCAGTGATTGTCAGGATATGGTCGCTTATTTCTGACTTCAACGTAATGGTGTCGTTTTGCTTAGAGTATTTGAGTGCATTGGAAAGTAGGTTTGTGATAATGCTCCACAGCAAATGTGGGTCTAAAAATATTTTTGCATCGCCTTCATGTTGATATAAAATGGATTGCCCCGCTTGTTTTAACGGCTCCATTTCGTTGATCAGATCACGAATAAAATTTGGAATATTAATAGTGCTGTTGCTCACATTTATCCTACTCTCCTCCAGCAAGAGGAATTCGTTCAATATCATGGTTAGATTATTAACCGAACGTTTGATTCGGGTTGTATGTATTATTTTTTCTTTTTCAAAGTCTTCACCGGAATAGTTCTCCAGAAGAAAGGATGAAGAAAGAATAGTTGCGAGGGGTGTTTTAAATTCATGACAAGCCATAGTCACAAACCGTGATTTAAGCTCGCCAAGTTCTTTTTCCTTTTCCAGTGCTTTTATTAAGCCACTTTCCAGCCTATTTTTTTCAGTCACGTTTTTTAGTACGCATAAAATCTCACTAATTTGATTGTCTGCGTCATGAAGGGGTACTGCAGAAATATGATAAAACTGTTCGTTTGCTTCTGTCTCAAAAGAAACATGTTCCCCGGTAAATGCTTTCCGAACTTTTGATAAGGTTCCTTCATCAGACGTTTGACTTTCTGATACACGTTGGCCAATTAAACCTAAGGCATGTAAATCAATAGTATTAAGTTCTTTACCGTCAATCAGTACATATTTCATGTCCCGATTAAGAACGCCAATTACGCCATCTGGAAAATTATGCACTACCGTGTCATAGAGTCGCTGAATTTTAATCAGCTTCTGCTCTATTTCTTTACGCTTTTGAATTTGTATTTGCAAATCACGATTGATCCTTTCTGCATTGGCAAGTGAGGTGATCAATTTTTCAGTCTGCTGTTTAACACTTTGTTCTAGTTGAGTATTGAGTCTGTTGATCCTATCGATATGATTTTGATCAACTTCATGGTCTAGCTTTTTGCCAAAGTCAAAGCCTGTGTTGAAGGTACCCACCGGTTCCCCAGATGAGTCATGGATAACATAGGTAGTCCAAAAAATTGGATAATATTCGCCTTTCGTATTGATCACAACGCTTTCATAGTCTTCCATTGATCCGGACAGACAGGCTTGATCGAAACCAGTACGCCATTTAAGCGCGGTTTCGGAAGGGAGGAAATTTTCATGCCAACTAAGCCCAAAGAGACTTTCCTGCGGGAAGCCTAAAAGGGTGCAACCATACTTATTAATGAAGGAGATGTTAATCTTTTTGTCGAGAATAAGAAAAATCACCGCAGGTGAATTTTGAATGGTGGAGTCCGTTGCGGGTTTTGTTTCAACCGCTTCTAAGATAAATACAACTGTGAACTGCTCTTTGCCGCCTTGAAAATGGTTAGTGTTTATCTGAATTTGAAGTTCAGAACCGTCCTTTTTAATTCCCAAATACTTCTTTCCAGAACTTGCTGAATCTTGAGTTTGATCAAAGATTCCATCGGGGATGAGCTCTTTTACTTGTACACCGATTAGCTCTTTTTCAGTATAGTTAAATAGGTGGTTAATGGTAGGATTAATAAGAACAATAGTTCCTTTATCATTGATGATCAAAACGCCCTCAGGGCTTCTATATGAATGTTGTTTCATAAATCAGAACTACCCGAATAGAATACTCAGTTAAAATTAAATCAGAAATGCCAAGGTGGGAGGCTGACTATCAAGGTCGCTTATTCAGAATATCCTCCCGAGATCATGGAATGCGTTTTAGCATTAGAGATTACACACAAATATACCGATTATTTAAGTGGTGTTGATGACAATTGACATCACAAAGTCATGATGGAGATCATCAAAAAATTATAAGGACGTCAAATGACCCTTTTTTTTGCTGATTGTCCGCTACGTCATCATTACGCAGTGATGGAAATCATTGAACGTAACCGACCAGATCAGGTACTTTGTATCCTCGTTTCGATAAACATTATGAAAATCTTCAGATTGATTTCTTTTCTCTCTATTCCAATACTTCTTTCATCCTGCTATTACAATAAGCGAATGGTTTATTTACAGGGTAAAGACTTTTCGGAATACCGACCAACAGTGGTACAGAACAAAAAGTCGGTTTACCGTTTGCAGCCTGCCGATGTTTTGTCAGTACAGGTAAAGAGTTCTACAGAAACAGAAACTTCAAATACACTTTTTAATATTGCATCTCGTCAAAATGGTATGAATATAACTCCAGGAAGTCTATTCTTGGAAGGATATACGATTGATAGCAAAGGAGGAATTCAACTACCCATTATAGGGTCGGTACAATTAAAAGACCTGACCATTGAAGAAGCTCAGCAACTCATTCAGGCAAGTGCAAATAAATATCTTAATAAGTCCACCGTAATTGTAAAGCTTACAAGCTTTAAAGTTACTGTACTGGGCGAAGTTAAAAACCCAGGCTATCTATATGTATTTAATAACCAGGTAACGATTTTAGAAGTATTGGGATTAGCGGGTGATCTTACCCCCGTAGCCAATCGAAAAAATATTAAACTAATTAGGCAGGTATCTTCAGGGTCGCAAGTTATCTTATTGGATATTACAGATCCTAAGCTCTTGAGTTCTGAGTTTTTTTTCCTAATGCCTAATGATGTTGTTTATGTTGAGCCTTTTAAAGCGCGCGCAAAAAAGACAAACCTTGAACTATTGAGCTTGGTTTTTGCGGGTATTACGACCACCGTCCTCATCTTAAATTATGTTAATAATAATTGAACGATGAAAAATAATGATGAGGATTTGATCAAGGAGAAGATTAACATCAAAGAATTGATTCAAAAGATCACTGCCAAATGGTATTACTTTCTGATAACACTTGCCATTCTACTACCTCTTGCATTTGCCTATATCTACTTTTCCAGCAATGTATATTTGATTCGCGCTTCGATACTATTAAATGGAGGCGTAAGGAATGGACTCAACCCGGACAGTTTCCTTAAAGGAATGGAGCTGTTGAGTTCCAACACTGAGTTGGAAGATGAAGTAGGTATCTTAAAGTCCAGTAACCTTTCTGAAAGTACAATCAGGAAATTAAATTTTGGGATTACGTATTATGCCAAGTCAGCGTTTCGTTCCTACGAACCGTCTGCAAGGGCTTATCCGTTCACCGTAGTCCTCGACTCTACAGTTAATCAACTTGTAGGCGTTCCTATTTTTATCAAACGCACTTCCGATAGCACGTATTCCATTCGTGCCACCTCAAAAAAGGCCGGAACCTATAATTTCTATAGTAACCTACCCCAGGAAACTGTTACCCAGGTAGATATTCAAACTGCCGGATTAGTAGGGAACATGATAAGTGAGTTGAATTTGGGATTCAAAATTCAGTATAAGCAGCCCTTTACTACTGAGAGTAGTATTGAATATTATTTTGTAATTCATAATCTTAATTCCCTGGCCAGCTCCTATCTGGAACGATTGGAAATAAAACCCATCTCGCGCGAGTCGAATCTTGTTGAATTGAAACTTAAAGTAACTAATCCGGAGAAAGGAATAGTACTATTAAACACCTTATTAGAGGTCTATCGCACCAATGAGCTATACAAAAAAAATGAATTAGGACTTAAAACCATTCGGTTTATTGATAACCAACTGGGTGGGGTTTCGGATGAGTTGCGTCAGGTAGAAAGTTCACTTCAATCATTCCGGTCTCGAAATAATATTCTGGATATTAATACTACCGCAGAAAATCTTACCCGGAATCTTGATAAACTAGAATCGGATAGATCATTACTATCACAAAAACTTAAGTATTATCAATACATAGCCAATTCCATGGAGAAAGAGAGCGATCCAAAAAATATTAGTGCACCCTCTACCTTCGGTATTGAAGATCCGTTGTTGAATAACCTCTTGATGGAATTAGCGAGACTAAATCAAGAGCGTATTGGTTTAAATTATAGTACCAAAGAAGGAAACCCCGTAGTGGAAATTCTGGAACTTAAAATAACAAGTGTAAAAAGGGCCTTGCTTGATAATGTTCGCAATTTTATAGGTGCTTCCAGCCAGGCATTGGCCGATATCAATGCACAGATTTATGAAGTAAAGAGAAATGTGCAGGGGCTTCCGCAAAGCGAGCGTGAGCTGGTAAGTATTAAACGACAGTTTGACTTTAACGATAACGTATATAACTACTTACTTGAAAAAAAGGCAGAAGCCGGAATAGCGATCGCCTCAAATACGGTTGAAAAAACAATTGTAGATCGGGCTCAGCAAGTCGGTGCCGGACCTATTACACCCAATAAAAAATTAATCTATTTACTGACGGTACTTTTTGGATTCGCTTTTTCCTTAGGGTTGATCGTTTTTAAGGATGTAATTAATGACAACATCATTATTCCAAAAGACATTGAGCAAAATACCAGCATTCCCTACATCGGTAGTATTTCGCATGGCAACAAAAATGAGTTGGCATCTGTGATTGTTGCGCAGGCGAAATCGGCCATTGGTGAGTCGTTTCGATCCTTGCGGGTCAATTTGCAATACCTCACCTTGGGAAATGAAAATAATGTGATCGGTATCACGTCATCTGTTGAGAGTGAAGGTAAAACATTTTGCTCTGTTAATCTGGCTGTGGCCATGGCGCATTCCGGTAAAAGAACGATTGTGATTGACTGCGATATGCGCAGACCTAAAGTCGCTACATTATTTCAACTAAAAAATGATGTGGGACTTTCCAGTTATTTAATTGGTGCATGTTCATTAAAGGAGAGTATCAATGTGACCCATATAAAAGGTTTGGATGTAATCACCTCGGGCCCCATTCCTCCCAATCCCCTTGACCTGATTGGACTTCCCCGAATGGATCAGCTTATCACTACACTTAAACAATCTTATAACACGATAATTCTTGATTCGCCACCAATGGGTTTTGTTTCGGAGTATATCATTCTGATGAAATACACAAATGCTAACATTTATGTTGTTCGATCCAACTATACCAAGAAATTTCATCTTGATAAAATAAATAGACTATACAACGAAGCCAAAATCCGAAATGTGATCATACTTCTTAATGACTACAAAGTGTCGGCTAACGGATATAACTATGTGTATGGATGATCTTACCTATTTCAATACTACTAAATGCTTACTACATACGTAGCAGGTCATGTTTTTAATACCACTTCGTTTTCGCAAATATTTTGAGAATGTCTCATGGCTGATTTTTGAAAAGGGATTTACCCTGGCGGTAGGTATGTTGGTTGGTATCTATGTTGCGCGTTACCTCCAACCCGAAAGTTTTGGCCTCCTAAATTACGCAATAAGTTTTGTCAGCATTTTTTCTGCGTTCTCAACGTTGGGTATAGATCAAATCATCGTTCGGGAGTTGGCTAAACATAGTGAATCTAAAAACGACTTGCTAGGAACTGGGTTTGTGTTGAAAATGATAGGCTCAAGCACTTTATTGGTATTGATGTTTATCATTCTCATTTTCATGAAGCATGACAGTTTTACCAATACGCTGATCATGATCATTGCTTTTGCTGAATTTTTCAAAGCCTTTGAGGTAGTCAATTATTTTTTCCAGGCTCAGGTAATGTCAAAGTATGTAGTACAAGTTCAGCTAGGGATCAACTTGTTTGTAAGCGCCATAAAGTTGACTCTAGTTTTTGCAAACGCGCCCCTGATTTGGTTTGCCATTGTGATCGTTCTTGCGTCTATACTTAATGCTTCAGGTTTTATCTATGCTTATCATAAGCGCCAGGGTACAATTCGCAATTGGAAGTTTCGCAAGGATTTAGCCTTTAAACTTTTGAGCGAGTCGTGGCCCATTGCGTTATATGGTTTGGCGTTGCACACGCAAGCGCGCATTGATCAGGTAATGCTCGGAAAAATGTTGAATAACGCGGAAGTAGGTCAATATTCAGTAGCATTAAAATTCATTGAAATATTTGGCTTCATGCCCATGGTGCTAATGAGTACGTTCTCACCCGCCATTACAAAAGCAAAGGGTATGAGTGAGACGTTATATCACAGCCGGCTGGTTAATTTATATCGTCTCATGTTTTTAGCGTTTCTGCTGGTTGCTATTCCCATTTATCTTTTTGCAGAAAGAGTTATAATTCTACTCTATGGAATCGAGTATCAGGCAGCAGGTTTTCTGTTATCATTATTTGCCTTGCGCCTTTTCTTTTCGAACATGGGTGTGGGTAAATCTGTATTTATCGTTAACGAAAGTTTATTCAAGTACTCATTACTTACTGTTGTAATAGGTGCGATATCCAATATTACCCTAAATTATTTCCTGATCCCACATTTCGCTTCGGTGGGCTCGGTGATAGCGAGTATGATATCTTTTACGATAAGTATTTTTCTGGTCGATATCTTTTTTAAGAAAACGAGGGAAAATCAACAATTGATGTTCAAAGGCATCTTTACATTTTGGCGGCTAAAAGAGATTAATTAAATATAATAATATGGTTCAACTTAAACCCACCCTGGAAAATCAATACGCTTGTCCGGAGTGCCTATCGCAAAGCACGGTTGTAAACGAAATTCGATTTGAAACAATTAATGTGCTTGCGGATTGTACCTGTGGATCGTGTGGACTGGAATTCTTCCAGGTGCTGCCCGTAGGTCATACGGTGGCTTATCCCATGACCTTAGGTAAGTTAAATGGAAAATTATATCAACAAGATGTAACACCTACCTGGCTGGCGAATTCCCTCATACGGTCACATGAGAATATCCGACAAGATGATGTGTCAATAGAAATGAATATCTACAATAGATGTGATAGAGTTATTATTCTCAATACACTTGATTCAATATATGGGCATGTGCTGCTGAAATTATATAACGCATTTCACCATCTGGATCATCAGAAGGACATTGGTTTGATTATCATCATTCCCAAGATATTTAAGTGGTTAATTCCAAAGGGATGTGCGGAAGTTTGGGCAGTTGATTTGAATTTAGATGAGCTTGTCTATAGCTATCGGTCGATTCAAAAATTTGTTTCGGATCAGTCTCATAGGTTTCGTGAAATTTATTTAAGCTATGCCTATTCACATCCTGATTTAAGTACGGTTGATATTAGCCGGTTAACCGATGTTAAACCCTTTCAACTTGAAAACTATTCAACACAAAGACCAACAATTACATTTGTTTTACGCGAGGACCGATGGTGGTTTCCAGGTATAGCAGACTCTTGGTTTTATCGCATTTGCCGAAAACTCAAGATTTTACCCTGGGGGTCAAGGCATCTTTCAAAAAGGCAGAATGGTATGGTTAAAAAAACCATCAGATTAATCAGAAAAAAAATGCCTGAGGCGAATTTTAACATTGTGGGACTTGGAAGAACGGGGAAATTTGCAGGTTATGCTTCAGACGAACGCAAGTGGAGATTAAACCCGATTATTGAAAGAGCCTGGTGTATTACCTATGCAAAGAGTCATGTAGTGATTGGCATTCACGGTTCAAATATGCTTTTACCAACAGCTTTAGCGGCTGGCTGCGTTGAAATTTTACCTGAAGATCGCTATGGAAATATGATTCAGGATATATCGGTACGGTATAGCAACCGGCTACAGCTTTTCTTTTATCGTTTTGTTGATCAATATGTGCATCCGAAATCAGTAGCAAGCAAGACAATTGCTATGATTAACGATTATGAAGTGTACAACAAAAACATGTGCCGTTATATACATGCTGCTCCTTCATGATCATGTTATGTTTTCAGGATGATTTATATCATTGATATATGGGCCCATAAAATGCAATTTTAAGTTCTAATAATTAGTAATGTCAACCTTTAATCCACCGCAACCTCTTCAAACGGCTGTGCTTATGATTATTTTTAATAGACCCGATACAACTAAACTTGTATTTGAAGCTATTCGTAAAGCAAAACCATCTCGGTTATATGTGGCAGCTGATGGACCTCGTCACGGCCATGTTACGGATGGGATTAATTGTGAGTTAGCCAGACAGGTAATACGTGGCGTGGATTGGGAATGTGAAGTTAAAACGCTATTTAGTAATGTTAACTTGAATTGTGGGATCGCACCTTCAACTGCAATCACATGGTTTTTTGAACACGAAGAAGAAGGAATTATTCTCGAAGACGATTGCTTGCCCGCACAGAGTTTTTTTTGGTATTGTCAGGAGTTATTGGAACGCTATAGAAATGACACCCGTATTATGCACATAGGAGGTAACAACTTTCTGAATGGCTGGCAAAATGATGCTGATTACTCTTATTATTTTTCTAGAAGCGGGCATATTTGGGGGTGGGCTACCTGGCGCAGAGCCTGGAAAAAATTTGATTATAAAATTGCCTTATACGATGAGGTGAAAAGGAATAAATACTTTGATAATTTCTTTTTGAATCCACTGGAGAAATTGTATCGACTTAGAAAATTTGAAAAAACAGTGACCGCTGAACGCGTTGATTGGTGGGACTATCAATGGGATTTTGCGAGATACGTTAACGCAGGATTATCAATAGTGCCAAATGATAATTTAGTTCGGAATCTTGGTTTTGGGGACGATGCTACCCACACGCAAAATAGTAATAGCATGAGTGCTAAGTTGCAAATACAGGAGATGGCTTTTCCGTTAAAACACCCACCCTTCGTTATCCGGGATTTTGCTTCCGATAAGAAATATTTTAAGGAATTCATGATCGAGAACCTCATTTCAAAGCTCTCCTATTAGATGTTGCTTTTGAATAAGTACTAGTTTTAAATTTATGGGAAACCTTTCAACGTTCTCTGCTTCGCTCACTACTCCAGTGTTGTTTATGATTTTTAGCAGACCAGAAACAACCCGCCAGGTTTTTGAAGTGATTCGACAAGCAAGACCAACACGTTTGTATGTGGCGGCAGACGGGCCGCGCAGCAGTAAAGTTGGTGAAGCTGCCAAGTGTGAGGAAGCTAAAAGAATTATTGATGGTGTAGATTGGGACTGTGAGGTACGCACCTTATATCGCACCGAAAATCTCGGCTTGGGTCAGGCATTATCCACGGCTATCACCTGGTTTTTTGAACATGAAGAGGAAGGAATTATACTAGAAGATGATTGCCTCCCGTCACTATCTTTTTTTACGTTTTGTTCCCAGTTGTTGGAAAAGTATAGAGATGATACTCGCGTGATGGAAATCGGTGGAAATAATTTTGAAGGCTCTATGCAAACCGATGGGTATTCTTATCGCTTTTCAAATCTCACCTATATCTGGGGTTGGGCAACCTGGCGCAGAGCCTGGAAACATTTTGATTTCAAAATGAATCATTACCCGGAAATAAATATAAAAGAATACCTGGCTGGAGCTTTCGGATCCATCTATGAGCGGGATTATTATAGCTATGTTTTTAAAAAGATGCATCAGGGTGATGAGAAGATAAGCTCACGAACTATTTGGAGTTATCAATGGCAATTTGCTTGTAAAATTAATTCCGGGTTGGTCATCGTACCTAATCGCAATTTGATAAAAAATTTGGGTTTTGGTGAATATGCAACCAATACAGTAAATCCTACTGCGGTGGGTTATGACCTCGCGGTAGAGAAAATGGAATTTCCACTCAGGCATCCTGAGTTTGTTATGGTGGATAATGAAAAGGAAAGCGAGGTCTTCAAGTTGGTCTGCACATCCCCGTCATCCAGAATCAAATCTCAAATTAAAAACATACTTCCGGAAAAAGTAGTTGATACCTTGGTGCGACCATTACAGGCGTTGTTTACCTAAAAATAAGAATGGTAACAACTATAATCGCCAAACATGATAATCTTGTCAATTCCTGATGATGATGATCATTGAAAATTGAGAGCCACTCTATCATCTTTACCTAAGGTTTTTAATTCCTATACTACGCCTTTGAATGCGCTACATACTGCTGTTTTATTGATTGCCTTCAATAGACCTGATACAACACGACTTGTATTTGAAGCTATCAGGAAGGTAAAGCCTATAAGATTTTATATAGCATTCGATGGACCAAGACCAGAGGTTACAACAGATGTAATAAATTGTTCAAAGGTGCAGTCGATACTTAGCGAAATAGATTGGGAGTGTTCAGTACAGACATTAATAAGACAAGAAAATCTTGGCTGTGGTAAAGGACCCAGTACTGCGATTACCTGGTTTTTTGAGCAAGAAACAGAGGGGATCATATTGGAAGATGATTGTTTGCCATCAGCTTCTTTCTTTCCGTTTTGTGAAGAGTTGTTGACAAAGTACAGAGAGGATATGCGTGTAATGCACATTGGAGGAAATAATTTGGAATCAAATGATCAGCGTGATAGAGAATTATCTTACCGTTTTTCAAACCTTACCTATATATGGGGATGGGCAACGTGGCGCAGGGCCTGGAAGCTCTTTGACTTTACGATGAGCAAGCACGTAGAGATTGATAAGAAGAGATATCTGAGCGATACTTATCACACCATCTATGAGCGGGATTTCTATAATTATGTTTTTAAAAAGATGTATGAAGGCGATGCGGTAACCAGTTCTAAAACCATTTGGGACTATCAATGGCAGTTTGCATGTAAAATAAATTCCGGTTTGGTGATAGTTCCAAATTCCAATCTTGTTATTAATCTGGGTTTTGGAAAGTATGCTACAAACACCAGTAATTTAAAAGCGGTGGGGCATGACCTTAAATTGGAAGAAATGAGATTTCCGCTGTACCATCCAAAAGTTGTAATGGTTGATCAAGCGAAAGAGACAAAGATCTTTAGACTTGCCAATACATCTTTTGGATCAAGGATTAAATCCCAACTCAAAAATGTTTTCCCTTTAGAAGTTTTATCAAGACTTGTTAAACCACTTATCACAATCTTCTCATGACATTCTTGCCATACTTAACCTGACTTGCTGTGTATAAAAGAGATATCATAAATTTCTTATGCATCATTAGCTTTCCAATTTATGGACTTGGAACCTATATTTCTGCAGTTAATAGTCCATCCATAGGATATCTTATTTCACTAGCTCCTTTTATTTTTATCATTCTGTTTTATTTTATTAACAGCTTGTATAGTGGGGGATTCGACAGTAGGGTAAATAAGTTCTATTACTTTATGTTGTTGTTTGTGTTGTCATCAGCAGGCTCTTTATTTATTGCTTTAAACAAAGGCCTACCCGAAGCGACTACAATTCTCACTTTCACAAAATCCTTGTTAATAATAATACCTTTTCATGCATTTCTTATCGTAGTGTTATATAACAATACTACCAGAGAAAAGCTTTTGCAAGTGTTAATAATCAGCTTGAGTTTATTACTTGCTATCAACTTAGTTGGTTATTTCGCGTTGGGCTTAGCTAACGAGACACACAGTCTGGAAGGCCGTTTAAATTTTCCCTTTTTAGGCGGCTTTTATAGCGGAGCCAGTTTATTGGCCATCATTAACTTACTCTTATTATATTATCTAAAGCGGCATTGGACTGATCCAATTCGATTTGCTTCCTTGAGTGCTTATTTCTTATTCAATCTCGGTTTATTTTTTCTGATTAATTCACGGCTCACAATTCTGGTATATGTTCTTGTGATGAGTCTTTACCTTTTGGGGATTGCCCGGATGCGAGGGATTTATCTTTTGTCCTTGTTTACCATCCCTATGCTTTTAGGATCAGCTCTTCCTATCTATAAAATATTGCAGCTTCCGGGGCTATCGTCTATGATGCAACGGGTTGACATAGAAGATGTGACTACATTTAACGGGCGAGCTTTTTTATGGCAGGATGCAATGAATTGGTTACTCGATGATCGGCAAGGTTGGATATGGGGTAATGGTTATAAAGGACATTATTTCTTGGGGCTCATTGATGATGTCGCTAAGATGTGGAATGAAAAGGACGTTTTTCATATGCACCTACACAGTACTTCCATGGAAATTCTGGTTAGTCAGGGAATTGTCTTCTTCATCATTTTCTGCATTATCCTGTATGGAATTTATCAATATTTTAAACAGATGAGTAAAGATGGAAGATCAGAGGGTGCATTTTTTCCGGTTGTAATATTTTTCTTGTTCATTTTACAGATTGACACATTTTTATATCTCGATGCTTTGGGGTTTGTGATATTTTCTTTCATGGTGGCAATAATTGCCATTCCTAAACTAGAGAAGATGCGCATGGCAACACGAAATGCGCATAAAGAGAATTTGATGGTACATGAATTTAAACCTACTGAAGCTGATTGGGTATAGTATATGGACAACTAAAATTACATCAACATGATTTGCATAGTTATTCCTGTTCATAATCGAAAAAGTTTTACACGCGATTGTTTAGAGTCATTGCAAAGGCAATCTCAACCCGCTGATTTTATTATTGTGGTGGATGATGGTTCAACGGACGGCACCTGGGAAATGCTGAGTACTAATTTTCCTGATGTCATTGTATTGCATGGTGATGGAAATTTGTTTTGGACTGCTGCTATCAATATGGGTATTAATGTGGCTCTTGATTTGAATGCAGATTATATAATGACTCTCAATAATGACACAGTAGCTTCGCCTGATTTTGTGGAGAAAATGATGATCAGCGCTGAAGAGAATCCATTAGCCTTAATTGGAGCTTTGGATCTTGATATTAAAACTAAGCGCCCCTATTATGGTGGTGAAATATTTAATTGGTCATCGGGTCAATCCACGTATCTATTGGATACCCTGGTCAAGGAGAACCAAATGGGTTTGCATGAGGTTTCGTTGTTTCCGGCACGTGGGCTATTAATACCGGAGCGGGTATTTAAAAAAATTGGCCTTTTTGAAGAGAAGTATTTGCCACATTATATGGCTGATTACGATTTTACCCAACGGGCAAGAACTTATGGATTTACTATTTATTGTAATTACGATGCAAAGCTCTATACGTATCCGGAAGAAGGAGGTGATCACAAGATCAGAAAACAAAAGACGCTGAAGAATTATTTTAATCATTTGTTCAGTATCAGGGGTGGGGGTAATCTTAAGAATTTCACGATTTACACACTTCGAAATTGTCCCTATGAGGAAATGTTTGCTGCTTTAGTAACAGGATATTTTAGGAGGCTTGGTGGATTTTGGCTTAAATAGACATGAAAATATTATTTGATCATCAGGCATTTACAATTCAGGAGTACGGAGGGATTTCAAGATATTTTTATGAATTGACAACTCAATTTCAAAAAGTACCAGAAATGGCAGTTTATAATTCACTTTTGTTTTCTAACAATGAATACATCAGGGAAAGTAAAATTATCAAATCAACTCCTTTCTTCAAGATCATTAAGTTGCAGCGCAAGATAGAGACAATGAACTTGCTTAATGAAGTGCGAAGTAAGACGATTTATAGACAAGATAATTTTGATGTATTTCATCCAACGTACTATGATCCCTACTACCTGAATATAAAAAGTAAAAAGCCAATTGTTATAACATTTCATGATATTATCCATGAAAAGTATAAGACTGATGACCGTAGAACACTAACCCATAAGAGACAAACATTGAACAGAGCGGATAGCATTATTGCCGTTTCCTCCAGTTCTAAGAATGACCTGGTTGAGTACTATGGAATTCCGCCAGAAAAAGTTTCTGTTATTCATCTGGCTTCTTCGATTACCAGTTCGAGTAAGGTAATTGGGGAAATGAAGGATGAAGATTATTTATTATTTGTTGGGGGTAGAAATGACTACAAGAATTTTATATATTTTGTTACTTCCGTTGCTCCATTGTTGTTAAAAAAATCGAATCTATATCTATACTGTGTAGGCGGTGGAAAATTTACCAGGGAAGAGCATTCATTATTTAAAGAGTTAAAAATTCAAAATAGAATAAAATATTTTGGTGGTACTGATGATAATTTAAGGAAGTATTATTCTAATGCACTCGCCTTCTTTTTTCCTTCTGTCTATGAGGGATTTGGTATTCCATTACTGGAAGCAATGAATTGTGGATGCCCCATTGGCGCGAGTGAAACGAGTTCGTTGCCTGAAGTAGCCGGAAATGCTGCGCTCTATTTTAATCCAACCAATAAGGATTCTATACTCTCCGTAGCCGAGACATTAGTATCACAACAACCTATACGGACAAATCTTATACAGAATGGGTTTGACCGTGCAAAGGAATTTTCGTGGCAACAGACTGCCAGACTTACACAGGATGTATATACTAAGTTGATGTAAACTTAAATGGAAATTCATCCTGAGATAGATGCGCTGTTCGCGCAGTAAAATTCCATTACCTATTGTTTATCAAATTACATTTTGAAATCTTCTGCAACCACTATAAAGTAATTTCCAACGAGTATTAAATTCCACAATCTAGACCACGCAATCTCCACAATCTATTTATGCTGTATTAAAATGCTTTCAAAAATTCATTTACATAAAGAAAATAAATATGGCACAAAATTGTACACATAATAAGCAACTCATCTATAGCCTTCGTTGGTAGTTAAAGTCTTGGTTTCATAAGTGGTAGATTGATAGGGATGAAGAGAAGTGAATATTAACCAAAACAAGAAAACATGAAAAAAATTGCAACAATTTTAAAAGTTGTGCTCGTAACCGCAATGGTTACGGTGCTTCAACAAGCCTGTGAGGATAAAGAAGCGGACCCACGGCCTTTAACAGTAGTAAGTGTAGCAACGAATTTGGGGGTGCCTCTTTATGGAGCCTCTGTGAAAACAGACATTCCCGTAAATTCATCGGTTATTATAACCTTTGATAAAGAGGTGGATGTATCGACAGTAGATTTAAATTCGATTGCAATCAAAATGGATGGAGTGGGAGTGCCAAGCACATTAACAACGGTAGGAACTGATGTTACAATAACGCCTACCAATTTGATGATGAATGGAACTAACCATACAATATCTATTGGATCTTCACTGAAAGCTACGGATGGAGCGCCTGCCGCTGTAGCAGACTATAATTTTAAAACGTATGGAAGAACTAATGTAGTGCCACCTCAATCCGTTAATCAACTTTCTTATTTTTCGTTCTCAGGGAATATGAATGACGAAGCCGGTGATCATACACCCCTTGTGGCAGACGTTCGAGATCTAACGTTTAATGTAGATCGGTTCGGCTATGAAGGATTAGCAGGGGAGTTTAACGGAACAACCACGATTGTCGAAATTCCTGATGGTGAGCAATACATGGCACATAATAGTATGACACTTAGTGCATGGATTAAAGCAGACGCAGCCAGAAATGGACATTTTGTTCTAGGGCTGGGTGCTTGGAAGGGTTTTCACATGGAACTCGCCAGTGATTGGTCATGGATTAAATTTGCTACTCAATTTGATCAGGGCACGAGTCCCTCCGATGCCGAAGACAACTTGTTTTCAGGTACAGGTGCTATGATGAGTAATGGCGGATATCAAGGTTGGACTTTTCATAAAGATGTGCAGCCACATGGCGGTGGTGTTGGGTCTACCTACTTTAAGGATAAATGGGCACACGTTGTTTGTACGTATGATGCTGCTTCTAAATTATCTACTATGTATCTCAATGGTGAAATGGTAAAACAAAGTGATTTTGATCTTTGGCCAATAGATGATGCGAGGAGAAACGTAACAGGAGTAAAATTTGCAGGAAATATGGATGGTGGAAATAAATTAGCACTTGGATTTATTCAAGCTAGCCAGAACCGTGTGGTTTTACATGATTGGGCTAATCCAGCCGAAATTTATACGTATCATTATAAAGGACTTATGGACGATGTGAGAATTTTCAAAGTAGCACTTACCGAAACGGAAGTGGCAACCTTATACACTGCTGAAAAGCCTTGATTAGCAGCTCATATAGATGAAACGATTTTGAGAAGAAAGAAATCCCTGATTAAAAATTTAATCAGGGATTTCTTTCATTACAATAAACTGGTTATAAATCGAATTTAATCTACTGGCACAAAACGACTTTGATTAAGGATTAAACAATAGGTCATTTGTTATCAATACCTGATCAACCTTAACATTATCATCATACCATGCCATTTTAAATTCATTGGCTCCTTGTTCAAAATCAAACATGGCAGGCGTGTTACCCTCGGTTACTTTTACCCAGGTCCATGAAGTTTGAACACCGGCAAGCCATTTAATCCATTTGCCTTTTCCATCATAAACATGATAGCCTTGATCGGAAGTAGATGGTGATTTCACTTTTGCCCAAATAACATAATCGTCTGTTGTCGGAAGCTGGAATTTAAAAGTAGCAGTGCCTGGCGGGGGTATCATATAATTTCTGCCGTTGCCCGATGGCACATAAAAATAATTACCATTTTTAGCGACCGCATCGTAGCCTGTGGTTACTTTTCCACCAAGAAAGGCATCGGATGAATCTAAATATAGTTGAACAACTGAGCCAGATGGTGTATTAACTACTGGAGTTGATATTGGAGATGAGGTAGTTGTTGCACCAGTTTCAAAGGCACCAATATCAGGTGCTGAGCCCACGAAGGGAAAGTTAACATTAAGCCCTGCATTAATCAGTGGACTTCCTGCTTTGGGTTGATAATAGGCATCAGGGCGATTACCTGTTTTAGCGATTTGTGGATCGGACGTTAAATTCGAAGAGTAACTACCCGCCACACTTCCAAAAGGTAATCCGGAAAATAAATTATTCTTCACCGTAAGCGTACTTACCTTGGCTCCATTTTCCAGATGAATTAGTTTGTTCGGATAATAACTATAACCCGTGTTGCTATTAATAACGAGATTATTCTTGATGTCAATGTTATCACTACTGCCACCATAAAGTCCAACTACATTCATTGTTTTGGTGCCGGCAAACTCAATAGTATTATTGTACAACTTAACGTTGTGTAAACCATTCTTTTGCGAACGTACTATTTCACCAGGATATGTTCCTTGTAGTGCATAAAAGGTGTTATGATGAATGTTCCAGTTTTTCATAGCATGATCCCAATTGGCAATCCCATTGGTTCCTTTTATAAAATAGTTGTGATCTATTTCGGCATCATGAATGGTTAGTTCTATACCATATCCGGCACCTTTGGCGCGCGTTTCCAGATCTATTATGTTGTGATGGACACGGATTGTTTGTATACCTGTGGATGGAGTCGCATTACTATTCACGAGAGAGATCGTATTGTCGACATACGTGTTATAGATTTCGGAACCCACGAGATTAACCTGCCATAATTCGATGGCTATGTTCGGGGCGCCACCAGATTTCCATAACCCATAGGGATGAACTGAAATGCGGCTATCATGTATCTTTAAATTCTTAATATTATTATTCCCACTCGGTCCTATGGCTTTTATTCCATAGCCTTTGTTTTCATCCACGGTAAGTTGATCGATCTCTACCCGCTCCAGATTACCCAGATTCAACGCGCCTGAGCAGTACGATGTATTTCCCCACGAGCTGTTGATGATTTGCGAATTTTTGATTTTTGAATCTTTTACATCCCATAGCCAGATGCCATTGAAGTTTGTATTCTGAACTTTCACATTTTCAATGGTAACAGTATTGCGATAGCGGATATAAATACCACCATGCAATTTTTTGGAGTCACCGTCAACAGTAAATCCCCTTAGGGCTTGATTGCCATTCATCGGGCTGCTTCCGTTCATTCGCAGGAGATACTTATCCAAAGCATATCCTGGTGAAGAAGGGTAATAGTGAAAGGAACCTGCACTTTTAAGAATTGTCTTATCGATACCAGCACCTACGATATTTACACCGGGGGGAATTTCGATGAGGCCAGACTCAATAAAAGTTCCAGTGGAAAGTTGAATGGTGTAACCCTGATTGGCGGGGACTTTAGTTACGGCATACCGTAAGCTCTTCCAGGGTCTTTCCAGGGTTCCATCTGCAGCGTCATTTCCGGCAGTACTAACAAATTTTGTATTTGCTGCTACCAGATTGGAACTCAGCGACTGAGATTGATTTGCAACCATTTGTTGGTTGGGCTCTGGCGTTATTAATTCACTATCGCATCCTTGTAAAAGCAATAGCATAGCGGCAATGCATATTAAGGCTTTATTCATCGTATAATGGGCAGCTATTTTTTTGGACGTAATTCTTCCCCGACCCGGAAAATGATTTTTTTTCCAAGGACATTATGTGACTACTTAGATCTACAAGGGTGTTTCTACTTTCTATTCTTAAATGAGCGCTGTCCCATTTAAGCCTCCCCACTGATCCCGAACATCTGTTACTTCAAAGTATTACCTTCCTAACTGCGTTGCAATGGTGCAATTTTCACAATACGGGTAAAAGCATCCTTCGGTAATTCCCGTTGAGAGTCGTTCAAGCGGTGGTTTTAGCGATTAATGTTTTATGGATTGATGACGAAGATCATCATTCTGAAAGATTCTAATCGCTAAATGTCAGGATTAAGCGTAGTATCTTGATTGGTGGTTCGCAATATGCAATATCTAAATCACCATGCAATGCCTGCCAGAACTTATTTAAAGTAAAAAGAGTTCAAAAAAATTGAAATTGTCGAAGTGACTATTTATGAATAACGAAAAAGACGTTGATAAGAACAAATGCAAATTTTGTGGTGCAGAACTGGAATATTCCTTTGCGGATATTGAATTCTATCAGAACCGCAGTGAAATGGAAATGGGTGGATCGTTTGTTTTAATTCCAACCTACGTATGTTCCCATTGTTTTCTGGTGCAGTCAGTGGTGGATGTAAAACTATCGGAGATCGAAAGTTTTTATCTTTCTTCATTTTCTTCAGCCAGGTTATTAGAACTTCAAAAGTATACACATCGAATATTTAAAAAGTTTGAAAATGAGAATGCACGACTTGTAGCAGAGTTTGCTGATCCCAGGGTAAATGGGTACCCGATATTCGGAAATAGAAATTTACATACGCTTATGGATGTATATGGGAAAGCTGATTTCTTAATGTGTCATGATGCGCTGACATATGCAACTGATATCAATGATTTCATCTCGGCCATAAAATTATTTCTGAAGCCGGAGGGTTCTGTCACCTTTGAGTTCCTTTATTTATTGCCATGGATGGCTGAAGAAAGTGGAGTCGTTATAGGTAACATGTTTCCCTATTATTCATTCACAACATTTGAAAAAATACTTAAGTATCACAGCTTGATTAGTTATGATGTGATTGAATGTTTCCCTCCGGGTTCACTTCGGGTTTATGCAAAGCACAAGGAAAATCATAAACTCACTATAGCCAATAGTGTGCGCTTGCTCAGAGGTAGTGAAAGAGACAAAGGAATATCTGAGTTGAATGCCTATATCAAATTTCAAGACAAATTGATAGACAGAAATCTGACAAGACAATTCGATCAGCATCAATTGAGGTCTTTGTAGAATTTATGAGAATTCTGGTAATTCATAATAAATATAAGCAGGCTGGTGGCGAAGATTCAGTTTTTAAATCGGAGAGCGAGTTGCTTGTTCAACATGGACACATGGTGGAGCAACTTGTTTATGAGAACGCAACAATCAATACGCCCTTTAAAAAAATTATGTCGGGCCTGAAAACCATTTACAATCCAGATAGTGCCAGATTAATTAAAAGAAAAATACTTGAGTTTGATCCCGATATAATTCATGTACACAACTTTCTTCCTATTGTGTCCCCTTCTGTATTTCTTGTGGCAAATCAATTACATATTCCGATTGTTTTAACGCTACATAACTACCGGCTTATTTGCCCAAGCGCTACACTTTTCTATAACGGCCAGATAAATGAAACCAGTATACATTCTATCATTCCCTGGAATGCGATATGGAAGGGAGTTTATAGAAACTCCAAATGGCAAACTGCTGGGGTCGTATGTATGACTGCTTTCCATCACTGGTTGGGTACCTGGAAGTATAAAGTTGGAGCTTATATCGCGCTTACTCAATTCGCAAGAGAAAAGTTTATGAATGCTGCAATTGCGCTGCCTCCGGACAAGCTATTTGTGAAACCTAATTTTGTAGAGGATTTAGGTATTGGCCAACAGGTACGTGAAGATTATTTTCTTTTTATAGGCAGGCTTACAGAGGAGAAAGGTATTAGCACGTTGCTGAATGCTGCTAGTATGTATCATTTTAAACTTATAATAGTGGGCGATGGTCCACTAAAATCTGTGGTAGAATATTATGCACTTCAAAATCCATCCATTTCTTTTGTTGGATTTCAACCAAAAGAAATAGTGATCGACTATCTCAAACGATGTACAGCCTTGATTTTTCCATCAACCTGGTATGAGGGTTTTCCGGTTACTATTGCAGAGGCATTTTCAACCGGTACGCCTATTATTGCTTCTGATCTCGGGGCGATGAGTGAAATATTTGTTGACAAAGTAAATGGTTTACTTTTTGAATCGGGGAATGAAAAAGATTTGATATTAAAGATTATGGAGATAACTAAATCTGAATCTTTTCGAAGGAGTATTTCTATGAATGCAAGAGACTATTATCTAAAATACTATACACCGTCAACGAATTACTCTCAATTAACGGATATATATGATAAAACTATTGAGCGAAATAAATACCCATCTCACAGCAGAATTGATCAGGATTTAGTTCCGGTATAATCTGGCAATTATAGTGGTAAGTCTGATTTATTTTTCTCGATTATTTCATAAAGCGATACATCATCGATCCAAAAACTTTGATCGCTTTTGAAATTTACTCTGGCTTTTACACTATTTTCATTTGTCTGGAAATAATAGATAAATGATTGCCTTTTTGAACTCACAGGAAAACAAATGTAATCACTCAAAGCTCGCCAGGGAGAATTAGCCATAAGCGGAACGAACTCCAGTAACATAGGTACATGGCTCCAGGCAGTAAAGGATAGCCTATATAGCTTTTCTTTGCCTACTGAAAATCCTCCATGATAGACAAGTGCCTCGGTATTCAAAGAATCAATGATCACGTTAAGGGATGGGTTCTCCGCAGAAGTTATCCTGTCTTGTTTAAGTCTTTGCTTTTCTGGCCATATGATCCAACCGCTAACATCCTTAGTCATACTACTATTGCTGATAAGGTTTTTACTAGCATTGTTATATGCTGTGTTATGTGTAATAGTGAATGTTGAGCCTTTTTCTAGCATTGAAATTCGTTGCCACTGGTCAAGTGTATATATTTCTGGCGCTAAACACGGGTCGGTCTTATGATATGATTTTGCAATAGCTTGATTAAGTATGTGACCACTGAATTGATTTTTAGAGAATGTGCCAAGTTGTTCTAAATCCTGGTTTTCGTCAGCACTTAAATATATACAGTGGGAGTTTTCATGTAAGGCAATCAAATTATTATTCGATACGGTCAATTCCAATTCTTTCTTTTCACCATATTTCCCGTGTTTATCAAGCCTTATATATAATTGTGCTTTTTCTTTATTTGATACAGTAAATCCATTGGCTGATATGTTATTTTCTCTTACAGATATCATACGCGCATTGTGAAGGTAAATTCCGGCCGTAGCGCAGTGCGATATTGTATTGTTGTAGATGTCCACGTTACTAGAGCGATCATCAATATAAATACCACTGGCAAAACGTTGATTAAAATTAAGAATTCCTTCCCCTGACCCGCGACCGTTGGAAATATGGTTACCTTCAATGAGCTTGCCCAGCTGGTTGTTTTCCCAGGTATATATACCGCCTCCGTCATCTTTCGTTAAACAGAAATTACTGATGTGGTTATTTTTAATAAATGTATGGCCCGTTCGAAAATCTATTCCTGAGTAGCCAGTACTGTCTATTTTGTTAGATTGAAACAGGGTGGTATCTATTGAGATTTTATTAGCAGTAATATTCAACGCGATATAACTGCCATTTCCGTTTGCACCTTGTCCGGGTATAAGACCAGTACGAAGGATTTCATTGCAGATGAAAGTCCCACCGGAATTGTTGAGCCACTCTACCCCGTTATTATTTGAATCAGCAATCAAACTATTTTCTACAACTGGATTTTCACAATCGATAATTTCGAAACCATTTTTGCCCGAGTTGAATTGTTCAATATTCCTTACTATGATATTTAGACTATTTTTTACAAGGCAACCTGATTGGTGATTCATAAAGGCTAAACCGTCAATCGTTACATCATGGGTAGTTACTATTTCGAGTCCCAATTCGTAGAAGCTGATTTCAATGTTATTTCCGGGCCTTAACCCTTCATCCATATATAAGAATAATTCTTTGGTATCAGAATTAAAAAACCACTCACCTGATTGGTCCAGTGTAGCTAAGTGCTTTTGAATGAAATATCCAAATCCCTTTTCAAGTGGATAAGAAGGTGGTTGCGAATATGTGAATGTGTTATTTCTAAAAGAGTTCACGGGTAGTTTATCAATCGTCCATCGACTACTTCTTACTACTACTTCAGATTGATTCCAGAAATAGTCTGTAGCGGATATGGTTTTGTCGGTAAACGATTGTCGATTTGCAGCAACGTTGGAAATGGCAAAATACCCCTGATTCGGATATCTGCCTAACGGCTGAGGATTCCCTCCAATAAATACATTAGCCGGTTCTTTACTACATTCCTTACAATAGCTTTTCCAGATATTATTTTTGAAGAGCTCCCAGTTGACAATTTTAATAGAGCCTTTAATAATTGGTTTTTTTCCCAGGCCATAAGCTCCCACATAGATACTTGATTCGGTAACACTCAACGTACCAATAAACACGCTTCCTCTTTCAAAAAATATGGAGTCACCTGATTTGATTAAATCCTGCATTGCCAGGTTTGCTAGACTTTGCCACGGTGTTGTCTTACTTGTGCCCGTGTTTCTATCATTTCCTTTATCGGATAGATAATAATTAGTAGCGCGTAATGTGCTAATGTTAAACAGGACTAATAAAGCTGCGATTATAAGTTTCATCAACTTCCGGTATTAAGCCTTCGGATTTTGTAAGATACTTTCTGAGGATTTGACCTTTGTAAAGGGAGTTAGCAACGAATGGATCATAGAATTGAAAGTGAGCAACAGGAAATAGGAGTTAGTAACCAGGTATCTTTTCCATAGTCGCTTCGGTTCGAGATACAGACGATACATCCACTCAAGTGAAAGATTGCGCATCCAAACTGGCAGTCGTTTTTCCATGCCTGCATATACATTAAATGCCTGGCCCACACCTAAAAGACACGCTCCGATTTTATTTTTGTTTGTTGCCATCCATTTTTCTTGCTTAGGACACCCCAGAGCAACAAATACAAGATCAGGTGAAGTGTCATTTATTTTACTTAGCGCAATACGGTTCTCTTCTTCGGAGAGATTTTTAAAAGGTGGCGAATACGAACCACTTATCTTCAGTGAAGGATACTCTAGATTTACTTTTTCAGTAATCCTAGTCAAAAGACTTGTTGTAGAACCATAAAAGAAAACTGATTTACCAGTTAACTCAGCTTGTTTGAGAAGATCAGGAAGGATATCCATGCCACATACCCGGTCTTGCTTTATTTTGGAAAAATATCGTAAGAATAAAGCAATGGGTTTTCCGTCAGGAGCAACAATATTTGCATGGTTTATTACATGTTGAAAATTCCGATCCTTATGTCCCTCTACCACCATATGCACATTGGCAAAGCATACATAAGACGGAATCTTATGGTTGACAAGAAAAAATATTTCGTTAATAAATTCCTGATACGATCCCGTAGAGATAGAAGAGTTCAGAACATTTTTTCTGTTCATCTCTTAGAGTTATTAGTATGCATTCTTTTCACCTTTCACCATGTTCCATACCGTCAGGAAAATAATCTTCATATCAAGTGAAAGACTCCAGTTCTCAATGTATTGAACATCGTATTTCACACGTTTCTCCATGAGACCGGCATCTCTCGTTTCGCCACGGCATCCATTTACTTGTGCATAGCCTGTGATGCCGGGTGTTACGAAGTGACGCACTCTATAATTATTAATCGTTTTAGAATACTCTTCCAACTGACTGATCATATTTGGTCTTGGGCCTACCACCGACATATTGCCAAGTAGCACATTGAAGAATTGTGGGAGTTCATCCATGTTTGTTTTGCGCAGGAAACGACCCACTTTAGTGATTCTGGAGTCATTCTTTGAAGCTTGTAGTTCGGTATTATTATTTACCAACATGGTGCGTAACTTGTAACAATCAAATAGCTTATTCTTCTTTCCAGGGCGAAGTTGTTTAAAGAAGATAGGGCCAGGTGAATCAAGGCGAATAGCAATCGCAATGATTGGAAGAATGATTGGAAATAGTAATAGGATAACAGTTAGTGAAAAGAGTATATCAAAGGCTCTTTTAAGATTGGCATTAAGTGAAATACCCAGTGGTTCTTTCCTTGTGGTAAGTACCGGTACGGAGTTGATCAGAAAGATGTTACCACTTTCGTGTCGCAGCTCACTAAAATCTGGAGCTACTCTAAAATAAATGAACTGTTCATCTGCAAATTGAGAGAGATCGTGAAGAAGTGTAATATGTGAGGGGGGAAGCGCAAAGTAGATTTCACCGATACCTTGGGATATACAGTAGTTTTTAATGCTCTTCGCACTTAGAGGCCCAACAATCTTTTCTTGAACTTCCTGCGTTTGGTTAGTAATCTCATCGAAAAAGCCTGCGAAGTGATATCCTGCAGTTTCGTTGCCTGTAAAGTGTTTATAGAGCGCAACTCCAGCACTTCCGGCACCAATGATGACGACTTTACGCTGGTCAAATCCCGTAAACTGGTAATACTTCGCGATTAGCTTGTAAAATATTCGGGTGCCAACAATGAAGAAAATGGCTAATGCATATATAGAGGCAAGAAATTCAAAACTTACCAGATAGAGACCAGATGTCTTTATTAGAATTTCAATGATAATTAAATGTAATAGAAATGTGCCAAATAGATTGATGATACTTTGTGTTAGCGCAGTATCCACACGATATATTTTGTTGAAGAAGCCCGCAATTATCCAAATAAGTCCAAATGTTAGAAAGAAAGAGGTGAATTGTTGGTTGGAAAGCGTATTGACTACTCCAAATTTTTCAGTTATAAGAAACGCAAGATAAATAAAGAAAAAATCGATGATGAAAATCATCACTTTAATAAATCTCGAGTAATACTGGCCTTTCATGATGTTGGATAATTAAAAATATCTCAATACAAATTTCCCTTATTGAGAACTCTAAAGGCGTGATCACAATCATCGTCTTGAAAAACAATGCTCATTTAACAAGATGATGAATCTCTCTATTCTTGTCTATTATTTATAAATGAGATTATGAGCAAAGGCAAAGTAGCATTGATATCAGGAATTACGGGACAGGATGGTTCGTACCTGGCTGAGTTATTATTAGAGAAGGGATACACGGTGCATGGTATCAAGCGTAGAAGTTCATCACTGAACACCGATCGCATTGATCATATGTATCAGGATCCCCATGAAGGGGATGGCCACTTAAAGCTTCATTACGGAGATTTGACAGACGCCACCAATCTGATACGTGTAATTCAGGAGGTGCAGCCGGATGAAATTTATAACCTGGGTGCCATGTCTCATGTTAAAGTAAGTTTTGATATTCCTGAATATGCAGCAAACACCGATGGGATAGGTACACTGCGAATTCTGGAAGCCGTTCGATTGCTTAATATGGTCAAGAAAACAAGAATATACCAGGCATCATCTTCCGAACTGTATGGTCTCGTTCAGGAGATACCGCAGCGGGAGACTACACCGTTTTATCCCAGGTCACCCTATGCGGTGGCGAAACTCTATGGCTATTGGATTACCGTTAATTATAGAGAAGCCTATAATATGTATGCCTGCAATGGAATTTTATTTAATCATGAATCACCACGAAGAGGCGAAACATTTGTAACCCGAAAAATCACTCGTGCTGTTGCTCGTATTGCATTGGGCATGCAGGATAAAGTTTATCTGGGAAATCTAAATTCACAGCGCGACTGGGGCCACGCCAAAGACTATGTAGAGGCTATGTGGTTGATGCTGCAGCAGGAGAAACCTGAGGACTTTGTTATTGCTACGGGGATTACTACAACGGTTCGGGATTTTACCCGCATGGCTTTCGCGGAAGTTGGAGTTAGCCTTGTATTTGAAGGCGAAGGAGTGCATGAGGTGGCCACGGTGGCAGAATGTTCCAATCCAGACTATTTAATGGAAATTGGAAAAGTAGTGGTTGCAGTTGATCCTGAATATTTCAGGCCCACTGAAGTAGAGCTTTTGATAGGCGATGCCACAAAAGCATATAACAAACTTGGATGGAAGGCCCTGCATACTATACAGGATATTGTACATGATATGATGGAATCCGATCTCAAACTATTTCAACGCGATAGATTGCTGCAATCAAATGGTATGGAGGTTTTAATGAATGATGAATAATGGAAAAATCGGCAAAAATATTTATCGCAGGACATTTAGGTATGGTTGGCTCAGCCATTCATAGACTCCTTGAACTTGAAGGATATTACAATTTCGTTTCAAGAACGTCTTCTCAACTCGACCTTCGCAATCAACAAGCAGTAAAGGAGTTTTTTGAAGCCGAGCGGCCAGAATATGTATTTCTTGCAGCCGCCAAGGTTGGGGGCATACATGCTAATAATACATTTCGCGCTGATTTTATTTATGACAACCTGGCTATTCAATCGAATGTAATACATCAATCATTTCGTTGCGGTGTCAAGAAATTACTTTTCCTGGGTTCTTCTTGTATTTATCCAAGAGATGCTGCCCAACCAATGAAGGAGGAAGCTCTATTAACCGGACTTTTAGAGACTACCAACGAACCTTATGCAATCGCAAAGATTGCCGGCATAAAGATGTGCCAGGCCTATCGCCAGCAATATGGATGTAACTTTATCAGCCTGATGCCAACAAATCTATATGGTCCCAATGATAATTACGATCTTCTTAACTCTCATGTTTTACCTGCACTGATCAGTAAATTTTACACTGCGAAAGAACAAAATCTTTCGTCTGTTGAAATCTGGGGCAGTGGCACGCCAAGACGAGAGTTCCTTCATGTTGATGATCTTGCCGATGCATGTTTATTTCTTATGAATAAATACAATAGTCGCGAGATCATCAATGTAGGTACGGGTGTTGATTTAAGTATTAAGGAACTGGCCTTACTGATCAGGAAGCATGTAGGTTATCAGGGTGATCTTCATTTCAATGCAGAACAGCCCGATGGTTCGCCCAGAAAGTTATTAGATACTTCTAAAATTAATGATCTCGGGTGGTCTTCAAAAATTGAATTGGAAGACGGAATAAGAATGATCTGTAATCAATTTGAGATGGTTTTAGCAAAGTAGGTATGCAAACAGCACAGGTGTATCCATTGGTGAGCATAGGAATACCTGCATACAATAGAAGTAAGGGTATCGATAGAGCTCTTAATTCTGTCTGGTTACAACATTATCCCAATTTGGAAATCATTGTTTCGGATAACTGTTCGTCTGATAATACCCGTGAAGTCATTTCGGAGATTACTAAGAGCCATCGTGAGCTACTGTATTATCGGCAACCGATAAATATCGGTATGATTCCGAACTTTGAATTTGTTCTTCGGAAAGCAACAGGTAAATATTTCATGTGGTTGGCAGATGATGATGCGTTGGAGGTGGGCGTGCTTTTAAAATATGTTACTTTTTTAGAGGCCCATCCCCAATACTCTCTTGTATCAGGACAAATAAAATACTGGCTCGACAACAATCAGGATTTAAGTGAGAAGGGATTTACGTTTGAGCAAAAGTCTTCCAGCCTCCGCGTAATTGGTTATTACTCTAAAGTTGTTTACGGAGGAATGATCCATGGATTAATGCGGAGAGAACTTACTAAATCAATTAGTTTACGGCAGGCCATTGGTAATGATTATCACTTTATAGCCAATCTTGCTTTTTTAGGTGAGATCAAGCATTTTGATTTCGTAGGATACCATAAAAGTTTTGGGGGAACATCGAAAAGCTTCAGGCACTATGCGAAACAAATAGGAGATTCAACCTTTGCCGGAAATTTTCCACATTTAAAAATGGCGTGCGATGCATTTAATGAAGTAATGTATCGTTCGAAAGTTTATTCCGAAATGCCATTTCATTCTAAACTAGGCCTGGCAACCTCATCTTTTTCGAGTATTCTGTTCAGGTATTACGGAGGTATATTTCCATTTGTAATTGGTGGAAAAATCAGAAGGTTTATCCAAAATACCACAAACTAAACTTTAAATATTTCAATTCGTAGTAACTGTCACAGGGCCTTCTATGACGGGTATCAATACATCACTATGACGCGTATCATTGAAATCATTTACATTAATGATGTCCTTTACTAGCTGATCAAAAGTTGATTTAGTTGGGAGTGGACGGCTTAAATGAAGCGAAAATGAAGGCGGTGATTTTTGCGGGTGGGCATGGAACCAGAATAAGTGAAGAAAGTGGTATCAGGCCAAAACCTATGGTAGATATCGGCAACAAGCCAATCCTGTGGCATATCCTAAAGATATATTCTTATTACGGTATTAATGATTTCATCATTTGTTGTGGGTATAAGGCAGATCTTATTAAGGATTATTTTTCAAATTATTTTCTGCACTGCTGTGATGTAACCTTTGATCTACGCGGCAATAAAATGGAGTTTCATACCAATCATGCTGAACCCTGGAAAATAACCCTGGTTGATACCGGTGAATTCACCATGACCGGGGGACGATTGAAGCGAGTGAAGGAATTTGTAGGTAATGAAACTTTTTGTTTGACCTACGGAGATGGTGTAACCGATGTGGATATTACTAAACTTATCGCCTATCATAAGGAGCATGGCGGGCAAGTTACCCTCACTGCAGTTCAACCTCCCGGCCGCTTCGGCACGTTTTCCTTAGGCGCCCATGATATGAAAATTAAAAATTTTAAGGAGAAGGTAATTACGGGTGACACCCCATGGATTAATGGTGGCTATTTTGTTTGTGAGCCATCTGTATTTGATCTCATTGAAGGTGATGCTACCACATGGGAAAGTGAACCGCTTGAAACCCTGGCCGAGGAAGGGACACTATTCGCTTACCGACATAGTGGGTTCTGGCAGTCGATGGATACACTCAGGGATAAGAATTATCTGGAGGAAATCTGGAGGTCTGGCAAAGCACCCTGGAAACATTGGCAGTAAGGGTTTGAAAATTAATCTATGACTTTAATTTATATATGAAGATTGTTATTATTGGAAACATGGGCTATGTAGGCCCCGAAGTGGTTGAGCGATTGAGAGAGACTTATCCAACGGCTACCCTTATTGGTTATGATACTGGTTACTTTGCCAGTTGCCTTGCGCAGGTCGATTATTTACCGGAGAGAAAGTTAGATCTGCAATTTTTTGGTGATGTTCGAAATTTTCCGGATTCGATTCTGCAAGAGGTAGATGTCGTCATTTACCTGGCAGCCATCTCAAACGACCCGATGGGAAATCGGTTTGAGCAAGTTACCATGGATGTGAATTACAAAGCATGTATTCACGTGGCCAAACGTGCTAAAGCAGCAGGAGTGAAATCATTTGTATTTGCCTCCAGCTGTAGTATTTATGGCGTAACAAATAAACTTGCCAATGAAGATTCAAATGTAAACCCGCTGTCTACCTATGCACGATCAAAGGTTTATGCCGAAAGAGATCTGCGGGTATTAGCTTCTGATAGTTTTTCAATCACATGTTTACGGTTTGCTACAGCATGTGGTATAAGTTCAAGGTTAAGACTCGATCTTGTGCTTAACGATTTTGTTGCATGTGCCCTAGCGTCAAAACAAATCACTTTGTTAAGCGATGGTTCACCCTGGCGGCCTCTCATTCATGTAAAAGATATGGCTCTCGCGATTGATTGGGCAGTGGGAAGATCATCTTCATTGGGTAGGTTTTTAGCCATAAACACGGGAAGTCAGTCGTTCAATTACCAGGTACGACAACTCGCTGAAGCAGTAGCGTTTCAAATTCCGGGTGTTGAAGTAGTGTTTCATGAAAATGCAGCTCCTGATAAGCGGTCTTATCATGTAGATTTTGAGCGTTACCAGCAATTAGCCCCTCAACACCAACCACAATATGATTTGCTGTCAACCATAAGCGGATTAAAAGAAGGACTCGAGTCAATAAACTTTAGCGATGTTGATTTTAGAAAGTCGTCCTGGATCCGATTGAATGTGCTTAACAACTTACAAAGCAAAGATCTGCTCAATTCTGAGCTCCGCTGGCATTTCCAAAACCAACCAGCAATGATAACATTATGAAATTCACACAAACTAAATTAGCAGGAGCATTTATCATCGAAGTTGAGAAACGCGAAGATGAAAGAGGATTTTTTGGCCGCGCCTGGTGCCATCACGAATTTATTGCACACGGTTTGAATGCGAACGTAGTGCAGACCAATGTGTCGTATAGTAAAAACCGGGGCACGCTACGAGGCATGCATTATCAGGTACGGCCCTATGCTGAAAGTAAGGTTGTGCTTTGCACAGCCGGCTCTATCTATGATGTCATTATCGATCTCAGGCCGGAATCAAGCACCTATAAACAATGGATTGGAGTTGAATTAACGGCTGAAAGTTTTAAAATGCTATATGTGCCCGAAGGGTTTGCGCATGGCTTTATAACTCTTAGCGATCATTCTTCCGTGCATTACATGGTAACCGAATACTACACCGCAGAAGCAGAACGTGGAATTAAGTTTGATGATTCTCAAATTAATATTAACTGGCCCATCGTTCCGCTTTTCATGTCTGAAAAAGATAAGTCACATCCACCTTTTATGGCTTCTTCGTCAAAGAAAGAGGAAGCTTTTGTATTATGATTATTGTTGATAAAGCACTGGCAAAAAGACATCACATGAACAATCCTGTAAAAGTAGGATTGGTAGGCACCGGCTTTATGGGTGCCGGTGTACTCATGCAGATTGCAAAATCGGTTGAGGGCATGGAGGTCGTAGCCGTTTACAATCGAAATATTAATAGAGCAGTGAAAGCTTACGAGGCAGCCGGTATCACAGATTTTGCGGTGGTTAATGACAAAGCAACGTTGGAACATAGAATTGCGCGTGGTAAATATTCTATAACAGAAGATCCAATGCTTATCTGCAAAGCTGAGAATATTGAAGTGGTTGTAGAAGTTACCGGAGATGTGGAATTCAGCTCGCGGGTTGCATGGGAAGCCATTCGAAATTCAAAACATGTTGTATTGATGAATGCTGAATTGGATTCTACAGTTGGATCCATTCTTAAAGTACACGCTGATAAAGCAGGAGTGATCATCACCAATGCCGATGGCGATCAACCGGGCGTTGAAATGAACTTATTCCGATTTGTAAAAGGTATTGGCGTGAAGCCTGTATTATGTGGTAACATCAAAGGATTACAGGATCCGTATAGAAATCCGACTACACAAGAAAGTTTTGCGAAGAAGTGGGGACAGAATCCGGCCATGGTAACCTCCTTTGCAGATGGAACTAAAATTTCATTTGAACAAGCCATTGTGGCCAATGCCACGGGTATGTCTATTGGTAAGAGAGGAATGTGTGGTCCTTCAGTACCCGCAGGCACACCACTTAAAGACATGCTTGACAGCTACCCACTCGATGCGTTGCTATCGGGCGATGGCATTGTTGATTATGTAGTAGGAGCAGAGCCCGGCCCGGGTGTATTTGTGTTAGGAACACATGATGATCCACGACAACAACATTTCCTCAATTTGTATAAACTAGGTGAAGGGCCTCTTTATTTATTTTATACCCCCTATCATCTGTGTCATCTTGAGGTTCCCAACAGTTGCGCGCGTGCTGTCTTGTTTCACGATGCAACTATAGCGCCTTTGGGTGCGCCTATGGTTGAAGTGGTAGCTACTGCCAAGGTAAATCTTAAGGCAGGTGAATCATTGGATGGCATTGGCTGCTATATGACTTACGGGCAATGTGAAACGGCTGAGATTACAATGCAGGAACAATTGTTGCCAATGGGTCTGGCGAAAGATTGTATCCTCAAAAACGATGTTCATAAAGATCAGGTAATCACGTATGCTGATGTGATCTTACCTAAGAATAGATTCTGTGATGCGCTCAGAAGAAAACAGGATGAGTATTTTGGTAAAACGGTCAATAATCATGACTTAACGATTCAGGATAGATCAGTATTTTCTGAAATCAAAACTTAACAAGAAGGCACTACCATGATAAAAGAAATATATACTAAGATCTGGGCCTTATCTCCTTATGTTGATGATCCTGAATCCTATTCGGGGCTCACAAGATTAACGAGGGAATTAATTGGACAGTATGAAGTTCAGGGTCGGTTGAGAGATGATCCCTTTAGTCCTACCCGGGAAAGAACCTTAAGTCTGCCAAAAGAAAAAATTCAAAAGGAATTGAAAGGCAGTACTTGCCTTGTAACCGGAGGCCTCGGCTGTGTAGGCTCTGCCCTGGTGCGTGAGTTATTAAAGTACAAGGTTAAGAATGTAATTATAATTGATATCGCTGCGATTGCACCGACATTGACCTATAAAAATATAGTTACAATACAATGTGACATTCGCAATTCAAAATCTGTTCATGAGGTTTTTGCTCACTATAAACCTGACTTTGTTTTTCACACAGCCGCTAAGCGTGACCCGGGGCTGGCCGAATTGAATATTGTCGAGACCGTGAGTACCAATGTGAAAGGCACATTAAATGTTATTGTGGCTTGCGAAACTGTGGGTTCAGTGAAGCAATTGGTATTCTCTTCCACAGGAAAAGCAAGCCGGTACATTACGGAAGAGATTTATGCAGGGACCAAAAAATTGGTTGAGTTTATTTTTGATGCCTGCGCCCGTTCCAGCAAAATAAGATATTCGATGACCCGGTGCACTCATATTCTTGATAATAGTTTAATGAATCAGGAACTTGTGAATGCCAGTCGTAATAATAAGTATGTAGGTATACATAGCCCGGGTAAATATGTTACTGCTCAAAACGCCTTGGAAGCTGCATTGCTGATGCTTAACGCTTTGATTTATTCTCAAAAGGAACAATGTAATTTTCTCCTGGTTCGGCACCTGGAGTGGCCTGTTGAAAGTTTAGAGATGGCTCTCTATTATATAAAGGAGTCAGGAAGATCAATTCCTGTGATTTTTTTAGGTAACCCGTTGGGATATTCAGAAAAATTCTTCAGAGGACAATTTGATTGGTCTCGACCTAATGAGCTCAACCTCCTCATAAATGTATACGAGGGAAAACACCGAAGGTTAAATGAGGAAGAGGATATTATTATCGCTCGTCCGTGTACGACAGATAAGTTTGTTCTAATGAAATCGCTCTATCGATTGGAAAAAACCCATGGAGAGAAGGAAACCAGAGATGTTCTGTTACAGGAATTAAAAAACATTGTGAGTGCATCGTTGAAACGGGTTAATCCACACGATACAAGAGACATTCTTCGTTGGGGCCTGGATACTCGCTTTTTAAAGGCAGAGAATGCACAGGTATCTGACTTTCAACTTATCGTTCCTTTATTGCAGGCATCCCTGGATCATAGCGTATACAGTAGTGACCTTATCGATGTAATTTATCATCATTATGCTGTTAATTGAACATTCAGTTTTAAATGAAATGGTTTTCAACGTTGAGTATTCAGTTGACGAACGGTGCGGCTTTCTTATTGGTTATGATGAGAATGAGAATCGAAGGGTTATCACATCCCGACCTGTTACGAATGCCTATAAAGGAAGCCAACAGAGAAATTTTGAAATTACTGCCAAGGACTATTTGTTGGCAGAGCAATTTGCCGTGAGCAAAGGGCTAAAATTACTGGGCGTCTATCATTCCCATCCTAACCAGACTGCACTACCATCTCAATATGATGAGGCGGCTGCACAGCCTTACTTTTCCTACGTTATCTTTTCTACGATGCATGGAAAGCTTGCTGAAATGCGATCATGGCGATTGAACGATCACACTACTTTTCAAGAAGAACAAATTTATTTATATCCAATCCACTATCATGGCAACAGTAATCATACCCACACCCTTGCGGAAATTCACTAACAGCGCAACGCGCATAACCATATTGGCAACTACTATTTCGGAGGCGATTCGAGAACTAACCGAAAGCTTTCCTGACTTAAAAAAGCATTTGATTGATTCGGATGGAGAGATTGCTGCATTCATTAACATTTTCGTGGATAATGAAGATATCCGATATCTTGATGTTGGAAAAACAGAATTAAAGGACAGCACTGTGATTAGTATTGTTCCGGCAATTGCAGGAGGATAGTATTCCTGTTTTAATTCAAATAGGATGTACCAATTTATACAATTTTCGAAGGAGGAATTAACCAGATACAATCGGCATATCATTATCCCGGAATTTGGATTAGTGGCTCAGCAAAAACTAAAGGCTGCTAAAGTTCTGGTAATTGGATCAGGTGGTTTAGGTAGTCCATTACTACTTTATCTCGCAGCTGCAGGTGTAGGCACCCTTGGCCTCATTGATTATGATGTTGTAGAAGACAGTAATTTACATCGTCAGGTCCTATTTGGTATCGACTCCATAGGATTATCAAAAGTGGATGCAGCAAGGGAGAGACTGTTAAACCTGAATCCTCATATAAACATTCATGTATATGAAACACAGCTTACTTCTAAGAATGCATTAACGCTCTTGAAGGACTATGATGTTATTGCAGATGGAACAGATAATTTTCCAACCCGGTATTTAATAAATGATGCCTGTGTACTGCTGGGTAAGACCAATGTTTATGCATCGATTTTTCAGTTTGAAGGTCAGGTAACTGTTTTTAATTATTTAAACAGTCAGGGCGAGCGAGGTCCCAACTATCGCGATCTGTTTTCTGTGCCACCACCTCCAGGGTTAGTGCCAAGTTGTGCAGAAGGCGGAGTGTTGGGTGTGCTTCCCGGAATTATAGGAAGTATGCAGGCGCTCGAAGTTATCAAGGTGATTACAGGTATTGGAGAAATTCTCAATGGCCGGCTTTTTAGTTTTGATGCATTAACATTCGAGTCCAGAACATTCAACCTTAAACGTAATCCCACCAATCCACTCAATGGCACTAATCCTACCCTTACAGAGTTAATTGACTATGAAGAATTCTGTGGGATAAAGGTAGTGGAGAAGAGTATAAAGGAGATTACTGCGCGGGACCTTTATGACTGGCAAGTGCGTGGCGAAGATTTTCAGCTCATTGATGTGCGCGAGCCACTTGAATACGAAGAAGTTAATATCGGGGCACAACTGGTTCCCTTATCGGGTATTCTGGATTTTGCTGATTCCATTAGCCGGGAGAAAAAAGTAGTTATTCATTGCAAAGTGGGTGGACGTAGCGCCAAAGCAATTCGTCAACTCGAAGATCGCTGGGGCTTTCAAAATTTGTATAATTTAAAAGGTGGTATCCTGGCCTATATCAGCCAGGTACAAATGCCGTTAGGAAGTCATTAAAATTAATTCAACTAAATTGCTTCTGAAGTATTACCTGTCATCGCGGATTTTAGCCCATCAAGAAGTGAGATCCACCAGAAATTAAAGAGAAATTTTTGTTGGTTACGCTCAGCAGCAATTACACCCATTCTTTTAATCGGAGCTCTTGCTTGATTTTTGTTACTTCTAACAACTGCGTTAATTAAAATAGTTTTAACTGTGTGTGTGGAGTTTTTATTTTTGTTCAGAACTGCGATTCTTAAGTCTTCATAGTCAATTTCGAGATTCCCCTGCGACCTCTCGTCATTATAACTGAAATTAAAAGTAAGGTTATTGAGTTGGCCACTCTCTGCGCGTAAATCGGCTGTTTTAAGAATGTCGTTGAATTCTGTAAATGAAATGTTCGAAACAGAGCCTGTTGCTTTATAGACGGATTTCCCATCCAGCGGAAGTTGAAAGTCTGCAATGATCTTGCCGGTGCCCATAATTAGTCCTGTTGCATGCAGTGTTGAATAAGGATTTTCATTGTTCTTGATTCGATTATTTAGCGGTGTAAATGAAGCATTTACATTATCAAATGTAATGATACCTGTTGTAATGCCGCCCTCGGGAAATTCCTCAATAGAGATATGTGAGTTGGTAATGATAGTAGTGTCCAGGGAAATGAACCAAGGCAGCTTCACAAAGCTTGCCATTGGTAAAGGAATTGGCTTTTTGCGTAAGAAGGGCAAACGCTTATCCTTAAAGGAATATAAATCAAAGGAGTGTATCTCTACTCTTGAAGCAATAATAGATTTTTCAAATAGTTTCTCAAACTGCAAGCCCTTTATAACTAAGCGTGGAACAGACAAGTTTAATCTGGCTGTTTGTTCGCCTGTTTGATGCGCAAAATCGTATTTATCGTAATTGGGAATTAAAAGGATAGAGTCAATTTCTACCGTCTGATTAGCGGTACTAATCAATAGTCGGGAAACACTGCCACCGTACATTCCACTGAAACGACTAACCTGAATTTTCTCGATTAATAATTCACCTGTCTGAGCAGAATAGATTGTAGAGGAATCTAATTTAACCTTAAAATCAGTTAACAGTCCATTTACCTGGGCAGAGGCACTTTCAATAGAATCGGAGGTGATATGCAACTCGATGTTGTTGAGTTGAATATTTTTGATCTGAAATTCGTTATAAGTCGGATCGGTTCTCGATTGACGTATCGAATCCTTTGATTTTGAATTGTCAATGTTTAGATAACCACTATCTATGATTAGTTCATGGAAGCGAACGGATTTGTTTCGGAGTAGTTGATTGATGTTTGCTCCGTTAAGCGAAATCGATTTGGCTTTGAGTACATGACGTTTATGGTTGGTGCTATCAGTCTCAGAATTCCATTCCAAGCCAGCAACTCGAATGGATCGAGTCAACAGATTAACTGTTATAGAGGAGGCTTTTCCGTTTTGTTTACTAAGTCCATCGATAAGAGCACGTTCAAGGTAATTTGTTGCTAAAACGCCTGCTACCAGTAGTAAAACAATTCCACCCGTCAACCAGATTGAGGCAATGACTAATTTTCTCTTCCTACCAGACTTCATACGGACACGCTGAGGTTTGTATTAATAATGCGGAAGTGTCCGACCAGCATCAATCACCTTTGATAACCCGAACCAGAATTGCAATAACCGCGATCACTAACAGGATGTGAATGATGCCACCCGCACTATAGACAAAGAATCCTAACACCCATAGAATGATAAGTACTACTGCGATAATATAAAGTAAACTGTTCATAGCCTTTTGTTTCAAGTGTCAGAGTAAAAATAATGCCAACGGCACAGAAGGCGTTTAGAATGGACTTGGAACGAATTTAAGTTTGGATGACTATTATTTACCCGATCGTGAGGGGTGATATTTCCACAAGGATGTCAAATACAGCCTTAAGCCAGACAAATTCCTGTGGCATGATTTTGCTTGTTAGATGAGTAAAAAATCAAAATGAGTCAATTAATTTTATTCTTTACGGTTTTCTGTGTTGGATACCTGGGTTTTATGGCCATCGTATTTATTTTTCAGAAATTGTTTTTTCCATTTTTCACCAAAGAGGAGTTGGAAAGGAGAGCAGTTAATAAAGAAGCTGTTTCTAAGTAAAAACTTTCAAATCCGGCATAGGTGTCTACAATTAGCATCAAAAGGCGACAAATTGCCTCAAAATGTGTGAAAGGTGTAAGATTGACATGTTTGTGTATAACGAAAAGGGGGCATAATATCCACACATTTGTGTAGGTATTAAACCTTTTTAGTTACCCACTCTATGCAAAATATACTAGTAGTTGATGACGACAAGGACATGTGTCTTATGTTGTCCAGGTTTTTGAACAAAAAGAATTATGCGGTTACAATAGCCCATACTGGCGAAGAAGGTTTAAAATTTCTTCGCTCCACAGACTATGATCTGGTGCTCTGCGACTATAAATTACCAGATGTTACCGGGGTAGAACTGCTGCAAAAAATTAAAATACTAAATGCCAGGGTAGCCGTTATCATTGTTACGGGTTATTCGGATGTAAAGACAGCGGTAGAAACATTTCGCTTTGGAGCCAGTGACTATATTGTTAAACCCTTGTATCCAGACGAATTATTAGTGACTATAAAGGAGGCAATTGAAAAAAATCAACTTAAGTTTCATGACGCTCACGAACATCCTGAAGCAGTTCCCGAATTAAAAAGGACAAATCAGCATGTTTCTTCAACATTCAACTTCCTGATTGGTAAAAGTGTACAATCGCAGGATGTTCAACATTATATCGAGTTGATAGCTCCGTCAGATTTATCAGTAATAATCAACGGTGAAACAGGTACAGGAAAAGAATTTGTAGCCCAGTCTATTCATAAATTCAGCAAGCGCGCCAATTTTCCCTTTATGGCAATTGATTGCGGGGCTTTACCCAAAGAACTTGCCGGCAGTGAATTATTCGGCCATGTGAAAGGGTCTTTTACTGGTGCCATTACCGATAAACAAGGAAGTTTTGAAGTAGCCGATGGCGGTACTATTTTTTTAGATGAGATTGGAAACTTGTCTTATGAAAATCAGGTAAAGCTATTACGCGTAATTCAGGAGCGTAAGATAAAGCGCATTGGAGCCACCCGGGACATTTCGATCGATGTACGCATAATAACAGCCACGAATGAGAATCTTACCAAGGCAGTTAAGGACGGTAAATTGCGAGAAGATCTTTATCATCGATTAAACGAATTTAAGATTCAACTGGCGCCCTTGCGCGATCGTAAAGATGACATCACGTTCTTTGCTGAGCATTTTCTACAGAAGGCAAATCAGTCTCTCGCTAAAAGTGTTCAGGGATTCTCGAAAGAAGTATCCACAATTTTTTCGAACTATCATTGGCATGGAAATCTCCGTGAGTTAAATAATGTGATTAAGAGATCTGTTTTATTGAGCACAGGTGATATGATTCTTGCCGATAGCTTGCCTCCTGAATTAGTGCAAACGAGCCCTGTACTAACCGATGGAGAAATGAATCAGGATAATGTAGGCTTATTAAAGTCGATTGCATGGACTGCCGAGCGTCAGGCCATTAAGGATGTGCTGGAGAAAGTGAACTTTAACAAATCAAAAGCCTCTGAACTATTAAGCATCGATCGGAAAACCCTGTATAATAAATTGAGACTCTATAATATTTTGGCATAAAAAGAAAGACATCCCGTTTCCAGGATGTCTTTGCCTCACCTAACCCCATACTACTAGTCCCCAAAATTGATGGCTAAGAATATTTGCGCAACTGAATTTTTGGCATCACCTATGGCAGCTCTGGCAATATCGCTATCAGCAATTTTAACAAGCCCATAATTGTACCTGAAACCAATTTGAACGTTGTTAAGGTTAAACCCTAAACCTCCTGCTAAACCATAATCATAGGATGAAAGATTATCTTTATCAACTTCATCAGCCCCAGTTACTAAATCGCCCTTATAAGAAATATTTGCATTTACTAAATAGCTCGCATAACCACCGGCATGAATCTCCACGGATTCTCCTAATTTGAAAACAGCTAAAACAGGTAAATCAATATAGTTCAAATTGTATTGAACTTCCTGATTAAGCGATCCGCTCGTGTATTGATTTTTAGAGCCTTTGGTTGAAAAGAGTAACTCCGGTTGAATAGCAAATGTTTTTGAAGAAAAGAGCTGACCATAAACACCTACATGAAATCCAAGACGGGCATTTTCATCTGTAACATTGTCAATATAGAGATTGCTGATATTTAAACCACCCTTTATACCTGCTCGTTTTGTTTGTGCAATGCTTTGCAAATTTGCGACAAGCATAAAAGTGGCAACCACCAAAATTGTTCGAAAATAATTTTTGTAATAATTCATATTGTTTTAATTGTTCTCTTACCATAGCTTAATAATTGAACCAGTTTAGTTAGTTGTGAAATTTCAAGGCAGAATGCTTATTACACACATTTTTAATGCACTCTATATCGACATATTTCTACACCCTGTAGTATTTAAACCCCACCATGGTTAAAAAATTGCATCAAACGTTAGATCAAGAGCAACAGGTACTATTAAACGAAGCTGAATCTCTTGCGCAGATGGGAAGCTGGAGGTGGACCGAGCATACCGATGAGCTCGTTTGGTCTGAAGGCCTTTATAACATTTTTAGAAAAGATGCAGAAGACATGATTTTATGGGAATCATTTCTTGAGAAGATAGTAGCAGAAGATGCTGCTTTGGTGACGGCCTTTTTACAGGAAATAAAAATAAATAAACAAGGATCTGCTATAAACTATAGAATTATTATTGACGGACAGGTACGGTATTTATTTCTTACCGTGAAACCTCAGTCTGACTTAAACATAAATGTATTGGGTGCGGTTGTCGATATTACAGAACATAAGGAATCTGAGATTCGCTTACAGAAAAGTCACCTCCTTCAATCAAGAATAATTCAGGAATTGGATGCCAAAGAGAAAAAGTATCGAACCTTATTTGAACGCTCCATAGACCCTATATTTTTGGCTTCTACTTCATGGGAACTTGCCGATGCCAATAATTCATTTTTGAAATTCTTTGGATATGACGTATTAAAGGAAAATTTACCTTTAGCTTCACTATTTACCTCCTCACAAGATTTTAATCTTTTTCGAGATGCCTTACGAGACCAAAACTTCATTAGAGAATTTGAAGTTTCGCTTATTACCAGAACAGATGTAAGAAAAATATGTCTTTTGAATTGTGTTTTTATTCCGGAGCAGATTTCTGGGTTAGGTTATTATCAGGGAATTATACACGATCTTACGTTAAGGAAAAGGGCAGAACATGAGATGCTCATTGCCGAACGATTTTCGCTAACCGGTAGAATTGCCCGCACGATGGCACATGAAGTTCGCAACCCATTAGCAAATTTGAATCTGGCCCTCGATCAGTTGCAAGATGAAATACCTGCTGATAACCAATCCGCAAAATTGTATACGGATATCATCGCCAGGAGTGCTAATCGAATTGACAAACTTGTAACTGAACTACTGACAAGTTCGAAGCCGAACGAACTTACTTTATCACTTAATAATGTCAATGTACTAATTGAGGAAACATTGTTGATTGCCAAGGACCGGATCGAGCTAAATCATATTCAACTTATTGTTAATTGTGAGGCAGCGTTGCCCTGGATATTGATTGATCAGGATAAAATTAAAATGGCTTTGTTTAATATTATTATCAATGCCATTGAAGCCATGGTGCCGGGTGTGGGAGTGCTTACCATTTCCGCAATCAAACATGCCGGCACATTAGTGATATCAATTGCCGATAATGGAACAGGCATACCCGATTCTGATTTGAGTCATTTGTTCGATCCTTTTTTTACTAGAAAGACCATGGGGATGGGGTTAGGGTTAACATCCACTAAAAATATTCTGAATAGCCATAATGTAAAGGTTGAGGTAAAAAGCGATGTAGGATGTGGCACCACATTTTCCCTAAATTTTATTTTGCCTGAAGAGTAGCCAAGGTATACCAGTCTTATGGCCTCCAATTCCTCTTTTATTTTGGGTCAACTTGTCTACAGTCGATTTTCAGGTGGGGAACATTGTATGCAATGAAGTTCACGAATAGTAGCCACCCTCGGTTTAACTATCAGGTTTAGAGTGCTTTAATCTGGCACAATTATGACTCGATGTATTGATACTAAATTTAAAACTATGAAAAAATATCTTTTAGGTCTTATGGTTATCGTAGTAGGATCTCTTGTGAGTTGCGACACAAAGGAGAAGGCTGTGTTACAAAAAAAAGTTGATTCGTTAAGTGTGCAACTTGCATCAAGCAGAGAAGTTGAGAAAAGCATGGATGAAGTGGGTATTCTTCTTGATTCGATTGATGCAAGCCGTAAATCGTTGAAGGTTGATATGGTTGAAGGTGGGTCTTATGCTGATTACGTAACGCGGTTGCAACGGCTAAATACGTATATTAAAGAGACAGAAATTAAATTGGCTAACTTAGAAAAGTCAGCCCAAAATAGCTCGAAAACATCGGCCTCGGCAGTAAGACGATTGAAGGCTGATTTGGAGAAACAATCTCAGGAAATTATTGATTTGGAATTGCAGATTGCAACTGCACGCAACGAAAACACAGAATTGTGGGCAAAGGTCAATCAGAAGGACTCTGTATTATCGATAAGGGATCAGGTAATAAAAGTAAATGAGAGTGATATCGTTTCCCTCGAAAAACTTGTTAACGATACACAAACTGAAAACAAGTTAGCAGTAGCTAACCTATACTTTGATCAGGCAAAAGCATTGGAATTGGCAGCTGATCGTACTCATTTTGCAGCACGCAAGAAGAAGGAAACCAGACGGGAGGCGCTTGAACTTTATAAGCTTGCACAATCTTTGGGTAATACAGAAGCCCAGGCACGAATTGATGATCTGGAGAAGAAGTTAGGGTAGTACGTTGCTGGGCATAAGTAATCTGTGATACTTTACTTATCCATGTAGCGATCCTACCATAGAAATTAACAACTATAAAATGAAGGAGTCTCTGGTTAAGAGACTCCTTTTTGTTTCAAGATATAGTATCCTCTACGTCAGGGGATGCGTTATATCTTATTCGTTGACCGCCAGCCGTTCCAGTTCTCTTTCGAAATACACGAGCTCCTTTCGTTTAGGATACTCCATTAATTTGCAGTAATATAAATTGTTGATATAATTACCAACAATTAGTTTTAAAGTGGGTCGTATTCGCTCGTACACAACCTCACCTTGCTTAAATTTTTTATCCATAGCTCAATTGAATTTAAGTTTACTTGAATACAGAACGCATTTAACAATATTACTCCTCATAACCACTCTTAATAATGGTGGAAATCATTTTGAATCGAACGGTGGCTCGGATCGTATTACGGGAATGGGCCGGTATAATAATCGATTCCCCAGTTTCCAGGATGTTATTCTTACCATCAATTTCTATTTCGGCTTTCCCATCAATTACTTGAATGAAAGAATCGAAGGGTGAGATTTTCTCGGATAACATCTCGCCCGAATCAATAGACACGACACTCACGTTGCCAGTAGTTTTTTTAATTATTGTTTTGATAACCACCGAATTTGGAACGTATTCGATAATTTCAACAATGATGAACGCTTTTGATTTTTCTAGATCGAGTATTTCCATTTAGTTAATCTTGGAATGGAGATACAAGTTCGGGTCAATTCGCTTCTTTATTATTACAGGCGTGTGTGATAATCTTATAAAGATCACAGGTATTAAAAGGGAAAAAACCTGACAATATTTCTTGTCAGGTTTTTTAAAGTCAAATCTTTAGGATTCAGAAATAATCTTGTTTAATGCATCATTGCTCTTACGAAGGCGATTTTGGAGTTCATCCATTATCTTTGTAGGGTCTTCAGGAGCAGTTGATTTGCCCTTAAACAATACAAAGCCTCCTTTGAAGTTCCTTTTTAACTTATTCCAGATTCGCATGACTCCAACAAGCCTCGTGGTCCATAACTAAACTAAGATTAGAGAATTTTTCGACCTTGAATAACCCTGAGGATTACTGCTATTACAGCGATGACCAATAATATGTGAATAAGACCTCCTGAATTGTAGCCCAGGTAGCCAATGGCCCAGATAATAATCAGGATGACAGCGATAGTGTAAAGTAGATTTCCCATTTTTTATTTTTATTTAACTCCGTGAAAAGCAAAACCGAGGGTTGATATACCGCTTGATAAATCAAGGAATACGCCAACTTTTTTATTGATATGATATTCTGCGCCAATATGAATATTAAGAAACAGAGAGTTTCCATCATGGTAATAATTTCTATCACCATCATAACCGGCCTCCCAATTTGCGTTAACAATTGCTATACCCAATGAACCGGCCAGGTAGAAATCCCAGTCGGAATGAGCCTCCAGAAGATCATCGAAGTAATAGGTTCCTTTTACACCAATAGGAATTACAGTTTCCCGATAGCGATAATTCTGTGGCGGATTGTTACCCTGATTCCAATAAAAATCATTTGAATAGGTATAAATGCTTAGAAAAGGAGCGAGCGTAAAATTCTTAGCTACATCAAATTCGTAATCTAAATAAAGCACAGGCCGGGTACGGTTTACATATTTATAGTAGCCGGCATAACCCGCTACCCCCAAACCCAGATTCAATGTTCTTCCGTAAGTCTCTTGCGCATAGGTTCCGAAGGGAAAGATGCAGGCAAAGACTACAGTTAGGGTAATTAATTTTTTCATAGTTGGATTAAATAGCAGTGCTTATAGTAACAGAATCAATAAGAGGATAATGATTATCACCGCACCTACAGAAAGATAAACACCACCATTCGCCTGGGCGAGTTCCTTTTTTATGGTTTTTACTTCCTTGCGTAATTTTCTTTTTTCAGTGCCACTTAAAGGTGCCTTGTCCATGGCATTGATTTCATTTAGACGATTAAGTAATACCTGAGCCTCAGCCGTTGGAGTAGCAGGGGCTGCAGCAGGACTAGGATTCGTAGTGGCTGATAGAGGTAAGGAAATTGTGGCAGCTAACAATAAGGTAAGTGCCCATACAGATAATTTTTTCATAGGGGTTAATAAATTTAGAGGTGAAGGTATTTTCACCAATATAAAGGTCACTATGATTCGAATGGATTGTGTTACATTCTTTTCGGGGAGACTTACACAAATCACAGATTGGCTAAAGATCCCTGCGCTTCTGCCTCACTTGCTTAAAAAAGGAGGGTGATAAACCGGTGACTTTCTTAAATTGATTGGATAAATGGGCTACGCTACTGTAATGAAGCTTGAAGGAAATTTCGGTAAGATTCAGTTCGTCATATAAAAGCAATTCTTTCACGCGTTCAATTTTGTGTATGATAATGAACTGTTGTATGGTTATACCTTTCACTTCTGAGAAGAGATTGGAAAGGTAGGTATAATCGTATTTTAATTTTTCACTGATATATTCTGAATAATTTACTTTAGGTAAATCATCAGTATAATGGATCATTTCGGTGATTACATTTTTTATTTTCTCTATCAGAATACTCTTTTTATCGTCTAACAATTCTAATCCAGAGTGTAATAGATTTTCTTTTAGCTGTAATCGTTGTGCTTCCGTAATAGGATTTTGCGTTTCAACGGTACCCAGGTCAACAGTTAAAGTGGGTACTCCTAACTTTGCAAGCTCTTCTTTTACAATCATCTTGCATCGAAGACTAACCATGTATTTGATATATAATTTCATACTGGTGTCAATCTGTGAACCATGTAAAATTAGGTTAAAGTTTTATAAATACTATTAACACGCACTTCATGACCTTTGAGAAAATTATTACAGGCAAAAGAATTTAGCCTGAAAGTGTACAGTATGACCGATAGGTTACTCAAGGATAACAAGTACGAAGAAGGCTCGATCATCTTAGCGAAAGCCAATCCTGAAATCCGACTATTAATAATAAAATACCTTCAACGCATATATTATTGTGTTGAGGTTGCTGATCCAACGCAGAAACCACACGTTTACTTTGAACGGGAACTAATTTCTCCAATTCTTTTATCACAATCGCGACAGTTTACACCCGTCATAAAACATTTTTCATAGAGATAATTTTTAAGGTAGAGTAACTTTTAATTTCAAATACTCCTTATTAAATGGAAAGGGAGCTACCAAATTCAACATTAACGGGATGGCGAGCCCATTCCTAACTAGTAAGGCTGGCCGAACTTATCTTCAGTTTGCCCCGTTCTTTGATGGATGTCAGTGAACCCTTCAAAATTGCCAAAAAAACCTTCTGGCAACCGTATAAGCGCTTTCTGACAATAACTCATCAAAAATGCGTACCTTTGACAATCAATTTTTGGAATCCAGCTGCAGGCTATCATCTTCAGGAAGATCATTACCTACCTCTTGATTTTTCAATTGAAAGGGGCTTAATAGCCCCAAAACGACCACTTTGATCGTATTGAGTCTGTTTAGTCGATTTGTTCAACCTTTTAATTATCATATGTCCTCAACACTTGTTCAAAAAAACTTAACCTTCGGAACCGGCCATCGGGATTTCACAAGTACCCTTAATAAGCGAGTAAGCGACTATTTCAAGACACATGGAGTAAGCCGTCATGCTGATTCCGAAATGGTGATAAAAACCATCTTTATGTTCACTATGTATTTTGTGCCCTATGGACTGATTATCGGGGGCGTAGTTACAGGTACTGTCGGTATGATTTTATTAGTACTCATTATGAGCCTCGGGCTGGCCGGAATCGGCTTATCGGTAATGCACGATGCCAATCATGGAGCTTATTCCAAAAAGAAATGGCTTAATACCCTTTTTGGCTATTCCCTAAATCTGGTGGGAGCCAACGCATTTAATTGGAAAATACAACACAATGTGCTTCATCATTCCTATACGAATGTGCATGAGGAAGATGAGGATATTAGCCCACGCGGCATTTTACGTATGACGCCTCATTCCGATTGGAAGTGGTTCCACAGATATCAATTTATCTATGCGTGGTTCCTGTATGGCCTGATGACTATCGTTTGGATGGTTTTCAAAGATTTTGTGCGGATTGTAAAATACCAAAGAAATGGCCTGGCCGAAAAAAACAACGCCAATATTGTTCAGGAATGGTTAATTCTAATAGTCACTAAAGTGGTCTATTTCTCGTACATCTTTCTGATTCCGGTGTTGTTTACACCCCTTGCCTGGTGGCAGATTTTGATAGGTATTCTTACCATGCACTACATCGCTGGATTTTTGCTGGCCATCATTTTTCAACCGGCTCACGTAATTGAAGGTACCGAGTTTCCCTTACCCGATGAAAATGATAAGCTTGAAAACAATTGGGCGGTACATCAATTACTTACAACTACCAATTTTGGTAACGAAAGCCGTTGGTTTTCGTGGTACGTAGGTGGTCTTAACTTTCAAATTGAACATCATTTATTCCCCAACATCTGCCATGTGCACTATCGAAAAATTTCGGGTATTGTTAAGGAAACTGCCAATGAATTTGGTCTTCCATACAAAAGTGCACGCACCTTTATGGATGCACTGGCAGGCCATGCCCGGCTGTTGAAACAATTGGGGATGAGACCGGCATAAACCCCGAACCGAATTTTCTTTTTTTTAGTTTTATCTATCACACTATTATTTAATTTATTTCATGAGGCAGTTAAAAATCAGTAAGCAGATTACAAACCGGGAGAGTCAATCTCTTGACAAATATTTAGTTGAAATTGGAAAGGTGGATTTGATCAGTGCAGAAATGGAAGTGGATCTGGCTAAGCGAATCAGAGCCGGTGACCAGGCAGCACTTGAAAAATTAACGAAAGCCAACCTTCGCTTTGTTGTGTCGGTTGCCAAACAATATCAGAATAATGGTCTTACCCTGGGTGATTTGATCAACGAAGGAAACGTAGGCTTGATAAAGGCCGCTATGCGTTTTGATGAAACCCGTGGCTTTAAATTTATCTCTTATGCCGTATGGTGGATTCGTCAGTCGATTTTACAAGCACTTGCCGAACAATCAAGAGTAGTACGTTTGCCTTTAAACCGGGTTGGTTCACTCAATAAAATTTCCAGGGCTTTTTCTGAACTTGAGCAGAAATTTCAGCGCGAGCCGTCACCGGCCGAAGTAGCTGAAATTATGGAGGTGACTATTGAAGAAGTTGAAAGCACGATGAGTGTAGGTGGAAGACAAATCTCGGTTGACGCACCTTTTGTTCAAGGCGAAGAAAACAGATTGCTGGATGTGTTGGAAAGCAACAGCGAAGAAACACCCGATTCAGCGTTAATGATGGATTCACTGAAACTGGAAGTTTCCAGAGCCTTATCAACGCTTTCGCAACGCGAGTCTGAAGTAATCTGTGATTATTATGGATTGAATGGCACCCATCCGATGACGCTTGAAGAAATCGGTGACAAATTCAAATTGACACGTGAACGGGTTCGGCAGATTAAGGAAAAAGCTACCCGCAGGTTGAGACATGCTTCAAGAAGCAAATATTTGAAATCCTATTTAGGTTAAGAGTCTATATTGTTTAAACATAACCCTTAAAATGAACGCTAGATTCTTCAGTTCAAATGGCACAGATACCTATGTATCGCTTTGGAACAAATACCGACCCGCTATTCTTCAACTGATGGTGGCTGCCGAAGTAGGTCCGCAGCAGTATAAATTCTTTGGACATGAATTCAAGTCCCTGAATCCAAAAGAAAAGGGTGGATACTCCTTTACACTGCAAGCACATCAGGGAAAAGCAGTGAATAATATTAAGAAGTCAATAGTCGCGCAAGATCTTTTGTATGTACTTGTCACATCCAAGAAGGCCTCGGAACTGATGGGGGAAAGCACGTATGAGTTTGTAATGGATAAGCAATTCAATCTTAGCATTTCCAAGGTCAATGCATCGTTGAATTGACCCTGTTCTAAAACTATTTGATCACTTTTACGCGCACTGCGTTAAGACCTTTAAAACCTCTTTCGGTTTCAAAGCTTACCATGTCGTTTTCTTTTATGGGAGTAGAGAGACCATTGCTGTGTACAAAAATGCTCTCACCTGATTCTGAATCTTTGATAAAACCGAACCCCTTGGAGTTATTGAAGAATGCTACTTTACCTTTTCTTGGTCCAGCGCTTCCTTGATTAGCTGATCCAAAGTTGGATGAGCCAATTACGATATCCTCAGTTTTAATAGTTGATTTCTTTCTGGTTGGATCGGGAGGGGTGGAAGAAATGTTCCCGTTCTCATCGACATAAGCCAGCATATCTTCAAAAGACTGGCCTTCTTTGGCGTTTGCCTTACGGTCTTCTTTACGTTGCTCTTTTTCCTTTCTCTTCTGAAGCCTCTTTTTTTCTAGTTCCTTTTTGTTAAATGTTTCCTGGGGTCTGGCCATGTGTTGTGTTTATGCTTTTTTATTTTTTTATCTCTCGTGGTTTGGCATGAATAGCAGGCTATTTTTATCAAAGCACAAAGGTCAGGCAAGGTAAGGAATTATTCTTAAAGAAAATGAAAGTAAAGGCTGATCCCCTGTCAGTATATGAAAGAACAAATGGTTTAGACTAAATTTGATATTGATAGGGTGATTTTACCTTAAATTATGACTCAAAAAAAGGTTGCTATTGTAGGGATTCCATTCGATGAGGCTTCCTCCTTTTTGCGCGGGCCGGCTCTGGCTCCTGCCAAAATCAGGGAAGCTTTTGGTTCCGATTCAGCAAATTGCTTTACGGAATCTGGTACGGACCTCAAAGATCATCCTGTCATTGTGGATGTAGGCGATCTAACGATAGTCCATGAGGCAGCGCCAATCTCGATAGAAAATTCAATCGATAAAATCTTATCACAATATCCAAAAGTACTTACGTTGGGAGGCGATCACTCAATCACCTATCCGGTGGTAAAAGCCGTGGCCAAAAAATATTCTAGTCTATCGATTCTTCATCTGGATGCGCATGCCGATCTGTACGACTCCTTCGAAGGGAATAAATACTCTCATGCATGTCCGTTTGCACGGATCATGGAAGAGGGTTTGGTGAGCCGTTTAGTACAAGCAGGCATCCGAACCCTCACTACCCATCAACGCGAGCAAGCTTCACGCTTTGGTGTTGAGATTATTGAAATGAAGAATTGGAAAAATTCTATCGAATTCACCTTTGAAGGACCTGTTTATTTATCGCTGGATATGGACGCTATTGATCCGGCTTTTGCGCCCGGAGTTTCCCATCACGAGCCGGGCGGTTTTACCAGCCGCGAAGTGATTACAATAATTCAAAAATTAAAAGGCAATCTTATCGGTGCAGATCTGGTGGAGTTTAATCCCACCCGCGATCCATCCGGTATTACAGCTATGCTGGCGGCTAAAATTTTCAAAGAGCTACTAGATCGACTTTTAAAATGAAAGCATCATCGATCTCATTTTCAATCATGAAAGCAATCCAGCTCACGGGCCTTCTTATCATCATGATATCCTGCAATGGCCAAAAACAAGAGTACGATATAATTATTCGCAACGGAACCATCTACGATGGTTATGGAGGTAAACCCTTTGTAGGTGACGTAGCTATACAAGCCGACACGATTGTTATCCTTGGTGAAATAAAAAATGCGATTGGGAAAAAAGAGATTGATGCAACGGGCATGGCAATAGCGCCCGGCTTTATCAACATGCTTAGCTGGGCCGATGGTTCGTTGCTGAAAGATGGTCGCTCGATGAGTGATATCAAACAAGGAGTAACCTTGGAAGTTTTTGGTGAGGGGTGGAGTCCGGGTCCACGAAAGATAAATGGCGCAAAAGATACGCTCTGGTCTACGCTGGGCGAATATTTTCAAGTGTTGGAGAAAAAGGGGGTGAGCACAAACTTCGCCTCTTTTGTCGGTGCAACCTCAGTGCGAAATTATGTGTTGGGTTTTGAAAACCGACCTCCCACCGCTGAGGAGTTGCAACAAATGAAAACACTGGTAGAAGTTGCCATGAAAGAAGGCGCTATGGGACTCGGCTCGTCCTTGATTTATGCGCCTGCCGATTATGCATCCACCGAAGAACTGATTGAACTAAGTAAGGTGGTTTCAAACCATGGTGGCATGTACATCACCCATATGCGAAGTGAGAGTGATAAAATTTATTCTGCATTAAATGAAGTATTTAGAATTTCTAGTGAAGCGAATGTTCCTGCAGAGATTTATCATTTAAAAATCAACAACACCTGGAACTGGAATAAAATTGATACTGTGCTCTTTAAAATAGACAGTGCTCAACGTGCAGGGTTAAAGATTACAGCCGATATGTACACCTACAATGCCAGCGGTACTTCGCTTACCGCACGATTGCCTACGTGGGTGCAGGAGGGTGGAGCTCCCGCCATGCGCAAACGATTAAAAAACCCAACAACAAGAAAAAAATTGCTCCGTGATCTTGAGCTAGGTATTCCATCAAGAAACTCAGATCCCAAAGATGTCATGTTGAATGGCTTTAGAAAAGATTCATTGAATCAATTATATCGCGGAAAGCGACTGAGTGAGGTAGCACTGCTACATGGTAAAAATGCCAACGAAACTATGTTGGATTTAATCGTGTCAGATAAATCGGGAATCGCTGCCATTTATTTTCTTATCTCAGAAGAAAATGTCAAACGAATGTTGGCTCTTCCCTATGTAAGTATTTGTTCGGATGCAGGTTCTATTCCTGCTGAAGAACCCTACACTAAGGATTCTACCCACCCACGGGCCTATGGCAGTTTTGCGCGCCTGATTGGGAACTATGTCGTGAAAGAGAAAATTATTTCGATGGAAGAAGCAATCCGCAAAATGACTTCGCTGCCGGCATCTAATCTTAAAGTAAAACAGCGTGGTAGTTTACAGGCAGGATACTTTGCTGATATTGTAATCTTTGACCCTACTACATTTAGAGATCGGGCAACGTTTGATGAACCCCATCAATATGCGGAAGGCATGATTCATGTCTTCGTCAATGGAGTTCAGGTATTGAATCAGGGCACACACACAGGTGCGATGCCGGGCCGCTGTGTGCGTGGTCCAGGCTGGAATAGAAAGTAACCATGAAGGATTTATTCTCAAATCATTCAAAACAATATGCTCAGTTCAGACCTGTCTATCCGGATTCGCTATATCAGTTTATCTACTCCCATGTAAATGAATTTAATACTGCCTGGGATTGTGGCACCGGCAATGGACAAGCTGCTCAGGTCTTAGCTAAGAAATTTAAAAAGGTATATGCTACAGATATAAGTGTTGCGCAAATGAACAATGCTTCTAAAGCAAATAACATCTTATATTCAGTAACAAGTGAACAAACTTCTTTTCCTGATCAGAGCATTGATTTGATTACCGTAGCGCAGGCAATTCATTGGTTCGATCGGAATAAATTTTATCAGGAAGTAAGGCGCGTTGCCAAACCCAGGGCCATCCTGGCCGTGTGGGGATATAGTCTGCTCAGCATCAACAATTCAATTGATTCGCTCATTCAATCGTTTTATACAAACAAGATTGGCTCTTACTGGGATAAGGAGCGGCATTTGATTGACGAGCGCTATAAAACAATTCAATTTCCATTTGAAGAGATAAAAGCCCCGGAATTCAATTTCTCTTTTGTGTGGACGAGGGAACAATTACAAGGGTATCTCACCACTTGGTCGGCTGTGCAAAAGTACCTGCAGACAAACAAAACAAATCCTGTTATCCCCTTGATGGATGAAATTAAACCGTATTGGTTGCAGGATACCATGACCATCACGTTCCCACTTTTCTTACGATTGGGAAGGGTAGATCCAAGCTAAAAACCACTCGAAAAAATTGATTTCAAAAAGTTGACAAGATTGTGTACTTTAATTGCATAAAACTATCTTCTAAATTGCCATTAGATTCATCTGATCACTAAAAAAGAAAATTATTAACACATGAAAAATAAAATTGGTCGCAAGGAATTTATAGATCGAAGCGGAAAACTCATGCTAGCCGGTATACTGGTTCCTTTTGTTAATCAGGCGGGTGAACTTTTTCAGGCGGGTAAAAAAATTAGGCTTGCCGTTATTGGTTGTGGAAGTGTGTCTGGTATGTATCTGCCGCATCTTTCAAAATCAGAATATGTTGAACTGGTGAGTGTATGCGACATCATCCCCGAAAGGGCGCAAAAGGCCGCGAAAAAATATAATGTTGCCAATCACTTTGCGCATATCGATCAACTTCTTGCCGGGCCTGCATTTGATTTGATGGTTAATCTTACGAACATGCAGGAACACGGTCGCCTTAACAGACAAGCACTATTAGCCCGCAAGCATGTGTGGAGTGAAAAGCCGATGGCGAATACTTATGCTGAAGGGAAGGAACTATTTGAGTTATCTAAAAAACAAGGCGTACGCATCTGGGGCGCTCCAGCTGTTGTCAACAGTCCTCAGTTTGCATTTATGGCGCAGGCCATCCAGCAAGGAAAGATTGGAAAAGTTTCGGCAGCGCATGCCCACTATGGGCATCTTGGCCCTACATGGTCTGCATTCTTTTATGAACAAGGTGGTGGCAGTTTGCCCGATCTGGGTGTGTATAACATTGCCACACTTACCGGTTTACTGGGTCCAGCTAAGACTGTCATGGCAATGACCAGCATCGTAACACCTGAAAGAACGGTGGATGATAAAGGAAAAGTAAAGGTGGTGGCTGAAGACAATGCGATGGTGCTGATGGAACATGCCAATGGAGTGTTATCGCATGTGCAATGTGGCTTTAATTATTTTGATCCGTACGGACATGAAGGTGAAGGCCAGGATAAGCCTACTATTTCTATTTGGGGTACACACGGCAATTTGCAATTGATTGGCTACGATTGGGCTCCCTTTGGGGTGGATGTTGCCACACACGATAATGAAAAGACAAGACGTGAAGCCACTGATACCGGAACGTATGTGTGGGAACAAGGTGCTTCCGTTATCAGCGAAAGTCTGGTATTGGGTACAGAGCCTTTGATTGCTGCCGAACATGCCTTGCATGTGTTGGAAATCATGGAAGCTGCCCGCGCATCCCAGGCAGGGGGTAAGCGCATCCCATTAAAATCAACATTTAAATATCCTGTTATAAAATAAATTTACGTTGCTGTAATTCTGTGGCCCCGGCTGATACTTATTGTTTAAAATAGTATCGGTATGAGCACAACAGACAATTCGCAGGTAAAAACTTCTTCCTTTAAGTTCAACCGCTGGGGTTATGGAGCCTTTGTATTAGTAAGCCTTTACTTTCTATTTATTTCCAAAGATTTGGGCAGTGCTGTTGCCAACTTGGGTATTGCATTAGTATTCGATCCTTTCGATCAATCCGTGCCGTGGAACAAGCGACCACTCTATCAACGCGTTTGGTTGATCGTTCATCTTCTAATTTTGCTAGGCCTGTTTGGGTGGATGGTGGCGAATTAATAACATGCATTAAGAGATTATTGGGCCTGCTTATTTTTTATTTCGAATAGAGGTCAGAATCCATCCGTTTTCTTAATGTCCTGGTGTCTTAGTGGCTATGATATTATTTGATTTGGGATTATCTTTTCTACCTTCATAGAAAATTAGCCCCATGAAACGCCTGCCCCTCATTCTACTCGTAATCATTATTTTCAATTCCTGTCAAAAGCAAAAGTATCAGATCATCATTCGCGGGGGCACCGTCTATGACGGAACTGGGAGCCCCGGTGTTGTAGCTGATATAGGCATCAATGCTGATACAATTGTTTTTATTGGCGATCTGTCACAAACAGTTGCAGAAACGGAAATCGATGCGTCTAACTTAGCGGTGGCTCCTGGATTTATTAATATGTTGAGTTGGGCCACGGAGTCTCTGATTCTTGACGGGAAATCGCAGGCTGACATTCGGCAAGGGGTAACGTTGGAAGTGTTTGGCGAAGGTTCAAGTATGGGCCCACTGAATGATCAGATGAAGGAAGACATTCAGGCGGAGATGAAACGCAACCCCGATTGGAAATACGAAGTTGATTGGACCACATTAGACGAATACCTGCGATCGCTGGAGCGGAGAGGTGTAGCGCCCAATGTAGCTTCGTTTATTGGCGCCACCAGTGTACGCATTCATGAATTGGGATATGCCAATCGACTGCCAACACCCGAAGAACTGGAGCGTATGAAAGCTTTGGTGAAGACCGCGATGGAAGAAGGTGCGTTGGGTGTGGGCTCTTCGTTGATTTATGCACCCGCCAATTATTCTTCTACCGAAGAGTTGATTGAGTTGTGTAAAGTAGCGGGCGAGTATGGAGGCATGTACATCACCCACATGCGTAGCGAAGGCAACAATATTTTCGGAGCCGTGGATGAAACCATTCGTATCGCGCGCGAAGGAAAGTTGCCCGCAGAAATTTATCATTTAAAAATGGCGGGTAAAGAAAACTGGTGGAAACTGGATTCGGTGCTGGCTAAAATTGATGCGGCTAATGCTGTCGGATTAAAAATTACAGCGGATATGTATACCTATCCCGCAGGAGCAACAGGACTGGATGCTTCCATGCCGCCATGGGTGCAGGAAGGCGGAATCAAACAATGGATAAAACGATTGCAAGATCCTAAAGTTAGAAAGAAGGCCTTGGATGAAATGCACAAACCTTCTGATAAATGGGAGAACCTGTTGCTGATGGCGGGTAGCCCCGACCGGGTTTTGTTGTTAGGATTTGCGAATGATTCGCTGAAGCGTTTTACCGGCAAGACCTTAGCCGAAGTTGCAAAAATATATGGCAAGAGTCCGGAAGAAACAGCCATGGACTTAGTGATTGCCGATAGCACCCGCGTGGGCACAGCTTATTTTATGATGAGTGAAGAAAACATTAAACAACAAATTGCTTTGCCCTATTTAAGTTTTGGATCGGATGCGGAATCGCCAGCAACAGAAGGAGTGTTTTTAAAATCGAGCACACACCCCAGGGCATATGGAAATTTTTCGCGATTGTTGGGTAAGTATGTACGTGATGAAAAAGTTATACCTTTAGAGGAGGCCATTCGAAAACTTACTTCGTTACCTGCTTCCAATTTAAAAATTAAGAAACGCGGCCAACTCACTCCGGGATATTATGCCGATCTTGCGATTTTTGATCCGATAAAAATTCAGGATCATGCAACGTTTGAGGATCCACATCAATATAGTACGGGCATGGTGCACGTGTTTGTGAATGGCACGCAGGTTTTGCAAGACGGTGAACATACAGGAGCAACTCCCGGCCGTGTGGTAAGAGGACCAGGATGGAAACTAAATAAATGAATTATGAGTAATTTAATAGATGTATCAAAAATATTCAACGCAGCAGAAAGTGTAGACTATGCAGAGGGTGCGGTAGTAAGTAAAACAATTGTTAAAAAACAATCCGGTAATATGACTTTGTTTGCTTTTGACGCGGGCGAAGGATTGTCGGAGCATACAGCACCTTTTGATGCAGTCGTTCAGATTCTCGATGGCAAGGCAGAGATTACCATTGGTGGCAATAGCTTCATTTTACAAACCAACCAATGTATAATCATGCCTGCTACCGTACCGCACGCGCTTAAGGCAATTGAGCGGTTCAAGATGATGTTGACGATGATAAAGAGTTAAGAAATTGCTGATAAATTTTATCAATGACCGACAAAAGTAACATTAATAAGGATTTAATTATAAGAGAGAAACTTGCATTGCAGCGAACCGTGCTTGCCAATCAAACAACCTTTCTGGCTTTCTTAAGGTCTTCTATGTATTTTCTTGTAGCAGGCCTAAGTATTAAGAGTGTATTATTAATTGAAAACGGATTGATCCTTCAAGTTGTATTATTTTTAGTTTCGGGTATACTATTAGTCTATGGTGTTTTTAATTACATCCACCATAAGAAGAAGATTAGCAGCAGCGAGATTCATATTGGCAACTATAAGGATGAGTATGAGATTTGAAGACCAGGATAAACATTAGTGAGCACCTTTCACATAAGCCCATCCTTTCTCTTGTTTTAGTGTTAGTTCAATCATGGCTGAGGGTATAACTACCCCGCTTTGAAGCAGGTCCTCTTTTTTAAGATTTTTTCTTTTCATGGTATTGCCGCAAGCAGCAAAGACTACTCCTTTACCACTCCACTCAGCTACCTGATGGGCCGCTTTTGATTTAGAGGCCACAAGCAAATCCAATCCGGGTCCATGACACACTACTTCAATCTGGGCATTCGGCCAGGCTGTGCGGATGTTTTTTACTTGTCCTACTACGGAAGCTTGTGAAGCAGAATCGCTGTTGCTGAACTGCATTACAATTTTATGTTTTTTTAAATCGATCACTTCATTGGATTGTTGGGCTAACAAACTGCCTGAACAAATGATCACAAATAAGAAGGTGAGGAGTTTCATAAATTGATTTATTTAGTTCATCAAGATACTAAAACTAATTGGGTTCAATTTTCGCGAATACAAAATTCACAAAAATTAAACTTGAAGGTAGTGCGAAGTTAAAAAATCTAAGGCCCGCACTTCCATCCAGTTTTCAGTTTTACCAAGTGAAAAACCAACGTGTCCACCGCGTGTTGGTGTTTCTAAATGAACATACTCATGTGTTTTGGCAATCTCAACCGGATAGCATGCTTCAGGTAAAAACGGATCGTTGAGCGCATTAACAATAAGGGTGGGGATTTGAATTGATGCGATGCATGTTTTTGAAGAGGCTCGTTCGTAAAAATCATCAGCATCTCTAAAACCATGCAAAGGAGCTGTGTAGCGATTGTCAAATTCCCGAAAGGATTTTATAAGGTGAAAATTTGTGGCCGAAATAATGTCAGGAAAGAGTTGTGCTTTATCGCGGATTTTTTTCTCCAGTTTTTTTAAGAACCGGTTGAGGTAAAATTTCTTGTTGGGTTTATCCAACTCACGCGCACTCGATCCTAAATCGCAGGGAACGGAGAACACGGTAGCTGATTTTATTGCAGGGCGCATGACTTTTCGCTCACCCAGATATTTCAATGTCATGCTACCGCCCATACTAAAGCCCACCAACGCAATGTGCGAATATTTCTTTTGAATAGCATGATCGATTACCGCGGCAAGATCTTCGGTTGCCCCATGATGATAGAACTTGGGTAACCGATTCATTTCTCCACTACAACCACGACAATTCCACGCTACAGCATCCCAGCCATGGCGATGAAAGTAAGTAGCCATACCTTTCGCGTAATGACGCTCGCTATTACCTTCCAGGCCGTGTGAAATAATTACGAGTTTATCATTTCCAATAGCAAGCCAGTCCAGATCAAGAAAGTCACCATCAGGTAAATCAATTCGCTCGCGATCATAAATTCCCGGCAGTTGTCTGAAGATGCTGGGAATAATTGTTTCTACATGCCCGTTGAAGAGATAGAAAGGTGCGCGGTATGTGGAGGATGGAATAAGCGGCATGAACCGAGATTAAATCAGGTGTTCAGCACATCTTTATAGGCTGGAGTTTTGTCGAAGATTGCCTTTGCAAAAGGACAGAGCGGAAGAATTTTCACGCCTTGTTTTCGAGCAAACTCAACAGCTGCACTTACTAATTGTTTGCCGGCTCCCTTTCCTCTCAACACATCAGAAACTTCCGTGTGGTCAATGATGATAAGTTTGTCTCCGGCTTTGGAGTAAGTCATCTCTGCCAGACGCTCGTTGTTTTCTATAATTACAAAAGCGCCTTTCGATCCGTGCTCAATCTGGGTTATATTCATGCTAGTGAAATTATGATTTATACCGGGCACTCAATATCGTCATAATCACAAACAGAATTACGACCAAACCCAACGAGATCCGTAGCGAATACAAGTCGGCAAATAAACCAATCAAGGGTGGACCGAACAAAAATCCTGAGTAGCCCACGGTAGTTACCATGGCAAGGCCTACACCAGGCGGAAGGTCTTTTGTGTTGCCCGCAATACTATAAGCAATCGGCACAATGGATGATAAGCCGATACCGGTAACAAATAAGCCGGCAATTACGGCAAAGGGATGAATAAAAATGAGTGTTAACAGGAGACCAATAGTAGAAATTAAACCACACCCAATCATCAGATTCCGATCACCAAAACGAATCCGTGCGGAATCACCGAATAATCTACCAATGGTCATCGCCAGTGCAAAAGCAGATAAACCAATCGGTGCCAATGCCTTATCTGCATGCGCAATATTTTCCATATAATTTGTGCTCCAATCTGCCATAGCACCTTCGCCAAGCATACAACAAAACGCAATTACCCCAATGCTTACCATGGCTGCGTTGGGTAAGCGAAAGGCAGGGCCTTCCGCTATTTTGTCTTTGGGTTTATCGTGAATAAGATGATATCGCGCCCATGCTGCACCTAACAAGCTTAATCCAATAACTGTGCTGAAATGTGTAAATAACGTTGTGTTTAACTTTATAAATAACGCTCCACATCCGGCACCCGCCACCATGCCAATACTAAAAAGCGCGTGAAAAGAAGTCATGATGGGTTTACCATGTTGTTGCTCTACCATCACAGCCTGGGCATTCATAGAAACATCCAACATGCCCGCGGTTAAGCCCATACTAAAAAATATAAAAACAAGTCCGGCTAGTCCAGGCATGAGAGGCACCAGCGGAACAACAATACAGTAGACAAAAACAGAAATAATTGTAATGCGTCTGCTTCCATTGCGCATAATAAGCCAGCCCGTAAAGGGCATGGCAATGAGTGCACCCACTGAAGTTGCCAATAAAACAAATCCAAGGATTCCGTTGTCAATGGAAAACAGTTCCTGAATTTTTGGAAATCGTGCGGCAAGGTTAGCGTGAACAAAGCCGTTGATAAAAAAGATCAGCTTGACAGCAATGCGTGGTGGGGTCACGAGGGGTAAAAATTTTTCGAATTAACCTATATCGTTCCGGATTATGAAATCCAAACAAAGACTTTATTTCTATACCGATTGAAACTTTGAATTTTACCGTTTGGATTTAACCGTAAACGAATGGGTTTTAAAAACCGGACTACCATTCATAGAGATACCTTGGATTACGGCCTGATAAAATCCAGGTTGGTCAGATGAATAAAAATCCAAAGATTGATCCTGGTCCGAAACTTTCAGATTCGGTAACCAATAGAGCAAGTGCCGGGCATCCGGTATTCGATTTTCTTTTTGCTGCTGGGTTTCATAGCGTGGCGAAAAGAATTCCTTTTGTGCCTGCAGTGCATCATAATCCAATTGCAAGGTCTTCGGGCTAAATTGATAGCCCCCCAAGTCACCACGATACGTTCTGAAACTTACAATCCCGTCAAAAGTCAGCGAGCCCAGCAAATATTTATTTGTAATAACGTCAAGGTGCTGCACGTTGAGCGGATCGAGGGCCATGAGTTGATGTGTATTAAAAATGGGAACCCCATCGAGTAAAACCAGTGGTTCTCTGTCAAACACCGTGTTATTAGATGTATTAAGTACTTTGAAGATGAACTTATCATCATTTTTTCGTAGCCGAACGCCTTTAACATATTCTCTGATTACCTCCTCCATCAGCGGAAAGCGAGTATAATCATCAAGATTATAATGTTCAGAGGGCTGTCCGTAGAAGGATGAACTATCGGATAGTGATAATGAGGTTATGGTATTTTGTTTTTTAAACGCATCATCTATCTGCATCGAAATGCTCCGGGTAGTGAGTTGCTTTGCAAGTTTGTCAGTAAGGTTAATGGAAGGAACTTTGGAAGTTAAAAATTGCGTTGAGAAGGGTGAAACTAATTCGATGCGTACCAGACTATCCGATTGGGATGTTTGAACTATAAGTTTCCGTTTCCCATAAAATTCACTGGTTTCAAAAACAACATTACCCTGTGCGTCACTTACAGATTCATACGCATGAATTTTTTTGCCGGGGGCAGATAAATACGTGATAACACCCGGTATAGGTTTTTCATTAACCCGATCCACTATCTTGCCCGAGATCAGATGTCCTCGATATTCCGGCAAAAAACGAATCGGACTTTTTGAATCTTCTACTATATCCTTCCAGGTAAATCGGCTCCAGCCATGGGTGAGCATAAGATTATCAACGGCACCCGTAGTGTACGCATCCTGGGTTAAATAATATTCGGGTGATTCAATGCGCCCATTTAATTCACTCGTTAGCCATAAATAACTTTGAATATCGTTTGGGTAAAATTGTTGCAGAGAATCCATTTTAAAGACCGCAACAGAGAGATTGAGTGTATCATGTTCAATTTTATCTGTATTGATGGTCAGTTTTATTTTAGAGCGGGTGTCGTATTCCGGAAGATCGGTCGTAGTACTTAAAGAAATTTTATTTTCGGGACGATTGAAAATCAGGCGTTCGCACAGAGGCTTAAATTCAGAATTGAAAATTGTCAGATGCGAGATTCCTTCACCTAAAATATCTCTGGAAATAATGACGCTAGCGTTGCCATCTTTTAATGAATGAGAACTCGCTACCTTGATGGTTTGCCGAGTATGACCAATCAGGTAAATAACCGGGGATGAATTTCTGTTCCCTTGTTCTCTAATTTTTACATGGATACTATTTTCTAAGGTATCTCTTACCTGAAGCGTGTATCCAATTGATTGAATGGATGGAAGGGTTGTTTGAACTCGTAATCCTTTTTCATCTTCAATAACTACCTGATATTGTTCGGAGACATCCGGTGTGAGATAAAAATTTCCTAAACCAAATTTAAGAGATTTAAAACGTACAACCGTATCTCCTTTCGCAGAAAGAATTGAACCCGCAAAAGAAACTCCTTTCCCAGTGGCATCCACGACCCGATAAGCAATTTTACTCTGTATTCCGTCTATTAATTGTCCGCCTTCCGGAAAAAATTGAATGTCCAGTTTAGGGTTCACGTAGTTAACTTTTTCGTCTAGTCTTCGAAATACATTTACCACGGTTATGAATTGATGGAAATATTGTTCAGGACTAAAATTTTTCATCCAATGTGTATAGGCTCTTAGTCTGTAGTTACCCGAACTTAGGGCCGCGGGAAATACTACGTTCCCATGACCGACCCCATTCATCAGACTCACTTTTGTTTGAATAAGAGGTTGGTTAGTTTCATCCAGAATTTCAACGTAAGCTACCTTACTACTATTACTAGGATGATGTATGTATCCGTCAACGAGGTAAACCTTAAACCAGGCAGTTTCTCCTGCAACGTAGAATACGCGATCAAGATGGACAAAAACTTTTTCTTGAAGACGTCTTGCATTATAGTGGTTTGCATTTTTTACAAATTGATCCAGTTGTAATTGCGCAAGACCTATTTCGGGCAAAAGGAGAAGACAAAACAGTATGATTCTTTTCATCACTCCCAAAAATCAGGTTTAACATTCACTCCTCCGCTTAGACGGCAATCTACGCAGGATGCAGATCCATAATAGTAACCTATAATTCCCGGACCATTGGGATTGGGTATGCCATACGTTAATAAGTAAGGACCACTAAAACTCGATACATTGGCATTAAAAAGTTCGTAGGTTTCACAGCCTTGATAGGGCGTATCATAAAAAGGCGGTGTAATAAGTTCCTGCCATGGAATAAAAATTCGACTCGAAGTAAATGATCCGATCGCAAAATAGCCAATTACAGGTTCGGATGGATTGGAGATAGATCTGAAGTTTCCGGTCACTTGCGAGGGAAGGGGACCAAATAATGTTCCCAGATCTTCTGTTGTCTTTTTTATTTGTTGCCAGTAGTTAAAAGCATCTTGTGTTATTGAGTATTGTTTTACTTGAATACTATACTTATATCGGATACGTTCATCACTTTGTTTTATGTAGGTAAGCGGATATTCACTAACCCGGTTTTCGCTAAAGCGGGTAGTTGACTCAATAAGTACATCACTTGAGTTACCCGTTCTCCAGCAATTGTAGATGTCATCTGTTCTTACTTCAGCACTCCGTGATTGCACATTATACACATACGTGGATTGAAATGCGGAGGTATACAGCCATGTTTCTTCAAACGTCCAACGATAAAACCCTTGTGGACTTTCTGTGTTATTAGTGTTCACATAGAGTTGAACACCTAAATCATCAGTGAATGACCAATTAACACTATCAATGGGAGGACTAATCATGGCGCGTTCAAACGCGGAAACATATTCTTTTGAGTTGGATGTAACAATATGCAATCGGTATCTACTGTCTATAAAAGATTGAACGGGTAAGGTATACACGCCAGCACTTTCTTCGGATAAAAAGAATTTTGTTCCTTGCTCATCTTCCACCCACATGGTGGCGCCCACCTCTTGCACAGGAGCATTCGTATCAGCCAGGTTTTGAGTTCTGCTAAGTTTTATTGTACTCTTATCAAACAGATTAATAAATCCGTCAATGACAAGCGCGGCTTCTGCTTGTTCAATTTCAGGGGGCGAGTAAGGATCGATGCACCCGACCAGAAGAATTCCTATAAATAAGAGTTTCTTCATTTCGGTTAGAATTTAAAATTATAGGTTATAGTAGGAATAGGACTACCAAAAATTGATAGTTTGTAGCCTTTCACCACACCATTTTCGGTTGTGAAGTATACCGAGTATGCATTTCGTCTCCCGGTGAGATTATAGACGGAAAAACTCCACGAACTATGCGCGAGTTTTTTCATTTTATGAGAACCTTCCAGGTTAAATGAAAAATCGGTTCGGAAATAATCCGGGATTCTGAATTGATTGCGATCCGAATAGAGAAGTCTTTCAGCTCCATCGATTGTATATTTTGAGATCGGTAATGTGATGGGTCTTCCTGTACTGTAAACTACATTAAGAGAAAAACTTAATCTACGGTTGAATTTATAGTTTCCAATAAAGTTTACGGCATGTGGTTTATCATAATTGCTGGGGTAATATTCACCTCGGTTGATGGTTTCAGCGTCAGAGTTGCCGGCCGTTTTCAATAATGATCGTGAGTAGGTATAACTAAGCCATCCATTGAGTTTCCCACTCGATTTCCTGATCATAAACTCAGCCCCATAGGCCTTGCCCGAAGCATTCAGCACATCAGTTTCTATGTGATGATTTAAAATTAGCTCGGCTCCACCTTTATAATCAAGGAAGTTTTCCATTACCTTATAATACGCCTCCACGGAGGTTTCAAAAGATGTTCGCTTTGAATTATAGTAGAAGCCTGCCGAAATCTGATCCCCAATTAGAGGCTTAATATAAGGATCGCTAAGTTTCCAAATGTCAGTCGGAGCAATGGCTGTAGTATTCGAAAGCATCTGTATGTATTGGCGAGTTCGGTTGTAGCTAACTTTAAGGGAGGCATTTGTTGCAAGACGGTAACGAACCGATACCCGCACCTCAGGGCCGCCTGCAGTGGATAATTTTTGCCCTGCAGCATAGGAGACTGTATCAATAATTGAAGTTACATCTCGTGGGCTGCCTGGTTGATAGATAAATAAATCGCGTGGGCCGTTGTTTTGAAAAAAAGAATAGCGGAGCCCCGCATACAAAGATAGGTCGGGATTGATTTCAAAGTTATCACCCAGGTATATAGCGCTTTCAATCGCTTGCTCGTCCTGTAAAACATCAGGAATTATTAAGGATTCCTCTCCACCCGGGGTAAGGGTTCCGGGAGCCAGTTGATAACGTATTACGCCCGCTCCAAAATTGATCGTGTGCTTTGCATTCAGGAAATAGTTGAAATCAGCTTTTCCCTGAACTTGTTTTATAGAGTAGGATAGGTCAAATGCATTGACCGGATTATTAGCACTGGATATGGTGTAATCGTAACCACTAAAGTTACCCGTGAAAACGGCAAAGAACCTATTTCCAAAGATGTGTCTCCACTTGGCAGAGAGCGCCTGATTACTATAGCTATAGGCTGTATCACTTTGTAACTTAAAGCGGTCTTTGCTTAAATAGCCAGATAGGTAAATACTGTTCTTGCTGTTTATTTCATGACTGATATTCAAATTCAAGTCATAAAAGGAAGCTTCACTGTTTTTTAATGTGCTTGATGGAATTTGTTGGAGTAGCCAATCTGAATACGTTGAACGACCACCAAGTAGAAAGGAACTTTTATCTTTTATAATAGGACCCTCTAACGCAAACCGACCGGTTATCGGACTTATGCCACCCGAACCTGCCCACTTCTTTTTATTCCCTTCCCGGGTTGTTACATCAAGCACGGAAGAAATTCGTCCACCATATTCAGCGGGGATTCCACTTTTATATAATTCTACATTCTTAAGAAGATCCGGGTTAAATGCAGAGAAGAAACCAAACAAGTGCGAAGGATTGTATATGGCAGCGTCATTAAATAAGATCAGATTTTGATCGGTGGCCCCACCGCGAACGTTAAAGCCAACCGTACCTTCGCCCACGGATTGTACTCCTGGCAACGTCAGGATTGCTTTTAAAACATCCACCTCGCCAAGGGCAAGAGGTATTTGCTTTAATGTTTTAATATCGATTTTTTCCAATCCCATTTGCATGCCCAAAACCCGTTCGTCTCTTTCTGATTCAATGATGACTTCCTTTAAGGGTAAGACATCTTCTTCCATTTCAATATTGAGTTTTCCATCCGAATGCAGGAGTACGTTTCGCTCCAGACTTTTCATTCCCATGCTGCGGATTTTTAACTGGTGTGTTCCTTTCGGCAATGTAATAGAGTAAAAGCCGTTAGGATCCGTAGCTACTCCAATCAAGGGGGATTCAATTAAAACGGAAGCGCCTATCACAGGCTCTCCGGATTTGGAATTGCGTATGTATCCGGCAATGCTGGCCGTTGGTTTATTCGTTGCACCCCGCACCCCAATGGTAGTGAGTTTTTGAACTTTAACTTTCTCAGCTTCTTCAAATCGGGAATTGTCAATTCTTCTTTTGAGGCTATCCGATGAGGATCCTATTCCAGTAAAAAAATCGGAGGGCAAGTCAGTTAAAATGGGTTCTTGCAAGGTTATATAGATGTATTGATTTTCATCCACAGCATACCGGAAGTTGGAACTGCGAAAAACTTCATCCAGGATTTCGTTGATCGTTTTATTGGTGGCAGAGATCGTTACGCTTAGACTATCAACTACCTTGGGATTAAAAAAGAAGCGATAGTTACTTTTTTGCTCCAGAGTCTCAACAAGTTTTAGAATGGGTTGATTGCTCAATTCGATACTTAACAGTTGTTCCTGCTGACTATACGCAGGAAGAATTATCACGGAAAGAAGCATACATAACAGAAAGGCTTTCACGAGTTTCATTTATCCGCGTTCAATTGATCATAATAGCGTGCCATTCTACTAAGTGTATATTCTTTATTCGCCTTGAATGAGAGCCTTTCTTCTTTAATCAGTTTTTTCAATTCACTTTTTCGTTCTTTAAATACTGATAAGATCGCTGATTGTGTACTAACCAGATGATATGTTTCATCTTTGAGAATGTAGACTTTTTCCTTTGCTGGGAATTCCCTCACCATTGTTTTCCCTTCGGTGTTCTCTTTGAGAGTCTTATAATGCCAGATATAAACCTTAACCTCACCCTTGTAGATTTCAGCATAGAATCCTTCTGTGGGCGAGATTAGGCGAACAAACTTTAGCCCATTTAATCCGAAGGAGCTGATTTTTTTAGAATCAAGTTCAATTTCGCGATGACTTCTCGGATGTTCTACAATAACCTTATTCTGAAACACATCAAAGCGGAGTGATACATGCTCATACAATTGCCCGGCATAATAGATAAACCCATCCTGCCACTCATCTGTAATATAATAGATATGTCCGTTCGCTTCTTTTCGTTCAAAAGGATTGATAAATTCTCTTCCGTTGTATAAATGAGAATTTTCACCCATCGCCAGATCATATAATTTGATGGTTGAGCGAAGCGCAGATTCAGCGATGATTGAATCTTGTTGCAGGGTTTGTCCCTGGAGAGCGCAATGTGAGAGAATGAGCAGGAGTGCACCTACATTTACCTTCTTTACTAGTATCATGCTAATGCCTTATGCTCGTTAGCTTCATCAGATAAAGTTAACCAATGAAAAAAAATTGAATCTTACCGTTAAAAGAAATATTTGCAAAGATACAAGAAGAGAGAATAGAATGTGATCGAAATAGAGCTGTCTAAAAAGTCAACCGGTCATCGCGGGCATTGACCCGCGATCCCAGACTTGTTAGGTAGAATGAGATTCCGGCTCAAAGCCTGCCTATGCCGAATCCGCCATTTGGCGGAGCAGGCAGGGCCCGAATGATATTTCATTTTAATTGACTTTTAAGACAGCTTCCACTTTTATTTCAGCATTTGAAATTTATTTAGCGTAAGCAACACTGCGCATCTCCCGGATTACAGTTACTTTAATCTGCCCCGGATATTGCATATCCTTCTCAATTTTCTGCGAGATATCGAAGCTAAGTTGAGCAGCCCGTTCATCCGATGCTTTCTCAGCATCTACCATGACACGCAATTCTCTTCCTGCTTGAATGGCATAGCATTTTTCAACACCGTCAAAGCTCAACCCTACACTCTCAAGTTCTTTCAATCGCTTGATGTATTGCTCCATTACCTCACGTCTGGCACCGGGTCTTGCTCCTGAAATAGCATCGCATGCCTGCACGATGGGCGATATGATACTGGTCATCTCAATTTCATCGTGGTGAGCCCCTATGGCATTGCAAATAACCGGATGCTCTTTGTATTTCTGGGCAAGCTCCATACCTACAATGGCGTGTGGCTTCTCTAATTCCTCGGGCCATACTTTACCAATGTCGTGTAGCAATCCTGCGCGCTTAGCTTGTTTAACATTAAGTCCAAGCTCCGCAGCCATGATAGCACAAAGGTTAGCTACTTCGCGTGAATGTTGAAGAAGATTCTGTCCGTAGGAAGAACGATACCGCATACGTCCAACCATTTTCACCAATTCTGGTGCAAGTCCATGAATGCCCAGATCAATGATTGTGCGTTCGCCAATCTCAATGATTTCGTCTTCAATATTTTTGAATGTTTTGGCTACAATTTCTTC